>CAZDWY010000058.1:0-15248 GCA_964509345.1 uncultured Alistipes sp.
ATTGCGGAATGCCTTGCCGATCTGGGCGATACCGAAGGGAATGCGCATGCGACCTGTCTTCTGTACGTTCAGATAGTTCACAAAGATACCCTGGGCGGTCTCGGGGCGCAGATACACGTTCATCGCGCCGTCGGCTGTCGATCCCATCTCAGTTTTGAACATGAGGTTGAACTGACGTACGTCGGTCCAGTTCTTTGTGCCGCTGATCGGGTCAACGATCTCCTCGTCGAGGATTATCTGGCGCAGACCGTCGAGATCGTTGGCATTCATGGCGTCGGAGAAGCGGGTGTGGAGCGCTTCGCGCTTTGCCTTATGCTCCATCACGCGGGGATTGGTCTCGCGGAAGAGAGCCTCGTCGAACGAATCGCCGAAACGCTTGCGGGCTTTGGCTACCTCCTTCTCAATCTTGTCGTCATATTTAGCGATCTGCTCCTCGATGAGCACATCGGCGCGGTAGCGCTTCTTGGAATCGCGGTTGTCAATCAGGGGATCGTTGAACGCATCCACATGACCTGAGGCCTTCCAGATTGTGGGGTGCATGAAGATAGCGGAGTCGATGCCCACGATATTCTCATGGAGCAGGGTCATAGACTCCCACCAGTAACGCTTGATATTGTTTTTGAGCTCCACGCCGTTCTGACCGTAGTCGTAGACTGCCGACAGACCGTCGTAGATTTCACTTGACTGGAATACGAACCCATACTCCTTGGCATGGGAAACTATCTTCTTAAACACATCTTCCTGTTGTGCCATCGCGATATATATATTTATTCTTTACTTGATGATTCAAAGCATTATCTGCTGTCCGGCAAAGTTACGATTTTTTCGCGATATGACAAAACAGGGGGAGCGCCTCCACTGGCGCTCCCCCGTTAAATAATCTTATCTGATAGAATATCAATATACAAGCTCGACATCATCCACATACATTACTGATGGGCCGCCGGTAAAGTAGTCACCATAGCGGCTTGCGGAGCAGGTCAGCACGATATACGAACCCTTGACATCTGTCTTATAATATTCCAGAGGAATTGTAAATTCCATCATTCCGGAGGTCGCTGAAGTGAACACATGCTCGCCATATGCCACCACATTACTGTCATCTTTACTAAACAGTTCGGAAGTCTTAGTCTTTACAATCACTGGCCATGATTCGCCATTGTATGTTTTGGAGACAGAGTTGTCGAGGATTCCGATATAGATTATACCCTGATCCATATCTCCCTTTTTCAGCGGAGCTGAAGAGGATGCATGGGTCACAGCCTGGGGAGTATACTGGACATGTACCTTCAGCGCTTTAGGACGTGAAGCGAACGGACGACCCCATCCGAGGATACCATCTGTGCCATCTGTACCAAGATACTTTCCGATAAACGCATTTCCTGCCGCGAATTTGCCTATGGAACCGATACCCACGAACTGGCTTTCAAGTTTCGCCGAATATTTTCCGCTATTCTTCACATCTTCCGACGGAAGAGTGACAAGTTTACTCATAGTGGCAGATCCATGATTGCCGCTGTCCCAGAACATGCTGGCTTCGTCTGCACACAGAAGCTGAACCTTTCCGCTCATGCTCCACTCCTCGAAGCTTGCGTTCGGTATCTGACGGGTATCCTCGGTCTTGAATTTGCACACAGATGAAACGTCTGACTCATTGCAGATCATCTGGTACTCGTAGGTGGTATTGGGTATAAGTCCGGTTACCTCAGCGGCGACAGCCTTACCTTCGGGCGCATTGTCAGGAGCAGCCGAAACTGTGGTCCACTGCTGGGCACCCTCGGCGCGATACTGGAACACGATGCCGGTAAGACCTGGTTTCAGTACTGTCCCGTACAGGGTAGCACGGTCAGTCCATACCACACCGTCATTTTCAATTTCATCGGTCCTGACCTTGGCATCGCTCAGCATCAAAACCATCGTTGCTGATGCAGTCTTGCCGTTATTGTCCGTAACGGTGAAGGTAACGGTATGGTTACCGTTGGGGAAGAGATTCATGAAGTTATCGTTGAAAATTAACTTCATCTCCTCAAAACTACGGTCTGCTTCAGGGACATCATCTTCCTGGTGTGTGAAATGCTGATATGAGAAACCCTTTTCGGTGAGAGCCTCACGGATAAAATCAGCCATGTTGAGCACCTCGAAGTCGTCGCCGCCGATTCCAAGAAAATCGGAGAAAGCATCGCAGCTCACCATCACATCCTTGAAGCCGCAGACACTCTTGATATATACCTTTTTCTCGGAAAGCTCACCTGCCTGACCCATGACGGGCATGGACATGACGAAATTGGTTCCCTGAAATGTAGGACCTGACTCTATTACATATCTGTCCTCTACCTCTACGGCATTTTCATCGACCTCGATCTTGACGAGAGCACCGCCTATGTCGTCATCAGCAGGTCCTCCATGCTTTACTTTTACTACATATTTGGTAGCCGGCTGCGCATTCTCAATCGTTATGGAATGGCTGAAAGCGCTACCCGTAGATGTAGTGCCGGTAAGCGTACAGGTAAGATCCTTATCAAACGAAGGCATCATGAAATAACCGGGAACCTTCTCGTCGTCGCGACCTTTATATTCAAGAGTGCCTGCCTTATGACCTACAGTCATCACATAGTCAGTCAGCACTTCGTCGACTGCCTCCTCATATTCCACGGTCACGACGCTGTTGGCGATGGTACATTCCACGCTGACGCCGGTAGTGCCACCCGCCTTTACATCGAAAGGCTGATACCCTTTGTAATAGCGGTTGTCGAACGATGCCGGAACAGAATCACCGGCCCACACTTCAGCAACATAACTTCCGCTCACGAGCGAAATACCCTCCTGAGGGACATTCTGGACACCTGTGTATTTGCGGACAACACCTTTCTTACTGGAGATCCAGATGATAGCGTTCTCTGCCAGTTCATCGTCGGAAAGAATGGCACGGCTCTCAACCTTCACTTCGCTGTTGAGTACGGGACGCAGGAACACACGCCCTTCCCCATCGGCGCCCTCTACATCATAGTCGATGGCGTCAGAGCAGCTGCTGAATGAAAACATCGCCAGCATTGCTGCGCTAAAGAACAATATCTTTTTCATTTTCAATTCAGTTTAGTTATGAAACTTGAGTGTCATTGATTCCGGAGCGCCGGTAATCGGTGTCACTTTAATTGTAAAGTTGCTGTTTCCGGGATATATACCCAGCAGCGGCACAAACTGTGTGATATCGAAATTAATGGAATTATCGGGATCTTGCGTAATCTCCTCTTTTACAGGCAAACCGAGACCGGAAAGTCCTTCCGACAGATCATCCCCGCCGGGAATTGACAGACCTGTAACGAGATCGAATTTACTTGAGAGCCCTACGCCTGAAAGGACATCCGGGGTCAGACCCTCGGAGTCAATTTCAACTTCGAGACTCTTGAATCCGGTTTCCGACTTTATGATAACTATGGCATCCCCTTCATAGCCTTCCACTTCATTTACGCCGCCATTTATATCAAGCTTACATCCTTCCGGTTTGCTGAAGCTGACTACAGAATCACCGACAGGATCGTCGGGGGGAGTTGGAACATCGGGATTATCCGGATTATCCTCCTTGCCGGGACGGTCGTCGGAGGGGAGAACCTCCTCCTCAAAGGGAGAGTCGTTGGTAAGATCCTCGCGTGTCACTGTTGTCGACACCGAGATTCCCTCACCATCCGATGCCGAGATTCCACCGAACTCATTGGGCACAGGGTTGGTATTGCCGCGGAGCGAGAAAGTCACTTTGCGGTGCTGCCCTGCCTCCACATTCTGGAGGGTGTAGGGGAAGTCCTCAAGCATGCCGTTGACGGTTCCGTAGAAACGCACCGCGAGAGTGGTCTGACCCTCGGCGTGGAAATATCCCTTGTCACCTCTTTCATAGGTCTCACGGGTGAATGAGAGGTTATGGGCATCGTCGCATGAGGTTACTGTTACTACAAGATCCTCTGCGGCCGCCTTCAGCAGAGCGTCGTCGAACTCAACACTGACACATATATTCGCCAGCTTGCACACTACGGTCTCTACATTAGTCACCTCATTTTTCTTTATCACGAATGTCTGGCTGCCCACGAACCGGGGTGCGTTCCACTCGGCATGGACCTCGTCGCGCGATACCACATTGAGGGTGTAGGAACCTACAGGGAATGTCGGGAGGGAGGGCATTTTGGAGTAGATCCACTCTGCAACTGGAATACCCTGATTGTTCTCTACCGTAATCTTAAAGTCTGAGAAATCGTATGTATCACGCGACATTGCACCACGCGAACCGGACTTATCGGAGACAATAATCTCCGCGTTCAATACTTCGGGGATTATCGACGAGGTATTGAGCTTACCTTCGTCAAAATTCTCCACCTTCATGCGGTCGTCGCTGCATGAGCTTGCGCCGATAGCCATCACCGCAGCAGCTATTACCGATAAATATTTAGCTTTCATATTTTTTTATTCTGTCGGAGATTAATAATTAAGTTCAACTTCGTCGATATAAAGAGTAGCACCGGTATGAGGATTTCCCCAGTGCAGCCAATCTCCATCTTTATTTCCGGGAGTCTTATTGGAAGAGAGGAAGCGCACATACAATTTGCCGCACTTAGGAGCATCAGCGGGATATGACAAAGTTATTGTCTCCTTGTCTCCATACGCATCGCGCTTTCCGAGATTACGTTTTTCCTCTACAATGGTCTTGCCTGACTTATCTATCACCCGGATAAGAACCTCACCGGTGTCGCCTGAGTTAGGAGCTGAATATTTATAATAGAATGACAGTGAGGAGGGCCGCGAAGCGAACTCTATTCCGCAATCAAGATCCGACGTATCAAAAATATTCGAGGCTCTTGAAGAGCGTTCGGAACCGAGATGTAGCAACGCCGGATCCACATATTTAATAACACTCCATGCTCCGGCATTCGTATTTCCGGATCCCCACCCTGTAGTACGGAGCAGTGCAGCCTTACCGCTTACGGCGTCGGTAGTCTGAATCGAGCCTGAATTTCTGCAATATTCCGCGCTCACACCTTGGCTTGAGGTCATCGGGTTGTTTGTGCCCCAGCCGATAAACTCATACTGATGGTTAGAATGAGATATAACGTCAGCATCCAGATTGCCGTTGGGAATCTGAAGAGCTTCCTCGGTGGTGAAACTGATAGCTTTCGAACCGAATCCGTCAAGGGATGCTTTCACCATATATTTCGTGTTCGGCTCGAGACCTCCGAAATTGAGTTTCTTGCCCGATGCGGTTGCCGATACCTGAGCATAGCTCTGACCACCATCGGACGAAAGCATCACCGTACCGCCGGAGGCAGAGGTAACATCATCGCCAGTGAAAGTTACGGCAGCATGAGTTGCAAATACATCGTTTTCATATACCTCTGCCGGGCGAGACACGCGAACAGCTGTATATTCCTCCGATTCATCCTTGCCTGCCAATACCTTGAAGACAACATCGTCGTCGCCAGCCACAGGGATTACCACATGGTATAAGTGGCTGTTGTCAGGACTGGGCGTTACGCTTGTCGGTTTAACCACATCCCAGGTATTGCGGATGTTGCGTACCTGCACCTTCACATTCTTCTCGAAGCCCGAAGCATTGTAAAGCACATCAAAACCAAGGCTTGTCTCCTCCTGCTTCAGCGGGGCGATTTCGGTTACCATCAAAGCCAGATTTTCTACCTCGAACTTCAATTCGAACGGTTCCTCCGAGGAGTGGCCGGCACGGTCTGTAGCCACCAGAGAGAATGTCGTTGTATTGTCCATCTCCTCTATATGCGGAATATGCTCAATCACTCCACCGAAGTCTACCAGCGCCATCTTCGATTTGGGGCTGTCGAGACCATATAGCTTCAAACCGTATTCGGTCAGTTTGGCAAGAACATCGGCCTCAGGATTTGCAAGATCAACGGTTTCCGGCCATCCCTGACCATGGAGCCATGTGGAATTGGTTGTGAGAACGAGGCTTTTTATACCTGCCTGACCTACTACCGTAGCCGACAGATTCTCTACAGCCACACTTTCAACAAGCATCAGCAGCTCACCGTTCTCAAAACCGTTCGCATGGATCTCTGGAGCCGGTGCTGAAAGAATCTCATCGCTGAGATCCATCTCCACCACCTTCTCTTCAAGCGCGGAGCTGAAGGTTACGGTAAGTGTCGGACTTCCGGTCTCGCCGCCGTTCACATCAAAATTGACATGGTAATGATTTCGCGCTACGGCCATAATATTGTCGGTAGACAAAGTGGCTGTCACACCGTTCTGTTTCTTTACATCCACCGACACCGACACCGCACCGGGGGTAACATACAACGGACGTTCCTCGTCGGTATCATATTTGAATTCATTGTGTAGCGAGGTTTTAACTATACCTTCTATCTCGCTGAAATAACTGAGTACCGCATCTGAGTAACCCACTGTCACCATCGCATCGGCGAGAGTAGCGGTCACCTCTACGGTAGTAGTCTGATTTTCCATAATGGTCACGGTCTGCTCACCGTAATAATACGGCTTCTCAAACCCCTCGTCCTCAGGTTCTCCATAGAAAACCTCAAACTGATATGTACCTACAGGCACATCACCAGATTCCGCCATCTGCTCGGCGGTATCCCAGCTCTCGTCGAAACTGCCGTCTTCTGATACCAGACGCAGTGTGAGATCCTCTACAGCGATCTCGTCGGCTGTTGTCCGCGATGACGGAGCCTGCGACTTGGCCTTCGGAGCTGCCACATTCTTGTCCAGGTCTACGCTCACGAGCAACCTTCCCCGCTTTTCGGAGGCAATTGCCGGATCGAAAGTATCGCTACATGCCGACACCAAAGCCAGCATACTTGCAGCTACTACCGTTCCGGTAAGCAATTTGTAAATAATCATAATGATTGAAAAGAGATTACTATGTTGTTTTACTTTTTCCTTACACTAATTTACACTCATGCTAATTTCGCACCAAAGACGCTTCCATCCTTAGTTTACAAAAATTATGGCAAATGTAGTGAATATTTCTAAAACGATCATAATTTTATGCGACATTTATTCCAAAAAAGACAGCAAAATACGCCAAATATGCGAAATTCGCGAAAACAAAAAAATCAGAGAACACCGCACACTCCGAAAACGTTAAAAGACTATAAGGCATTCTTAACATAAAGAAAACACAATGAAAAGACTTTTACATATCAGACCTTTTCTTTTGGCAGCAGCTTTTTTCGCGATGTCATTGCCATTGACTACCAGCTGTAGCGACAACAACGACGAGTACAACCAGCTACCCCCTAAGATACAAGCGTTCATTTCGGAATATTTTCCCGAAATCTCAGTATCCGACTACAGTTTTTCCGATAACGTATACCACGTCACCCTCAGCGGAAGCGCCTATCTTGAGTTTAACACAACTCCGGCATGGACAGAGATTGACGGACGTGGCAGCATTCTCCCTGGTATGCTCCTATACGACCAGCTCCCCACTACCCTCTACACCTATATTGAGACCATCGGGGTTACAGACGGCGTTTACTCACTCACACGAAATAATGAGACAATCAAAGCCGGTCTGCTCGACAGCACCCTCACCTATGATATAGCCACAGATAAGGTTCATGGACCGGAATAGCCCCAATTACTATTACATCTGACCTCATAACTCTGACCTCATAACTCTGACCTCGTAACTCTGACCTCGTATTTCCCTTACTCTCGCGCGAATCTCAGCTTTGCCCTATACAGTGGGAAACTGAATGTCAGAATTGCTCCGTCGGTAAGATCGGCGGTGACCTCCTCACCCATATCCTCGTAAAATGCGTCGTACCACACCACCTCATAATGACCTGCAAAAGGCGTAGCATACAGGTGGGCCTTCACCATACCCGGCTGCCAGCGCCGGCTGTTCGATTCCGCACCCCCTACATAGATCACGTCATATTCAGGAATCTGCCCTTCACTATTGAGAGCTGCCTTCACCCGACCATCCTCGTGTGGAACTATCGCAAGGCGATAACGCCCTCCCGGTTCAGCCCAGCGGCTGTCAGTGTCACGGTCGAGAAACCTCCATCGTCCCGACGGGTTTTCACCCTCACCGTACTTACCGGCCAATGCGTCCAGTTCGGCACTGCTCCATGTAGTCGACAGAGCCAGCCTCGGGTCACGACGCCATTTGACCACCGCGTCATACAGCTTCATATTCTTAGTACCTGCGATCCTGATGGCAGATACCATCCGCGGGAAATCACCTCCGATGGCATACACCCCTCCGTCACGTCCGAGCCACATGCCAAATATCCCTCCGCGGTTGTCGATGACCACCGTATTCACCCGTCCGTAGATCTCAAAATCATTGTGGAGTTCAGCCTTGTCGCACTCTATGCATTCCCCTCCCGGCGCAACCGAATCGAGAGTAAGTTTTAGACAACGGCTGTCGGAAAAACCGTTGTAAAGCGGCGCTGTATCGTACCGGGCGGTGAGACGCCTCACCACATCGGCATTCTCATCCAGAAAGTCGACCATCCACTGCTGACCGTTGAGGCCACCTCCCATATGATTTCCCGCAAACAGCAATTTCCCTTCAAGGACAAACTCCCCGCACCCTGATGGTAAAACCATCGTTGCGCTCTCTCCACCTTTACACTGTATCGGCTCCGGCTGAAGATACTCCCAGTCAGCGCCTTTGGCAGGTACCACTGCGGCAAAAATCAGAATACACACCAGTAATACCGCCTGCACACAGGATATGTCAGACCGCTGCACCATTACCCCCGTATAACCTGATACATTCGTTCACAAAATCCGCTCTCTCCAAATCGTAAGGCAGCCAATGAATATTGAAGCCCCTGCGCTCCATTCCGCGGAACCAGGTCATCTGACGTTTGGCAAACTGGTGTATCGCGATCTCAAGCCCCGACCGCATCTCATCAAACGAAAGTTGACCGATAACATACGATGTAAGAAATTTATATTCCAGACCATAATACATCAGGTCTTCAGGGTGAATGCCGGTGGAAAGAAGACCGCGTACTTCTTCAACCATACCGGCCTCCAGGCGTGCGTCAAGACGCTCTGTTATTCTCCGACGCCGTGTCTCGCGATCTATATCCACCCCGATTATTACCGCATCGAGCGGTTCACCCGGGGATACCCCCCCGGCACATTCGGGATGCTCATCATAATAAGTCTGGATCTCTATGGCTCTCACAGCCCTTTTTACGGTATCAACGTCGGTAGTGTTGTGAAGGCTTTTCATACCTGCGAGAATTTCTGTAAGCTCAGCGAGCGGCTTACCCTCAAGCTGATGTCGCAGGGATTCATTGACAGGCACTTCCGGCAATCTCATCCCCTTCAGCAGCGACTCCACATAAAGCCCCGTACCACCGCATACCACAGGAACCTTCCCTTTTGAATCAATTATATCGAGCGCATTTCCCGCATCGCGCAAAAACTCATAGAGATTGTATTTGCTACCGGCAGGTGCCACATCTATCAGGTGATAGGGAATCTCTTCATATTCTTCAAGATCTTTCCCGGTTCCGAGATCCATGCCGCGGTAAACCTGACGCGAATCGCCACTCACAATTTCTCCCCCCAGCGAGCGGGCGACATCTACAGCCCGGCGCGTTTTGCCCGACGCGGTCGGTCCTACTATTGCAAGAATGCGCGACATATAATCTTGAAAAAGAGTAAAAATGAATATAATTAACAGCAAATCGGAAGAAACCCGACAGCTACCGCGGAAACCCTTCTCTACTTCTCTACTTCTTTTTTTCTCCGTCCTCTCATCCTCTTGTTAAACAGACGGCGAACCGGATACCAGAAACTATCCTGATTGTTTTTAGAAATAAGGAGCCAGTGAGGATCATTGAAATCCACCTCCCAGTTCTTTATGTCACGCAGGCGGAAAGTTGGCCGGTAGTGCTTGATACTATAGAGACGGCGTCCCTGCTCATCGTAGGTTTTCCATGCCATCGCCATCGTATATATTCTGTTTAACTCACTGACCAGACAGCCGCTCAGAAGTCTCTGATTAGCCATCTGACGAAGGTGCCCCCACGTGAGCCACTCCCCCTCTATTTTTGAATCGACGACAGTCTCGCTGTCGGGAAGAAATGCAAAATAGTGGAACACATTCTGATATGTGATTGTATCGGGCGATGCATATGCCAGACGGATAACAGCATCCTTGATGCCGGTAGCCTGCTCGAACATACGGATCGCGTTATGGATATTCTCATTTTCGCTGTATGCCGTGCGGATTATGACCGGGGTATCGAAACGCTTCACTTTAGCACCATTACTGAATTTTTTGCCCGTATCAACTATGTTGATAAAAAGCTTGTCGTCGTTCAGTATAAGATAGCGGAGAGTGGAAGCACCGGGTTTCGCCACCATTCCCTCCTCGTCATTATGGCAATAATATACCCACAGCGAATAATAGCGGCATCCGAGATATATCAGTGATAGCGCATAAAGAGCCAGGGGCAGCCACACGAAAAAGAACAGATCAGCACGGTTAAGATTGGTATTGATATAATGTACCATATAATAACCCCACTCGATCAGTGACAGCAACAGAGACAGAGCAAAAAGCATGCGGGTCTGATACATCAGCTCACGCTTGAACAGGCTTCCTACAAAGCCATACTCTATCACACTTCCGTAGCGCACCTTACATTTCTGACATACGAACGGCTCGCTGCGCCGGAGAAGGAAGATGAGGGTGACAACCGTTGCCACAGGAGCTGTAACAAGAATCGCTATGAGCGGCGAATCGGCAAGAAAAGGTTGACCGGTCAACTCATACAATTCCTTTCCATGTGTAAAGAAATGCAATCCCACCACAAACAGGGCGGTGACAAGTATTACCGCAGACACCTCTTGAATGAGACGCGAACATGATGGGGCATCCTGCCTGCGCATCCTTGAATGCATCCATTGAAGCGCCAGAAAGAACACGATATTCATGGGCGCGAGCCACTGACGGGACACAAGCGGCGCACAGACGGCGAGTACCGTCAGCAACCCGACGGCTACCGCCCAGTTTCTCCACAGCCCGAAAATTGCAGTGGAAAGTCCATTCTTTCGTTTGTCGGCTCTATTCATCGTATAAACAGAAATGATAAATCAAAGATTATCACTGAAATACTGGATCATACGACCGTAGACCAAAGCTCTGGCATCGCATCCGTGGATCGAATGGTTCATTGCCGGGAACAGGAACATGTCGCAATAGCGGTCGGCAGCCTGAAGAGCTCCAACAAATTCCATCGTATTCGACAGGTGAACATTGTCGTCGGCTGTTCCATGAATTATCAGCAAACGGCATGAAAGACGCGAGGCGCGATCTACGGGTGCACTCTCTGCATATCCGTCGGCATTCTCCTGCGGAGTGAGCATATAACGCTCAGCATATACCGTATCATAGTAGCGCCACGATGTGACAGGCGCGATCGCTACCGCCGCTTTCCAGGGAGAATCGGAATCGGTAACCCCCATAAGTGTCTCATAACCGCCATAGCTCCAGCCGCCCAAACCGATGCGTTCGCCATCCACATAAGGAAGCGACGCAGCATAGCGTGCGGCTGCAATCTGATCTATGGTCTCGTAATAACCGAGACGCTTGTAAACGACATCGCGGAATGCCTCACCGCGCGCGCCAGTGCCGCGCCCGTCCACGCATACCACAATAAAGCCCTGAGTGGCGGCATATACGTCCCAATCCATTTTCCAACGGTTCGTCACCTCCTGCGAGCCTGGACCGCTGTATTGCCACATTATCACAGGATAACGGCGCGAGGAATCGAAATTCGAAGGTTTCACCATATAACCGTTGAGTGTCGTTCCATCCGATTGCATGGTGAAGAATTCGCGACGGGGTGCTTGTGTATAGCGTGCGGCGTAGGTGGAATTATCCTCAAGGACACGGAGTTTTTTACCCTTATTGTTGAAAAGAGTATATACCGGAGGAATGTCTGCGGTGCTGTGATTGGTGATATAGAACGTCATTCCGGGCGCGAACTGGGCGCTCCCCCATCCGGTGGCCTCTGTCAGATTTTCAATCTTCTTGCCGGTGCGGTCCACGCGGCATACCACGCGGTTGAGAGCATTCGAGGGTGCATCTCCGGGAGGGACCGTCTGGTAATATACATTACCGAGTGCATCGGTACCGTAGTAGGCTGTTACATCAGCATTTCCGGAAGTTATGGCACGTAGTTCCTGACCTGCGTACGAGTATTTATAGAGATGATTCCAACCGGTTCGCTCGCTCATTACGGTGAATCCGTCGTTCTCGAATCTTATATCCTCATATGTCGACGGATTCAGCCATGCCTTCGCCTGCTCTACAAGAAGCGATTTGGCAACAGTCGATTTGGGATTGGCCATGTAAACCTCCATCCGGCTCTGCGCACGGTCGAGGGTCACTATCATCAGCCGGTCGGCAGAATTTCCGCCGAATTCCAGACGAGGTATGTATTCAATATTTGCATCCGGGAGCGTTACCTCCTTTGTCTTACGTGTATCGACATCATATGTGTGGACTGTCACCACCGAATTCGGTTCCCCCGCAACCGGATATTTGTAGGAGAACTGACCGGGATAGAGCGCATATTCCTGACGGGGATGGCACCATCCGGCATAGTCGGTGAAAGTAAACATCGGCACCCGACTCTCATCGTAGCGGAGATAACACAGCGAAGTGTTGTCCGGAGCCCATGCCATGGAGTTGCTGGTGGCGAATTCCTCTTCGTAGGTCCAGTCTGGAATACCGTTGATTATCTTGTTTATCTCGCCATCATCGGTTACTGCAACCTCGGTGTCGTAGTCGGTTTTCTTTATGAAAATATTATTATCTGACACGAATGCCACCATGCGGTCATCCGGCGAGAACAGGGGCGCCTGCTGCAGGGCATGCTCCTTGCTGAGCGGCCGCAGGATATTGCGCTTTATCTCGAATATATAATAAGCGGCTTTCACCGAGCGACGGTATACGGGAGTGGTTGAGGTGCGCAACAGCAGTTTCGTCCCGGAAGGACTTATAGTGAAGCCCTCGACAGAAGCGACGGAATTCTCGCGTGTATGCGACGCGTCGAACACTGTCTCGACCTCCTTGCCTGTCGCTATATCGTAGCGGATAATCTTGGTCCCTCCATCGGTCATCCGCAGGAATGAGGTTCCGTCCGGCATGAACTGCATCGCACCCGGAGTGGCTGCGGCATTCGATGGATAGACGTAATCTGCTATCGAGCTTACATTTATCACTCCGGCAGGAGCTGAGACGGGAGCTGCCTCCACCGTATTGAACCATGCCGATACCACCATCAGTGCTCCGGCTGCAAGCGAATATAAAGTCTGGTTCTCTTTCATCTTCATTTTCAGTTGTTAGGTTTAAGTAGAGAAGGAGAGGAGGGCGATATATAATCACCAGAGCGACATCTGCGCCGGGTGATCGGGAGTAATCTTTCTGTCAGGTTCCTTATACCCGAATTCATTATTTGTTTCGGTTTGCGGATTTTTCTTTTTTATCGGAGGTGTGGCTACCAGCCAGTCGGTATCAGCTATTGTATCATCTATAGCTGATATGCGCGGCTTCGGTTTGCGTCCACGTTTGCTCTTGCGTTTAGGCTCAGCAGGAGCAGGCGCTGCAGTTTCTGATACTGCGGTGTCTGCCACGGAACCGGAAGATGCGCCCGGCAGAATAACTTCGAGCACATCGTCTTCACCCATAGGCGGCTCTTCAGCTGTAAGGACAGGCTCTTCGTAGTGCATGGTGTAGACAGTATCTTGCTCAGCCTGAGACTCATGAATTCCAGAAAGACTCTTCAGCCGGTCTATCTCCAAACGTAATACACTCTCAGATCTGGCATGCTCGTAAAGGTTGTTCTCGATGGTTTTACGGAGCGATTCCGTGCTGTCTTCAAGCGACCGTATGGTATTCTCCTTTGCTTCAAGTACTGTCTCATACTCTCCCTTCTCCTTTTCAAGCCGTTGTATATCCTCTTTTGCAGCCATCAGCTCATCTTTGAGCTGCCGGCGCTGCGAATCGTGCTGCCGACGTGCCTCCTCGAGTTCGTCGAGCTGTGCATTCATTTTTTCCACAACCTCAAGATTGCGGTTTGCCTCGTCGAGCTTTTCGCGCAGCGAGCCGTTCTCAGCTGTCAACTGTGTGACATCGCTACGTAGCGATGTCAGTTCAGCCTCGAGAACCGCAGCCTGCGACTTCATGAGATCCGCGTTCTTTTCAAGAGCCTCCTCCTTCCGGCGGTAAGCCTCCGTCTCTTCCGCGAGCCTGCGGCGGCTGTTGTCAAGTGCCATAAGATTTTCCTTCGCCTCCTGTTCGGCGGCGGCAGCGCGTTCCTTCTGTCGTGCAAGTTCGCTCCGAGTGGCATCAAGTGAATCGGTAAGCTCGGCATAGCGGATAGCTGTTTCATCATCGACAGCACCACCGCCGGTGACAGAATATAAACGTATCTTATTGAGCAAACTTTTATTTTCAAGCAGATATTGTTCGTTTTCAGCCTGCAGGGCGGTTATCTGCTTCTCCAGCTCACTGATGCGCTCATTCAGAGCCCGTTTCTGGCGCTGGGCGCTGAGCTGAAGCTTCTTCGATTCAGAGCTGTCGGTTTCCTCTTTCTTTACACGCTTGCGCAGCTCGTCCATCTCCTCCTGCATCGAACGGCGTTCATTCTCAAACCTCCGGCCGTATGCCTTCCCGGCATTTTCAGCCACCTTGTCAAGATAACTCTTCATGGAGGTGTCAAGCGCCTCGTATATATATTCACGCTGGCTCTTCTCGTCGACACTGCTCTGAAGGAATTCGGGGAGCGATTCGTTAAAAATCTTCACCACCGTATCGAATATGGCGTCAGGCACATGCGTCTGTTCTGAAGCCGCGGCTACAGCCGACGTTGCACCCGCACCCTTCTTCACAGTATCATTAATCTCGCAAGATGCAGTGAAGCCGTTATCCCCGACATTGGCATGCTCACTGCCGGCATCGTTTTCACGGCGGCTGCGCAAAGGGGTAACTCGCGCGTCTATACCTTCCAGCTCCTCATCTTCCGACGAATCGCTGAACCCGAACGCCATTTTAAGCATCTTTACGAAACCCATCTGAACCTCTTTTTGGTGATTTATACTAATTCACACAAAGTTACGAACTCCCTCCGAATTATCCAATCAATCCCCGATTTTATTTATTAGTAAGTAGGAAAAATAATTTTCGCGTCTATATACTTTCGTGTACCAATGACTCCGTATCATTCTCAGTTTGC
>CAZDWY010000059.1:0-15245 GCA_964509345.1 uncultured Alistipes sp.
ACCCCGCCGCGCCGATGGTACTGCGAAAGTGGGAGAGTAGGTAGCCGCCCCCTATTCCGGAGCGCCTTCACACCTCAATGGTTGTGAAGGCGCTCCTTTTTTAATTAGCAATTATGAATTATGAATTAGTAATTGGGAATTAATTATCCGAATTAACCGGCGATGAGAAGCAGCCGGAAGAGGCAGCGAGTTTTTGAGGAGAAGATGGGAGGAGAGAGGATAGAGGGGAGGTGATGCGCTCGGCTGAGCGCATGACGGGACTGACGGGGTTGACGGGATGGATGACGTAGGATTGGAACTGATTGTGAAGGACTGAGCGGTAGTGGGGGAAGCTGTTATATTTGTGAAGAAATAGCTATTATGTGGAATCGCTATTGCGTTGGGCTGGTATCTATTGGTGTGGTAAGGTATGGATTGTGAATAGGGGTTGTTGTGCGCAGGAGGGCAGGGTGTCGTGGTGATGAGATGATATAAAAAGAGTGGAGGCGCGCCAGATTAGGGAATCGGCGCACCTCCGAGGGTTTGGTGGGGTTGGGGGTGATTCGCACAGGATTCAAACCTGTAACCTTCTGATCCGTAGTCAGATGCTCTATTCAGTTGAGCTAGCGAACCATCTAAATCTGAAAATATGTTTCAGAGGTTGGTGTGGATATGAGGTCTATTTCTCGTTTCCGTCTGCAAAGTTACTATGTTTTTTCGAACTTCCAAAATTTTATTGCTTATTTTTGGTTGATGAGATGCGTTTTTCTGGAGGTGTGCGTGGTGATGCATTTTTTTTCAGTCATTTAGGCTTTTTAGTGTGAGAGGGTGGGAATTTTTTCACCAATTTCGTAACTTTGTAAATTAATAGAGATTATTGGTAAGTGCCAGAATTAATGATATGAATATACTCGAACTTAGTGAGCAAGAGATAGTGCGCCGTCAGTCGCTTGAGCAGCTGAGGCAGCTTGGTGTGGATCCTTATCCCGCGGCGGAATTTCCTGTGACGGGTTATACGGACGAGATAAAGGATAATTTTACAGATATGCCTGTGGATGCAGATGGAAATGCTCTTCCAGAAGCACCGGCGCCTCGTGTGGTAAGTGTTGCGGGTCGTGTAATGGGACGTCGCATAATGGGGAAGGCTTCTTTTATGGAGCTTCAGGATGCACGTGGCAGGATTCAGGTGTATGTGAACCGTGATGAGCTATGCCCCGGCGAGAATAAAGATCTGTATAATGTCGTTTTCAAGAAGCTGCTTGATATCGGGGACTTCGTAGGTGTGGAGGGATATGTCTTCCGTACGCAAACCGGTGAAATATCGATTCATGCGCAGAAACTGACGGTTCTGAGTAAGTCGTTGCGCCCTCTCCCTATCGTGAAGGTGAAAGATGGTGTGACCTACGATTCTTTTGATGATCCTGAGTTGCGTTATCGTCGCCGCTATGTAGACCTTGTTGTGAACGATGGAGTAAAGGATATTTTTATCAAGCGTACGAAGGTATTCACCGCCATGCGGAATTACTTTAACGAGCATGGTTATATGGAGGTTGAGACTCCAATACTACAGTCGATTCCCGGCGGCGCTTCTGCCCGTCCGTTCATCACTCACCATAATGCCCTTGATATTCCGTTGTATCTGCGTATCGCTGATGAGCTCTATCTGAAGCGTCTAATTGTAGGAGGGTTCGAGGGTGTATACGAGTTCTCGAAGAATTTCCGCAACGAGGGTATGGACCGTACGCATAATCCGGAGTTTACCTGCATGGAGATTTACGTTTCCTATAAGGATTACAACTGGATGATGACTTTCACAGAGCGGATGCTTGAAAGGATTTGCATGGAGGTAAATGGTACTACTGAGGTTAAGGTAGGTGAAAATGTGATTTCGTTCAAGGCTCCTTTCCCGCGTGTGACGATGCGCGATGCGATTCTGGAACATACCGGTTATGATATCAATGGCAAGAGCGAGGACGAATTGCGCGAGGCGGCTCGTTCGATGGGTATTGAGGTTGACGAAACTATGGGTAAGGGCAAACTGATCGACGAAATATTCGGTGAGAAATGTGAGGGTACCTACATACAGCCTACCTTTATTATTGATTACCCGATAGAGATGTCGCCCTTGACAAAGCGTCATCGCGATAATCCTGAGCTCACGGAGAGATTCGAGCTAATGGTGAACGGTAAGGAGCTTGCGAATGCATATTCTGAGCTTAATGATCCGATTGATCAGTATGAACGTTTCGTAGAGCAAATGCGTCTGTCGGAGAAGGGTGACGACGAGGCGATGATCATAGACCATGATTTCATCCGTGCCCTTGAATACGGTATGCCTCCGACTTCGGGTATGGGTATCGGTATGGATCGTCTCGTGATGCTGATGACAGGTCAGACCACTATACAGGAGGTTTTGCTGTTCCCGCAGATGCGTCCTGAAAAAGTAGCTCGTCGCGATAAGCCTGAAGCTTTTGAAGCTGTAGGTGTTGCCGCCGAGTGGGTAGCTCCGGTTCAGAAAGCCGGTATGCTTACGGTAGAGGCTCTCGGAAAGGCAGTTGCCGGAAAGCTTCATCAAGAGTTATGTGGTATCAATAAAAAATATCATCTTGGTCTGAAGAATCCGTCGATAGATGAGGTGACAGCCTGGATCGCAGCTGCTGCTCCTGCTGAAGGCGAGACTGAATGACAAGCAAGCGTATAAATTACTAACATCTGCACAGTATGTTACCAAAAGATTATCCTGGACGCGTGGCGGTGATGGGTGGAGGAAGCTGGGCGACAGCGCTGGCTAAACTGTTGCTCCGCAACCGTGATACCATATTGTGGTATATGCGCCGCGACGACCGTATCGAGGAATTCATACGTCTCGGTCACAACCCTGCATATCTTACTGATGTTCAGTTTGACGTTCAGCGCATAGAATTTTCGTCGGATATCAACTATGTGGCCCAGGAGGCGGATACGTTGCTGCTTGTGATGCCGTCGCCTTATTTCAAGAGCCATCTTGAGAAACTGAGTGTTGACATCAGCAAGAAGTTCGTAGTGTCGGCTGTCAAGGGTATAGTACCTGGCGAGAATCTTCTTGTCACAGACTATATGCGCGATAATTTCAATGTGGCTGACGACCGGCTGATGGTAGTAAGCGGTCCATGTCATGCCGAAGAGGTGGCTCTCGACCGTCCGACGTATCTGACTATCGGATGTAAGGATATAGAGGCAGCCAGGCGTTTCGGTAACTGTGTCTGCGGCTCAAAGAACTGCCATGCCATTCCTACGACTGATGTCGACGGAGTGGAGTATGCCGGTGTGCTTAAAAACGTATATGCTATCGCTGCCGGTATAGTGCATGGTATGAAGAAGGGCGATAACTTTCTTGCCATGCTGGTAAGCAACGCGATACGTGAAATGGAGCATTTTCTTGATGCTGTGAATCCGCGTCCGCGCCAGATCTGCGACAGTGTATATCTCGGCGATCTTCTTGTGACGGCTTACTCCCGCTTCAGCCGTAACCATAATTTCGGTTCTATGATCGGTAAGGGTTATTCGGTAAAAGCCGCCATGATGGAGATGGAGCAGACCGCAGAGGGATATTACGGAGCCAAGTGTATCCATGAGATAAACAAGCGTTATGAGGTCAATATGCCGATAGCCGATACAGTATATGACATCATCTATCGCCGTATGCGCCCTGAATATGCTATCAGCCGCCTGTCGGAGCATCTTGATTGATCAGAAAAAATAATAGTTGCAAGTCAATGATATCTTTACGCGGAATACATAAAAGCTTCGACCGCCTGGAGGTAATCCGGGGGGTGGATCTTGATGTGAACCGTGGGGAAGTTATGTCGATAGTTGGTCCGAGCGGTGCCGGGAAGACTACGCTATTGCAGATAATGGGCACGCTTGACCGCCCCGACAGCGGAAGCGTCAGCTATGGTAAGGAGGATGTATTAAGCCTCAGCGACAGTAAGCTGGCGCATTTCAGAAACGGTCGGATAGGTTTTGTGTTTCAGTTTCATCAGTTGCTGCCTGAATTCTCGATGATCGAGAATGTGGCAATGCCTGCCCTTATAGGTGGTCAGAACAGAAAAGAGTCGTTTAGGCGCGCAGAAGAGCTGATTGCTTATCTAGGGCTGAGGGCTCGGGCGGATCATCGTCCGGCTCAGCTCTCCGGAGGTGAGAGGCAGAGGGCTGCCGTGGCACGCGCTTTGATGAACCGGCCGGATGTTGTGCTTGCCGATGAGCCATCCGGCAGCCTTGATACGCAGAACCGTAGAGAGCTTCACAGGCTGTTCTTCGATTTGCGGCGCGATTTAGGGCAAACATTCGTTATTGTCACCCATGACGAGTCGCTTGCAGCCGATTCCGACCGGGTTGTGCATATGACTGATGGGAAAATTACTGAGATAACGTCGAATAAATCAAATTAACCCCTGAAGTAGTGAACGTTAGAGCAACATTATCGAGATTTGTGGCGGTATCGGCATACCTGTGGCTTGCGGTGACAACCATAGGCTGTTCTGACGATCGGGCCGATGGAGTGCGTTATGCTACGTTGTATGATGTTGTGGAATATACTTCGCAGCAGGATGGAGTGACAGTTTTTTCGCTCTATCTTCCCGATGATGAGGATCCTGTAAAACTTTCAGCGTCGTCGCCGTTAAATCTCGGCAAGCTCGAAAAGGGGGAGTCTCTTCTGCTTGCCTATACACCCTCACACGGTGAGGCATATGTGACTGACCAGATAGAGGTTCAAGGTATCGGCACAGTGACCAACTCCAAATTGCTTAAAGGCGCTCCGGAAACCCTTGCCGATTGGAATAAAGATCCGGTATGGGTGAGCAGTCTGTGGCGGGCTGGTAGAAATGTAGTGATGCGTGTCAGCCTTGTTTACGATGCATATCCACGGGTATTCAAGCTTGTTGTTGATGAAACGACGATGGACAACGAATATCCGGATGCATATCTGGTGAATATCCGCCGTAGTGATGGGGAAAACTTCCTCCGTCAGTATTATGTAGCCTTCGACCTATATGCATTGTGGACGCACCCTCAATATAAAGGACTTAAAATTCATGTCAACAACTCGAACAATACTTCTCTGACCGAGTTTATAATCGAAAAACCTTTATCGTTGACTTCCGGCGATGAAGAAGAGATACCCGACGGTGGAGAATCATCCGCCGATAATAATAGATAATCGTTAATATCAACAATAAAATTTAATAGAAATGGCAGAAAACAAGCAAGAAATAAAAATTGAACTTACTCCCGAAATCGCAGCAGGTCACTATGCAAATCTGGCTGTAATATCTCACTCAGCAGGTGAATTCTTCCTTGATTTCATCAATGTAGCTCCCAATATGCCGCAGGCACGTGTCCAGAGCCGTATCATAATGACCCCCGAGAACGCCAAGAACCTTCTTTTCGCTCTTCGCGACAACATCCAGAAGTATGAAGGTAATTTTGGCGAGATCGTACGTAAGGCTCCCAAAGGAGGTAACGCTAACAACGGCGGTCTCCCAAACCCCTTCCAGGCATAAACGTAACGTCTATGAAACATCAGAGGGTGTGTCGTAATGGCTCATCAATGTAGTCGCTCTGACACGCCCTCTATGTTCGTGAGATTGGCTCACTTAAAGACATAATCCTGAAAAATGAAGAATCACAATCTATGCATCTATAATTCCCTTACCCGCTGCAAGGAGCTTTTCCGTCCGTTGCATCAGGGGCGAGTAGGGATGTATGTGTGCGGCCCCACCGTCTATGGTGATGGTCATCTGGGGCATGCCCGCCCTGCGATCACTTTCGATGTCCTCTTCCGTTACCTTACCCATCTGGGATATAAGGTGCGCTATGTACGCAATATTACCGATGTGGGTCACCTTGAGCATGATGCCGACGAGGGAGAGGATAAGATTGCAAAAAAAGCACGTCTTGAGCAGCTGGAGCCGATGGAAGTAGTACAGTATTATCTGAACCGCTACCATGAGGCTATGGCCCGTCTGAATGTGCTTCCTCCGTCGATCGAACCCCACGCTTCCGGACACATTATAGAACAGATAGAGTATGTGAAGAAGATTCTCGATGCCGGATATGCATATGTGAGCGATGGGTCGGTATATTTCGATGTACCTAAATATAATGCTGATTTCCACTATGGAAAGCTATCGGGTCGAGACATCAACGAACTGCTGGCGCAGACCCGTTCGCTCGACGGTCAGCAGGAGAAGCGTCATCCCGCCGACTTCGCTTTATGGAAGAAGGCTCAGCCAGAGCATATCATGCGTTGGCCTTCGCCCTGGAGCGATGGATTTCCCGGATGGCATCTTGAATGCTCTACGATGAGCGAAAAATATCTCGGTCAGAAATTCGACATTCATGGAGGCGGAATGGATCTGAAGTTCCCCCACCACGAGTGTGAGATAGCCCAAAGTGTAGCTCACAACGGTTGCGACAGCGTTCATTACTGGATGCACAACAACATGATAACGATCAACGGTCAGAAGATGGGCAAATCACTTGGTAATTTCATTACCCTCGATGAGTTCTTCAACGGAACGCATCCGGAGCTTGAGCAGCCCTATTCGCCAATGACAATCCGCTTCTTCATCCTTCAGGCACAGTATAGGTCGACTGTCGATTTCAGCAATGCCGCCCTGCAGGCATCGGAAAAAGCTCTCGAACGTCTGCTCGAGGGGTGGCGGCGTCTCGCAGATCTGAAGCCTTCGGAGGTCTCTTCCATAAGCGACGAGGTGAGCGCCCTTCCGGTGAAATGCTACGAGGCTATGGACGACGATCTGAATACCCCTATTGTCATCTCTCACCTGTTCGAGGCAGTAGGTCTTATCAACAAGGTTCGTGATGGACATGCTACCGCAACGCAAGCTGATATTGACGTTTTGCGCGAGTTGTTCGATATCTTCCTGTTCAATATCCTGGGTATGAAACCCGATGTCGGAGAAGTGAATGACAGCAAAGCTCTGGAACCCTATCGCGGTGCTGTCGATCTGCTCCTGAAAGTCCGTTCGGAGGCCAAAGCGAAAAAAGACTGGGCGACCTCCGACCTTATCCGCGACAATCTCGCGGCTCTTGGCTTCTCGGTGAAAGACACCAAAGACGGAGTTGAGTGGAGCGTAAAGTAAAGGAATTGAACAGATCTGAAAGTAAAGGGGAAACCGTAAAGTGACTATCAGCGAATTCGCCAGCCTTGCGCTCGATCAGTTGCCGTTCGATCCCACCGATCAGCAGATAAAACTGGTGGCTGCTCTGGCGCGGTTTTGTTCGGCATATACGCCACAGGATACTGTTTTCGTACTCAATGGTTATGCCGGAACAGGTAAGACTTCAGTAATGGGGGCGTTGGTGCGGACATTGCGCATCGTCGGGATTCCTACTGTTCTGCTTGCTTCGACCGGTAGAGCTGCCAAGGTGTTCAGTAATTTTACCGGGCTGCCGGCTTATACCATCCACCGCAAGATCTATGGCGCCCCTGCCATTGGTCCCGACGGTCGTATAGTAGCGAGACTTACCTCAAATCCGCATATCAATACGGTCTTTATAGTAGATGAGGCATCAATGATTGGCGATAGCGGCGACCTTGGGGCAAGCCTGCTTCAGGATCTGCTGATGTATGTTTACGGTGGTCTGAATTGTCGGCTTATATTGCTCGGTGACACCGCACAGCTACCTCCGGTGGGTATGGATGAGTCGCCGGCAATGGATCCTGTCCAGCTCAAAAACATGGGTATGAGGGTAACGCGGGCTGTGATGACGCGAACGGTTCGTCAGAAGAGCCGTTCGGGAATACTCTATAACGCTACAATGCTCAGGCGCGCCATGTTGAAGGATCCGTTGCCCGAACCTGAGATGTGGGTTAGAGCATTTCATGATGTTGAACTTGTAGCTCCGGAAGATCTTGAAGATGTCCTGCGAAAATCCTTTGACCGATATGGTGAAGGGGAAACCCTTATCATCACGCGGTCGAACAGGCGTGCAGTAGATTTCAATCTGGCGGTAAGAAGGGTTATATTTGACCGTGAGGAGGTGTTGGTCAGGGGCGATAGGCTTATCGTATCTAAGAACAACTACTATTGGACGCGCCGGAGCGTGCAGGAAAAGGAGACACCTCAGGGCAGCGAGGGAAACAGCATGGAGTTTGTTGCAAACGGTGAGGCAGCGGTTGTTGAGAAGGTCTACAATATAGAGGTGCGCAACATGATGCAGTTTGCTGACGTACGGCTCTACTTTCCCGACTACGGAGCTACAATCAATGCGAAACTCAATCTCGATACTTTGATTTCTGATGGTGCAGCCCTTTCGCGAGAGAAACAGCTGACACTTGTGGATCAGGCGCTTGCCGAGGCTGGTGTTCCGGTTACGGCTTCCCCGACAGCGCAGCGTGAGGTGTTGAAGGCTGATCCCTATTTCAATGCGCTTCAAGTGAAGTATGCCTATGCCGTTACCTGTCATAAGGCGCAGGGCGGTCAGTGGAAATCGGTGTTCGTCGACATGGGTTACATTCCTCCCGAGGCATACACCACCCGTGAGTTTTACCGCTGGCTCTACACAGCTGTATCGCGCGCAACCGAGCGCCTTACGCTGATCAACCCGACGGTGAAAATCAATTGACGAATAGTTGTTTGGAAATAAAAATATTTAACTCTAATAGAATGACATATGGAACTGTTTGACAGAATATCTGAGGATATCAAGAAAGCTATGCTGGCTCGCGACGCCCAGCGCCTTGATGCGCTCCGCGGTATAAAGAAAGAATTCCTTGAGGCCAAGACAGCAAAAGGCTCTGACGGAAATCTGCCTGATGAGAAGGCAACCCAGATTCTTGCCAAGATGATAAAGCAACGCAAGGAGAGCGCGGAGATTTACACCTCTCAGAATCGCCCTGAACTTGCCGGCACAGAGCTTGCCCAGGCTGCCATCATCGAAGAATACATGCCCCGCCAGCTCTCTGACGAGGAACTTACCGAGGCACTGAAGGAGATTATTGCCCGTGTTGGTGCTACCTCACCGAAGGAGATGGGTAAAGTAATGGGTGTAGCATCCAAGGAACTCGCCGGTAAAGCCGAAGGTCGTGCGATATCGGCCAAGGTGAAAGAGCTGTTGCAGTAAGAGAGAGCGAAAGAGCAGGAGAGCAAAAGCAAAGAGCGTAAGAGCATAAGAGCAGGAGAGCGAGAGCAAGATTACTCATAATTAAGTAACTTTGCTTTTGCTCTCCTGTTCTTATGCTCTAATACTCTATAAACTCACCACCATATATGCGATATATCCGATGTAGCAGAGGGCGAGAAACGCGCCCTCGGTTCGCGTTATGGTGCGCACCTTGAAGAACCACCCGAATACCCAGAACAGAATGCAGGCAGCCGTAAGCGTCAGCAGGTCGAAATTTCCGATCGAGCCGAAGGGGAGAGGTCGTATGGTGGCGGAAGTGCCGAGTACGAAGAATATGTTGAAAATATTGCTGCCGATGACATTGCCTATTGCCATTCCCGGTTTCCCTTTGGCAGCCGCTGTTACAGAGGTGGCGAGTTCTGGTAGCGACGTTCCGGCAGCCACGATCGTCAGACCGATCACAGCATCGCTTACACCTAATGAGGAGGCGATGGCGGAAGCGCCGTCGACAAACAGATTACCACCGAATATCAATCCGGCAAGTCCGGCGGCAACGAAAAGAACAGATTTCAGAATTGGCATAGGAGTCACTTGCGTATCTGTCGTGTCGGTAGATTCAACTGCATTGTGTGCCGCCGAGAAAGTGTGGCGCATGAAAATAGCGAAAAAGAGCAGGAGCAGGATGCCGTCAACGCGTGTCACCATGTTTTCTCCGGCTCCGTCAAGGAGCTTGGCGTTGCCCATGGCAAGCAGAGCCAACGCCGACAGCAGAACGAGTGGTATATCCTTAGTAAGGATGGTGCGCTCTATTTTTATAGGTGCAACGAGCGCCGTTACGCCTATTATGGCGAAAATATTGAATATGTTGCTGCCGACAACGTTGCCAATCGCAAGACCGGCATTGCCGTTGATGGCAGACATAACCGAAATAACCAGCTCCGGCGCCGAAGTTCCGAACGCTACAACCGTTAATCCGACAACAAGATCAGAAACTCCCCACCGGCGCGCTATCGCTGCCGATCCGTCGGTAAGCCAGTTCGCACCGAAAAGAATCAGCGCCAGACCTCCTAACAGAAATGCAATGCTTACTATCATAGTTGAAACCTTTGTAAAAAATATCGTTACAAAGATATAAAAATTTTTCTGCCATTATAGTTCAATAAAAGAGCAGAAGAGCGATAGAGCAGAAGAGCCGAAGCATGATTACTCATAATTTAAGTAACCTTGCTCCTGCTCTCTTATTCTATTGCTCTATAAATCATCATAGCATATGTCGTCATCATGATAGAGATACGCCGAATCGTCTACGGTATAGTTGGAGTAGTAATTCTCATTTAGGAATAAATCGGATTCGAAATCATCATACAGTTCCGAGTCAGTTTCAAGTTCCATAAGTTCGTTTAGAATCTCATTATAACGCGGTGAGCCATAGTCACACGCTGTAAGTTCAGCATCAAGTACGTCAATACGGTCATCAATATCGTCGATATCCCGATCATGATTCTTGGAGAATGTATTATGCCGCTGCGATTTTTTTGATAATATATTGCTTGCTGAATTATATAACAGCGCTTTCTCCGCAAGATTCAGTGATCTGGAGTTTTTATTTTTTTCAGACATGTGGCTGTCAGAAAAATTTTGTACGGTCGGTTTCGCTATGCGGGTCGGATGTTTACGTCGCCATTTTTTTTCCCATTCGTCAATAGCCCGTTCACGCTCCTTAGAGGTATGCCCGGTAATATTCCCATGAGGCTTTTGATACGTCTTATTATCCTTTGGCTCAGATGCCTTATCAGCTATAAGAGCGACTAAAAATATACCTCCTAAGACCACACCAATTATAATTAACATAATAGTTAATAGCCCGGGACAGCACATACATGCAATAATGATAATTATGATGAGCCAGAGATATTTGCCGAACATATTGTGAAGGTAATTTGATAATTTATTATGTTGTTTCAGATGTCTGCGCCATCCTTTAGTGCGGGACCGATCCAAGCTATCAGCAAAATAACAATCAGTATAAACGTCATATGTGTTAGTTTTTGAGATTACATGTAAGACCATGATAGCCTTCACCCGCAAAGTTAGCGCCTATATGGGCAAAAATCAAGCACTGCTATGTTAAAAGTCAGTCGATCTTCACAGAAATTTGCGTCTAAATTTACTCTCGAAACAAAGTGAGGCAGACCCTTTGTGAATTGGTGAATTATGCTTAAATTTGCGATGTGATAGACCGTTGGGGTATCACACATTTTACATATTTGCTCAATGCGCCTCTGAATCACCACCTCGGAATGTAACGAGCGAAACAATACACGTTGGGAACGTGCCTTACGGCGCGGGCTTTCTCGTAGTGTATTTAGGCTTGTGGTGAGCCAAGAGGCGTATGACGGAAGTCTGCGCTTTTTATTTTATTGGCAAACGTGCAGATGAAGTCAATAACATAATGGCAATAATGCACAAAACCAATAATAAACGGCTAATATGAAGAAACTTTTATTATTCATCTCGTGTTCAACAATGTTCCTTTTTACCGGTTGTGGTGGTGATGATAATGGACCAGAACCCCCCAAACTATCTAAAACATCGTATGCATTATATAGTGAGGAGACTAATGACATAGAAGGAACTAATTTATCAGATATAGCTTGGAATTCTGACAATGAATTTGTTGCAACAGTAAAAAACAATATTATAACAGGGCAGTTAGTTGGTAAAACGACAGTGAATTCTGTGTCACAGAACCTTTCATTCTCAGTAGAAGTAAAACCTAAATATAGGATATATGAAGAGCCTTATTTAAATTGGGGCGCATCTAAATCTGTAATTAAGGCAAAATGCGGTGCTCCTAAATCAGAGGATAGCAACAGTCTTCTGTATGAAACGTCAAATTCTAATGTACCGTATGTATTATATTTATTTGAGAATGGTAAGATGTATACATGTGGTGTGATTTGCAAAATATCGGTAGCGAGTCAGTTGGGTGACTTTCTTGTTGAGAGATATGTTCCTGTGGAAATTGATGTAAATAAGTATTCCGCATCCTTGGTGCATTGTTCAGGAAAAATCAGTGATCCGAAAATAGATTATTTCGTATCTATGCAATATAGCTCATCAATAGGAGGAATTATGGTGGCGTATGTAAATGTTAAAGATTCTAACTCTCGTGTAATAGATGATGTAGATTCTGTAGAAGTCTTTCAACTAATTGAAAGTGTGTTGAAGTAATATAAAATAAATTGTACGTTAGACTGTTATTTGGATAATTATTAATATGGGCTATAGATGCGATGTATCAATAGATTAATCGCGTCAATGACGTACATTTAATATTACTTTAAATTGTGAGCGAGCTATCTAAGATCGCGTTTATAATAGCAGTCCAGTTTCGTGTATTAGGCGAGATGTTGGATTGCTATTGTTTATAGGTAGTTTTCTTTAGGATGGTAAAAAGAGAGGGAGTATCTCTGATTGACATCGAATCTTATTAGTCATACTCATAGCGAGATCAAAAAATATTCACATATTTGTGAATATTGAAAACTTGTTATATCTTTGTATTGTAATAGAATTATATGATAGTTGAATTCGGAGAAGAATATCTGAGAGACCTCTATACCAAGGGTGAATGTAATGATAAAAAACATCGTTACAGAATTGATGTAATCAAGCGCTATAAGCGTGGTGTTGATTACCTTAAATGGACTTCACGCAAAGAGGATCTGTTTCGTATAAATTCTTTGAATTTTGAGGCATTAAAAGGTGATAAGGCAGGTAGGTTCTCCATTAGAGTTAATGACCAATATAGAATGGAGTTTACGATACGGGAAACCACCGAAGAACCGATTTTGACCATATGTAATATTGTTGAACTCTCAAACCATTACGATTGATATGATTACATTACCCGGCGTTGCTGCCGACATGATAGCTAATAATCTTACTCCGTTTGAACCTACTCATCCGGGTGAACTTATCAAAGATGAACTTGAAGCGAATCACCTTACACAGGCAAAACTTGCTGAAAGCATAGGTGTTAAGCCCTCTTTGCTAAATGAAATAATAAAAGGCAAGAGAGGGGTTAATACTGAAATGGCTCTTCTTGTTGAAGCTGCTTTGAATATACCTGCGGACTTATTGCTTAATCTCCAGAGCGATTATAATATGCAGATTGCCAAGTCAGATGTATCTTTCATGAAACGTCTTTCTTCAATACGTAATATTGCAGCTGCGTTATAGAATTTATAAATCCGGCAAAAAATCCGCAAGCGTCGAAAACTCAATGCTTGCGGATTTTTTCGTTGTCTTACCAGGATTCGAACCTGGACAGACAGAACCAAAAACTGTAGTGCTACCATTACACCATAAGACAATCGGATGCCCAGATAAGGTCGGAATACCTTTCTTAAGCGGTGCAAAGGTACGAATTTTGTTTAAGCTTCACAAGATTCTGATGTAAAAAAGTTCAGATAGTCGCTAATATGGATTATGGATTGAGCACAGCTACGCCTACACGCGAATCGGCGCATCCGTAATACAGGTACCATTTCCCTTTAAAGTATACCAGACCTTCAATGAAAACTGTGCCGGCGGGGTACTGTCCGCTTTTCTCAAACTCAGCTTCCGGTTTGAAGAAAGGTTCGTCAAGCCGGGTGATATAGCGTGTGGGATCATTGGCATCGAACAGAGCTTGTCCACCGCAATAAGTATTGGCTGTGTAGCGTGGATCACGGTTGTCGCCTCCCGCATTCTTTCCGTTGTAGAGCAAAAGAATCCCTTTATCCGTGAGCAGGGCAGGTGGACCGCATTCGGTCAGATCGCTGTCGAAATACCCGTCGCGGGTGTCCATCACATGGAGCAGTTCCCCGTTTTCATCGAGCATTGGTGTCCAGTCAATGAGGTTGTCGGAGGTGGCGACATTCACGAATCTCTCGCCCCAATACATGTAGTATTTTCCGTTGATGGGCGCGATTACCAGTCGGTCACCGTCGAGGCGTGTCACGATCGATGCCGACTTTGAGAAGGTATCTTTGAATCGACCGTCGTATGCCCGGGCGAATGCGGGTCCATGCTTCTCCCAGTTGATCAAATCTTTAGATGTAGCAACAGCAAGACGCGCCACGTCACGGTTCCATTGGGTGTAAAACATCACGTACGTTCCGTCGGCGGTCATGACTACTCTCGGATCCTCACATCCGCCCGACCATTCAAAGGCTTTCTGACTGTCGTTGTCGGGGTATAGCACCGGAGCGGTACGGTAGGTGAAGTTCACACCGTCAGCCGACACGGCATGTCCCACTCGCGATGTACGCCTGCCGATCCCTGTGGCGGAATTGTCTTCCGCCCGGAACAGAACTACAATTGAGTCGTTGCATATTGTGGCCGCAGGGTTGAATACGTCGCTTTCCATCCATGCAATCTCAGTGCCAGTCATTGGGCAGCTGAAAGTTATAGATGTATCAGGTGCGAGAACCGGTGTCTCAGCCACTCGTTCGAAGCCGGTCAGAGCCCAGTCGTCTGACTGTTTTTCCGCATTGCACGATGTGAGTGAAATGGCAACGCAAAGCAGTAATGCAGTTGATTTCATAGCGTGGAAATATCTTAGATACATTAATCCGGGAACTACAACTGATCCCCAGTATCAGTGGATATGGTTGTAGTTCCCGGTTTATAACTTGATTACTTTAGCCTTGATTTTTGTCGAACATAGTGCGGATGCTTCCGATAGAACTGAGCACACCGGTAGCTTCGTAAGGAATGTATACTGTCTTGGTCTGCTGCCCGGCTGTCATCTTGTTGAGCGCGTCGATATATTTTATCGCCATCATGTAGGTCGCCGGGTCTGTGTTGGTCTGCGCTATAGCTTCGGTGACGTTCTTTATCGCCTGAGCTTCTGCCTCAGCCTGCAGAATCTGTGCGCGGGCTTCACCTTCTGCCTGAAGGATTTCCGATTGTTTTGCGGCTTCAGCCTGATTGATACGCGACTGTTTCTCACCTTCCGAGCGCAGGATAAGAGCCTTCTTCTCACCCTCTGCCTTTAAGATTTCGGCGCGGCGGTTGCGCTCTGCCTGCATCTGTTTTTCCATCGCTTCACGCACGCTTTCGGGAGGAGTGATATCCTGCAGCTCCAC
>CAZDWY010000060.1:0-15210 GCA_964509345.1 uncultured Alistipes sp.
TGGACCGTCGCCAACATCTGGCTCTCCAGCCATATCCGCAAGCGCCAGCGCGCCGGCGTCCAAGGCTGACTACCGATGTAAAGAAACGATCACAATGAGTGCCGGCAAGCGTATGATAAATACGCTTGCCGGCACTCTCTTTATGTATATGTGGATAAGATCAAAGGGTTATTTTGCGTGTGATGCTACCGGCTCTGATGATATATATGCCGGGGGAGGGGAGGGCGATGGAAAGGGAGCCCTGCATGGCGGTCTGTTCCGTAATCCTCGCGCCGACGATGTTGTAAACGCTCACCGCAGAGGACGGTTTAAGTCCGGTGATCTCAACCGTATTACCGGCGACGGTTATCTGCGTGCCGTCTGATGATGCGTCGGTGATGCTGTTGAGTATCGTCACTGTCACTTCGCAGCGTGCTTCCAAGCCGTTGTTAGTCCGGGCTATGACCGTTGCAGTTCCGGATCCTACGGCGGTGACAACCCCGGTGTCGGTGACCGTCGCAACATCCTCGTTATCCGAGCGCCAGGTTACGGTTCTGTCGGTGGCATCGTCGGGCGTCACTGTGGCTGTGAGCGTGGCGTTTTCCCCTTTGTAGAGTGAAAGCGAACTCTTATCGAGCGAAATGGCCTCACATTCCACCTCATCATTGCGCCAGACGAGCCATTCGGATTTGTGATAGGGCAATTCAACCGGGTTGCTGCCTCCGGGGGCAAGTATCTGGCATCCGGTGAACTGAGAGGCGGCGGAATACGTCTCATGCACCCTGTAGTTGATACGACCGAGTTTACCTACTGTATCTTTCATTGGCTTGAGCTCGGGAGAGAATACGATGAACCGCAGGCAATTATCATTAGGAATAGTCACCACCGGCGCGCCGTAAAGCTTGTGACCGTCTGCGAGTTCTTCGGTCAGCTCCACGATATTGTCGCTGTCGAATTGGAGCGCGTGGGGGAGCATGATATTGAAGAGAATGCCACACGGGGCGGTATCACCTTCGCTGATGCCGAAATCCACGCGATAGCTCCCGGCAGTGTCTGCAGGGCGGGGATTATTAATGTAGAGGCGCGTTTCAGTTGCCGCACGGCTGACCGGGGCGCGCGCCCCTACGGTACCGCCGAAGTCCTCTCCGTCATCATCCCAGCCGCCGATACCGACGTTAAATCCTGTATCTTCAGTAAGCGTTCCGGTGATGATGAGATTGGCGAGAATATGCAGGTCCGTATCATCAACCTTTCCCGAGGCGTTGAGGTCGAATGAGGTATCGTCCGTGGCGCTGTTTATTGCCTCTGCAAGCACCCGCATGTCGGCGAGATCCAGGCGTCCGTCGCCGTTGAAATCGCCCCTGTAGCGCGTGGCTCCTGTCGACGCCATCGCGCACATTGCGGTTACCGATATCAGTAATAATAATTTTTTCATGATAAGAGCCGTTAATTAGTCCCAGCCGCCGATCGTGCCGCCGATTTCAATCTTGGTCTGCGAAGGATTCTTGCTGAGTGTCACTACGATAGTATGGCAATATCCCTGCTTGAAGGAAAGTTTCCCCTCCATCAGATAGCTGACCCCGTCGGCCTCAACCTCGATGAGGGGTCGGCGCGATTCAATGTTCTGGGGTATCACGATCGCGTGGTATTCCGTTGCTGAAATCTTCTTAGCGGTGATAGTGGCGGTTCCGGAATAGGTGTCTTTTGACACTCCGCCTGTCGAGAGGTCGATAGAGGCAGTCGATGCCGTCGAGAGCACAGACACCTTGCTGTCGGCAGGGAGTTCCCCCTCATAGTCATCGCTCTTTTCCAGCCGTATCACAACCTTGCTCATCTTATGGGCGAACTGGAGTGCGACAGGCGACTCCGAAGCCTCCACGCCGGTTGCCGATGCCCAGAGGAAGTCGGCCGAGGCATACCCTTCGGGGGTCGACTGGTCAGTGGGGAGTTCCATTGTGAACTCCTCTATATCGTTTATAGCTGGGGTATAGGGATAGTAGGCATACACGTTGTGTTTACCCTCGTCCCAGTAAACCTTGCGGGGTGAGGTCCATGCCGAACCGTTGTAGGCGAACATCTCATTGTTCAGTTCGTTGCCGCCGATCTGCAGCGATTCATCCTCCGCGGTCATGAATACGCCAATCTCGTCGCTTGCCTCGAAGTTGGTGTCGGTTACGCGCGATGGTGTCTGATGCCGGCAGATGAATGCTATCTCGTTGGCGGTCATCTCTGTCGTCTGGGGGATCTCGTCGTTTGAGCAACCGGTGAAGATTGCTGCGGCTCCGATGAGGAGCATAAGGTCATATATTTTCATAATGATTAGTATTTGCTTGATTTGACAATTGTTATAGGATGATGTAATGCGGATGTGGTATATTTCTCGTCCGGCATGGCTGCACGGCTGCCGCCAGTTGATCCCCATTTGTCGGAGTCGGTGGCGTAGAATTTATCCATTGTGAATTCCTCGTCGGCATATTCGAGAATGCGCTTCATTATATCCTGGCGGCTTATGGCGTTGAAATAGGGAATCCCATGGTTCATGCACGAATTGATTTCCGAGCGGTATGCCCCGCGGGTCACTCCGAAAGCCCCTTCGAATACATCTACATTCACGCTGTAGCGATCGTCGAATATGAAATGGCTCCAGGGAACATCCGACATCTTTCCGGAAGCGGAGATGTTCTGATACCATCCGCGATTCTGCATCCATTCGATATGCTGTCTCTCACCATTCGTAAGATAGCGGTTATAGAGAATGCGTTCCTCGCCGAGTTTTCCGAAAGCGTGGCCACAGGCCTCATGCTGGATAATGCCGCGGGTATCCATCGGATATGGATCAGATGACCGGGAGCAGAGAGATATTGCGCTTCCCGAATCGGCAATCATTGTAGCACCGCCATATTCATCTGAGTTCAGTGTCATTATCACAAGCGATTTAGGCATGCGTGCGGCAGTCAGTGGCGAGTGGTCAACGGCGTAATCCATCACTGCATCGAAATCGTCGAGGAGCAGTCCTCCGTCATTGCCGTAATATGTCTGGAAGCGAGTGTTACGCCAGGTGTTCAGGGTGTTGATACCGGTTTCCTGCGAGAGACCCATGCAGGCATACACGTTGAAGTAGTCGCGGTAGGTGGTGTACGGTTCCACACCGAAAAACGCCTCAACCTGCTCATTGACAAGCTCAAGATATTCTCCTTCAGCGATCGCCGCCGCATCGAACCCGTCGCCGATGAAAAGCAGGTCGACCCCTGTGCCGCGGGTAGCTTTCTGAAGGGTGACACACTCATCCTCCCCATACTGGTAGTCATACTGGCTTACAGCACATCTGGTGGTAAAGTCTGTCCCTTTCAGTGCGAACTCAACGTAGTCGCTGCGGTTGCCGGAGCCTTTTGCCATTTCGTTGACGGTCAGGAGTATCTCGGTTTTTCCGCTGCCGTTGCTGCGCGAAAGCGAGCACCATTCCGGCAGATGGGTCACCTCCCAGTCGCCATCGCTGTTGAGTATCAGATACTCCTCGTGACGGGAATTGAGCGCGCACGCCGCGGCCGGGCGGCATACGAAGTTGGAGTATGCCGCGATACGCTTGAACTCCTTCCATCCGGCGGCACGGTTATAAAGCTCTACAGAACTTTCCGGTACCTGAAGGGTGAAATTATCTCTTGGCACTCCGTAGAATGCGTCGCGCGTACGTCCGTCCCATTCATCAGTAAGAAGGAGGGGAGGCTCGGGATTGTTGACCGTCACTGATGCAAGGTTGTAGCATTCTCCGAAAGCGAATCCCTCTATTTTTGTGATCTCTTCCCCTATGATAACCTCCTCGAGCATGTTGGACTGGGCAAACAGTCCCCGGTTTATCGCGGTTAACCCGTCAGGGATTGTCACCGAGGTAAGGCGGCTGCTGCGTATGAAGCATTCCTTCCCGAGATAATTAATTCTTTCGGGGAAGACAATGTTGGAGAATTTGTTATCTTCAAAAGCGTTGGCACCGATCATTTTCAGCGTCGAGGGAAGTTTCAGCTCACCACGCATCTCGCATCCCGTGAATGCCTGGTCGTCAATCTCGATCAGACCTTCGGGCAACGACAGAAGCGAGTAGTTGCCTCCGCTGAAAGTCTGTTTCCTGATCTTCTCCACACCCTGTGGAATTACAAGATTTCCGGTAAACTTAACTTGATAGAACGCACCTACACCGATATCCTCAATATTATCGGGAAGCGTAAGGGAGCCGGTGAATTTGGTGTTGTCAAATGCACATGAGCCGATGAAACGCACACTTTCTGGAATCACAAGCTCTCCCGTGAGTGAGGTACGGCAGAACGCACCGCTCTCGATGAATGTCAGAGTGGAAGGGAGCGACAGGGAGCCGACCAGTGAGAAGCAATTTGTAAATGCTCCCCCTGCGCCGCCCCAGTGGCCAGGCATCGCGCCGTCAAGATCTTCGCCGGTTCCGATATGGGTTACACCTTCAGGAATTATCAGATCCCCCATGAGACCGGTCTCGAAGAAGGCACAGTTTCCGATAACTGTAAGGTGTTTGGGAAACACTATATGTGCTAGCATCGATTTCCCATAGAAAGCATTGCTGGGCAGCACGGTTCTCTTGTTGTCCGAGTAAACCTCGGCATCGCTGAGATTAAGAGCCGAAAGATATTCGAACTTTTCGCGGAGGTAGGTGAAATCGCGCTCGTCCATCTCGCCTGTAATCTTCAGGTTGCGGATATCCTTCTCCTTGAGGTTCATAGCCTTTACGCAAGCTTCGAGTGTACCGCGGTTCTCCACATTAACCACTATATACTCACGCATGATTCCCTCGCGGAATTCCACATCGTCGAGCCATGCCGTAATAGCCTCGTCAGACAATACAAACTCATAGTCACCGGCAGGCTCCGTACGGTTAACGGTGATTGTAAATGTATGGAGCTTTCCGGGGGTGTATGTCATCGTTCCGGTTTTTGAGAAATTATAACTTACACCATCCACAGTGATTGCCAGCAGCGTAGTGCCTTCACCGACAGTCTGCGGAACCACAACGGCTCTCCATTCCTCCCCGGCGCGGCAGGGAGTCACGCTTACCGGGCTACCGTCTCCTACAGAAACCTCTCCGTCTGAAAGGTTCACCGTCGCGTCAGGGATCACGTTGGTGACAGATACCGTCTTCTCCAGTGAGCTCCACTCGTTTCCGCTGAATCCGCTACCCTCTACAAGGGCAACTCTCACTCCCGCCATCAGATGGCGGAAAGTCAGGTCGACGCGTGCGCTTGTGGGCATCACCTTTTCGGCTTTCGCCCATAGAAGGTCGCTCGCCTCGTAACCTCCCGGCTCATCATCTTCTCGTGAGTTTGTGTCCTGCCTCCGCGATATCTTGAAGGGAACCGCCGTTTCATCGTCGATAGTGGCGATGAACGGATAGTAACCGATAATGTCGGCGGGGGTGGTGGCGGAGGTCCAGTAGAGCGTGGTGGCTCCGGTCCAGGAGTTGTCCGTTCCGTTGAACCGGAACTTCACGTTGTCGCCATGAATATCAGCATCGGTGATTGCCTCGGGCGTATCACCCATGTAGTCCATCACGTAGACACCCATATGATCCCCATCCTCGAACCCTGCGTCAGAAGCTCTCGATGCGGTTGGATAGGCTGCGGAGAGAGTGATCTCGGCAGTCTCCATACCCCCCTCATCAGGACGGCTGATATAATCCTCGCTGCATGATGCGCAGAGTAGTGCCGTAAGACCCAGCAGCGAAATGTATTTGCAGGAAGCTTTCATCGTTTACCTCCTTTCTTTCCGAATTTGTAATTTTTGATATGAACAGGCGGATTGCCATGGTATGCGGCGGTTGCCGCGTTGCCGGCATCGCTGCGCGATGTGCTTGTGAAGTCGCGTCCGGTCGCGCGGCTGTCGAGGGCGTAGAAACTGTCAAGGTCGAAATTCTCTCCGGCGAGTTTCATTATGCGCTCCACGATAAGCTGCCTGCTCCAGGTCGAGAAATAAGCGATATTTTGGTTCATGCATGAATTATGTTCAGACCTGTATACTCCGCGGCTGTGGAAAAATCCTCCTTCATATATGTCGACGATATCACTGTATGCCGGATTGATAATCAGATGGCGCCATGGAACCTTGTTGTAGTGCCCGTCGAGAGAGAGGTTGAGTCCGAAGCCCCACGACTGTCTGTCGGTGAGCTCCGCCACATGACCGCAGCAATCACACTTGCATTTCTGTATGAATGCGTTATGATAGATGTATTCGTCGGCGAGCCAACCGATGCCGTGACCTCCCGCCTCATGTTGTATAAGTCCTCTCGCATCGAATGGATAATCTTGGGTACTCTTTGTGACAACCGCGCAGAAAGAATCTCCGACATATGTCACACCCTCATATATGTCGGTATTAGCTACAAGGATGCATCCGACATTCGGATCGGGGCGCTCTGAAATCTGAGGTGCGGTTTCAGCGCAATAGTTCAGCGCTCCCATCCAATCGGCGGAAAGGCGGGTACTTCCATCACCTATGCATGTATGGAATTTTGTAGTGCGCCAGCGGTTGAGCGATTCCACTCCGCTGTCCTCCGACATGGCGAAGGATGTGTACACGTTGAAATAGTCGCGATAGGTGGTATATGGCTCCACAGCGAAGAAATATTCTATTTCCTGCTGCATGTCCCTGAGATATAGACCGGAAGATATGTCGGCCGCGTCATAGCCGTCGCCGCAGATGAAGATATCCACACCACCCCCTTTAGTGGCCTGCTGCATCCGGATACATTCATCCTCGTCATACTCATAATCATACTGACCGATATTTATATGGGTCACATGCTCGTCGGAGTCATTGAGACGGAATGATATGATTCCTGAACGGTTCGGGGAACCATGCTCCATCCTGTCGACAGTAATGTTGAGCACCGTTTTCATCGAGCCGGAGCTTTTGTCGACATGACACCACTCGGGACACTCCGTTATCTCCCATGCGGCGTCGGCGTTGAGGATCACCTCGCGGGAACCACCGTTGTTGAGTACGTTGTATTTTGACGGACGGGCTACGAAATTGCGATAGGACGCTATGCGCTTGAACTCGCGCCACCCGGGTGCATTGCGGTAGGCATCGACGCTCTCTTCGGGAACCTCGACAGTGAAATTGTCCTTCTCGACACCGTTGAAAGCGTTATCAGCTATTTCGGGGGGCACAGTAGCCTGACAGTAGATATAGCTCAGTGAAAAACATTCCATAAAAGCTTCGCTGTTTATGCGCTGAAGCTTTTTAGGCAGAATGATGGCATCGAGTTTACCGCAGAATGCGAACGCTCTCTCTCCGATGGTCTCGATGCCTGGGGGGATTACTATGGTATCCTGAAGGAAAGAGTTCCATGAGCATACATTTCCTTCGATGAACTCAAGATTCTCGGGAAAAACTATATGGCTGATCTCGGTCCCGGCAAAAGCTGTGCCTCCGATTTTTGTCACAGTCGCAGGTATCACGATGTCGCCACGGATAGGTATACCACTGAAAGCTTCATTCGCGATCTCTTCCGGCGCATCGGGCCAAGAGAATGAGCTCGCTTTGGGATAGAGCAGTCTCTCTATCTTTGTGATATGCCGGGGTATGGTGAAATGACCGGTAAAACCGGTGTTTTCAAATGCACTCCCTCCCAATTCTTTCAGGGATGAAGGCAGATGCAGTTCGCCCGTCAGGTTCGGACAGTCGCGGAAGGCATTCTCTCCGATACGTTCCAGTCCTTCAGGAAGGATGAGCGAACCGGTGAAATTGCATCCATGAAATGCGCTTCTTCCGATATATTTGAGAGTCGTGGGTAAGGTGATGGTTCCGGATAGGTTGGTGGACCATCCGTCGATGTAGTTTCCGAAGGCATCCGGACCGATATATTCCAGTCCTTCCGGGAAATCGAGTGAACCGGTGAGATTGGTATGGAGGAATGCAGACCCACCGATCATCTTCAGTTTGTCGGGGAATACCACGGAGGTGAGATAGCGCATCCCCTTACATGCTTCCCCGGGGAGGGCGTAATCCTCCCATCGTTCATATTCTATCTCGCAATGACGCATAATGACCTCCTTGAGATTCAGCGCCTCGAGATACTTCATTTTCCCGCGCATGAAAGCGAAGTCATCCTGTGATAGTTCACCGCGTATCTTCAGGTTTATGATCTCAGCCGGATTGAGCCCCGCGTTTTTCAGAGCCTGTTCCAGACCTCCTGCCTCGGGAACTTCCACTACGATGTATTCCTTCACCTTCCCGTTGTGGGAGAGGGGATCGCTTTCCCATGCGGTGATCGCCTCGTCAATGAGTGTGAACTCATAGTCACCACCGGGAACGCTGCGGTTCACCTGGATGGTGAACTTATGGAGTTTCGACGGATAATATGTCATGGCGCTTTCGCGGGCGAACTCGTAGCTTTCACCATCGACGGTGATGGAGAGGAGGGTGGTTCCGGCTGCAACGGTCTGAGGAACGACAATAGCTCTGAAATCGTTCTTGTACGGATTCATGGTTATGTCTTTCCCATCCTTATCGCCGACGGGAGTAGCCACGCCGGTGGCAAGGTTTATGGTGGCGTTACGGATGGTATTGGAGGCAAGCACTGTTTTTTCAAGCTGTGCCCATTCCCCTTCTCCGAAGCCGTCCCCCTCCAGCAACGATACCTGAACTCCGGCAAGAATATGTCGGAAATTAAGGTTCACAATCGGTGTGGATGGTGTGACTCCTGCGGATTTTGCCCAGAGAAAATCTGAGGCTTCGTAACCTGCCAGTTTACCGTCGCTCGATTCGGCAGCCTGATTTCTCTGCACTGAAAACGGGTATGCATCGACCTTATCCAAAGCTCCGTCGTATGGGTAGTAGCCGTAGAAATCGACCGGGGTACTGCTGTCGGGGAAATAGAGCTGCCGGTCGCCTGTCCACGAATGGTTATTTTCATCGAGGCGGTAGCTCACGTTATTCGCCAGATTACCCTCAGTAGCGAGAGTTCCGGGATTGTTGTTCTCTACGAATGTGACGGCAAACACACCGATGCGGTCACCGTCGGTGAAACCGGAGTCGTTGGCGCGCGAGATATTTTCCTGTTCTATCTCGGCCTGCAGCCTGATCTCCTGCCCGATGTCGTCGCCAGGTATGTCGATTTTCATCGTTTCGTCGGCACACGATGCCATCAGCAGCGGCAGAGTGCCAAGATATATAAGTCTGTGTCTCATCATTGTGGAATTTCGATTTTATCATTGGTAATGAAATCGTCGAGAGATGCCGGGCGACCCGAACGCCTCATTATCTCCCTGTAGATCGTATAGCGCGAGATGGTGTTGTAGTAGGCTATATAGGTGTTCATTACACTGTTGGTCTCGGAACGCCATACTCCCCGGAGATGATGGTATCCACCCTCCCACATATCGACTATACCGCTGTATTTGGGATGGAAGATGAAGTCGATCCAGGGAGCGTCGGACATCTTCGACGACATGGACAGATTGGCGTATAGCCCGCGCCCCTTCATTTCGTTGAATTTGCCAAGACTGTTGCAGAACGGACATGTGCACCCTCTGATATGTTCGAAATGCTCTACAGCCTCGTTGCCGAGACCTGCGAATGCCTCGCCACCGGCAAAATGCTGAACCAGACCGCGCTGATCGTAGGGGTAAACATCATCTATGATGCCGATTCCTGCCATCGAACATCCGTCCCAGTCGATCTCTGCCCATCCGGTGAAGCTGTTGTAGTTCGATACCATTATTATGAGGGCGTTTGACATGTTGGCTCCCGCGTGGGAGGACACCCGCCTTACATATTCCTTGAGTTTGTTATGATCCGGTTCTACTCCGTCGGTATCAAAACAATTGGTTTTGACAGTATATACATCCCCGCTACCGCAGTCGGGCGAACATGCGATTGCGGTAGTTACGGTGAAGTAATCGATGTAGCTCTTGTAGGGCTCTATAGCGAGGAGCTGATCCATGGTTTCATTCATGCGGCGCATGTATTCCCCGCTTGCGATGTCGTCGGCATTGAAACCGTCGCCGACTATGAACACAGGAACTTCACGCTCCCCTGCGGAGGCGCTCCGGAGGATAATCTCTGTATCCTGAGGGTGCTCGTATGCGAGCTGCCTTACGGTGGTATAGGTGGTATAATCCTTGTCGTTCAGGCGGAATACGATTTGCCCATCGCGCTGATCCGAACCGGCACGCATGGGATCGACGGTAATGGTAAGATTTTCGTTGTAATCGGCATGATCCGGAGATACATGAACCCAATCGGGGCATTCGGCTATGCTCCATGCTCCCTCCGCGCGGATAACCCCTTCGCGGGTAATGCCTTTGTCGAGACATGCGATGTCGGGAATATTGAAGGCAAGCTCATGGTGGGGAGTGATGTTCTGGAACTTGTTCCACCCGACGGCATTACGATATGCCTCGACAGCAGATTCCGGAACTTCGAGAATGCATTTGTCGAAGTACATGTTTACAAAAGCATCGGCAGCGGCTTGTGGGGGTGTCGGTGCCAGACAGATAACGGTCTGTAAATATGGTGCGTCGGTAAAAGCTTGGCTACCTATATATTCCACATTCTTTCCTATATGCAGGTTCCTGAGATTGGGCAACCCGTTGAAAGCGTTTCTTTCTATCTGGAGAACATTGTTGCCGATTGTAATTTTTTCCAATTGGGTTCCGCAAAAAGCTCCTGAGTTATCTCCATCTCCTCCGAGAATAAGATCGATTGATTTAGGGAAGATAAGTTCACCCGAAATATTGCATCCGGCAAAAGCGTGTCGGCCTAAATATTTAAGATTATCAGGAAGTTTTACACTCCCTCCTGGGAATGTTGTCCCCTTAAAGGCTGCCCCTTCTATTATCTCTACACTTTCTGGTATTTTAAGGGCTGATGCGTAATGTGTATTTGAAAATGCTGATCCTGATATTTTTCTAACACCTTCAGGAATTGTCAGCTTAGGCCTCTGCTTGAAACCGATACCGTTGAAGGCGGACCTTGGAATTTCGGTTAGAGTCGCAGGTGTAACTATATCACCGATAAGATCATGACCACACCCTTCAAAGGCGTTCTCTCCAAGGAATTCAAGCTTGGTTGGAACGTTGAAGGTGCCGGTCGCACCGGATGCTCTTGAGAAAGCGGATCCTCCGATATATTTGATTGTATTTGACAGTTTCAGCTCGAAAGTTGCTTCAGTCCCGTAAAACGCACATCCGCCGATAGTTTCCAGAGCTGACGGCATCTCGATCGAGGCATCGTCGCCATATATGCATGATAGTGCCCATTCATCAATAACGGTCACTGTTTCCGGAATAATAAGAGCTGAAGTGAGACGCAGGTTGGAGAGGGAATTTCTTCCGAGGCGTGTGATACCGTCAGGAAGAATCACACGGTGGATTGACTCCATGTGGGTCAGCGCTTCATCGGGGAGTATATTGTCAGAATATAGAACGGGGCGTTCCCAGTAATCAATATCGGAAACGATTTCCTTGTATCCGATATGTACCATCTTTGCATCCTTCAGATTGATGCAGGCAAGTTTCGACATTTTCTCGCGGATGAAAGTGAAATCCTCTTCGGTAAGCTGCCCGGTTATCTTCAGGTTCCTTACGGTTGAGTAGTCGGCACCGGCAGCGGTGATACACTCTTTGAGTGTGCCCGCAACGGGAACATTTACAACAAGATAGGAGTTGGCCTCGAAGGAGTGGGACGACCGGTCGGTTTCCCAGGGAGTGATCTCTTCGCTGACGAGCGAAACGGCGTAGGTCCCATCAGCTTCCCTTCGGTCGATGGAGAGGGTGAAGGTATGGAGTTTGCCGGCAGAGTAGGTCATACCGCTCTCGCGCTCGAAGTTGTAGGTAAGACCGTCGATAGTGATGCCGATTACGGATTTTCCGGCTTCAACCGACTGAGGTACCACGACTGCACGGTAGGTATCCCCTTCACAGCTCATCAGTATATTGCGGTCGGGAGTGCCAGTAGGAGTGACGACACCCGTGGCGAGGTTGACGGCAGCTGTACGTGTGGTGTTGTCGACGGTGACAATGCGCTGTAATTTTTCCCATGCATCTCCTTCGAAGCCTTCACCCTTCTGGAGTACGACTTTCACCCCGGCCATTATATGGTTGAAGCGGAGTTCGATGCGGGTTCCGGGGCTAACGCGCGAGGCTTTCGCCCACAGAAGGTCTGAGGCTTCGTAGGCTCCCATATCGCCGTCGGAGGGAGTTGCGCTCTGGTCGGCGAAGATCTCGAAACTGTGGGCTTCGATGTCGCTCAGTGCGTTGTAGAATGGGTAATAGCCGTAGACATCGGCTGGAGTGGTCTTGTCGAGCCAGTAGATGTCGGTGGCAGTGGTCCATTTCCCCTCTTCCGCGTCATACTTCACGCTGGTATTGTTGACTTGATTGTCTGAAAGGGTAAGGGTTCCGGGGGTGTCGCCGGAGTAGTTCACTACAAACACCCCGAAGCAATCGCCATCGGCAAACCCGCTTTCGTCGGCCCTGGAGGAATTGTCCTGATTTATCAGAGCGCTGAACTCAAGGGTCATTCTTCCTTCAGTTCCCGATTCCGCCGGATTCGGCAGATCGTCGGAACAGGCAGCTGCAATCAGCAGTGGAATGAATAACCCCGCGGCTCTGACTGGTCTGAATAGAGTAAAGGTCATTATTATAATTATTTAGGGATTAGACGATCAGGTTGTGTCAGAGGGGGATGTCTTGGCTAATGGTGAGGTGAATAGTTCCCGGCAAGAGTAAAAAGTAATGCCGACATCCGGAGTACCACATCTGACAAAAAAACTCCTTAAAGTTTCATGTCCGGTGATCCTTCGTGCCGGCGCGCTATAAAAATATGTGGTTGTTAAAAAAACGAAAGCGTAAGGATCCGTACTGTTGCCCGTTCCACACCCTGAGGCCTTCGCATTGCCCATCTTCGTTGAACGAGCAAACATGCAGAAGCCTCACGCTGAATATGATATACGCCGATAGCCAACACTCGCGTGCTGACAACCATGCGGATATAACATATCCACCAGGCATCTACCGTTTGCTGCATTCCTGACGAAGATTGAAGTTTGCGAAGTTTCAAGGTGTCAAGAAAGAGCGTCGAGTAAACGCTATCTAAAAATAAAAAATTCGCTACCCACCCGCTTAATCCCGAATAGGGCTTCTGCATGGTAGTTAGTGCGTGCAAAGATATGCATATTTTTTTTAATTGCAAAACATCTTCACTCTACTCACTTGTTAAAAAAAAACTTGCAGGTTACAGCGATTCCTGCTAAATTTGCTGAACTCGTTCTGACCGGAAATGTGATTCCGGGGTTACAGCGGATGTATATGGCTGTCATGCCTTAAGTCAAACCGTATGGAAATGGAAAATGTTACAGATTCTGGCTCAGCGACGCCTGTGACGGGGTTCAACTCCGGGCTTTGTCGCCGGTGGCTGTCGGGAATACCTTATGAAGTTGCTTTCTGGCGCAGCTATTACCGGAATAAAAAGTCGTTGAAGCAGCTTTTCGGGTGGTCGCAATACCGACAGGAGTGTTCGCTTGATAATTTTGATGTGGCCGAATATATATCGGGGCTTGATATTACCGATCCGGTGATTGTGGATGTAGGCTGCGCCCTGAGTTATGCATTCGGGAGTGTCTTCGGCGGTAAGGAATATCCGGTGGTGTACCTTGATCCGCTGGCGCCGTTCTACAATAAGATTCTCGATGATTATTCGCTTGATTTTCCACGGATCACTTTCGGAATGGGGGAGACGCTCGGGATGGTGTTTCCCGAAGATTCGGTGTCGTTTATCCATATCCGCAATGCGTTGGATCACAGTGTGCGTCCTGTCATGGTTATATGGCAGGCGCTGATTTCGCTCCGCCAGGGAGGGGTGCTTTATCTGAACCATAAACCCAACGAGGCGGAGCATGAGGGCTATATCGGTTTCCATCAGTATAATATCGACTGTGTCAATGGCAGGCTGGTGATATGGAACAGGGATGAGCGGATAGATGTTGAGGAGGAACTGAAGGGGTACGCTGATGTTGAGGCATCTGTCACGGACCGGGGGCGGATCGTGGGTGTAATCAGAAAGACGGCGCATCTGCCGGCAGCTCATCCGGCGGTGAAAGAGAGCAACCGTTACGCAGCAGGGATGCTTCAGACAATGATGACCTATTTCCATTCCGCCCCCGCCTCGATAACCTATCAGTTGCGGCGAGGCGCCTTCACGGTAGGGCATACGATAATGCGCCTCTTGCCAACTACTCTTGTGAGACGGATAAAACGTATGTTGACAGGAAAATAAACGTGAGGGCGTGTCATAACGGCTCATCTGGGTCGTCGCTATTGACATTCGGGATCGGTCACGATCTCCAGATCGCTCCCATCAGCCTCAGTCTCAGCTCCTACCATCTGAACCATTCTGCCAGCGCCCTCGCCGGGCGGATACAAGTTAGGGCGTGTCAAAATGAACTGACACGCCCTCGTTTTGTATAGGAATGGAAATGTTTTATTCGAATTCAATGAGGGGGGCATCGGTGCCGACAACCTCGTCGAGCGATACGAACACACGCTTGATGGTGATGTCGCGTTCGGCTTCGAGGTCGTTCTCCATCTTCATTGCCTCGTATACCATAAGCTTCTGACCTTTCTTCACCTTGTCGCCTGCTTTCACGTCGATCTCAATGATTCTGCCACCCATAGGTGCGCGGAATACCTCGCCTGTGATAGGTTCGTCAGCTACCGACGCAGCGGCTTTGGCTGCGGCCTTGGGCTCCTCTTTAGGCTGTCGGGCGGCGAACTCTTCGGCGCGGCGGTTGCGGAGGAACTTGTTGGCTACGTTGGGAAGAAGCTCCAGCAGCAGTTCTTCCTCTTTGTTCGAAGCGAGTTTTACGCCGCCGAGATCGTCGACGGTAGGATTCTCAGGCTTCTTGTATTTGGAAACGTCGTAGGCATGTTCGGTAGCGTCGCCGGTGATCTTTTCGCGGAATGCGGGATCGATAGGGGCGGGGGTGTGACCGTACTCACCTTTAACGAGCGAAATGAACTGGTTGGAGGCGTTTGTATAGTCGGGATTACCTTTCTTGCGGTCGATGGCGAGGTTTACGGCCTGGGCACCTACAATCTGGCTGGTAGGGGTCACCAGAGGTACCAGACCTGCGTCGCGACGTACCTTTGGAATCAGCTTCATGGCGTCGTCGAGGAGATCCGACGAGTTGAGAGCCTTCAGCTGGGCGACCAT
>CAZDWY010000061.1:0-14865 GCA_964509345.1 uncultured Alistipes sp.
GGGCACCCCGCCGCGGCGGCGCTGAGCGCCGTCGCGGTGAGGATGGTCAGGGTCAAAAGCAGGGCGAGAAGTCGTTTTGTCTTCATAATACGCACCTCCTAGCTTAATGGAGCCAGACTTGGAAGCCGGCGGAGACCATGGCGGCGTCAGCGCTGACCGTGGTACCGCCCCAACGCTCATCGATCCAGCACTTGGTCCACTTCTCAGGCACGGAGTAGGTCCCGTCCATATCCGCTTCGTAAGCGTGGTCGTTGGACGCCTCGATGATATCGTAGTAGGCCCAGTAGTTGGCGGGAACATCGGGCCAGGTCCTGTACTGGTCAAAGTCGTTGCCGGTGTTCTTGTCGGGGTAGACGTACTCGTGGAGGTCACGCAGGCCGTCCGCGTCCACACCGCGCTTGAGGTAGGCGTTGAACACCTTCACGGCCTCAGCACGGCTGATGTTGTTCAGCGGCTTGAAGCTGCCGTCGGGATAGCCGTTGACCCAGCCCTTGACATAGGCGGTGTAGATGCCGCCCAGAGCCCAGGTGCCCGCGTCACCGATGTCGGTGAAGTCCATCTCGCCGGCGTTCAGCACGCCGTCCAGACGGGCGATGACCAGAGCGAACTCCTGACGGGTGATGGAGCGGTTGGGCTGGAAGGTGCCGTCGGGCATGCCCTCAAAGACGCCGAACTTGGAGCAGTAGGCAATGGCGCTCTCCGCCCAGTGGCCGGACACGTCGCTGTAACCGCCGGGGTTGCCGTAGTTGGCGCCCTCCACGAAGTCAGGCAGGATGGCGCGGGCGATGATGGTGGCCACAGCCGCGCGGTTGATGTCATTGCCGGGGCCAAAGTTGCCGTTGGGGTAGCCGATGATGTAGTGCTCATGGTAGGGATTCTTCTGAATGACCGCGTAGAAGGTCATGGTCTCGCCCTTGGCCGTAACGGTCTTGGGATCCACCAGGACCGGCTGCTCGCCGCTCTTCAGGGTGGCGGGATTGGTGAGGGACCAGCCGCGGAAGGTGTAGCCGTCCACCGGGGTCACGGCGGGCACCTTGCTGGGACGGGAGTTCTCATTCACGTCCTCCACCGTGGGATTCGTGGTGGTGCCGTTGGCGCCGATGTAGTAGAACACCTTGCAGGGGCAGGGTTCGGGAACCGACGGGGAGGGCGGGTTGTTGGCACGGATCTGCAGCACGAAGGTATAGGTGGAGATCACCGCTCTCCCCATTTCAGGATCGTCCTTGTCGTTGCCCTTGCCTGCCGCTTCGAGCGTGAGGTAGTAGCGGCCCGACTTGGAGGTATCCGCCGCGGAGAGGTCGAGGGTCACGGTCCGCTTGTCGCCGTCCACGGTCAAATTAAAGTTGGGGGTGATCTGCTTCGTCGTATCGTCCTCGCCCCAGGTCAGGTCATTGCCGTCGCTGTCCTTCAAGACCGCGCCAACGTCGGTAAGGACGGTGTCCTGCGTAACGGTCCACACCACGTCATAAACGTCGATGCCGTAGGCGCCCAGGTTGATCTCGTAGCTTCCCAGGTCTGTGTCCCCTTGGAGGATTTTGACCTCGCGGGTGCTATTGCCGTACGCCACCATGGGGCCGGTGGAGTCGGCGGGATCGCCCACCTTCACGTCGTCGTGCATCAGGTAGGGGATGAGCTGGGTGATGTGGACGATGTGGTCTTCATCATCCGTGTCGCGCTCCACATCGGGCCGCGGGGTCTGATGGCCGGTAACGGTCAGTTCGGTGTTCTCGGTGATGTCCTCATCCTTATCACCGGTAGCGGGGTCGTCCTTGACGTAGACGTAGTTGGGATCGATCTCCACCTTCACGGTCACTTCGGTGTGCTTGCCGTCGGGCTTGTTGTCCGCGGGACCCCAAGTGACGGTGGTCTCCTTGATGGGAGCGATGCCCTTGTCGTCCGTGCCATCGTCTTTAAGCGTCTTGCCGCCGTCCAGGGTGGGGGTAACCGTGTCAGGCTGATCCTCCGGGTCGGTGACGGTCACATCCAATTTGGTGATGGGTCTGGCCAGGACCTCGATATTCAGCTTATAGGTAGCGGTGACGGGGGTTTCGCCCTCCTGGGGCTCCTCGTCCTTATAGCCGGTGACCGTAAACTCGGCCTCGTGGAGGCCCTTCCAAAGGCCTTCCGACATGGGCGCCAGCAGCAGCTTGAAGTCCAGCGTCTGGCCGTCTGTCCAGGTGCTCTCCAGGGTGGGCATCTCATTCTTATCGTTGTCATAGGCAAAGCCCACCAGCTTGACCTCGGTCAGGCTCATACGGTAGAGATTGCCCTCGCCCTTGATGCGCACGGTGTAGGAGGGTTCGTCGTCCAGATAGGTGATGGTCTCGCCTGTACGGCTGGTTATCGGGCTGTACTTAAGCTCCACAGGCACCTCGTTGTCCTTACCCGTCATTTCGCCGTCTTCAACAGGCGTCACGTACTCGCCCGCTACGACCGCGCCGCCATTTTCGATCTTGTCGGCGATGTAGATGGTCTGGGGCGGCTTATCCACGTGGAATTCGATCTCCACCGAGGCGGGCTCATAGTTCCACTTCTCCTCATCCTTACCCTTCGGGCCATAGGTGAAGGTGAATTTGTACTTACCCGTCTCCGTCGGGTCGTCCCGGTCATTGCCAATGTACGTCTTGGGACTGGGTGCCCAGGTACCCTTCGCGTCGTGTTTGCCGTTGTCCTCGCCGATCACCTGGGTGCCGGCCTGATCGGTCACGCTGGTGTAGGTGAACGCTTCCAAGTCCACCGGGTCGCCGCCCAGCGAGCCGTCGGGAACGGTAAAGGCCTCGCCGGCGATCTCCAGCGTGCCGCGGAGCACGTCGATGGTGAGCTTCTTGATGATCTTCTCGCCGGTCTCAGCCGCGGTAGCCGTCACATAGACCACCAGCTCGTCATCCACAGCGGTATAGGTTTTGTCGTCACTGCTCTGGACGTTGGTGTCCACCGGACCGTTGAAGCCGAAGGAACCGTTGGTGTTCAGCTTCAGCCAGCCGGGAACGTCGTTAGTGGCGTCAATCTTCTCATCCGCCAGCTCCTCCGACGTCGCAAAGGTGTAGGTGAAGGCCTCTCCCGCGCCGGTACTGGTGGCGTCCATCACAGGCGCGGCCACGGTATTTTTGTCCCCGTCTACGAAGATCTGGCTTCCATAGATGACCTTGGCGGTCAGATCTTCCATGGAGAGCTCACCCTTGTCGAAGGTGGCGATCACCGTCTCGGTGCTGAGCTTCACGCCCTTATAGGTGGTGTCCGCGCTCGCGTCCGTGTCCTTACCGTTGCCGAACGTGCCCGTGGCCCCTTCTGTATCCTTCGTCCATTCCTTAAAGACGTAACCGGCCTTGGGCTCGGCGAGCAGCTTCACACTGCCGCCGTAGGTCAGCAACGTGACGCTGTTCTCGTCGGGGCCCTCCAAACCCGGATCGTCGGGGTTGGTGTTGCTGATCGTGACTGTGCCCCACAGGGTGTTGGTATTCACCTGGGCCACCACCATCTTTTCGCCGGCAAAGACCTGGTAGCTCCCGGTGGGGTCATAGCCCGCATAGCCCTTTTCACCGGACTTTACGCCGTTCTTCTTATCATAGAAGGTGTAGGTATAGGTCTCGCCTTCCTCCAGGTTGTTTTCACGCCACGTCTTCGACAGAACATACTTGCCGGCGGCGCCCCAACCATCATTAGGAAGCTCCTCAAACGCATCCGTCCCCGCCGGTATGCGCACCGGTTCGGACGTATCCCCGGGGGCATTCACCTTCACAAACTCGATCTCGATATCTCCGCTGCCGTCATTGAGGTTGTAAACAAGGGTCCTGGCTGCCTTCTCCACCGCAGCGGTCGTGTACACCCCCGTCTCCGTGTTGTAGCCGGGGCTGCTTGAGCCATCTATCTTCGGCAACAGGTCATAGTAACCGATGACGGTGGACTTCTTGGTCACGGGATACTCCCAAGTCAACTCCCGGGTGGTGGGAGCGGTGGCCGCGTCTTCGGGATCCACGCCCCAGCCCACGAAGTAGTACTTCGCGACGCTGGGCTCATCGACGGGATCGGTCTTGTCGTCGGTCACATCGGGGGTGAACGGGATCACCGTGTCCGCCTGGGACACCATATACACGTTGTCCGCGCCGGTCTTCTTCACCGTTCCATCCGGGAGGGTAGCGGGAGGATTGATGACAACGCCGGGAACTTCATTGGTCGTATTCGTCCGGTAGGCCTTGGTGGTTACCTCTACCGGCGCATATACGGCCGTGGAAATGGCGAAGTCGGTGGCGTTGGAGCCGTCTTTCTTGCTCCGCACCGCCAGCAGGTACAGATCCCTGCCCTGATCGGCAGCCTGCGGGGCATAGGCCTTCACGGAGGTGCTCGGCGTGCTCACGAACTTCACGTCTGCCGCCGTGCCGGTAGAGTTCAGGGCGATATCATTGCCGTCAGCCAGGGTAAAGTAGCTCTTGCTCAGCGTGTAGGTATCCCCCGCGGCTCTTGCGGTGGGGGTGACAAGGGTGGCGGCCGATCTGGGCGCGGTGGCCCAGACATAGAGCACGTCGTCCGTCTCGATCAGGCCACGGGTGTCGGCGGCGGTCATCTGGTCGCCGTTTTTGTCCTTGTAGTACACCTTCACGTCATTCAACGTCTCTCTGCTCGCGTCCGTTTGGGTCGGGATCTTGAACGTTTCGGCGGTGGCGTCCCACACGGGTTCTTCCACCTCCCGGATGGGCAGGGGCTTGACGGTGAGGTCGAGGACGTAGAAGACGGTGGGGCCGGCCTTGCCCTTCTCCTCGCCGGACGCAACAACGGAGCTGTAACGGATGACGTACACCGCGTTGGCCTTGGTGGTGGAGGTCTGGTCAATGGCCAGATCGCCGCCTGCCTTCGCCGGGCTGCCGCCGGTGTCACCGGCACCCACCGGGACAAACACCTTGCTGGCCGCGGTGGGCAGATCTGTAAGCTTCAAAACGTCAACGCCGTCCTTGTTGTCCGTGTAGGAGCCGGTCCCGTTGCCGCCCGTCCATGCGCTCGCGTTGGTATAGGACGGAACATCAGCCAGTTTGTCGAATCTCCAGACCTCAGCCCAGACCTCCAGGTCGCCGGTGCCGTTCTCGACGGGGTTGGTAAGCGTCAGGGGGCTATCATACGTCAAGTTCTTGTTCGACGCGTCCTTTGCGTTGCCGTTATAGTAGTACTCCACCGCGGCGGTGGCCACGCCGGTATTCCCTACCACCGTCCAGTTTTGGTCCATTACGGTCGCGACCTCCACATCGGCTGCTTGGATCTCATCCACGATGGCGCCCATACCGTGAAGGCCCAGATTCAGCTTCCGCTGGGCCACGTAGACGGAGAACAGACGCGTGTCGTCGGCCACCGCAGGAGCGAGGTCCTTTTCGTAGCGGTTGGTGGTGTCGGGATCGGTTGCCGGGTCCACCTCAGAGTCGCCGTCGCCGCCGATGGTCACATACTGCATGGTGGTCTGGTCGCCTTCCTTGGCGGTGATCTTATACTTGCCCTGGACCACGGTAAAGGTAATGGTATCGCCCGGCGCGCCGTAAATGGTGCCGCTCGCACTTGTCATCACGCCGGTATCGTACACCTTCGTGGTCTCATTATTCCCCGGGATATCCCCCTGCTTGTAGGACTTGAAGGTAAAGCCGCGGGCGTCGCCGGTCTCGGGCATAAAGGCCAGGGTAACCTCCTTCACGCTACCTCCGGACAGCCCGGTGGGATTCCTCACCGTGCCCACCACTTGGTAGGTGTTCTGGTCCAGACGGCCGCCGATGTAGGTCTTCGCGGTGATCGCCGCTTCGCGGGCGTAGCCTGTGCCGACCGCGTCAACAGCGTTCTGAACGGTATCGGTGTCGTTGATTTTGGTTGTGTTATCAAAGGTACCGTTGCCGGTCTTGTCCTGCCAGGTCAGGGTGTAGTCCTGCGTCCAGGCCTTGTTGTTATTGGGCTCGGTCGCAGACATGGCCGGGGCCTTGGCGACCACTTTCTGGCCCTTCAGCACGGATTTGCCGCTGTCCAAAGCCGCCGCGTTCGCGCCCGTGCCGATGGTAAATTGGGGCGCGATGTCGGTTTGGGACACGCTCTTGCCGCCCGTGGTAGCCGCATGATCGAACTTCTCACCGGTGACGCCGGCGCCATTGCCTTTGAACTCCTGCGCGGAGAACTTCACGGCGTTGACGGTGTAGCAGTCCACCACGGCGACGTTGGAGCGAGCGGGGTCAGCAGCCCGCTCTTTGCCGACGTTCGTCCCGTTCAACTTTTTGGTGAGCTCCACCAAATTGGTGGCGTCGCCCTCAGCGCGGCTGACCTTCACGGTGTAGGTCTTGCCCGGCTCAAGGCCCTCATCGCTCACATAAGCATAGGCGCCGCCTGTGGTCACCTGCTTCCAGGTGCTACCGATGGGCGTCCCGCCATCGCTGATAAACTGAACGGTGTAGCCGGGGGCAGTGGCCACCGCGTCCTGGGGGCCGTCGTCCTTGTTGAAGTAGACGATGCCGTCGTAGGGAACGCTCTTGGCCTCGGAGACGACGAAGCCGGTGGCGTTGCGGCGGGTGGTGTTGTTGGTGGTATCGTCCTTACCGTAGATGACCAGATAGAGGTTCCGGCCCTCGTCATCAGCCCTCGGCTTATACGTCTTGCCCGTGCCGAGGAGCTCATAGTTGGGCGTACCAGTGGAGGTCAGCGCCCCGGTCGGCGAGACCGACGCGATGTTGGGGGTGGTCACGGTGGGAGCGGTGCTGATCCACTGGTAGCCGTAGTCCGGATCCTGCTTCAGCGCGGTGGTGGGATCCGCTTGGTTGGCGGTGCCGTTGGGGGTGACGGGACCAAGGGTCACGGCAGCGGTTTCCGTGCCCACCGCCGCGCGATCCGCAGAGTACTCTTTGATGGTCCACGTGCCGTCGTTGGCGGTCGCGTCCAGATGGATGTCCACGTAGGTGAAGGTCAGGGGCTGGACGATGACTTCCAGGGTATAGTGCACCGTGGCGGACACGCTGGTCGTTCCCGTCTTCTCGGTGAAGGTGAAGTCACCTGTATAGGTGTGTGTGCCCACTTTCAACCCTGTGGGGATCTCCAGTGTCAAGCTCTTGGTGTCATCCTTGCCCAGCGTATACGTCTTCGTCGTTGCGTCAAAGTCGCCGGGCGTCGTCATGGTGATATCGGTGCCATTGCTAGCGCTCGGGGTAAACTTTACGTTATACAGCATTACTTCATCCGCGTTCTCGTCCTGCTTACTGGTGTTGCTGGCAGTTACGACCACGGTCTTGGCTGTTGTGTAGTTGTAGTTCAGCCGGATGGTCTGCTTCGCGTTACCGGCGGCGGACGGTGTGCCGTCACCCCCATCATTGGGCGTGATAGAGGCAAAATCACTGGCCTTGCTCTCGGGACCATCGGTGTACTCATTACCCAGTCCGGCGGGTACGTCGTCCACGATGGTGAGCTGTTGGCCCTGACCTTGCAGCACCACATCGAAGGACGTTTTCGCCGTTACGGGCACCTTAAATGTGGCGTCCTTGCTGACCAAGGTGGCATCGGCGTGGGGCACCCGGTAGCCCTGCAGCTCCGCCACCGTCATGCCGTCCACATTCGCTGTGGTGGTGTAGCCCGTCTCACTCTTAGGCAGACGGAAGGTAGCGCCAACGTTATTACTGGCGTTGATCTGGTCCTTCGACGCGGCAATGCCCAAAATCTTGGTCGAGTCAGTCTTACTGGTAAAGGTCATCGTGTTTTCGCCGTCCACCAGTACCATGTCGATGTAGTTCACATAGCCCATACCGACTACGTAAGCCTCCACGTCGTAGAGGTTCAGGGTCAGCTTGGTATCCACGACGGTGTTGGCGGCGATCGCCGTGATCTTGGCGGAGCTGCCGGCGGTGGAAGAGGAACCTGCCTGTTCCGCCGCCTTTGTCCAGCTAATGGTGTAGTCCTTGTTCCACGCAGCCTCGGCCAAGGTCACATCTGTGCCCGCCATCACCCAGTTCTTGCCGTTCGCGACATCCAATGTGGCTCCGCCCACCGTGATACCGGGCGTCAGGCCGGTGTCGCCCGTTGAAACGCTACCGTCGCCGAAGAAGGCATCCCCCTTCAAGCCCACGTAGGTGTTATCATAGGTGGTTTCGTTGGCGGTGACGCTGTAATAGATCACGTCCTCCGCGGTCATGTTGGTCACATCAATGATCTTCCCCGTGTTTTTGAGGGTGCTGCCGCCCTTGACGGTGTTGGCCCACACCTGATAGGTGTTTTTGTTGAGGTTTTCGGGATCCTTGGCGAGGAGGCCGTCGGCCACAAACTTGCCATTGTCCCACTTGGCCGGGATGCCGCCGGCGGCAACCTGGGCCGCGGTCGGGTTCGCGCCGTCCTTGGTGTTCCAGAGGTAGACGGTGTAATCCGGAGCACCATCGTCTCCGTTGGAGGTGATCCGGTTGGGGGATTCCTGCACGTAGACCGTGCCGGTGTAGGGCAGTTGCATAGGCGGCTCCGGCTCGCCCATCACGTCGGGGGTGGTGGCCGCGCCGGTGGCGTTGTTCCGGCCCTTGACCAGCAGATAGAGGATCTTGCCCTTGTCCGCCTCCTGCAGCTCGTAGGTCAGGGTATCCGGGCTGACGCCGGCGGTGTGCTTGGTCATCTCCACCCCGTTGGCCTTCAGCTTCCCAGTGGTCGTGTCATATTTCACTTCGGCGTCCCAGGCGGCGGTATACCACTCATACACCAGGTCGTTGTTGTCCTTGGGCGCTCCGCTGGTCAAGCCGTTGGCGTCCTGCGGCTTTTGCAGCTTGTCATAGAGGGTGGTGGAGCCGCTGGCGTCCTCCTTGATGGTGGTGGTCTTAACGGTGTACACGTTGGGATCGCCATTGGGATACTCGGCGGTCTTGGGGTGCTCGGTGGACACGGTGTCCACCGTCACCGGATCCACCGTCAGCTCCACCTCGAACCACAGGGTGGGCGCATAGGCGTTGTACCCGTCGCGGCCGTCCTCGCCGGTGAAGACCAAGCGGTAGCGCGCGTCATCCTCATTCTCCAGATTGGAGGGGAATGTAACGGTGATGCTGTAGGACCCTTTCGGATCCAGGGTGAACGGTTCCCAGTTGCTGAATGTGACCACCTTGTCGGCGGGGGTAGCCTGCTTGTCCTTGCCCAGATCGTCGCTGGCTACCTTAGTGGCCGTGTCCACGGCGGGGGCCCAGGCGTTATTGCTGGCATCCTTCGCCGGCTCCCACTTCTGGGTCGTCGTATTATAGTCGAACTTCTGCAGGGTGGGCGTGACCTTGATCTTGGTGTTACCGTTGTTGGTCACAGTGATCGTCTTGGTCAAGGCCGTATTGCCAAATTTCTTTGCCGGCTCGATGTGGCGGCCTGTTGCCACGGTAAACGAAGCATCCGAGTCCGACGTGTTATTGGCGCGGGAATGGCCGTGGGGGTTGTCAAACTCATCCGTCTCCTCGTCCCGCACGTTCAGAGACAGGTTGGTCGCTTCGATGAAGATGGTGAAGCGGTTCTTCCCGTCGTTGACGGAAGTGCCGGCCTCCAGCTCCTTCAATTTAGCCGTGGCGCTGGTGGTAGTCTCGCTGGAGCTTGCGTCCCAAACGCCGGCGGGCACACGGTAGCCCCTGAGGGTGGCGGCGTAAAGGCCGCTCTTTACGGGGGTGGCGGTCAGGGTGTACTCACCCTCGATGGCGCCCTTGCCCGTGCCCACGCTGGAGCGGGGCACCTTGAATTTCACAGCGCCGCCGTTGCCGCCACTGGCGCCCACCTCAGTGGCCTTAAAGGTATAGGTCGTCTCGCCCTTCTTGTAGGTCAGGGTGGGCTTATCCTCGTTGGTGGTCAGGATACGGCCATTGCCGTCGGCCACGATGTTACCCGTGATGACGTAGGTGTTCTGCTTCAGCTTGCCGCCGAAGTTGGTCGCGACGTTGACCGCGCCGTTATCATAGACCGCGGCGGTGGCGCCGGAGCTTTGGGTGGTGCTGGTGTCTCCCAGCGCGGTGCCCACGCCCTCGCTCCGCTTCCAGGTCAGGGTATAGTCCTGGCTCCAGGTGGAGGAGGTAACGGTGACCTTTGTGCCGGAGAGGACGGAGGAGCCGCTGTCTACCTCGCGGCTGGTGCCCGTCACGGTGGCGGTGAAGGAGGGATAGGGGTTGGTCGTATCAAACACCTCGCCCACATTATTGCCGAGGTCATCCGTTTCGTCGGTAGTGGTGGCCGCACCCACATCGGTGAGGGTGATGGTGTAATACCGCACCGTCTTGGTAGACTTGGTGCGTTCGATGAGGGTGTTATCCGCCTTGACGTAGTTGCTGCCGCTCTCCACGTCGTTGACGTAGACATAGTACTTGGTGTTGGCGTTCAGCTTGGAGCCCTTGGTGGTGTACACGCCGTCGCCGTCCGTGCCGTCAACATGGTTGGCCTGGAAGATGGTGCCATTGGCCAGGGCGGTGGCCCAGTTCCAGCCGGCCGCGGTGACGTTGGCGCTCTCGGGCACCAGGTAGACCGTATAGTGGTCATAATCCCCCGTTATCTTATTGTCCGCTGCGTTCTTTTCAATGGTGACGGTGGCGTCATAGTCCACGGGAATGGCGTTGGTGATGACCGCGCCCTGGCCAAGCTTGCCATCCCCCACCTCCGCGTGGACCACGGCGAAGATGACCATGCCCTTCATGGCCTCGGTGACCTTCACCGTGCCGGCGTCGATGGTGGCGCCGGCGTTGGTCCACGACGTGACCCCGCTTGTGATCTCGGTCGCGGTGGTGGGCACCTGGTCCTTCGCCATGTCCTCCGCGCTCTTTGTTACCGTTGTGCCGGACTTCACGTCTTCATAGGCCTTCTGCGCGGGCGCGCTGGGCCCATAGTACCACGTGAATTTCAGCTGGCCCTTGGGGATAGCCGCCTTCTCGTGCCACTCGTAGCACACCGCGTCCCGGTCGTCCACGTTCGCGTTGGCGGTGGGACTGCCGGCGTTGGGGGTCGCGCCCTGCGCAGTCAGGAAGGGCCCGTCCTCCACCTGGATATCCACCTGGGAGAGGGTATGCTTGGAGACATAGATGGTAAAGTTGGCGGAATCGAGCTCCAACGTCGCCTTGTTGTAGTGATCATCCGGGCCAAGGTCATAGGTCAGGTGCAGGTGGTAGTTGATCCCGGTTGCGGTGCCCTTGGTGTTGTCCTCCAAATACTTGCCGACCATAACGTAGTTGTTGCCGGTCACCGTGTAGTCGGTGCCCAGGGTCAGCACATCATCCAGCGTGCTGCCAGAAGGCCCGCCCTGGATTTTGACTTTGTCCGTTGCCACTTTCACGGGGGAATCCGTGTAGGTCGTCAAGACCGACCTGCGCTCCCCGTTGGCCTCTCCCTTGGGGCTGGTTAGGTCGCCTGTCCCGATATCATATTTCCAGCCGGCTGTCATTGTGGGCTTTTTCCAGCCGTTCAGCTGCAAAACGGTGTCCTTCGTCGGGGTAAACTGCGTGTATGCAGTCCCTGTTCCACCGAAGAGATAGCCCTTGTCCACCGCGGAATTGGCGCCGCTCTCCGTGTGGCCCACATTTTTGAATGTGCCCTCGCCGCTGTCAATGGTCCAGTCGCTCAGGACGAAGGTGCTGCTGGTAAGGGCGCCATAGAGCAGGGCAGGCTGACCGGCGTCCACGGTGACCGTTTGCGTGTTGACCCCTGTCCAGTTGGAGACCGTTTGTGCCGCGGAGACTCTGACGTTGGCGGTCCCGTTGAGGCTGTTGGTAGCGCTCGCCTTCACCGTCACCTGGAACTGCTGCTTCAGGTGGGCGGTAATGGTGATGGGGTGCTCCGCGTCAATCTTATAAGCGCCGTCTTCCGTCGCTTGCAGATCGGCCAGCGCGGGCAGGGAATAGGTCGCCGAGCTATCCGCGGCGGGAGTGCCCACCGTGCCGTAGTCCGCCGTCCAGCCAGTGAAGACGTAGTGGTCGCCACCGCTGTTTCTCGGGTTGGCCTTGATCTTGGGGGAGACCGCACCGCCGTCCGTCGAGGCCAGCACGGTCTTGGTGACCGACGTGCTTGCGGTTTCGCCCACAAACTGCACCGTGTTGCCGCTATTCGCCGCGCCGGGGCTAGCAACGTCAGTCACCACCTTGATGGTGTAGTAATCCAAGGTGGCGGAGGTGTTGGTTCCCTCGTCTGCCTCATCCGCCGTAAAGAGAATGGTCCTTCCAGTCGTCTTTTGATTCGTGTCGTCCTCCACATTGGTGAAGATGGTATAAGTGGTGTCAAAGGGCAGCTTCTCGTTGCTCACATAGCAGCCATCCGTGTTGTTATAGGTCATCTGGGCCACTTTGTTGGTGCCATAGTGAAGCTCCACCGTAGCGTTATTCTTGCTGTCGTTGTCCTTGTTGACATACACCTTGACATAGTAAGTAGAAGGCACGACATTCGCTGTCAACTGGGCGCCGGCATCGTTGGGGAAGAAGTACACCGTCTTCACAGAAGTGTCTGCTCCGTCGGCGATCGGCTTTGTCTTGGCCGCGTCTTCATACAGTGTTCCCTTCTCAACCGTCCAGCTCTTCAGCGTCTGCCCGGTGGCGTCAACGTAATGACCCACGACATAGCCGTCTTTGTCCACCGTGGCCGTGGTAGCGGGATTGCCCAGCGTTGTACCCGCTCCGCTGTTGGTTTCCTTGGTGAAATAGGCTCTGTCTTTATTTGCCGCCGCGGCATTATCTCCCACTTTCAGCATGATCTTGGCGTCAAACTGCTGTACATAATGGGCGGTCAGGGTCACATCGTCAGTCATGCTGTCGATGGTCCATGTGGTGGTATTGTTCTCGCCGCTACCATCAGCAGTGGTCACGGTTCCCGCGCTGGCTTCCCAGAACGCCTTCTCCGCTCCGTCCGTCGCGGTGGTCCTCTTGCGGTAGCCGTTGCTCGGCACAGTGGCGGCGGCGTTCACCGTCGGAGCCGTTGTGGTCACCTTTGCGCCATTGGGCACGACGGCCTCAGTCTTCGTTCCGGCGGCGTTCAGACCCACATTGCTGGTGCCCACGTCAGGATTCCGAGCGGTGGTCACCTTAAACACGATGACAGGCACCGTCTCTCCGGCGTCGTTGGCGGTGATTTGTGTATTGCCCGCGCCGACCTTAAAGCCGTTCACCCAAATATCATAGATCGTACCCGGAGTAAGGTCGGACACAGCGTACACACCCGAGGAGGTCGTGCCGCTCTTCACGGCGGTGGTCTCCCCCATCTTGGTCAGCATCACGTCGGCATCGGTTTTGGTGCCGGTGGTAGTCTTGTGATGAATTTCAATGGTGGTAGAGAAGGTGTAAACCGGTGTGATCACCAAGTCCTCTGTATTCGTATACTTATTACCCGTGGCATCCGACAGCGTCACTTTAAAGGGCGCCGCGGTGCCAATGGTCACGGTCGTGAGCGGAGTAGTGGTAGCTTGCGCCCACCCGGTCAACTTAAAGCCGGAAGAGACCGTCACAGAGGGCGTAACCTCGCCAGTGGAGCCTCTGGGCACAATAACGCGGGGCTCCGCAGAAAGCCCAGAGGCAGCGCCCTTGCCCTTGACTCCAGCGCCTGTACCGCCAAGGGGCAACGGATCCACCACCTTCACGCCAAAGAGCTCCATGGTAGCGGTGCCCGTATCGTTCCCATCGTCTTCCATTGTTACCGTATAGGTGCCGCCGTCCTTGGTGATCACCGTCCAAGTACCAGTCGCCTCGTCTACGGTGGTAACACCCGTGATCCCCCACTTTCCGCTGTTGTATATGATCTTCGTGGAGGCATCCTTGGTGGAGTATGTCGTTCCATTATAGGTCAGCTTGATCTCCTTGACGTTGTCATCACTGTCCGCGGCCACAGCCTGAGCCACTGTGTTGACCTTCAAGTCCAGATAGGTATCAAAGCTGGACTTGGTGAACTTCGCTTCGTGAGAAATCAATTCGCTGCCGACCGTCGAATCCGCGAGGGTCTTTAAGCCCGTATTATCCCACTGAGAGAAGGTATAGTTGGCTTTAGAGTCCGTAGTCGTCCACTTCACCGTGGAGGTCTCGATGACCTGCATGGTTACCGCCGTTGTGGATTCCGTACATATCACCGGTCTCTTTTCTCCATTGGGCAAGGTCGCCTCGGCCTTTGCCGTACCATGCCCGTTGGTCACGATGCTGATGGTAGCAAAGTCCAGATACACTGGCTCATTAGTTTCGCCAATGGTCACGTCCTCGGAATATCCCAAAGAGTCGATGGAGACGGTATACGTATCCCCTAGTTGGACGGTATGCGTCTCCGACGCTTTGGAGCTGTTGGCCGTCCAATTCGCATTGGTGGGCGCGTCAGCAGCCGTTGTCTTGTTGACAACGCTGATCGCCAGCCCGGAGGCATAAGTTGTATCCGTGGGGAAGCCATTGCTGCCATTGGTGCGCACTTGGACCGTCAAGGTCTTGGTCTTGCGCGCCCATTGGGCGTACAGGGTCTTGGTGCCTTCGGGAATCGTAGTTCCAGCCCCGTAGCTCGTCCCCGTTCCGTCCGCCGCGGTGTTCCACGCCACGAAGTTGAAAAGCGTTGCTGTCGCCGCAGCAGCAGCGGTCTTGCCGCCGTCACCGCCAACACCGGTTTGATCGCCAGGCTTAGACGAGGTCACGGAACCGGCGGTGACTTTAGCGGCGTTGAGATCATACGAAATGGTATAAGTCCACTTGGCGTAAACCGTAATATCTGCGGTCACAGTAGTGGTTGATGTGAACTGCGTTCCGCCGCCGTTCTTAGCGGTGTACCAACCACCAAAGCTATAGTGATCTTTGGCGGGGTTGCCGGGTGAAGTGCTCAAGTCCCCTGCCTGATCCCCGGATTTGACGGTTTTGGTTCTCTGCGTATCCGTGCTGCTCGGCCAAGTGCCGCCTTCGGGCTCGAAGGTCACCGTGTACGGGATCT
>CAZDWY010000062.1:0-14566 GCA_964509345.1 uncultured Alistipes sp.
AGGAATTCACCCACGATGAGCTTGTAAAGGGTATCCACGACGGCGTTGCAAAGGGAACCATCACCCCCGTTGTATGCTGCGCGAACGACACGCTCTCGGGCGTTGATATGCTGCTGGATGCCGTAACGAATGTTCTCCCCTCTCCCAATGAGAGAAAGCTTGAGGTCGTTGATGGCGAAGCGCTCGAATATGACGAGAACAAACCCTTTAAGGGCGTTATCTTTAAGACCGTAGCCGATCCGTTTGTAGGAAAGATCAGCTATGTCAAGGTAGTTCAGGGCAAGCTCACCGCGAAGTCCGTGCCCGTTGACACAAACGGCGCGGAAATGCGTTTCGGTAAGCTCGTGACCGTCTGCGGCAAGAAGCAGGAGGAAGCGGCGGAGGTTCTCGCGGGAGATATCTGCGCTGTCACCAAGTTGGAAGCGAACACCGGCGACACGCTGTGCGATCCCGCCGACACAAGAGCGCTGCCCACCATCGAGTTCCCGAACGCCTGCTATTTCCGCACCGTAACGCTCGAGGGCGGCGGTGACGAAGGCAAGCTCTCCACCGCGATCAAGCGCCTGCTCGAAGAGGATAAGACCCTCGAATACCGTCACAATCACGAAACGCACGAGCGCTCCATCGGCGGTCTCGGCGATCAGCACCTTGATGTAGTTGCGGCAAAGCTCAAGAGCAAGTTCGGTATCACCATCACGCTCTCCGAGCCTAAGGTAGCTTACCGCGAGGCGATCCGCAAGAAGGTCACTATCGAAAGCAAGTACAAGAAGCAGTCCGGCGGTCACGGACAGTACGGTCATGTAAAGATCGAGTTTGAACCGTCCCAGTCCGACGATCTGATATTTGAGGAGAAGATATTCGGTGGCTCCGTTCCGAAGAACTTTTTCCCCGCGATAGAAAAGGGACTGCACGAAGCAGCGGAGAAAGGCTCCATCGGCGGCTACCCCGTAGTACGCGTAAAGGCAACGCTGCTTGACGGAAGCTATCACCCCGTGGATTCCTCGGAAATGGCGTTCAAGACCGCCGCGTCCATGGCGTTCAAGGACTGCATGGCGCAGGCGCTGCCGTATCTGCTCGAACCGCTGGACAACTTCACGATCTTTGTTCCCGACGACAAGCAGGGCGACATAATGAGCGTTATCTCCAAGCGCCGCGGCTCCGTTCTCGGAATGAACAGCGTAGGCGGCGGTATCACCGAGCTTAACGTTGAAGCACCCGAAGCGGAAATGCAGGATTTCGCGCTGGTTCTCCGCCAGATAACCCAGGGCATGGGCGAATTCACAGCCGAGTTCTCAAGATACTTTGAGTGCTCGTCGGCAAAGTAAAATAAAAACAAAAGAACCCGCCGCAGGAAACGCGGCGGGTTCAGCATGTAGATAAACCTTTAAAATGTTGATCTTGGCTGGTTTTAAAATGTTGACGAGGGGCTGTTTATCAAAAAATTTCAAAAGCGGGCAACACTGCGTGTTGCCCTAGCCAAGCGCCGAATGCTCACTACGCACTTCGTGCTCCGTTGCGCTTCGGCACTTGCTTTTTGAAATTTCTCCCGCGCGTTTAATCTGTTGATCTTAACTTAGGCGCTTGTGCTCAAGTTTGGCATGTAGTTCTTGACTTAAAACAACTTTTTCTACAGTCTGAACCCGCCGCACAAAATGCGGCGGGTTTTCATTTTAAGTTTCGCTGATTTTTTCAACGGTATACAAATGCCCTCCGCACTCATACGGATCGGAGATAAAGTCAAATGTGTATTTTATCCCTGCTTCCTCATCAATAAGCGTATTGCTGTCAGCGATCTTGAACTCATCGGCGGCAAATATACAATCCATACATCCCCAACCTTCCTCTGTGGTCAATGTAAGCAATTTGCTCGGGCCATCTTTTTGAGAGAAGTCACTGAATGTCACACCCAAGCCTTTCTCACATATCCCGAATAGATCACCGCATAGCATATCCTCTTTGATGATCACAAATTCCACTGCCTTTGTTACTGTGCGCTCGGGATCGTCGTCAAAGAAGTAACGCATGGCGATCACGGGATTTTCGAGATCGTAAATGTCCAGATAGTTTCCTATCTTATCCGTGAAGAGTATTTCTTCCGTTTGAAACTGCGATCCATAATTAATATACGCGCTATAATACGTATCGGAGTGTTCCTCGATCTTTTCGCCGTTCTTCCGCACCTCCGCACCAAGACCCTGTACATAGATGCTGTCAGGGAAATTGGCTTTATCGGTTCTGACTTTGTCGCCTACAAGCCTTACGGTGTAATCGCCGAAGGTATGCGTTTCAAATACCATGCGGTCAAGCCCCTGCTCAAGCGCGTCATGATCGTTCATGGTGTTGGCTTTTCCCTCAAAATTAATATCACCGCATGGAATATCCGGTATCTCCGTCTCACCGTAAATGTAAACGGTTTTTGGCTTGATCTCCAACTCGCCGTCGCTGCTTTCGCTCCCCGGGTCGGAGCTTTCCGTATCCGAGGATGAGCTTTCCGTGTCCGAAGGCGCACTGTCCGTCACAGAGCTTTGGTTGTCGGGCTGCGCTGCGCCTGAATTGCTGCAAGCCGTAAGACATCCGATGATAAATATTGCCGTTATGACCATAGTAAGATGTTTCTTCATTGTTTACCTCCATATAGTTGCTGACGCTTTTTGTGATGAAATATTTTATCCATGATTACCTTCCGGATCCGGAATTCTGGTATAAACGCACATCCACAGATTATTCTCTGAATAAACAAGATCTTTGATCTCATCAATTGTTACGGTATGTCTTCCATAGTATCTATCATCATAGTGAGGATCTATGACACCGACTTTGCCGGTCGAAAGATCTATCGAATCAACCACAATATAATGTGCGCCCAAGCTGTAATTATTGGGATAATAGCTCAATCTCTGCGGTTCATCAACCCTGATAATAGGTACGGTGTCGCATAAAAGGGCAAACGTCAAAAATTTTTCAATAGGTTCAATTGAAAACTTGGTAAATATTTTGACCCGATATGTATCACCCATTGAATTTTCAGGAAAAAATGTCTGTAAGTAATCTTTCATAATCTGAATTTCAACACCGTTTCCTGTTATTCCGCCCTCGGCAGAATATATTCCAACCTCTTTAGCAATATCATATTGCCATTTGTCGGTTAATATTGAATTAAGGGCATATTCCTTTTTTCCGCCGCCTATCAAAGCCATAAGTATTGATGCAACACCGCAAAAAGTGCTTTTAGTTTGTTTGATACTTGGGATGAGGCGATCGACATAATACTCATCTTCATTAAATGCAACAGGCGCTATATGGATCAAGCGCGTCATGAAGCGCGTCCTCTATAATCTGAAACGCCGCTGCCCCTTCGTCCTCGAAGATATCAATAAACACCTCGTCGCGCAAAATCACGTCAACTACTCCGTCCACCACATCCGCTTGTTCGGGGTATCTCGCTTTGTAAATGCTCTTGATGTTTGCTGCACAGCTCTCAATGCTCAAGGTATCCGCAGTTCCTGTGTCAGCAGCTTCTGCCGCTTGAGCCGACGCACTCGTACAAACAAGCACCGCAACCATGGCTAAAGATGAAAGGGTTTTGACTAATTTGTTCTTCATAATTCAACCTCCGTATGAATAAAATTCAGTTCAAAGTTATACCACTTGATATATCCTTGTATTTTAAATATTATACTTTTTTGAGAAAAATTCAAGAGCTTTGGAACAAAACGCCCTTTTGGGGGAACAAAATCATTATTTAAAGGAAACTTTTACTCGTGCTTCGGAATGGAGATATTTCCCATCTATATAAATTATAGCACCCCGAATACCGAAAGTCAATTACAAAACGGTTACAATTTGGTTACAAATTGGTTACAAAATTTAAACGGGCAGTGTATGACACTGCCCGTTTTTTTGAAAATTTGTTAATGTCAAGCAACGATATTAAGAAATCTCCCGATCTCCCGCTCTCTGTCATACAATCCGACATTAAAGCGATCGTCCTGCTTTGTTTCACGCCCACCGTGATTCTCAACGTCTTCGGCAGCACCAAACTTGTTGTTTTCGTTTTCTTTACCGTAAACTCCGAAAACGTTTTCGCTTTCGTTATTGTCCGACGCTTTTTCCACTGAAAGCTCGTTATCGCTTTCGGGCTTAGTGCGTGTAACGGTCGTGGTCTCGCCGCCCGAAACATAATTCGTTCCGCACTCGGGGCAGATGGCGTGCTTGATGACCACGCTCTGATAAACTATCTCCTTGCCCTCGCGGTCAGCCTTTGCGCGGTTTCTGGAAACGTGCTCCTGCTCGTGACCGCGTACCGCCGCCTCCGCGTTTCCGCTGATCTTGGACGCGGACTTGAACGAAACGCCCGGATCGTCCGAACCGTCCTGATACTTGCGGTTCTTGCAGGTCTCGCACTCGCCGTTCTCGTCCTCCGCCTTTATCTTGTCCATGCGGCTGCGGAGGTTCTTTATCCTGTCCTCAAGGTTCTTGATCTTGTTGTCCGCGGCGGAGTCGGCGTTCTCCGCGCGTTTCTTTTCATAATCATCGCGCTGACGTTCAAGACGGGTTATGGTGTCCTGAAGATCGTTTTTTGACTTGGGTTCATTCGCGGAACCGCCGGCAAACGCGCCGGAAATGCCTGTTCCAACAGATAACGGCATAATATCCACCTCCCGAAAATTTACATACAGGTGATTGCAAAATATCACCCATTAATTAACTTGTTAAAAGCATCTTCGACGTATGAATCATACCAAATGATATCTGAATCTTGATAAAATTTTCCGTCGGAACCCCTTGAAAGCGTCCAATATGCCACAGGCTTGCCACCCCAGAGTGCCCAATCTAAATAGATGTGTTGGTAAGCCGTATTTCTTTCAGCAGTATCAACTGTATCGGAAAAAGTTTTTAAAATCTGATAGGCAATTTCTGAACTTTTGGTGTTAGGCTCATATTGATACAATCCGGCAAGAGTCATGTTTTTAGGATCATAAGACGAGGTGAAGAAAATCTTATCCTTAAGCTCGTTATTTTTTGAAACAATGCACTCATCGCCTTGGTAAAAGTTGTACATATCACTATGTTGTTCAAAATCTTTTCGTGTCTTCCCCTTAAATTGTGATACAGATGGTTCGGAATCAGATTTTGTGTCAGATTGTTCCTTAGAACTTTGTAAAGTTGAATTTTGGTCTGAACTTTCCAAAGAAACATTATTTGAACATCCGGAAAGTAATCCGCAAGCAAGTAATAAAATCACAATTCGTTTTTTCATAATATATTCCTTGTCAAATGTTATTTTATATCAGATCCCCACAAAGTGGGAAAGATATGTTATAAGTCAGCACCGGTGACTTCGCTGAAAGGAGCACATAATTGTGGAAGACAATGCACAATCCATAACAGACGAGTAAGACGAACTCGTTCCGCGAAGCGGATAATGCGTTCAAGGGAGTTCGACAACGCATGGCAAAATCGGGCATGGCAAGATTGCCAAGTTTTAGGCTTTACTAAGTACTAGGCATATTTGCAAAAAGCATTTTACATACTGTTTTCTTTATATTATATCAGATGATCCTATATTTGTCAATAGGATGGCGCAATTTAAAATACAATTTCATATTGACAAATTCCCAAAATATAGTATAATGTATTATAGGGTAATTTGTTTTTGACAAAGGAGATCATTTATGAAGAGAATTTTAAGCATGATATTGGCTGCCGTCTGCTGTCTTGGCATAGCCGGAATGACAAGCGGCTGCAGTGAGAGGGGCGCGGCGCAGGCGGAAAACGTAACGCTGTCGGTGTGGTGCGCCCATGACGACATAGCACTCACGGAACAGCTTATCGAGGGTTTCAAGGAGGAATACTCAGGCAAGGCAGTGTTTAACATCACTATCAGCGAGGAAGAGGAGCTTTCCTGCAAGGAGACCGTTCTCGCGAACCCCTCCGGTGCTGCCGACGTATACGCGTTCGCGGCGGATCAGTACAAGGCGCTGCATGACGCTAACGCCCTTCTGGAGATCACGCTCAACACCGATGAGATCATAAAAGCCAACGGCGGCAGGGATTCCGGAGCGATCCGCTGCTCATCCTCCGACGGAAAGCTGTTCGCGTATCCCAAGACCGCCAGCAACGGATATTTTTTGTATTACAACTCCGATTACTTTACCGAGGATGACGTAAAGAGCCTTGACCGTATCCTTGAGGTCGCCGAAAAGGCGGGCAAGAAAGTCACGATAGACTACACCAGCGGTTGGTACATATATTCATTCTTTAAAGGCGCGGGACTCAATGTGGATCTCAATTCCGACGGTCTCACCAACACCTGCAGCTGGAATTCCGCGGACGGACAATACACGGGCAAGGACGTTGCCGAAGCAATGCTCAGGATCGCGCAGCACCCCGCGTTTGTCAGCGGCGGTGACGACGACTTTAAGGCGTTTATAAAAAGCGGCGAGGCGATTGCGGGGATCAACGGCGCGTGGAATTCCACTCTTGTACAGGAAGCCTTCGGCGGCGGATACGCGGCGGCAAAGCTCCCCGAGTACACCGTCAAGGACGGCAGCGTGCAGATGTGCAGCTTCGCGGGATACAAGATGATCGGCGTGAACTCCGCGACAAAATACCCCGAATGGTCTATGAGACTGGCGGAATGGCTCACCAATGAGAAAAGCCAGACCGAGCGCTTCAAGCAGCGCGGCGAAGCTCCCTCAAACGTGAACGCCGCAAACTCTCCCGATGTAAGCTCGGCTCCCGCCATACGCGCACTGAACGAGCAGTCGTCGTACGGCTATCTTCAGAACGTGGGCGAAGCGTTCTGGCAGCCTGCCTACGTATTCGGCACGACCATTGCGGCGGGAAATCCCGATAATACAGATCTTCAAACGCTGCTGGATATAATGGTAAGGGGCATAGAATCAATGCCAGAGGGCTGATAAAACTTGACAAAACCACTTTTATATGCTATAATAGAAATTGTATCTTTCAGCCTTTAACACGCCGGGGAGCTTATTATGAAACATATACCTTTTAAAATTTTTATAATAGTTCTGATCGGCGGGATCATAGGCATCACCGGGCAGTTTTTTCTTAAATTCGATATCGAGCGCCTTTCAAGCGGATATCAGGTCATAGTAGACGACTATTTCAGTACGCTTGCCACAAACTCGGAGATCCGCAACCTAATGTACACACACCAGGCGCTGATCGTCAAGCACACCGCCGCTGACAGCGAGGATAAATACAATGAATACGAAAGCGAAGCAGAGCACATAGAACAGCGTCTGCGCGAGGAATTCAACATTCTCGGAGAACGAATGAAGGGCGGCGAGCAGGAGCAGGTCTATCACAGAGCCTACACGAACTTTCACACATATCTTCAAAACGCCGACGTCACACTGGAGTTCAGCCGTGCGGGCAGCAAAAACACCGCCGATTTCTATATAGTGAATATTCTGGATGACTGCACCAAAAAGGTCAACGCCTGTCTTGACAATATGGACGACTTTCTGAGCGATAAGACCGCCGAGGCGCAGGAGATCATGAACGGGTATATCGCCATGTCGAGGATCACGGCGGTCGTAAGCGTTGTAAGCATCGCGGCGGCGACCGCTGCATGTCTTTTCCTGTGCGTTAAGATAACATCCAACCTCGAACAGTACAAGAACGATCTTGAACGAGACGTTGAACAGAAGTCCGCCGCTCTGCGTGAGCACAGCGAAAAAATGCTGCGTATCCAGAACAGCACGATAATAGGGCTTGCAAACCTCATAGAAAGCCGCGACGGCGAGACGGGCGGACACGTCAAACGCACGTCAAGGTATGTCAATATGCTGGCAAAGGCCGCACAGAAGGCTGGCTACTGCGGGGACGTGCTCACCGATGAATACATAGACCTCCTCGGACGCGCCGCGCCGCTCCACGATATCGGGAAAATAGCAGTGTCCGACAATATTCTCAAGAAGCCCGGCAAGCTCACCGAGGAAGAATATTCAATAATGAAAACGCACGCTCCAAACGGCGGAAAAATGATCCGCGACGTAATAGGCGGTATCGAGAACGCCGAATATGTTGACATCGCCGCCGACATCGCCGCGTACCATCACGAAAAATGGAACGGCACAGGCTACGGCGAGGGACTTTCCGGCGAGGAAATTCCGCTGTGCGCAAGGATCATGTCGATAGCGGACGTGTTTGACGCGCTGATCTCCGAGCGCTGCTACAAAAGGCCGTTTACATTGGACGAAGCGTTCATGATAATCAAGGAATCGGCAGGCTCCCACTTCGATCCGACACTGGCGGAATTGTTTCTTGATCTGCGCGGCGAGATAGAAAGCTATTTGCAGGAAGACTGACATCGCTTATGAAGAAAAGATCACTCCGCGGCACGGTATTGAAGTACGCGCTTGAACAATACGGAACACAGCCCGAATACCCATGGGACAACTCCCCCGACTCCGCCGTTTTGCGGCACACCGTCGGCGGGAAGTGGTACGGACTTATTATGAGCGTACCGAAATGCAAGTTCGGCTTTTCGGACGACGAACCCGTTGACGTACTAAATCTGAAATGCGATCCCATAATGAGCGGATCCATGCGGCTGAACAGCGGGATATTCCCCGCGTATCACATGAATAAGGAGCACTGGATCTCCGTGCTTCTGGACGGCACCGCAGATAAAGAGCTCATTAAAATGTTGATAGACGCGAGCTACGAACTTACGGCAAAGAAAGTGAAGAAAAGAAAAAACAGCCGCGCAGAGGAATGATCCGCGCGGTTCAGACGTTTATAAAAAGTTGGCGCCCGACGGTCTCCTGTCGGGCGCTTGCAGCTTATATTAAAGAAAGGATTGATCAAACCGCCTTAAACGCTTCTTCAAGCGCGTTGATAAGATCGTCCGCGTTCTCTATACCGATAGACAGACGAATGGTGTTCGGCTTTATGCCCTGCTCCGCGCACTCCGCCTCGTTGAGCTGCGAGTGTGTGGTGGTCGCGGGGTGAATGACCAGCGACTTCGCGTCCGCGACGTTCGCCAGCAGCGAGAAGATCTTAAGGTTGTCGATAAACTTCCAAGCCTCGTCCTTGCCGCCCTTTATCTCGAACGTGAAGATCGAGCCGCCGCCGTTCGGGAAATACTTCTCATACAGCGCGTGGGTCGGCTCGCTTGCAAGCGACGGGTGGTGAACCGCCTCTACCTTGGGGTGCTTTGCGAGGTACTCAACGATCTTCAGCGCGTTGGAGATGTGCCGCTCCACTCTGAGCGAGAGCGTCTCCAGACTTTGCAGGAACATAAACGCGTGGAACGGGCTGAGCGTCGCGCCTGTGTCGCGCAGCAGCACCGCGCGGATATATGTAGCGAACGCCGCCGCGCCGCACGCCTGCGCGAAATTCACGCCGTGATAGGATTCATTCGGCTCGGACAGCCACGGGAACTTTCCGCTTGCCGCCCAGTCAAATTTGCCGCCGTCCACGATAACGCCGCCGATAGCCGCGCCGTGTCCGCCAATAAATTTTGTAGCGGAGTGGACTACGATATCCGCGCCGTGCTCAAACGGACGAAGTACGCACGGCGGAGTGAACGTGCTGTCGACCACCAGCGGGATCCCGTGCTTGTGAGCCACCTCAGCGATCTTCTCAATATCCGCGACGTTGGAGTTCGGGTTCCCGAGAACTTCAACGTACAGCGCCTTGGTCTTGTCGTCGATCGCCTTTTCAAACTCCGCGGGATCGGGATCGACGAATTTCGCGTTTATCCCGTATCTGGGCAAGGTATGCTCCAGCAGATTATAAGTACCGCCGTAAATGGTCTTGGATGCAACAACATTCTCTCCGGCTGCCGCCAGCGCCTCGATCACATAAGTGACCGCCGCCGCGCCCGAAGCGGTAGCCAGAGCCGCAGAGCCGCCCTCGAGAGCCGCCATTCTCTGCTCGAAGATGTCCTGTGTGGGGTTGGTAAGACGACCGTAGATGTTGCCGCCGGCACGCAGACCGAATCTGTCGGAAGCGTTCTGAGAGTCGGAGAAAACAAAGCTCGAGCTTGCGTAGATCGGCACGGCACGCGCGTCGGTCGCGGGATCGGGGGTCTCCTGCCCCGCGTGCACCTGTAAGGTTTCAAACTTGTAGTTGTCTGCCATTTTTATCATGTCCTTTCCCTTGGATAGTTTTTTGAATATTTGCAACTCTTAATTGCATATTAAGTATATCATATTACTAGGCATTTGTCAAGTACTTTTTTTACTTTTTTGAAAAAAGTTAAAAAAGTACTTGCCCCCTTGCGGAGAAGGGAAAGAGATGTGGGGCTTCGCCCCCAACCCCGGCAAGGGGCTCTGCCCCTTGACCCTGTTAAATTGCCAACCCCCAAGAAGATTTCAAAAAGAACTTTATCTACAGTCTGCCCCCCCTCGGTGAGAGGGGAAAGATGTGGAGTAACTCCCAACCGGGGAGATGCCACGCAGTGACAGAGTGGCTTACCGGCAGACCTCCGCTCCTAACCCCGTCAGGGGCAAGCCCCCCTTACCCAATACAAAACTTCTTCGTAAACTTATATTTTTTCAAAATAGCAAATTTCTTTAAAAATCTATTGTTTTATTTTGAGAATTGTAATATAATATTAGATATAGATCAAATTTTTCCGGAGGTAATACTATGAAAGTAATTTTAGTAAACGGGTCACCGCATAAGGACGGCTGTACCTATACGGGACTTCGCGAGATCGAAAAGGCATTAAACGCCAACGGTATCGAAACGGAGATATTCTGGGTCGGCAAAGACCCGATCCTCGGCTGTATCGGCTGCGGAGCCTGCGCAAAGCTCGGACACTGCTTCAAAGAGGATACCGTGAACGAGTTCGTGAAGAAAGCGGCGGAAGCGGACGGCTTCGTGTTCGGCTCGCCCGTGCATTACGCTTCGGCAAGCGGCGCGATCACGTCGTTTATGGACAGAGCGTTCTATTCGGGCAAACGGAATTTCGTGGGAAAACCCGCTGCGGCGATAGTCAGCTGCCGCAGAGGAGGAGCGTCGGCGACGTTCGACCAGCTGAACAAGTACTTCACCATCAACTGTATGCCGATAGTGTCTTCCACATATTGGAACCAGATCCACGGCAACACGCCCGAGGAAGTCATGAAGGACGAGGAAGGTCTCCAGACCATGCGCATCCTCGGAAACAATATGGCATGGCTGCTCAAATGCATAGAAGCAGGCAAGGCGGCGGGAGTTTCTTTCCCTCATCCCGAGAGCAAGATCCGCACAAACTTTATCAGATAACGAATAAACCTCCTTTAGATGTGAAACAATAGTTCCACACCGAAAGGAGGTTTTTCATTATGAAGCTTGAACTTGATCGTGACGGCTGTATAGGCTGCGGCGTATGCGCCGAGGTTTGCCCCGACGTTTTCCGCATAGCCGGCGACGGCTTGTCCGAGATAATCGCTAAACCCGAGGGCAACGAGGAAGCCGTGCAAGAAGCAGCGGAATCCTGCCCCGTTGAAGTCATTCATACCGAAGAATAAAAACAAACGACTGTGGCAGCGTCAAACAGGCGCTGCCACAGTCGTTTTTCAATTTGTTACAATTGTTTCTTATTCATAACAGGGATACTGACAGCAATACATATCACGCCAGAGACAGCGGCAATGACAATAGCCTTTATATATGCGTCCGGCACTTCCGCACCGTTCAAAAGCACGTTTGTGTCCATCAACATCGCGGGAGAATACCCCCTTGCTTTAGGTATGAAACTCAATAAATACGCTAAGAGCACCGTTCCGCCGGTACATAAGGAAACACCCATGTTATTCCGTAACAGCGACGAAAACAGAACAACAATACATATCACCCATACACCGAACAGCCACCATACAGCTGCCGCGGAGAATAGATTATCGGCAATGCTGTTATCCCAAAAATAAGCATTATAGCCATAGGTAACGGCAAAGCAGATCCCATAGCCAAACGTCCAGAGAAGCAGCAACAGCAAAGTTTTTGCAAGTACGACCTTGTATCTCGATAAGCCCTTTGTCAGTACAAGCAGCAGCGTTCCGGAACTGTATTCTTTGGTAAATATATCGCAGAAGAGCAGCACAAAAACGATAAGCGCCATAGGAATATTTTTGAAAAATTGTGTCCATGAGGTCATTGCATCCACTTGAATATCCGTGACGATCAATCCGCTTTCCGCTATTGTATCGGACATCATTTCCATAAGCCACGGAGTCAGCTTCGCTATCGCGGGATTCATAATGCCGAACAACACAAACAGCAGTATGAGGATAATGATCTTTCCTGTCCGAACGGTCTCAAGATATTCTTTTTTCATAAAAGCAAACAGAGGCTTCATTGTGTCACCTCCAAAAACAGCGATTCAAGCGTCGGCTCTATTCTCTCAATTCTCTGTACTGCCATTCTGTTTTCGGCAACATATCGCATAATAGCAAAGAAACGGTCCTCGCTGCCTTGGAATACAAGCGCGTTTTGTTCCGTGCGTTGGAGGTCGCCAAATACTTTAACAAGCGTATCGGCAGCCCCACTTTGTTCCGTTTCGATGATAAATCCGTCGGATGACCGCTTGCTTCGCAGTTCCGCAATAGTTCCCTGCATGGCGATTTTACCGTTGTTCAGAAAGGCGGCTTCCGTGCAGATACGTTCCACATCGGAAAGAATGTGCGTTGAGAAAAGCACTGTGGTCTGTTCTCTTGCCGCAAGAAGTATATCCAGAATTTCCTTGCGACCAACGGGATCAAGCGCCGAGGTCGGCTCGTCACAGATCAAGAGCTTTGGACGGTTCAGAAGAGCCTGTGCGATCCCCAGGCGCTGTTTCATTCCCCTTGAAAATCCTTTGATACGGCGGCGCTCCTGTCCAAGACCGACCAACTCCAGCAGCTCTTTGCTCCTTGTCACAATGTCGGTTTTTTCCATTCTGCTGACCTCTCCGCAGAGATTCAGATATTCAAGCGGCGTCATATAGGAATAAAATTCCGGCACATCGGGCAGATAGCCAATGTAACGATTGGTATCGGTCTGCCCGAAGCGCACCCTTTCACCCATGACACGGATCTCGCCGCTGTCCGGTTTCAGAAGTCCGAGGATCGCCTTCATCGCCGTTGTTTTTCCTGCGCCGTTTTTTCCGATAAAACCGAAAACGCTGTGTTCGGGGACAGACAGATCAAGCCCGCAAAGCACCTCCTTACTGCCAAAGCTCTTTTTAAGGTTTTGTATCGCCAGCACGTCCATGTCATTCATCCTCCTTTCCAAGCAGAAAGTACAGGATCGGGCCGACAAACCCCATGCCAACGATCACGACAACAAGCCACAAAGTGCGATTCCCTCTTTTATAATGCTTATGGTTCAGAATGTGATAAAGCGTGTAACCCAACAGAGCAAACTGTGCGATAGCTAATGGGATCAAAAACGGAAGAAATTCCATGATTTTATCCATTCGTTTTTTCCTCCCTTCCGTAAGTTTCCACACAGAAGCCTTTATATCCGCAGCAGGTACAGGTCAGTTTTCTGAGCGTCGGCGTGTGCCTTGCCCAAACTGCCTCTTTGAAATCAGGCTTAAAAACCTCATGGCACTGCGGGCAGATATACGCCGCCTTTTTAAAAAAGAAGTTCGTTACCCAAAACGCGTACGGGATCGCTATCAAGATATAAGCCGCAAAAAGCCACCACATTCCCGCAGCTATCCAGAGAATTATCGACGCCCACTGACATATGCCAATAGGAACAGCCGTGACCAACAGGACAGCGTGCAGCTGTCTCAGTTTCTTCTTGTTTTCCATCGCATAAGCTATATCGCCGATAGATTCGACCGAGAATTTTTCAACGCTCCTCAGCTCGCGTTTGATACCGTCAAGCATATCGAGCTTCGCCTGTCTTTCGTTTACCTCTTCGCGAAGAAGCTGCTCCTGCTGTTCAAGCAAAACCGAAATAACGCTTCCGGGATCGTCCCCCGACAACAATTCTCCTATGCTGTTGATCGAGATACCAACGTCGCGAAGAAAGCAAATGATTTTCATCCGTTTGAGATCATCATCAGAATAAAGTCTCCTGCCGCCCTCGGACAATTCGCTGGGTATCAATATACCGCGGGTATCATAATACTGTACCGTTCTGACGGATACGCCGCAGAGCTTTGCAATTTCTCCGGTCGTGTATTTTGACATAGCTTCCGCCTCCCTTCCCCCTTATTATACATCATTACGCCGCGTCACAAGCAATAGGTTACGCAGGGGGATTTTTATAAATTTTAAATTTTTTTCATAAATTTCATATTTGACCGATTATTTTTTTGTCTTTCACTGTTTAATTTTCTTATTTGACAAGTTTTTACATACTCTATTATATTTTAACATAAACCTGACAAAAAACAATCGGCAATAGCAAATAATTGTCCTCTATACCATTCCTTCGAAGCTACACCAAGTAGAATTGCTTTTTGAAAATTCCCCCCTTATTGCGTTAGGCTGTATAAAAGCCCAAATAAAAACATAAAATCAACTTTTTACAAATGCAGCAAAGCCACAGTGGTCGTGCTTTTAGTAGTATGATCTAGTCGCAGGAACGTTTCAAAAACCCGATC
>CAZDWY010000063.1:0-14070 GCA_964509345.1 uncultured Alistipes sp.
GAGCATCTGACTACGGATCAGAAGGTTACAGGTTTGAATCCTGTGCGAATCACAGAAAATCCTTTCCAACGCCATGGGAAGGATTTTCTGTATTTGCAAGTACACCTGTAATTTGTATGGATGTACATATGTAGGCATTAGTTTCAATGCAACATATATTAAGGTATAAAGTTATATCAACCGAACTTTTCTTGGCTGCTATTTATTTGATTTTCTCTTTGTGTCCCAACGGGTTAGCGATACATAAATGATTGAAAAGAGAAAACCTTGAAAGATCCATCCCCAGTCGAAGGAGGAGACTTTATCAAAAGCCATCTGAAACAACCATAATAGAGCTATATATATTATGGCAGTTCTAATCACCTGAATTGCAAAATTTAAAAACCGTTTACCCATTCTTCTATAAAGATGGAGAGTTATAGCCATATGAATCATGGCGTTATGGCTCTATTATCCTCTCCGGTGAGTTAAGATATCAGAAAAGCGACCTCCTTGAAGGCAAAGGAGTGGATGGAACCATCTGGGAGGCGGAGAGAGAGCATCCCGTCTGAAGCGACATCAGCTATTACTGCGGAGAAATGTGAGTTGTCTTCAGCAAGCATATAGCGGTGGGCGCAACCGTCGTTACGCCACAGGACAGAGAGAAACTCCATGTGCTGATCGGCGGGAGCAGTGCCGGCTGAGGACAGCCAGGTCATACGCGCAAGAATATTGTCAACTACCTTTTCCATCAGTTCCGGCAGATCGAACACCATGTGAGGCACAAGTTGCGCCATCGACACCGGATTGGGGGCTGGCGAACGGAAAATAGTCTGGTTTATGTTGAGTCCTATTCCCGCCACAGTATGAATGATTCTATCTGAGCCAAGAGTATGCTCTATGAGTATCCCCGCAATTTTGCTGTCGCCCACATAAATATCATTAGGCCACTTCACCTTTATCATCGAGGAATCGACATATGGTGCGAGATAAGCGCGCAGAAGATCCACTACACCCAGCGCCACACATTCGCTGATGATGAACTGACGACCGGGAGCTATCGCCCCGGGATGTAGCATCAGCGAGAAGGTCAGATTCTTCCCCGGCTCCGCCTCCCAGAAGTTTCCGCGCTGTCCCCGTCCTGCAGTCTGGTCTTCGGTAACCACCACATCGCCGTGACCGAATTCTCCGGCGTGTTCCTTCATCCATGTATTGGTGGAGGGGAGAGTAGGGAAACGGACGATATTATTCATCAGGGATGGTTACGGTAAGGGTGCGCGAATCGTCGGGATTTACCGTAAGCTCCACAACCACAGTATCATCAGGCAACAGCGGCTCTATGCGCTCAGGCCATTCGAGCAGGCAGAGCGCACCCGAGTCAAAGTAATCCTCCACACCTATCTCAAGAGCCTCATCCACACTTTCGAGGCGGTACAGATCGAAATGATACATCAGTTCGGCTGTAGTGTCGGAGCGGTATTCGTTGATAATCGAGAAGGAGGGGGAATTGGCAAGATCCTCCTCTACGCCGAGAGCACGGCAAAGCTGACGGATGAAGGTTGTTTTCCCGGCACCCATCTCGCCATGGAAAGCATATACAGTTTCGTCGCCCATCAAAGCTACAAACTTTTCGGCAGCTTCAGGGAGCGCCTCTATATCGGGGATATCTATGACATGTTTCATTTCTAAAATTTCTTTTAGATAAGTCTTGGAAATTATTTATTGTTTCTTTGGGGTGAGGGTCACCAGCGGCACAAGCATCTCCTCGAGGGATATGCCACCATGCTGGAATGTATCGGTATAATACTGGACGTAATAGTTATAATTATTGGGATAGGCGAAGAAATCGTTGTTCCCTGCGAAGATATACGCCGACGACACATTTGGTGTGGGTAGCCCGAACTGCTGCGGACGCTTTATCTCATATACCTGCTTGGAGTTGTACCCGAGATTCTTACCTACCTTATACCGCAGATTGGTATTGGTATTCTTGTCACCGATAACTTTAACCGGGGTATCGACACGAATAGTTCCGTGGTCGGTTGTCACTATCACCTTCGCACCTGTCTCCGCCATACGGCGGAACAGTTCGAGAGCCGAACTATGGCGGAACCACGATTCGGCAAGTGAGCGATAGGCAGCGTCGGTGCGGGCAAGCTCGCGGATCATGCGGCTTTCAGTACGGGCATGCGACAGCATGTCGATGAAGTTGAGCACTACCACATTGAGCTGATTGTTTGACAGATTCGAGAATTCGCGCAGCAGCCGCTCCCCTCCCGTAGAATCATTGATCTTGTTGTAGGAGAACTTGCACTGACGGCGGAATCGCTCGAAAAGCGTCTGTATTAGCTCGCTCTCGTTGAGGTTCTTCCCCTCCTCTTCATCCTCGTCGACCCACAGATGGGGAAACATCCGTGCGATATCCACCGGCATCAGACCTGAGAATATCGAGTTGCGCGCATACTGGGTGGCGGTCGGAAGGATGGTGGTATAAAGCTGCTCGTCAAAAGTGAAATACTCGGCAAGCAGGGGCTTCACTGTAAGCCACAGATCCAACCGGAAGTTGTCAATAAGCACGAAAAACACCTTCTCACCCTGCTCGATGAGCGGGAACACCGTGTGGCGGAAAATCTCCGGACTTAGCATCGGGCGGTCCGAACCTCCTCCTGTTGGTGTCTTACCGGGAGCAAGCGTCGACGGCAGGGCAGCGATCCACTCCTCGTAGTTGCGCTTTACGAACTTGTAGAACGCCGAATCCGCATCCGTTCTCTGCATCTTCAGAAGTTCATCCATATTGGTATCGGCCGATGCCAGACGCAGCTCCCACGATGTCAGTTTCTCATACAGTGCATAGAAATCGTTCATGGTTGAAGCGTCGTTGATCTGCGATGTAAGGCGGGCGAATTCCTGCTGATAGTCTGCTGCGGCAGTCTGTGATACAATCTTCCGGCTATGAAGATTTTTCTTTATCGACAGAAGAATCTGGTTGGGATTCACCGGCTTGATAAGATAGTCGGCGATATTGTTGCCGACAGCCTGATTCATGATATTCTCCTCCTCGCTCTTGGTGATCATTATCACCGGTGTCTGCGGTGAAATCTCTTTGATACGCTGAAGGGTCTCCAGCCCTGTAAGACCCGGCATATTTTCGTCAAGAATCACCAGATCGAAATGACGGTTTTCAACCAATTCAAGCGCGTCGCGACCGTTGTTTACAGTCACAGGGTCGTACCCTTTGGCGCGGAGGAAAAGTATGTGGGGTTTGAGGAGATCAATCTCATCATCCGCCCATAATATGGAGTATTCGCTCATTCGGAATGGATTTGTCGGTTCAAATAGTTTTAGTCGAGCAGCGGGTCGTCACCCTCCGATCCATCTGGATAGTCGGGGAGCGGCTGTCCCGGTTTCGGCTGAGGCTTAGGCTGAGGCTTAGGCTGCGGTTTCTGTGGTTTAGGCACAGGCTTAGCCGGAGATTCCGGGGAAGGTTTCTGCGCAGGCTCCTTTGCTGGTTTGGGATTTTCCGGAGATGGCTGGGTCGGTTGTTCGGGTTTTGGCTCCGTTGCTGGAGTTTCCGGCTCAGTATCTGGTTGCGTCGGAACTTCAGCAGGTGTCTCTGTCGGTGTTTCGACAGGACTTTCCGTCTGATTTTCAACAGGAGCTTCCGGCAATTCCGGCGCGATAGGAGCATTATCCGGAACTGCTGACTTGCCCTCCTCCTCTGCGGGCTGAGAAGCGACGTTCTCAACAGGTGCTTCAACCGGTACACCGGAATCGGGCATTGCAGGCTCATGCTCATCAGGCATTCCTTCCGATTCACCGAATATTTCCGGTGGCAGAACTGCCTCTTCAGTGTCGCGGTAAGTCTTGTCCTGCATATAACGGAAATAGTCGTCGAAAGAACGTCCACTCTTCAGCAACTTATCGAAGTTCGAGGCCGAGATCACAACCGGTCGCACTTCGGGAGGAAGGGTCAGCTTATCGGACTGTGCCATCACCTGACGGTAATGCTTAATCTCATTTAAATTTGAGAAACCTTTGATGATAAGCAGACCGAGACGCCCGAAATTCATGGTTTCAAGATCAAAATCCTTAACCACAAACGATGCGAAGTTGTGGCGTGCTACATCGTACAGGAGCGCATTCTGCGGTATGCGGTCTGTAGGGAAAAGCAACACCAGATACTGTTCACTATCGGGATTGAGTTCGAAATCAAGCTCTCCGTCCTGCGCTACATCCGTGGTATCATTGCTCAGACGGATATCCCATAACATACCGCGCATGTTGCCGGAGTTCGCCGAAAGCTCGCGTCCCTGCGCCAGACCTTTCAGATAGGATGACGCATACGGGGTGATGTCCGTGTCGGGATATTTGGCGAGAAGATCCAGCAGTACCGATTTGAATTTGTCGGTATTCTTTTCGGTGACATATGCCAGCGCCTCAAGGAACATGAACTTAGGCATCAGACGAGTGAGCGGAAAATCCTCTTTCACCAGTTCATAGATGGAATGGACATTGGCGTTCTCATTGTTCATGTACGATTCCAACGCCTCGTTATACAACACATTTTCCTGCTCGAGCATGCGGCGGAGAGTTCCGACATAATCAGGATCGCGCATGGCTATCCCGTAGTTCGAATCGGGGAACTCACTGAGCATCAGCTGACGGTATCGTTCAGCTTTGGCTATATCGCCGGCGCGCATGAACATAAGGTAGAGGTTATAATAAGTGTCAAGCCGATAGATATTATCGGGGTAGCGCGACAACAGAGACTCAAACTCTGTTTCAGCCGCAACGAAATCCTCAAGTTTATCCTTCAGAATCACACCCATATTGAACAGCCCCTCCTGAATAATATCGTTAGCGGTCTGTTTTTCCTCATCTGTAGATGGTATCTGCTTCAGGTAATATTCCGGATTGTGCGGATCATTCTCCTTCTCCATCTGTTCGGCATTTTCCGCACTCTCTGAATCAGCAGGTGCCTCGTTGCCGTCATTGTCCGCCATATCCTCTTCACCTGAACCGTCCGAACCGAAGTCATTAAAATTGAACGATGCCTTGTTGCGTCGGCGCCAGTCATCCTCAAGTTTACGGTTACCCCAGCGGCGCTGGAACTCAGTGCGACCGGCGTTCTTGGTGGCACTATTATAGAAATACCACGAATCGTCGCCATTGTTCATGGCGAAAGTCTGCGGCGCATTTGAAGCTCCTGACATATTCTCTCCATTATCACGGTTTGCGAGAAACTCCTCGCGGGCGGCGGCATCAGCCTCCTCTTTCTCTTTCTTTTTCAGTTCGTCGATTATGCGGTTAATCACAGCGAGCTGCTCTTCAGGGCTCATGGCCGCCAGACGCAACAGCGAATCCTGAAGTTCCACATTCTGGGAATACACTGCGAGTTCATCGAGCAGATCGGACCGCTTCTTCAGCGCGCGGTAATCCGGATAACTTTCAGGTAGCACCGGAACAGCCTCGGCATAACAGGGCTGCGCCTTGTTGTATTTGCGCAGATCGTAATACAGACCGCCAAGTGTAAGATTGGCTATCGCCTTGTCAATGCCGCTGCGGGTCGACTTCTCAACGGCGAGCTCATAGTTGGCGATGGCGTTGGTGGTGTCGCCACGCGAAAGATAGAGATTGCCGATGGCATAGTAGATCTGATCGAGATATTCCTTGTTGCGGTCGTAACGCACCATACGTTTGAGGGCGTTTACCTCCGGCTTTATATCAGCCCCGGTGAACACCTCGCTCTGTTTTATGCGGGCATTGAATTTCGTGCGGTATGAAGCCGAAGAACTTGAACCGGCCTTTTTATACGCATTATAGGCAGCATCGCGGTTGCCCAGATGACTGTAAACCTGACCCAACAGAAAATACAGACGTGTTTTCTGCGCGCCTCCGGTTAATTTTATCGCTTCCTCAAGGGGTGTCACCGCCTTGGCGTAATCTTTCGACCGCACCTGAAAATCAGCGAAGATAGTATAATACAACTGACGCAGCGTTTTGGAAGTCAGCTCATCGGTCTTGATACGGTTTAGTATGGTCTCAGCCTCGAAAAGCCAGTCCATTGCACAATAACAACGCGCCTCCCAAAGCTTCGCTTCAGTCACAGTAGCCGGCAGCCATGAGAAATGCTTGGATATATAGAAGAAGGTAGCGGCAGACCCGAGAAAATCGCCGTTCATATATTGGCTACGCCCCATCATCATCCATGCATTGTGGAGAAACGGATTGTATTCCTCACGCTTCATCCACTCTTTATAGGCTGGATCGGAACTTTTACCCGCCTGTTTCTTAGGCTTCTTTTTTATGGAACGGAGCTGTATGGCCTTCTGAGCCTTCTCTATCGAACGGTCAAAGTTCCCCATCGGCTGCGGTGCCTTTTCATCGGCTTTCGCCTCGGCGGGATGAATGAAAACCATACGCGAATAATCGTCCTCGTAGTTGGTCTCCATCTCCTTCAGCGTCTCTATATAGTGCTGATCGCCGTTGAAATGAATATTATAACGGGTGATAAACTCCTGATATTTGCGTGTTGCTGCGGTATTCTTTTTGGGCGAACACGACCCGAGCGTCAGCCCAACCAGGACCGACACCGCCACAAACACAAATATGCCCTTTATCTTATCCAATACCTTGATTACATTGTATCCGATTTCCACCAAATCTCCATAACTATTAACGCTCCCCTTCCCCGTTTATTGCCTCCCCTCCCACATGAAAATCCGGTCACTTAGAATGAACAGAAGACGCGCAACGCCTCAATTCCAAAAAAAAACGACATTTATGTCAATTTTTGGGACTACAGTAGTTAAACCTACGTAGGAATTCATATATGTGGAGAATTCGTATTCCCCGGCAAAAAAGCGGGGGGAAAGTGTGGCGTGAACCAATAAAAAGAAGTATTTTTGTATGCCGTGAAAATATTGGCGGAGGAGGTATGCCTCATGGATACCGCTGAACCGTGTAAACCCTTAAAATACGAAATATGACTGAGCTTATAGAACGATTTCTGAAATATGTGAAGTTCGACACCCAGAGCGACGAGACCACCAACCTGACCCCCTCGACTCCGGGTCAGTACGAATTCGCCAAATTTCTGAAAAAAGAACTCGAAGAGATGGGTCTTGAAGAGATCACCCTCGATGAGAACGGCTACCTTATGGCATCGCTGCCGGCAAACATCTCGCGCGAGGTGCCGGTAGTCGGATTCATAGCCCACCTCGACACATCCCCCGATATGTCGGGTAAGAATGTGCGTCCACGCATAGTTGAAAAATATGACGGAGGTGACATCACGCTCAACGAGCAGAAAAACATTGTTCTGAGCCCGAATGAATTCCCCGAACTGCTCCACTATACAGGACAGGATCTAATTGTCACCGACGGGACAACCCTTCTCGGCGCCGACGACAAGGCGGGGATCGCTGAAATAGTAAGTGCGGTTGCCTATCTGAAAGCTCACCCCGAAATAGAGCATGGAAAGATCCGCATCGCCTTCAACCCCGATGAAGAGATAGGTCTGGGTGCCCACAAATTCAACGTTGAGGAATTCGGCGCCGACTGGGCTTACACCATGGATGGCGGCGAAATCGGCGAACTTGAATATGAAAACTTCAACGCAGCCCAGGCCCGCGTCACCTTTACCGGACGCAACGTTCACCCCGGATATGCCAAGCATAAGCTCCTCAACTCAATCCGTATGGCGAACCAGTTCATTCTGATGCTTCCCCGCTGGGAAACTCCCGAGCACACCGAGGGCTACGAAGGCTTCTACCATCTGGTTCACATAGAGGGATCGGTAGAGAGCACCACCCTTACCTACATAATCCGCGACCACGACCGCGACCGTTTCGAGCGCCGCAAGAAGGAGCTCGAACATCTCGTGCGCAAAACCAACAACGAATTCCCGGGCTGCTGCTCTATCGATCTCAAGGATCAGTACTACAACATGCGCGAGAAGATTGAGCCGGTAAAGCATATCATCGACATTGCCGAAGAGGCAATGCGTCGTGCCGATGTCACCCCTGTGGTAGTTCCCATCCGTGGAGGAACAGACGGTGCCCAGCTGTCGTTCAAGGGTCTCCCCTGCCCCAACATCTTCGCCGGAGGGCTCAACTTCCATGGCCGCTATGAGTTTGTGCCTATCCCTTCTATGGAAAAGGCTGAGAAAGTGATTGTAGAGATCGCAAAACTCGTTGCAAAGGCTTGAAACCGACTTCTCTGACAGAAAACAACGCTAGCGGTCCGGTGAAAACCCTCGTGGTTATCACCGGACCAACGGCATCTGGTAAAACCGCTCTTGCCATAGAGACCGCCCGCCGGCTTAATGCCGAGATCATCTCGGCAGATTCGCGCCAGATGTTCCGCGGGCTTGAAACAGGCACCGCCGCTCCCACAGCCGCTGAACTTGCAGCTGTCACTCATCATTTCATCGGCAACCTTGCCGTGGGCGACTACTACAGCGCGGCATGCTTCGAGGAGGAAGCAACAGCCCTGCTGCAACAACTCTTCGCCCAAAACGACTACGCAGTGATGTGTGGGGGCTCCATGCTATATGTTGACGCCGTTACCAAAGGGATCGACGCACTGCCCACTATTTCCGACGAGGTAAGAAAAGAAGCTTATGATATTCTGGAGCGTGAAGGAACCGACGGAGTATGCCGCCGGCTCAAGGAGCTCGATCCCGAATACCTGCATATCGCTGACACCGCTAATCACAAACGTCTCGTCCATGCCCTCGAAATCTGCATGCAGAGCGGACAGCCATACTCGTCGCTCCGGACCGGAGAAGCGAAACAGCGACCGTTCAATACGGTTAAGTTCGCCATCGATATGCCGCGCGAGATGCTTTTCGACAGAATAAACCGACGTGTGGATACAATGGTGCAGCAAGGTCTTATTGAAGAGACAATCGCCATGCTTCCCCACCGCGACTGCAATGCCCTCAACACCGTAGGTTATAAAGAGCTGTTCGCCTATCTCGATGGAAAATGGGATCTTGCCACAGCTACCGCACGCATGGCCAAGAACACCCGTGTATACGCCAAAAAGCAGCTGACCTGGCTCAAACGCGATCCTTCTGTAATATGGCTTGACGGGACTTTGCCAACCGAAGCACTCGCCGATGAAATTATGGCAACCATCACTAACCAACGATAATCAATTTTTGCCCCGCCATTCCCTTACCTATGAGCAATAAATTTTTCACAGACCTGAAAACCTCTCTCAGCAGTTTCTTCTCCCTCGACGGATTTCTTGTGCCGGAAGCGGAAGCCGAACAGTCGATCCGCGACGGCGTCAGTTTCAAGGGAACCAACCTGCTCATCCTGGTGTTCGCCATACTCATAGCCTCGCTCGGACTAAACACAAACTCCACGGCTGTGATTATAGGCGCCATGCTCATATCCCCTCTCATGGGACCTATCATCGGTCTTGGACTTGGAGTCGGAATCGAGGATTTCAGCCTGCTGAAGCGCTCGGCGCGCAACCTTTTTATCGCGGCTCTGTTCTCCATCCTCGCCTCCACAGTCTACTTTCTTATCTCCCCCGTCAGCTCAGGACACAGCGAACTGCTGGCGCGCACATCGCCCACCATCTACGATGTGCTGATCGGATTCTTCGGCGGGAGCGCAGGAATCTTCGCCATCGCGAGCAAAAACAAAGGAAACGTTATTCCCGGGGTAGCCATAGCGACCGCCCTCATGCCACCTCTTTGCACCGTAGGCTACGGACTGGCAACATGGCAGATGCACTACTTTTTCGGAGCGCTTTATCTGTTTCTGATCAACTCCATATATATCTGTCTCGCAACATTCATCGGCGTAAAACTAATGAAATTCAGCCGCATCCAATCGGCTGTTCCACAGCGCGCCCGACGGATGCGCCGCCTCGTCTATACCCTCTCCATCCTCACACTCATCCCAAGCATATATCTTACATACACGATGCTCGCGCAGTCGCGTTTCGAGATGAACGCCGATCGCTTCATCAGCGGGGAGTGCCGATTCGCCGGCACACAGGTCCTAAGCCATACGACATCGCAGACCGACGGTCACCGTATACTCACAATCACCCTTATCGGAAAAGTACTGCCACAGGATTCACTCGAACTTGCTCTCAGCAACCGCATGCGATATTACGGTCTCAACAACGTGACCCTCGATATAATTCAGGGGGATGCCGGCACCATTGCCGACCGGGAGGATTTCGCCGGACGATCCATGACCCAGATATATGAACTGGCACAGAATTCACTTGTTCAGAAACAGCAGGTCATTGACTCCCTGAAGGATATAATCAATACACGCCGCCGCAACGACTCTATCCCGGCCCATCTCGCGCCGGAGTTGAAAGTAATTTTCCCAGAGGTAGCAGAGATAGCCGTTACCCGCGCGGTATTCGGCGAGATTGCCGACGGCGATCTCGACACCTCCAACATTGCGCTCATACGCTACAACAGTACTATTTCACCAGAACAACTTACCCGGCTGCAACACTATCTGGAGGCACGGCTACGCCTGAAAAGCCTGCGGTTAATCAATGTGGAGTAAGCCCCGACGCTGCTTGCAACGGTCAGTCTATGAAAGCGACGGACGCCACCTCATATCTCTTTCCGGGATAGCCTTTCTGACCCTTGACACGCGTTAGCTTCACCTTCCCCTTACAGGCAGTAAGGATGACATCATTGTACTCACCACGCTCAAAAGCATACGAGACTCCATCATCCTCAAAAAGCTTGCACTCTCCCTCACGAGAGCCGTATAGCTTGCAATGGAGTTTGAAAACCGTATCATCGCCAACATACTGAACCGGCTCGGCGAGCGGCAGAAGCGTTCCACCCTTTACAAACACCGGCAGCTGCGAACGATCGGTGGAGATCTCATAGCGTCTGCCTCCCTCATAGCGGGTATCGGTATTAAGATCATACCAGACCCCATCCGGGAAATAGACCTCGCGGGCTGAGCCATCGCCGAAAAGCGGGGCTGCCATAAGTACATCACCTATCATATATTGATCCGAAATATTTCTGACATTGGAATCATCAGGATAGTCCATTATCAGCGGACGGAACACAGGCGTTCCCTCAACCCGATAACGGTTGAACGCGCTATAGAGATATGGTATAAGCGCCATCCTCATATTGATTAATTCTCTCGCCGTATTCTCATATTCTTCTGCTTCAGGCAGAAAATCGGCATTTTCATTGCGTCCACGGTCAAACTGCAGCCACGGCGGATATTGAAGATACCAAGAGTTCACCATCGCCTCCGGCGACAGCATTACAGTCTGAAGCCTATGAAAGAAATCATCGGCTGATTTGGAATCACGTACCTCCGGACACCAAAGCAATCCGCCGAATGCCGAATTGCAAAGAGCGCGGACATATTCGGAATGATCATACGAATCGCTGTAGAGTACTGCCGGACGCGACGACATGAACATTCCCGACGAACGGTAATCGTGATATGCACGCTTGTCGGCTTTACGGAATTCATCGTCGAGCACCGACATATACAGCCCGCCGAACATCTGGTGCATCTGCTCGCCATCCACACCCGAAGGGAACTCAGCCATATCAGGGAAACACCATGTAGCATCGGGTCTCGAGATATTGGAATTGTCGCATTCATCAAGCTTGAAAGCATCCACACCTTCGGCAATCAGTCCGGCATGGTAACCTCCGAACACACTGCGCGCTTCTGGCAGAAGAAAATCGGGCACCAGACCACCCCACACCAGAAAGTTTCCTGAATAAGGTTCCATATCCTTATGGATAGGTGAACGGTGATTGACGTAGGCATGCTCCCAAAGATTAGCTTGATAGCCCATTCGCTGCAGATCGGAGAGAAGAGCCCGATGATCTGGGAAGCGCCCTTCATCCCATACATATGAACATGAATAGGCAGCTGTCTGCCATCCCGGTTCAAGACCGAGAACATCGCAAGGAATATTCTTATCGCGGAAATATCCTGCGAACCGCATTACCGAATCCTGAACAGCATCGCCTTTGACACGGTATTTGAAGCCGAGCCCCCACATCGGAGGCAGACAGCCGCCTCCTGAAAGAAGATTGTAACGACGCACTACATCCTTGAGCGTCGGTCCGTCAATCACCATCACCTCCACCCCTTTAGCACCAGGAATATCGATATATACCCTGTTGCCGGCAGTGCGGCTGCGGTAAAGGTCGTCAGTATCGGTTGCAATTCCCACTCTTGCCGCTGTGCGCGAAGGGTAATTGCCGTTCTTTTCATTCGTTCCGCATAGGAAGGTCGTATTGCGGTTGGTGTTTACAAGAATACCGTATCCCGCCGTAGAAACATAGAATGGTTGAGGCGCATGGGTATAGCCAAGTCCGTTCAGCGGGTTATCGTTCACACGAGGTTGCTTACGCAACCCACGCTGTCCGAAAGTCTCGAACTGAAGTCCGAATCCATATAACTGTTCCTCATCCCCGAGCGGCACAGAAACCGTGCAACCACGGTCGGAAACCCTCAGATCTATCTCTCGCGGATCAACGGATTCCGCCCCCACGGGAAGTATCTTCATAGCCTCGAGATCCGGCTTTCCACCGAAAACCGAGTAGGGTGTGATACTGTCGGGCGTTCCAACCGTCAACACCTTCACCCCCGGAGCCAGATCCGAGATGACTATCCCGTCAGATGAAACCTGCCGAATAGAGGACATTGACATTGCCCATACCGGAGCGAGCAACGTAAGTACTGACACAACTATATTCCTTAGAAACATATATTTTTAATTTTTCATGATACGGGGCCGCACTAACCAATTATATATCACAACTTTGCATCAGCAAAGCCTCGTTATCGGAGCATACTGGCGGCATACTGGTGCAAAGGTATAAAAAATTCTGATAGCAAGCCGATGAGAAAAGTTGAATTAACGATACGATTTCTACAGAACAGCATTGATAGTTTTGCATAATTTTGCTATATTTGCAAACAACATCTAACTTCATTTTTACTACTCATGGATTTCACAGGCATCATATCAATGTGGTCGTTATGGCTTCTGCTCACTATCTTGTTGGGTATATTCGAGATATTCACAATGTCGGCCATAGGATTGTGTCTTGCCGTGGCAACAGCCGGAGGGCTTATAGGAGCGCTGTGTGGCGCAACACCCGAGTGGCAGCTCTTCATCGTAGCTCTCACAGCAGTTCTGGCGCTTATTTTCGTGGCGCCGTTTGCCCGCCGTCTACTTAAAAAGACCTCCCCCTCTGACAGGGAAGCTGCCAGCAATATGGACGCTCTCATCGGAAGGCGCATCATACTTCCCGCCGATCTCGCTGCCGGCGACACCGTAAGAGTGAAAATTGACGGCGATTCATGGCAGGTGAAGGCTGCAGACCCTCAGACTGAATACGTCGCCGGAACGCAGATGACCGTCTGTGGCTACGACAGCATAGTGCTTCTTGTGAACCGCTGACACTTCGCCCGACATTATAGACAATTTATTTACCAATACACTACCCCATGGAAATCTGGATTATTCTCGGAGCGCTGCTCCTGTTGGCCATACTTCTTGTTGCCAACGCCGTGAAAGTTGTTCCCCAGTCAGAGACACGCGTTATAGAGCGCCTCGGGCGCTTCCACAGCGTATTACCCGCCGGGCTTAACATCATAGTGCCATTCATCGACAAGCCTAAGATGATCTACACCCGCCAGATCAAAAACTACGGCAGCCGAGGCAGCTATGTGAGCATTACAGCTACCCCTGTGATCGACCTCCGCGAACAGGTTTACGACTTCCCATCGCAGCAGGTAATCACAAAAGACAATGTTACCACAGAAATCAACGCCCTTCTCTATTTCCAGATTGTGGATCCGAAAAAATCGGTATATGAGATCGACAACCTGCCCAACGCTATAGAGAAGCTTACACAGACCTCGCTGCGTAACGTAATCGGCGAACTTGAACTCGACGAAACACTCACGTCGCGCGACACCATCAACTCCAAACTACAGGCTATCCTCGACGACGCAACCAACAAATGGGGCGTGAAGGTAAACCGCGTGGAGCTGCAGGATATCACTCCTCCCGAAAGCGTGCGTGAAGCGATGGAAAAAC
>CAZDWY010000064.1:0-13999 GCA_964509345.1 uncultured Alistipes sp.
AAGCTATTGCCATCATTTTAGTGCATTAAAATTACGGAATTTTTATGACTCTTAGTTTACCCATCTTGCCCATTTTTGCCATTCGCAAAAACCTGCCGACATCTCCATTGCCAAATTTTGATGCGGTTGCCCTGGAGCTTTTTTAACGTTTGTCATCCAATTTTACGTTCCGGAGAGGATAACACAATGATGAAGTGCTTTGCCGCCGCAGGTGATCTATATCATTACCCAAGCCCGTGAAGGGGCAGTTACTCAGCCGGTCCCTGCTTTACTATCGCCCCGGTGGCAGGATCGAAGATCACATAGATCGGAGCTTTCTTATCGGTAAATACATTCGGTGCAAGGGCATAAACTACGCCAAACTGGGCCATCTCCTCATCGCGCTCAGCATATACTTTCCCGTTACATGTGACGGTCACGAGCGCAGTTCCGGGAATGCAATAGGCAACCCCGTTTTTAGGGGCTGTCAGGGCTACACCTTTCTCGTTGACCGGCATTTCGCCACGATGCGTTACCTGCAAGTCAAGATATACCGGATCACCTGCAAGATTATTCGCATCTACTATTCCCTCAAGAGGAGAGATGCGTGCAAGCACCATTTTCTCTATATCGTCATCAGGAGTAATCGAAAAAGTTGCCACATCGGTAGACACCGCTGTCGTACCTACGAACATCGCCATCAGAGCCTGTTCCTGTGCCTCCAGATTATCCAGCATCAGCTGAAGCGATTTCCCATCGGGAGGAGTCTGCTCGGCCTGTCCGGTTATAAGATCGCTTCTGGTCTGACGAATCGCGAACAGAGCTGAAGCCGCGAGCTCCGCACGCTTTGCCGTTGACTGGCTCTGCATCATCTCTTCACTTACCACCTGCCGGGCGGCGGAAGTCTCCAGAGGAGTTGGAGCCGCAGCCATTGCCTCAGGCAATTCCACGCTTTCCTCTGCTGCGGTCTGTTCGGTATTGATTGCCAGAGGAACATTGTTGGCGCCCAGAAGCATAAACGGAGCTGTCCCGGATTTGAACTGCACTGCATACCGTTCGTCACCATTGGGAACGCCGCGTGTTGTCAGCACGGCACTTTTGAGTTCTACCGTCCGATCTTCTTGAGTAATGGGGTTATCGATATTCAGATATTTCTTGGCATACTTGTAAAACTCTCCGGGACGCTTCACCGTTATCTGCGCCTCAAGCGTCACTCCGAGCTGCGTCGTAGGGAGAGTATAAACCAGAGCGTAATCGTTGGCTTTGGTCGCCGAAAGCCGCTGGGCAGTCTGTCCCTGCGATACTGATGCGGTCAGAGTCATCAATGCGACTGCCAATATGCGAATTGTCTTCATAAGCTAAATTATTTCATCGTCATTATTTCTTTTATCGCACGCCCGATATTGTCTGCGATATCACCGGCAAGCACTCCATATTCGCCATGCTCCGATGCCGCAATTTCCCCCGCGAGCCCATGCACGTACACCCCGATCAGTGAGGCCAATTCTGCTGGATAACCCTGCGCGAGCATCGCCAGCAACACACCTGTCAACACATCGCCGCTACCGGGGGTTGCCATAGCCGGGGTACCGGATGAGTTGAAATACACCTTCCCATCCGGGCGAACTATAGCAGTATAATGTCCCTTAAGCACTATAAATATGTTGTAATATTTCGCCTTCTCTATGGCGGTGCGTAAACGAGCCTCCCCGGAAGACTGCGGACCAAACAGGCGGTCAAATTCACCGGCGTGGGGCGTCAGTATGCTCAACACGGGTATTGTGTTCAACATCGTCGGCTTCAGCGCTATGCAGTTGAGCGCATCAGCGTCAAGCACCACCGGCTGATTTATCGAAGCAAGAAAATCCTCCAGCGCCTTCACAGTAAATTCGTTAGTTCCGATACCGGGACCTACGGCTATCGCGCTGAAACTTCTTTCGGGGCGTATCTCGGTAATGTTGACTTCCCCATGATTGTAATTATACATCGCCTCGGGAACCGAAGTCTGCAATATGCTGTAGCCACACTTGGGGGCACACACCGTCAGCTTGCCCACGCCGGAGCGCAAAGCGCCACGGGCTGCAAGAACAGCCGCTCCCATCATTCCATATGAACCGCCATACAGAATCGCCGATCCGAAATCTGCTTTGGAGCTGAACTCTTTGCGATGATGAAGCCTATGCCATACATCACGCTTCTCGACCAGACAGAAGCTTACCGGCGACTGCGAAATAGCTTGTTGACTAAGTCCTATATCTATTACCTTCCACTCCCCTATCAGTTCGGAATTATCGGGAATAAAAAAGCACAGACGGGGAAATTGAATTGCAAGCGTAAGCGTTGCATGAACCGTGTCGCGGTTCACGATATGCGGATTCCAGTCCCCGAACATGCCGGAAGGGACATCTATCGAAACTACGGTGGCTTTCTCGTCGTTCACATTCTGGACCAGCGCCTTGAAGCCACCTTTCAGTTCCTGACTCAGACCGGAGCCGAACAGACCGTCGACAACAAGATAGTTGGAATTGAGCTGAGGCATATCGAACGACTTCATAACCTCTGTGAAATCTACATCCGGATGTTCGCTCAAAAGCCTGTCGCGCTGAGCAGCGCAATCGGCCGACAGTTTGTTGCCCCCGATATTGAAAAGATACACCGACGGCCGGAAACCACGCTCACTCATCAGGCGCGCAGTTGCCAGAGCGTCAGCCCCGTTGTTGCCGGGACCGGCAAATATTATAGTAGGCTTATCGGAGCGCCAGCGGGCACAGATCTCATCGGTCACACCCTCGGCAACACGCTCTATCAGCTCAGCAAGTGTGACGCCCTCCTGCTCTACTGTGTAACGCTCGATTGCCCTTATTTCATCGTTGGTAAATAATTTCATCCGAAACTCTGTTAGTTACTGCAAAATTATATAATTCCCATATCCCTTGAAAATTTATAGCTGATAAACTTACATAAAAAAATCAATATACCCTTTAAAAAGTCCACACCGCCGTAGATGCCCCCGCACATACCATACTTTAACCATTCCTCCGCACAAAAAACACGCGGTTTATCCCTGTTGCAAATAAAAAAATCATTAATTTTGTACCAATTTTTCCAAGACGCATGAAAGAAGTTACATACAACGGGCTCACATTCTGCCCATACATCACCCGCGATCAGATACAGGAACGGATCCACCAGATATCCGCCCAGATCACTGAAGAATACCGCGGACGCAGGCCCCTGATTCTCTGCGTACTTAACGGAGCCTTCCCCTTCGCATCAGAACTATTTCTAAACATAGACACCGATGCCGAGATAGCTTTCATCCGTTTCAAAAGCTACGAGGGCACCGCCTCTACCGGTGTTGTGAAAGAAGTTATGGGGCTTACCGATGATATTACCGGACGCCCGGTCATTGTCGTTGAGGATATCGTTGACACCGGAAAGACAATAAAACATCTCGTTGAACACCTCAAAGAGCACAATCCCGCCGAAGTCAAGATAGCCACACTCCTTTTCAAGCCGGAAAGCCTCAAAACCGACGTCAGCCCCGACTACATCGGCTTCTCCATCCCTCCCAAATTTATAATCGGATACGGGCTTGACCTTGACGGACTTGCCCGCAACCTGCAGGACATCTACGTCCTGAAAGAGCAGGCCGAATGACAATCAACCCAGAGACCCGCAAAAAGTCCCCTACTCCTTACGGCAACAATAGGTAAATTTCTAACAACATAACATAATCAGTAGTCAGCGTACGCGTAAATACACCCGCATCAAGGATACAAAGCCGTAGCCATAGCAAGTACCATTTGCGAACAACTTCGCGAAACTTTACGCAACTGACCAACCCGACAGACAACTATGAACGTAGTGATATTTGGAGCGCCCGGCAGCGGCAAGGGCACACAGAGCGAAAAGCTCATTGAAAAATACGGACTTCACCACATCTCCACCGGCGAAGTGCTCCGTGACCACATCGCCCGCAAAACCCCTATCGGTCAGATAGCCAACACCTACATCAGCCAGGGACAATTGATTCCTGATTCGCTGATGATTCAGATACTGGAAGATATCATCGACAACGAACCCAAAGCCAAAGACGGAGTGATTCTCGACGGCTTTCCCCGTACCATCCCTCAGGCAGAGGCCCTGAAACGCTTCTTCGAACGGCGTGGCATGAATCTCGACCATGTGATCGGACTGGAAGTCCCTGAAGACGAACTCGTTGACCGAATGATCAAACGCGGACAACAGACCGGGCGCGCCGATGACAATCTCGACACAATCAAAAACCGCCTCAAAGTCTACCACGAGTCCACCACCCCGCTCCGAGACTACTATGTTACCGAAGGGAAATATCGCCCCATTCATGGAAGCGGATCCGTGGACGAGATATTTGATTCCATATCATCGGCCATCAACGGAACAAAATAATTCCACCATCCACTGTCACCCGATATTCAAACATTACGAGGGCGTGTCAAAAAAACTGACACGCCCTCGTTTGTATCCTGAAAGTTAAGGTGCCGTAAATATTACTTTATGCTCAGGCGGTCAATCATATCGAGTTCATCATCAGTAAAGCTCAGATTCTTCATCGCCTCCAGATTCGAGGCGAGCTGCTCAACGGAGCTCGCACCTACCAGAACCGATGTAACCTGTTTTCTACTTAGAATCCATGACAAAGCCATCTGTGCCAGTGTCTGACCGCGGTGCAATGCCAATCCGTTCAATCCATTCAGTCGCTCCACAAGTTCGGATGTGATACGCTCCGATTTCAGAAAGCCATTACGCCAAGCGCGTGAACCGACCGGAACCGTACCTGCGAGATACCTGTCAGTCAGCAATCCCTGAGCCAATGGGGAAAAAGCGACAAACCCAACTCCCATATCAAAAGCCACACCCATACCTCCGCCATCAACAGCCTGACGGTCAAGCATATTCAGTCTATCCTGAAGCAGCAGGCAATGACAGTCATGCCGGTCGAGATACTCTATACCGTATTTTAAAGCGTCAGCAGGCCATCGCGAAATACCCACATACAATGCCTTACCATGCGTCACAATATCCACCAGGGTCTGCAACGTCTCATCAAGGGGAGTTTCAGGATCGTAGCGATGAATATAAAACATATCCACATACTCCAGATTCATTCTTCTCAGACTCTGGTCAAGTGATGCCATAAGATACTTACGGCTCCCCCAGTTGCCATACGGGCCGGGCCACATGTCGTAGCCAGCCTTGGTGGATATGAAAAGCTCGTCGCGGTATGGAGCGAACGATCCTTTCATCATTCTTCCGAAAGTCTCCTCCGCGCTTCCATAAGGCGGACCGTAATTATTCGCCAGATCAAAGTGTGTTATCCCGTGATCGAAGGCGTAGTGCATTATGCGCTTACACCGTTCGAAAGGCACCGTATCGCCGAAATTTTGCCACAGGCCCAACGAAACCGCAGGGAGCAGCACGCCGCTCCTCCCTGCACGCCTGTACAGCATCCCTCCCGCATCATAGCGGAAGGGATCAGCCTTATACATTTCCTCTATCATTTGGGCAATTTGAAAACCGTCGAAATCTCCTTCATCTGTTCCTGCGACATCCCGGTGGGATCAAAACCCATTGCTCGCGCATCGCGGTAAATAATGGCACTCTTGGTTAGAGTATCGACCATATCAAAAGCCTCCATGATATCCGGTCCGACAGCAAACACACCATGCTTTTCCCACATTACAACATCATAGTCTTCGGCAAGAGCGGCTATGGTGGCATCGGCCAGTTCTACCGACGACGGTAACATATATGGCACAATGCCAAGTCCGCGCGGACAGAATGCCTTTGTTTCCGGAATCATACTCCATAGAAGGTTTGTAAGCACATCCTTCTTCAGAAACTCCGGATTATGGCTCATTGCCACAAGCTCGATAGGATGGGTATGGAGCGATGCCTTGTAATTTGAACCTTTACCTATCAGGTAATTATGCACACTAAGATGGGATGGAAGCTCAGATGTCGGTTTAACCGGAGCATCAGCTATGATCTCATAGTGGGCGCAATCATCGGTAATACGGATTATCGAACCATTCTCCATTGGCCAGCGGGCAAGATCGCGCATACGGCGGTTTGTACCCTTGCAGTAGAAATAGCAACCCTTCAGATTGGGAAGTGTCACACCGATAGCTACAGGCTCACCTATCGGAAGCATATTTCTGATCTCATCATCTATAGCATCCGTTACATTTACCGTTATATTACCGCCATTGCGTTCCGCCCAACCCTTCTGCCAGAGATAACCGGCAGCCTCAGCCACCTGCTCTACCTCACGGCGCAACCTGGGACGGTCATCAAGAATCGAACTCATAATATCTGGGGAAGAAATGTTGAAACTATTAATATTAACAGACCGCATACGAGCACAACCTTTGTGCGAGCCGTAGTTCCGGTCCACTCACGCAGGAGAATACCCCATACGTTTGAGAACGTGACATTCAGAGCCATAAGTATACACCATGAGAAAGTCAGAAGCACCGGCGATGACGCGAGGAAACCCTTTCCGAGCGACAGACCGAAGAACTGGCTATACCACAGCAGCCCTGCCAGAGCACAGAAAAACAGGTTATTTGCATAGAGCGACCCTTTTGCATAATCACCGAACGTATGGTTCCGACCGTTCTGCCACAGGCAATATGCGGCATTTGTCACAAAACCGCCGATTGTTACCAACAGAGTGGCAGGCAACGTGCGGTATATCTCAGGTGACGCCTCGAAAGTGATAGCCGATCCGAACTCCAGACCAACATTGAAACAGCCGCTCATCACACCGGCAAGCAACGCAATTGCAACCCCTTTTGGAAAATTGAAATCCTTTACTGCCTCACGCTTCTGCTCGTCGCTCATTGTACGCGCCTTCAACGCTCCGGCATAACCGATTACAGCTATACCGATAAGGGTAATTACCACACCCCATATCACAGCTGCAGTGAGTTGCGCCAGATAATTACCTTCCGGGAAAAACACATTAAGCATTACCGGTCCAAGAACAGTACCAAGACCGGCACATGTTCCCAGAGCGATACTTTGTCCGAGAGCGACACCTAAGTAACGCATCGACAGACCGAATGTCAGACCACCGACACCCCACAGGGCACCGAACAGAACCGTAAGCCACAACCGCGTAGGATCGGCCGAGGCAAACAACCCGCAGAGCGATTCACCCGAAGGGACTGCCAGCAGAGCACCCACAAAGGGGAACACAAGCCACGCGAAAACACCTTGAACAAGCCAGAAACTTTCCCAGCTCCACGATTTTACACGCTTGATCGGTACATATGAACTCGACTGGCAAAAGGCTCCTACAGCTATAATAAGAAGACCAATCAGAATCTCCATGGATTAATTGCGCTTCGAGGTCACTTCCGCCTCATATTTCTGAATTTCAGGAATGAAAGCTTCCCCTACAGGAACATCATTACGCAGGCAGAACATATCCCACACAGCGTTCCATGGAAGCGACTTAGCCTCTTCAAGCAAAGCCAGACGCTCAAATCCCTTATCCTGCGCCTCATAGCGGCGCAGCGTTTCAATAGGTTCGAGCAATGCCTGAAGCATACACTTCTGGGTAGCGCGCGATCCTATCACATATGCACCTATTCGGTTGATAGAGCCATCGAAATAATCCAGACCTACATTCACGCGGCTCAAGGCATCGCAACGGACTATCTCCTTGCAAAGATCGAGAGTATCATCGTTCATGATAGTCACATGATCCGAATCCCAGCGAACCGGACGCGATACATGCAGCATCAGCTCGGGAACAAACAGAAGCAGCGACGACACTTTGTCAGCTACACTCTCTGTAGGATGGAAATGGCCAGTGTCAAGAGTTATGAGCTTCTGCTTCTGAGCGCAATAGGCAACATAAAAATCATTCGATCCCACGGTGTAACTTTCCAGGCCGATACCGAAAACCTTCGATTCCAGACAGTCCTTCATATGCTTGTACTCCGTAGCAAATATTTCATCAAGTGAATCTTTCAGCAGTGAGCGGTAAAGCATACGGTTGACAGTTATATCCTTCGAGCCATCGTGAACCCAGAGATTCATCACACAGGGAGAATCCTGGCGGCGCCCCATCTCGTCGGCAATCGCACGGCAACGTTTTGTATGCTCGATCCAAAAATCGCGGATACCCTTATCGGGGTTCGACAGTGTAAGATTGCCAGATTTCGAATGGGAAAATGATGTTGAGTTGAAATCAAGCTTGAAATCATTCTCATCAGCCCACTGCATCCACGATTCAAAATAAGACGCGTCAACCTGATCGCGATCTACAAACTTACCTCCGAAGTCACCGTAGATTTCATGAAGACTCAGACGATGACGCCCTGGTATGAAAGATGCAGCCTTCAATATATCGGCGCGCACCTCGTCGATATTGCGGGCTTTGCCCGGGAAGTTACCGGTAGCCTGAATGCCACCGGTCAAGTCGCCTGCCTGTTCGAAGCCTGCAACATCGTCGGTCTGCCAGCAATGGAGCGACAGATGCAATCCCTGAAGTTTCTCGAGAGCGGCGTCTGTGTCGATGCCGAGTGCCGCATAGCGTTCTTTAGCAAGCTCGTAAGCTTTAATCACATTTTCCTTATTCATAGTTGAAAAGTGGCTATGATGTTAATTATTTTAGAATTGTCAAATATCTTCTGTATGCATCCTCCCATACGCCCGGCTGTTCCGGAAGAACCGTACACGGCGATACAGCCTTACCTATAATCCGCCGCATCTCCTGAAGGGATCCGACTGTGCCGTCGGCCTTAGCCTGAATCATTATATTTCCAAGCGCTGAGCACTCTGCCGGTCCGGCAATAACAGGTATACCTGTTGCCGAAGCCGTAAAGCCATTTAAAAGCATATTTCTGGATCCGCCTCCGATCACATGGAGCTTCTCGATCGGATTAGGCGACACCTTACGGAACACGTCGAGAACCTTACGGTAGGTAAGCGCCAGACTCTCGAAAACGGCTCTGATGTACTCCCCATGTGTCACGGGCTTTCGCTGACCTGTACGTTGACAGAACCCATCAATCGCCTCAGGCATGCTTGCCGGACACACAAATTCGGGCGCATCTGGATCGAGGAAACAAACAAACGGCTCAGCCTCCTGCGCCATCTTCACAATTTCCGGATAGCTGTACGCCACCCCCTCCCCTTTCCAAGCTTTCAGACATTGCTCCACAAGCCACATGCCTGTTATATTTTTAAGCAGACGCACTGTGCCATCTACTCCCCCTTCATTCGTTATATTGTAAGTCTCTGTAAGTTCATTGATAACAGGGCTCTTGCTTTCTATACCCATCAACGACCATGTGCCGCTGCTCAGATACGCCCAGTTTTCCCCTTCAGCTGGTATTGCCGCCACTGCCGAGGCGGTATCATGACCAGCCACCGCCACTACCGCCACATCGCCGAGCCCCGTCTCACGGGCAATCCCGGGCATAAGCGATCCTACCACTGTACCTGGCTCCACTATAGAGCCGAACCGGCTCTCATCAAGCCCGACCCGCGACAGCAGACCGGTTGCAAACGTACGCGACACCGGATCCAGCAGTGAGCCTGTAGAAGCTATCGTATATTCCGTCACCAGATTTCCAGTCAGCAAATAAGCCAGAAGATCCGGAAGAAATGCTATTTTTTCGGCATGGCGCATAGCGAAGGTTTCCCTCTGCTCGTTGAACTGGAAAATAGTATTGAATCCCATATGCTGGATGCCTGTCAGCGAGTACAGATCGTGTGCACTCATCACATTGCTGAAAAAGCGCTCATGCGCCCCCACTGTCGAAGCATCTCTGTAGGCACGCGGTAGAGATGCTATGCTACCGTCGGCTGCTATACAGCCGAAATCTACCCCCCACGTATCTATCCCTATTGACGAAGGCCGCACACCACGCGCCGCGGCTGCTTTCAATCCCTCTTTTATATGCTCGAACAAAGAATATATATTCCAATGCAAACGTCCGTGAATGGCAAGCATGCTGTTCGGGAAACGGGTTAATTCTTCAGTCGACAACGAACCGTCGCTGCCGAGAGTACCCAATATCGCACGGCCGCTGGTTGCGCCCAGGTCAAAAGCTATATAATATTTATTCTCCATGGTGACAGCCCAGAAGGGCGGTAATTTTACTTGAATTTTTCACTACAAAGATAAGCAGAACCTCTCTCATATGCAAAGTTTTTCACAACTACATATTCGCAGGTACCTGATTTAGTTCCTATCCATGCCATGATTTCGACTTAAGTTCAAATAAAACATTGTTTTCTTGGAACATTCAACGCAAATATGTTAATTTTGTATTAATATTGCAAACCGAACCTTAAATCAAAAAAATTCAATGACCTATTTTCAACACCGCACCACAGTCATCCTGCTCGCCATCTGCCTGATACTCCCCTTCTGTTCAGGAGCGCAAGTAACCCCAGTCACAGTAAACCTATCTGCATTCGGTATCCATCCGGACACCGGTAAAGATATGTCCGGAAAGCTCGCGAAAGCCATAGAGACTATCGGGGAAAAATACGGCAGAAGCAACGTCTGCCTGCAATTCAAACCGGGCCAGTACAACTTCTACCCCGACAAAGCATCCAGATGCGACTACTTCATTTCCAACCACGATCAGGTTGCCGGGAAACCGGTTGCCTTCGATCTCAACGGATGGAATAACCTGACAGTCGACGGCTCCGGAGCAGAATTCATATTCCACGGCAGGATGATGCCGGTTGCGGTAGTAAACTCCTCGCAATGTACCCTGAAAAATTTCAGCATAGATTTTGATAATCCCCACATCTCTCAGGCAAGAATAGTTGAATCGGGAAATGACGGCATTACATTCCGTCCCGAGAAATGGGTAAAATGTCGCCGCGACAAGAAGACAGCACGTTTCATAAGCTATGGCGAAGGGTGGGAGCATACCCCTTCAAGCGCAATCGCCTTTGAACCCGACACCCGCCATATCGTATACCGCACCAGCGACCTATGGTGTAAGCTCGACAGTGTTACGGAAGTCACTCCCGGCGTATACAAGGCGCATAAGTGGATCGACAGCCGGCTGAAGCCCGGCACCGTACTGGCGTTGCGGACAGGCGGCCGCCCTACTCCAGGAATACTTCTGTCCGGCGACACAGACACAACGATAAAAAATGTAAAGATACATTACGCCGAAGGTATGGGAGTTCTCGCGCAGGTATGCGAGAATGTGACCCTCGACCATTTCGAAGTGTGCTTGCGCGGCGACGACGATCCCCGTTATTTCACAACACAGGCAGACGCCACCCACTTCTCCGGGTGCAAAGGACACATTTACTCCTGCAACGGACTTTACGAAGGAATGATGGACGATGCAATAAATATCCACGGCACATATCTGAAAGTAACCGCACGCGAAAACGACCGCACCCTCGTAGGACGTTACATGCATCCCCAGGCATACGGATTCAAATGGGGTGAACCGGGCGACACCGTTCAGTTTCTCGCTACCCGGCGCATGGATATCACCGGACCGCAGAACACGATCAGCAGCATATCCCCCGTTGACACCCCTACGGTTGACGGAGCCAAGGAGTTCCGCATCACATTCACCAACCCCCTCCCGGAAGAGATAGAACCTGAGGGGAGCTTCGGAATGGAGAACCTCACGTGGAGCCCCACCGCACTGTTCGAAAACAACATTGTCCGTAACAACCGCGCCCGAGGCAGCCTCTTCTCCACACCTCGCAGAACCGAAGTGAAAAACAACCTGTTCGACCATACCTCCGGAGCAGCCATACTCCTATGCGGCGACTGCAACGGATGGTTCGAAACCGGAGCCTGCCGCGACGTCACCATCACAGGCAACCGCTTCATCAACTCCCTGACTAACATGTTCCAGTTTACAGAGGCTGTGATCTCGATCTATCCGGTAATTCCCGAACTTGATGCCCAGACCACATATTTCCACGGAGGGGACAACGCTCCCGGTATCGTTATTACCGACAACATATTCAACACATTTGACCTGCCGCTGCTTTATGCGAAATCCGTCAACGGACTGCGTTTCTCCAGCAACAGCGTAACCTACAACAACGATTTCCCAACCTTCCACTCCAACTCATACACCTTCCGCCTGCAGCGTGTCAAGAATGTCATCATCGAAAATAACGCATATTCCGATCCATCGCGCACCTCAACCCGCATCGACTGATAATCACAGCCGACAAAATCTACCATATAGCGATGAGAAGAGCGCTGGACCCGTTTGGAATTCAGCGCTCTTTTCATCACACATTATATATCATTTTCCTCCTCCAGAATATTCAGATTCATTCGGACGACCGATTTTACCAGCCATCAGACATGCACCCGAGCTGTTTTCAGTGAGGAAAAACAGATATGGCCGGTTAAATATTACTATCGGTTTCTGCGGACCCACTCCACCGCTAAGCCATATTGTTGATGTCACCGCCGACGCTTCAGCGCCTTTCTCAGTAAATTCTATCGTAGTTTTCTGACTGATATTTACTCTACCTGAAACAGGTTCTGTAAAAAACGAAGCGGTAGCGCCTGTCAGCACCTTCCTTACACCCATTTTCATAAGCACCTCATCAAGACGCATCTCGTCAGAAATCACCTTGAAACGGGGAAGACCGAGAACTATATCAGTGTCCGTAAACTCAGACTTCGAAAACTTACTATAATCAAAGCTATTTATAAACGTATCAATATCAATCCCTTCATCTGGCAACACAAAGGTCACGGAAAAACATTTCTTGCCCATATCCATCCTTACAGCCTTATAACCGTCTGCTTCCGCATAAGGATATTCCCCCTCATTATTCATCATATCGATAGGATATATCTCGTCTCCGGTGTTGAAGCCCGCACATCTGGTCTGGTCCTCATCAAAGGGGAGGTTCCATTTACCATTGAAATACAACGCATTGATAATAGTTGCCATAGACACCGGTGGCAACTGATTGAACATCGAAGGAATCAGACCGTTGGTCTTGTCTGAACACCATCCGTTCATATCGTCCAGTACGGTACCGACCGTCATATCGCGCGCATACAGATCCGCGCCATATACATCGCTCATACATGAGCCAAACTCCGGATTGAGCGTTCTTGACGTATCATACCATATCGAGTTTGCCATTCCTACAGTAATTTTGGAATCAAGCCCAGGAAAAGCTTTCAGACACTTCCCATTAAATGCATTGAGCGATGATAGATCGTCGCATCCAAGCACATCAGTAATCTCACCTCTTGCATCCTCATCCATAGCATTGGCAAGCATCGCAAGAGTAAACTGAGCGCTGAATGGCGATACCACCACATTCTCCTCAATTCCGTTTTCACACAACGATTTCAACAGGTTATAATCAAAATCTTTTACAGCTTCCCCTGCCGCCATTTCTTCATCAGTCAGATCGATGGCGCGCGAAACCACACCTTCTACCGGTGGATTCGTATAATTATTATCCGGTTCATCACCAGAGCAAGCAGTTGCTGCAACCAGCAAACCTACAAGACACATTAGATTGATTAGTTTTCGCATGGCTATTATTTTTGTTATTGAATTTACCCGAATCCACAGGTTGATACTGTATTAGATTATGCGAATATATATATGCTCTGATATAATTGTTAATAAAATATCGTTAAAAATAGTTAACGCTAAACAATCATACTATATTTTTTTGATTCAGTAGGAACTTATATAGCATCTTCGTATATAAAGGCACAAGCCGTTTTACATAAGTTACGGAGAACTATATCGTAGCGTGGCAGGTGTCAGGCGCGAAAGGCGCCTCTATCTGGCATTGTATTGGCTTGAAAGCGGTGAATTTCGCGTACAAAGAAAAAGAAAACCGTGTGATTGTTGAAAAATTCAACAATCACACGGTTTTCAAAGTGTCCGAAATGAGACTCGAACTCACACGACCCAACGGTCACTACCCCCTCAAAGTAGCGCGTCTACCAATTCCGCCATCCGGACATCTTAAT
>CAZDWY010000065.1:0-13653 GCA_964509345.1 uncultured Alistipes sp.
CGACCCCGACCTTGGCAAGGTCGTGCTCTACCAACTGAGCTATTTTCGCAAGTTTTCCGTCTACAAACGCGGTTTTTATCTCGCTTGATACCCCGTTTTGTCGTTTGCGATGCAAAGGTACGCATTATTTTTGAATTGGCAAGCGTTTCGCAAAAAAAATCTCAAAAAAAGTGCATTCATACCTTTCCGAGCCCATACATACGGATGTTTTACCGCAAATATTATCCTTTTTCTTTTGTAGTTTTTCAGGCTTTATATATCTTTGTGAAAGCATGCACAGTGTAAACGACTTACAGATTTGCCTGCTATGCCTCAAAATAATACCTACACATCTAAAACTACAGATTATGGCAAAAGTCAAACCCTTCAAGGGGATACGTCCCCCGAAAGAATTTATCGAAGAGGTGGCATCGCGTCCATACGATGTGCTCAATTCCGAAGAGGCACGCGCCGAAGCCGAGGGGAATCCCAAATCGCTTTACCATATTATAAAGCCTGAAATCGATTTTGAACCGGGAACCGACGAACATGATCCGAAAGTCTACGACAAAGCCGTTGAAAACTTCAAAAATTTCCGCCAAAACGGATGGCTTATCCAGGACGAGCAGGAGCACTACTATATATATGCACAGACGATGGATGGCAGAACACAGTATGGCATAGTGATCGCAGCCAACGTCCACGACTACGTAAACGGCGTGATAAAGAAGCACGAGCTTACGCGTCGCGACAAAGAAGACGACCGCATGAAACATGTAAAGGTGAACAACGCCAATATCGAGCCGGTATTCTTCGCATTCCCCGACAACGAACGTCTCGAGAAAATAATACGTGACGTGACAGCCGGACCGGCTGAATACGACTTCACGGCACCCGACGGTTTCGGCCATCATTTCTGGGTTATCACAGACCCGGAACAGACCAAAGCCATTACGGAGGAGTTTGAAGCTATGCCACACCTATATATCGCAGACGGGCACCACCGCTCGGCAGCCGCAGCCCGCGTAGGTCTCGAAAAAGCTGAAAATGCCGAAAACCACACCGGTTATGAAGAATATAACTACTTCCTTGCCGTAGCTTTCCCTGCCTCCCATCTGCGCATAATCGACTACAACCGGGTAGTCCGCGACCTCAACGGTCTCACACCGGAAGAATTCCTCAAACGCCTTGAGAAGGATTTTATAGTTGAGGACAAGGGCACGGAGATCTATCAGCCTGCGAAACTTCACAACTTCTCCCTCTACCTCGACGGACACTGGTACTCTCTGACACCACGTGAAGGACGCTATAACGATGCCGATCCTATCGGAGTGCTCGATGTAACCATATCATCCGACCTCATACTGCGCGACATTCTCGGCATTACCGATCTCCGGAGCGACAAACGCATTGATTTCGTAGGAGGCATCCGCGGTCTGGGCGAGCTCAAACGCCGCGTCGACTCCGGCGAGATGAAGATGGCTCTTGCCCTCTACCCCGTATCGATGAAGCAACTCATGGATATAGCTGACACCGGCAATATCATGCCCCCGAAAACCACTTGGTTCGAGCCTAAACTCCGCTCGGGACTCGTTATCCATGAACTCGAATAATCCACCCACCACCTATTTCCATACAAAATAAGAAACGAGGGTGTGTCAGCCTATCATGACGCACCCTCATTGTTTTGGTTACACAAAATTGGTAAGAGCCGCATGGAGAACGGCTCTTACCAATTTTTAATTTATGTCTTTTCAATACGACCTTTTCTACCGTTCGGGGTTATATCGTGGCTTCGATTGGCCATACGAAGGCGCGAAGCCCGAGGCGCGGCTTTGCTTGGTCAACGGCTCTCAGGCGAGCGAGCAAACTTTCCACCCGGGAATCTTCAACCATGGTCAGCATAGCCTCGGCGAGCGAGGGCCACGCGTGAGTGCCAAGGTGAGGTTCGCCACCGTGAGAGCCGCGTCCCTGAACAGTGCCGAAAGCCGTGTAGCCCTTGCACTGACATGAATTTAAAACTTCGAGAACTTGCTCATGGTGAGCCTTATCGTAGGCTATGAAGATAGCTTTCATTATTTATAGCTTCTGTTTTAAAAGTTTGCGCTGACGCTTAACGCCGTTGCCGGCAAAAACACAGTAGAGTGCCGGTACGAACAGCAGCGTAAGGATAGTTGAAAATGTCAGACCGCCGATAACCGCGACACCCATCGGGCGCCAGAGTTCAGCACCTTCACCGGTTCCTACGGCCATGGGAACCATGCCGAGAATAGTGGTAAGGGTTGTCATCACTACGGGGCGCAGACGTGAACGACCACCGTCGATAACCGCACTGCGTATCGACATTCCACGCTCACGGTTCAGCGAAATATAGTCAATAAGTACAATGCCGTTCTTCACAACGATGCCGATAAGCATGATTGCGCCAATCATTGACATTACATTCAGCGTATGACCGGTAATCCATAGGATGAGGAACACCCCGGAGAACGCGAACAGCAAGGAGGTCATGATGATACCCGGGTAGGTAAACGACTCGAACTGCGCGGCCATTACGATATAGACCAATATGATAATCAGCACACCAAGCAAAAGGAGATCACTGAACGAATCCTGCTGATCCTCATATGAGCCGGAGAGTCCGATGGTAATGCCCGGAGGCAACTGCATATGGTCGATCTCAGCCTCTGCTGCAGTTACAATCTGGCTCATAGGAACGCCGTCGACAATGGCCGATACGGTAATGATACGTTCGCGGTCCTTACGCTCGATGGTAGGAGGCGTAAGGCGCTCCACAACGGTTCCGAGTTCCTTAACGCGTATACCCTGGCCTGTGGGGGTATAGACAAGAATGTTTTCAATATCTGAAATCTGGGTGCGATGTTCGGGAGCATACATTACTTTAATGTCATATTCCTCGCCGTCTTCTCGGAATTGCGAAGCCGTCGCACCGTTGATTCGGTTACGCAGATAGTAGGCGGCAGTCTGCAGGTTTATGCCATACATCGATAGTTTCTCGCGGTCAAAGTCGACCTGATATTCCGGCTGATAATCCGAGCGGGATATGATAATATCTGCCGTTCCGGGAATACCGCTCAAAATCTGTTGAAGCTGACGGGCAACCATGTCGGTCTGGTCAAAGTCGTAACCGTAGATTTCAAAGTCGACTTTACTCTGTCCCCCGAGGCCACCTCCGCCTCCGCCAACTTTCACCTGAACCTTCTTGAAATCAGGAAACTCATTATTGATGTCTTCACGCATCTCCTTGGCGAGCTCAACTATGCCTTTCTTGCGATCCTTAGGGTTGGTCAGTCGGATATTCATCGAAATGATATGCGCTCCGTTGTCAGATAGCGATGCATATGTATTGTCAGAGCTTGCCGGACCGACCGTATAGTTTGAAACAAGTATTTCCGGATACTTTGCGCGCCACATGCTGTCAAGACGGGCCGTTATTTCGCGCGCATACTCAACTCTTGAACCGATGGGCAGTTCAAGACTGACACCAAGCCGGGAATTATCCTGCGTGGGAATAAATTCCGAGCCGACACCTCGCATCAGGAATATGGAGCCGACAAAAATGAGCAGACAGACAACGATTGTACGTCCGCGATGTTTCACTACCTTTGCCAGCAGTCCGGCGTAGGCAGCATCGAATTTGTCAAGAGCATGCGACACCGGAGTGTACCATGTGCGTTTCTGCCGTCCATCGGCACCAGGATTACGCAAACGTAGCCACTGGCTGCAAAGCATCGGGGTCAAGGTCAGGGCGCAGGTTGTCGAGATAATCATCATGATGGTGACCATCCAGCCAAGCTGACGGAACATGACACCCGTCATACCGGTAACCAATGTCAGCGGAAAGAATACCGCAATAAGCGTAAGGGTCGACGCGATTACCGACACTGCAACTTCGTTCGTGCCGTGAACCGCCGCCTGGCGCGGGGCTGAACCGCGCTCAATGTGGGTTGTTACGTTTTCGAGTACCACGATAGCATCGTCGACCACCATACCGATTGAAATCGACAGGGCAGAAAGAGATATGATGTTCAGCGTATTACCAGTGGCATACAGATAGATGAACGAGGCAATCAGTGAAACCGGAATTGTGATGACGATAATCATAGTCGCCCGCCATCGACCAAGAAACAGGAAAACAACCACCATCACGAACAGTAACGCATAGAGTACGGTTTCAACCAGCGATGCGATCGTGTTACGGATATTGTCGGACGTATCCATGATAACACCAATCTTTATATCGCTCGGAAGATTCTTTTCCAGCTTGGGGAGCATCTTCATTACCTTGTTCGAGATTTCAACGGAATTTGCTCCGGATTGCTTCTGGATTACAATCATTGCGCCTTCCTGACCATTGTTGAAGGTTTGCTGGGTGCGTTCCTCGAGCGAGTCTTCAACTCGTGCGATATCGCGAAGATAAACGATTTTACCGCCGAAGCTGCCTACCGGAATATCCTTCAGCTGGGAAGTTGAATCAAATTCGCCCTGAACACGCAACGCATAGGTGTTTGAGCCTACATCGAACGAACCGCCAGGTACGTTCTTGTTTTCAGCTCCGATCACACTCGAAATCTGCTCTACAGAAAGATTATAAGCCTCAAGACGCTGCGGATCGACATAAACATGGATTTCACGCTTAGGCGCACCGGATATCGACACCGTTCCGACACCATCAACTCGCGCCAAGGGGTTGGCAACATTATCGTCCAATATCTTGTAGAGCCCGGCCATACTTTCATCCGCTTCTACCGACAGCAAGCAGATAGGGATCATGTCGGTAGAGAACTTGAATATTATCGGATTGTTAACATCGTCGGGCAACAACGATGAAACCATGTCAAGCTTATCGCGAACGTCGTTTGTGAGCACATCAATGTCGTAGCCATACTCAAACTCTAGGGTAATCACCGAAGTATTCTCACGCGAAGTGGAGGTTATATGCTTCAGATGCTCAACGGAGTTGAGTGTGTTTTCGAGCGGTTTGGTAACGTTTTGTTCGATATCTTTCGCACTTGCGCCCGGATACATGGTGATGACCATGATTGTATTGGTATCAATGTCCGGGAAAAGGTCGATCGGCAGTTTCACAAGCGAAAACAAGCCGAGAATTATTACCGTTACGAAGCATAGCAGCGTCGTTATCGGTCGTTTAACGGAAGAACTGTATATACTCATTTTACAATCTCCACTTTTGCTCCGTTATTAAGTTTGGACTGACCGCTGACAACTACCTGCGAGCCTGAGTCAACTCCGCTCAGAAGTTCATATTCAGAGCCGATACGGCGACCGAGCTCCACCTGGTTGTAGCTTACGGTGTTGTCCGGATTAAGTACATAAACATACTGGTTGCCGGAGCCCTGCTGCTTGACCAGTGACTTGTCGGGTATCACCACATGTTCAGCCGAGCCGAGATTAAGCGTCACACGACCAAACATACCGGGCACTACCTTAGAATCTTCATTGGCAAGCGTTATTTCAACTCCGAATGTTCTCGACGCCGCGTCGATAGTAGGCATTACAGTGGAGACCGCTCCCGTGAATTCTTCATCTCCATATGTGTCGAACTTGATTGAGGCCGACATCCCCTTATGAACCTTGGGAAACTCATTTTCCGTGACGTTGATAACAAGTTTCACAGGCTTGACGCGGGCCACGGTAACAATAGGCAGATTGGCAGCCATGTCGCCCGGGTCGTAATTGCGTGCGGTGACAACTCCGGCAATCGGCGATGTAAGTATTGTGTTCTCGCGGGCATTGCGCAACGTACGTTCAGCCTGTGCCAAGGCATTCTTGGCATTAGTGAGCTGAATTTCCATTGCATCGACTTGCTGTTTTGTGCCCCCTCCTATGTTGTAGAGCTCGAGAGCGCGGTCATAATTCAGCTCCACGTTTTTCAGATTCGCACGGGCATTGTCAACCTGCGTTTCATACGAGAAGGTATTGACATCGTCAAGAATAGCAACTGTCTGACCGGCAACAACCTGCTGACCTTCGTCAACCAATATCTCCTTAATGCGATTGGGCATCGCGGAGGAAATATTGTTGATTATCTGAGGCTGAACAGTGGCGGTGTAAGTTCCAATCTGGTCTACCATACGTGATTCAACAGCCTCAACCCTTACTTTAGGGAGAGTCTCTTCGGCATCTTGCTTTGACACTTCCTCTTTATTTGAAGAGCATGAAGCAATGATTGCTACGGCTATGATGCCCGGTAGGAAATATTTTTTCATCGTGATTAATTATTTTTGAATGCCAAGAGCTTCCTCGCGTCCCAGAAGTGTATCGAGTTCGCTGGTGCTCACTAAATAGTTATAGATTGATTGATAATATGCCAGTTGTGCGGATGTGAGCGCCATTTCGCTGTCGCGGAGGTTCAGATAGGTAGCCGCACCGATTTCGAAACTCTTTTGCATGATCTCACGCGCTTTGGCTGCCGTTTTCATGCCTTGTTCGCTCGATGAAATCTGATTGACCTGGCGGTTGATATTGTCTAACGCAAGCTCAACCTGCATATTGAGCGAATTAATCAGGGTTTCGCGTTGCAGGTCAATCTGCAGCAGCTGCAGTTTTGCCTGACGCGACTTCTGGTACTTTGCTCCTCCATGAAAGATAGGAATCTGGAGAGCCAAACCGACATTAGAATAAGGGTTAAAGTGCTGATTGCTGAACGGATTTCCATTGCTCATGGCGTTCCAGTTGAGGTTAAACGTCGCCGCTAAAGTCGGAACCCATGCCATCTGTTGAAGTTTGACATTCTGCGCCGCCAACTTACGGTTGATTTCAATTGACCGCAGAGAGGTATTATCTTCAATTGAAAGGTCGCCACTCATATGATAGCCATACATTTCCTGCTGCATATCGCTCAGACCGACAGTAGGCATCAGCGTTGATATAGGCTCAATTCCCATGAGTATGGCAAGCTGAAGCTGACACTGACGCACGGCAATGTCGGCCTGCAGAAGTTCCGGCTCAACGTTAGTTACCTGAACCTGCGACCGGAGCATATCATATTCAGAGGCTGTGCCGGCCTTGAACTGACGCTCATAAATCTCGGCGTTCAATTTCGCAAGATCATAATTCTGACGTATGACGTTACGGGAATCTATGGCAAGAAGCAAAGCGTAATATGCCTTGTTCACATTATTTACAAGGTCCAGACGCGAAGCCCGCGCGCTTTCAAGCGATTGAAGAATCTGAATATCGGAAATCCCGATTGATTTCCATAGGGAAGCATTGATAAGAGGCATCGAAGCCGATAAACCGAGATTCCAGTTGTTGTCTGTACCCATCTTGATGGTCTGGCTCATGCCACCCATGCTCATGCTCATGCTTTGAAGCTCTATGGTACGCTGATAAGCGCCGGTAAAATCAATCGACGGGAACAGATTGGCGAGTACTTCCTTCTTGGAATAATCAGTCTTCTTGATTTCCAAATCGGCAACCTTTACCGTCTGGCTCTCGGTCAGGGCAATCGCCACACACTCCTGCCGCGAAAGGCAAAGCGTGTCGCTATCTGCTTGAGCCGATGCGCTACCGAACAATACTCCGACAAACAGAATTATGCAAAATAATCTCATGAATCAATAGTTGAATTGGCTATACGGGTAATAATAAACAGGGGCTGTCCAACAACTAAAAACCAGACAGCCCCCATCTTATTTCTGAATATACCGACTGAAAAATTAATCCTCGGCGGCTACCATCTCCGACTCAAGAACCTCGGTCTGGTCTGCCTTGATGTTGGGTTCCTCAAGACCAAGACCTTTCTTGCGGTCGATCACCTTAAGGAACAGACCGATAAGAAGCGCTGCCACACCAAGCGACGCCAGCATTACGAGCGGCATGGTGTAATTGTAGCTGACAGCCGCCTCCTCCGGTGTCATAGTACCGTTGGCAAGCCCTTCTACAATCTGAGGATTGGTATTGTCGAGCACTTTACCGATCAGCAGCGGGAAGAGCCACAGACCGATATTCTGGATCCAGAAAATCAATGCATATGCCGAACCGATAATCTTACCGTCAACAAGTTTGGGTACGCTCGGCCAGAGCGATGCAGGCACAAGAGAGAACGAAGCTCCAAGTACAAGGATCGTGAGATATGCAATACATACGCCTCCCACGGGACTTCCCTTGAACATCGGAAGAATGAAAGCGAAAGTAAGATGACAGGCAATCAGGAGCAACGACCCGATTACGAGCATTGACGCAGCCTTACCCTTATAATCTACATAGTTGCCGAGAATAGGAGTGATTCCTACTGCAAGGAGGGGGAAAACCGCGAAGATTGCAGCAGCCGACTGGCGCATGAAACCGAAAAAGCAGTATGCCACCAAAGCTACCACCGCAAGGGCAAGAAGGCTATATTTGCGTACTGCACCCTTTGAGAAGTTGCTGGCGAATGCAGCTATTGCCACGACGATCATTATCACATACTGAATTACGGTCACAGTATCTGATCCCCAGAAAGAATCAGCAGCGGGAGGGTCGAGAGTAAGATTGCACTGAAGCATGTTCACCGCATATTTCTGGAAGGGGAATATCGCTGAATAATAAAGCACACACAGTAGAGCTACCAACCAGAAGCCGAGGCTGCTGAGAATCTTTCCGAGATCCTTGATCTGGAACGGCTCGTCCTTCTCCTCCTCCATGTGGGTCTGCTCATCAAGCTTCTTATCCATGAAGAAGTAGACTATGAACATGATAAGGGCTATCATAAGGAGCACTACACCAAAAGCTACCGAACGGGCAACGCTTATATGACCTCCAAGCTCAGCAAACATCGGCGAGAAGATCATACAGGTTGCAACGCCCAGACGGGCAAGTGCCATCTCCGAACCCATGGCAAGCGCCATCTCACGCCCCTTGAACCACTTGACAATACCACGGCTTACGGTAATGCCCGCCATCTCCACACCGCAACCGAAGATCATGAAACCTACAGCCGAGAATTTAGCGGAAGCCGGCATCCCCTCATAGAATGGAGATATGCCGAGCTCGTCGAAAACCGGGATATAGTTGAGATGGTCTGTAAACCACACATCAAGTGAACTCCCGAGAAACGCATCGGTAAGAGCATACCAGTTGATTGTGGCACCCACAAGCATCACCGCACCGGATAGCAGAGCGGTGAACCTCACGCCCATCTTATCGAGTATGATGCCGGCGAATATCAGGAAGAAAATAAACACATTAAGGAATGTCTCGGAACCCTGCATAGTACCGAATGCAGTTGAATCCCATCCGCGGGTCGACTGAAGAAGATCCTTTATAGGGGAAAGGATATCCATGAAGATGTAGGAACAGAACATTGCAAAGGCAAGCAGTCCAAGCGCTGTCCACCTTGCCCAGGCCTTGTCGTTAAGATTACTGATAGCTGTAGTTGTCATTTCAGTGGTTTATGTGATAAATAATTGATTTATTCATATATCGGTGACAAAATTAACTATTTTACGCGAGAATCAAAAGCATCAGGTCCCATGACTTGCCAAATATTTTGTCACCTCGATTAAAATGCCTAAATTTGTCCGCGTCGGCGCCCGGTATGCCGACACGAACAAAACGTTTTCCTGCAATGAATTTCAAATCACAGCCCTATACATTCGACAGAGTGGTGCGCATGCTTATCACACTTGCCATATGCGCCGCCATAATATGGCTCATAAATATTCTTAAGGATGTACTGCTTCCATTTCTCGTAGCGTGTCTGATCGCCTATATTTTCGAGCCGTTCGTACAATACAACCGCATGCTGCTCAGGCTCAAAGGACGCTTTGTCGCAATTTTTGTCACCCTCTTCGAAGCCATATTCCTGTTCGGCATAGTCTGTTACTTCTTTGTGCCGTCAGTCATAAACGAGCTCCACCAGATGGGTGAAATGCTCCAGCATTACTCGAAAACCGACATAACCATAAAGTATCTTCCCCCCGAACTCCACGACCTTCTCAAACGCAACATCGACTTCGAACTGATTGCCCGGAAACTCATAAACCAGGACATGAATACCGTAGTTGACAATATCGTGAAATTCATACATGGGGGGCTGCATGTGGTGCTTGCCGTGGTTGGATGGCTGATAGTATTCCTGTACGTGATTTTCATAATGCTCGATTACGACAAACTTATGCTCGGATTCCGCCTCATGGTTCCCCCGCGCTACCGTAAGGTCACATATAAAATAGGGCGCGATATAAAAAGCTCCATGAACCATTACTTCCGCGGACAGGCTCTGATATCATGCTGTGTGGCTGTAGTCTATTGCGTTGGATTCTCACTCGCAGGGCTACCTCTGGCTGTTCTTATAGGCCTGGGAACCGGCGTACTGTTCATGATTCCATATTGCCAGTATCTTTCCATAATACCGGTAACACTGCTGTGTCTTGTCGATTCCGCAGGGGGCGATGTGGACTTCTGGACAATGTGGTGGGAATGCATGGCAACTTTCGCAGCCGTTCAGGTAATAGGCGACCTCATCCTCACCCCGCGCATAATGGGAAAGGCCATGGGGTTGAATCCTGCCATAATATTGCTGTCGCTCTCCATCTGGGGAACACTCCTCGGATTTATCGGAATGATTATTGCACTCCCCCTCACAACTCTACTTCTTTCTTACTACGAGCAGTATGTTATCATGCGCAACAATAACGAAACACCATCGCAGCGACGCAAGGAGGTTGAAGAGCTCAAGGACATGACACTTACCTGACAGCCGAAGAATACGACACCAGGCTTTTACTGCTTGATATCAAGGCGGCGCCACCGATCGATCATAGCAGTCATATCGTCGGGAACAGCGCAGCTGAAAAACATCTCCTTACCGGTACGCGGATGCACGAACCCGAGGGTACGGGCATGCAGCGCCTGACGCGGACATATTTCAAAACAGTTTTTGACAAACTGACGATATTTGGCGGAAGTATTTCCGCGAAGAATCTCATCGCCCCCGTAGCGGGCATCGTTCAGAAGAGGATGACCGGTATGCATCATATGCACCCTGATCTGATGCGTACGTCCTGTCTCAAGCACACACTTCACCACCGATACATATCCCAGACTCTCTATCACTTCGTAATGTGTCACAGCATGCTTCCCTACCTCCCCGCCGTCAGGAAAAACAGCCATGCGCAGCCGATCCTTCGGATCGCGGGCGATGTTGCCTCTTATGGTTCCCTTTACCGGAGAGGGCACACCCCACACCACTGCCACATATTCGCGTTTAGTAGTCTTATTAAAAAACTGTTTGCCGAGGTGGGTCTTGGCATCGGGAGTCTTCGCTACCACCAGCAGACCGGACGTATCCTTATCAATTCGATGAACCAACCCCATACGAGGATCATTCACATCATAGTCAGGATTATTACGGAAATGCCAGGCGAGAGCATTCACCAGAGTCCCGTCATAATTCCCATGACCAGGGTGCACGACCAATCCCGCAGGCTTGTTTACCACCAGCAGATCCTCATCCTCATACACTATGTCAAGCGGAATATCTTGGGCAACGATTTCAAACTCATAGCGTGGGCGATCCATCACTACCGATATAACGTCGTCGGGCTTGACACGATAGTTCGACTTGACAGGTTTACCGTTGGCAAGAATGCACCCGGCGTCGGCAGCCTGCTGAATCCGGTTGCGCGATGCTTTCTGCATATGGGAAACCAGAAACTTATCCACCCTCAGAAGCTGCTGCCCCTTATCTGCAACGAAACGGAAATGTTCGTACATTCCATTGGCATCTGGCTCCTGACGTACTGACTCACCCAAATCAGATGAATCGTCATACCAAAGATCGTCCGGATCAAAATTATCTTCCGACAGGCTCATAAGAGAAATTATCAGTCAAAGAAATCTCCACCTTCCGCATCTTCGGCTGTATCCTCCGACATGTCATCGGCAATATCGCCATCATCAGGACTATCGTCGGCATAACCGGTTCCGACTTCTATCGTCACTGTAGCCGACACCGGGATACGGTCGCCTGGATGCAGGGCAGCTCCATTGAACTTGGCCCCGAGAACCAAACCGCTGTACTCCGATACAACCGGAACTTCACGCACTTCACGCAGACCCAGACCCTCGAACATCGAACGGGCTTGCCGAGCCGAAACATTCATGAAGTCAGGTACAGTTACAAGTTTGGGAGAGAAGGCAACTATTGTCAGATATACTGATCCCCCCTTTTTCACACGGGCACCCGGAATAGGTATCTGTTCCACCACCGTACCCGGACGCGAATATGCATCGAAAACTGAATCGGTAAGCACCGGGCGCAGTCCGGCGAGGCTCACACTGCCCGCAGCAGCTGTATAAACCTGACCTTTCACATCCGGAACCGTACGCTCCTGACCGTGAAAAGTCCAGTAGTCGAGAAAGAGCATCAGCAACCACCCAGCGACAACCGACGCGATACATATATATATGAGATGCATGACAACCGGATGGCGTTTACGGAAACTCATCTCCGGCTTCCCATTGCGGGAATCGTCGTAATAATCATTGTCGGAATCGACCGATTGCTTACATCGCCGTGGCGTTTCATAGCTGTCGTCTGCATAATAATCGTTTCGGTCACGATAGCTACGACGGGAATCAGGACGGAAGGACATACGCGGCTCCGGGCGGCGGGTACGTCCCCCGTCGCGATCTTCAAAATCGTCAGCCCAATCACGACGGCGTTGACCGCGAGGCTGATAAGCGCCCCCGAATTCCTCGTCGTCGAACCCTGCTTCGTCGTTGTAACGGCGACCGTAGTCATCCTCCCGACGGTAACTGCGGTCAGAATAACCGTTCTCTTCGTAATATTCGTCGTCTTCGTAATTTCTCATGCCGCAAAATTAGTAATTTTTACTGTTTCAAGCCCCTTTTGCGAGCCATCATCCTCTCTATTTAACAAATATTTTGGCACCTACTCCATATTTTAGAACTAAAAGTATTAACTTTGTGGCTTGAAAAAGAATTTCCGGAATAAAGATTATGCGCAATAACTTCTTACGCCATATACTTATGGTTCTGGTCGGAATGCTGACGCTCGCTTCATGCGGCGAATACCAGCGCGCTCTTAAAAGCTCCGATCCGAATTTCAAGTTCGATTATGCGAAGACTGCATTCGAACAGAAAAAGTATGTGCAAGCCTATACGCTGCTCAAAGATATAGCCACCATGCTCAAAGGAACGGAAAAAGCCGAAGAATCAATGTATCTGCTTGCCCTCAGCTATTATGAGAACGGGGAATATCCCGATGCAGCCGCATACTTCAAGGCATATTACCAGCGTTACCCGAAAGGGAAATATGCCGAGCTTGCACGCTACTATGCCGGATATGCCTACTACCTCGATTCGCCGGAGCCACAGCTCGACCAGTCGGAAACCATCAAAGCCATTGAAGAGCTGCAGGGATTCCTCGACTACTTTCCACGCTCCGACAAAGTAACTTTGGCTCAGAACGCCATCTTCGAGATGCAGGATAAGCTGACGCTAAAGGAGCTGCAGAACGCACAGCTATATTACAACCTCGGCACATATCTGGCAAACTATTATGAGAGCGCAGTCATCACCGCCAAAAATGCCATCAAGGAATATCCCTATTCAAAATATAAAGAGGAACTTGAGATGCTTGTGCTGAAATCGCGCTTTCAGGAAGCAAACCTTTCGGTCGAC
>CAZDWY010000066.1:0-13498 GCA_964509345.1 uncultured Alistipes sp.
TTGCTACATTCCTGACTAACCTTAGAAAGTTGCGAAGTTTCTGATGGTCAAGAAATAGCGTCAAGTATACGCCTTCCATTATGTATTTTTGCAGAGCCATGTACCCTGCCATTGTCGCTGACCCTCCCGCATAGCCCTTGACCGGGCTTCTGCAATTCGGTCTACGCATGCAAAGTTAATGTATTACTTTTATCCATGCAAATATTTAAATATGAAAAGTGAAGTGGGTACAGCAGAGAAGAGTCGATGCGATGTCGTATAAAAGAGTAAAAAAGATACCATGTGTCCTTTTTTTTAGGACAAAAAGCGCTATTTTTGTCCCCAAATTTGCAAGGAAGCAACCAAAAAGAACGAGTTTTAGCGTTCAAGATTTTTAAAGCTACATATATCGATTAATTTTTAACAGCTACTTAACTATGTCACGAATTCCTCTTGAGATATGCACCGGAGATCCTGCCGGAGTGGCAGCAGCCATCGAGGGGGGCGCCGATCGCGTGGAACTATGCTCGGCTCTCGCCGAAGGGGGGCTTACGCCGTCGGTAGCCATGATCCGCTATGCTGTTCTGCGAATTCCGACAAATGTACTGATACGTCCCCGACCTGGTGACTTTGCATATACCCCTGATGAACTTGCGGTGATGAAGCGCGACATAGAGGAGGCGGTACGTGCTGGAGCTTCAGGAATTGTGACCGGTGTGCTCACCCCCGACGGAGAGGTTGACAAAGAGGCTTGCCGCAGATTGCTCCGACCTGCCGCAGGATTGGCGAATACCTTTCATCGTGCGTTCGATGTGGCAGCTGATCCGTTCCGGGCTCTTGACGATATTATCAGTCTTGGTTTCAGCCGTCTGCTCACCTCCGGTCAGCGCGGATCGGCAATGGATGGGGCTGAGCTGATAGCAGAGCTGCATAAGCGAGCAGCCGGGCGCATAAAGATCATAGCGGGAGCGGGAGTGTCGCCTGAAAACACCACCGCTCTTCTCAAAGCTTCCGGAGCCGATGAGCTCCATGCCTCGGCGCGCAGCCGCCGCGGGTCATCAATGCGCCATTCCGGGGGTGCGACGATGGGAACAGCCGATGCTGCCGACGGAAGCCGCATGGCTACGGACAGCTTCATCGTGGCAGAAATCCGCCGATCTATTGACAGTTTCCAAAACTCCCTGTGAAATGAAAAGATTTTTCCAGATATTTTTTGCAGCAGCCTGTCTGATGACGGCATCCGCCGCAGCTGCCCGCAACATTCTTACGCCGCAGGCTGAGGCCGACTATAATCACCGTATGCAAACGCAGCCTGAGGTTGCAGAGCGTATAGCCATCCCTTCCGGACTTACTCAGCAGGAGAGCGATGCGCTCAAATTTCTTTATGCCTATATCGCAACTCCCGACGCTCTCGACTACGACACGGATTTTTTCCTTGAAAACACGCGCATGGCTTTGCAGGCGGCGGAAGAGATGGCGTGGGGAGCGGTGGTTCCGGACCGCGAATGGCGCCATTTCGTGCTCCCTGTAAGGGTAAACAACGAGAATCTCGACCACTCCAGAAAAGTATTTTACCAGGAGCTGAAGCCGAGGGTTGAAGGTCTGTCGATGGAGGAGGCTATACTTGAGGTAAACCACTGGTGCCACGAGAAGGTAAGCTATCAGCCGTCGGATGCGCGCACCAGCTCTCCGCTGGCTACGGTGGCGAATGCTCTTGGACGCTGCGGCGAGGAGTCTACCTTTACCGTGGCGGCTCTCAGAAGTGTAGGTATTCCAGCCCGTCAGGTCTACACCCCCCGTTGGGCGCATACCGACGACAATCATGCCTGGGTGGAGGCGTGGGCCGACGGCAAGTGGCATTTTCTCGGTGCATGCGAGCCGGAAGCGGTGCTTGATCTGGCATGGTTCAACGCTCCGGCTTCGCGCGGGATGCTGATGACAACGAAAGTGACCGGAGCCTACGATGGTCCGGAGGAACAGCTCGAAGTCACTCCGATCACGACCATTATCAATGTTACGGAAAACTATGCTCCGGTTGATGTTTCCACAGTGGTGGTGACGGACGGTGCAGGCAATCCGGTGGAGGATGTGAAGGTCCGGTTCATGCTGTATAATTATGCGGAGTTCTATCCTCTTGCTGAAAAGAGTACCGACAGCCGTGGTGAGGCGCGGTTTACATCTGGGTTAGGTAATATGGTAGTATGGGCTTCGGATGGGGAGAGATTCAATCTGGCTCCTCTTGCCGCCGGCGACACCGTGAGGATATCGCTTGACAAGGATACGAATTTTACAGGTTCGCTCAATTTCGATATAGTACCACCGCGGCAGGGGGGAAATCTTCCATTTGTAAGCGAGGAGGCTGCCGCTCTCAATGATAGCCGGAAAGCTTACGAAGACAGTGTGCGTCTGGCATACGTCGCCACTTTCCTTTCACCTTCGCAGGCGCAGGAGATATGCCGCCGGTTAGCTCTGGACAACGCTGTGGCGGATCTGTTGGTGAAATCGCGCGGTAATCACGATATGATAGAGGCTGTTCTGAGCGAGGCGCCTCAGTCGTCGCGCGGTCGTATAGCCGCACTTCTCGGTGCTGTCGCTGAGAAGGATCTGCACGACATAACGGCCGATGTGATTGCTGACCATGCGGCGTATACCCGTGGCGACGAGGCATCGCCGCTCTTCATTCCGTATGTGCTCAATCCACGAATAGAGACCGAAATGCTGCGTCCATATAAGCAGGCGATACGGAGCAGTCTCGCTCCCGACAAAATAAGATCGTACACCGCCTCGCCGCGGCTGATAGCGGAAGATTTAGGCAAGGGGGTGATTCCCGATACGCTTTACAATCCCGGCAGATTCCGACAGTCGGCCACCTCTACATTGAATCATAATACAGCAGATGCGCTGAACCGCTCGATAGCGTTCGTGGCGATATGCCGCAGCCTCGGTGTTCCGGCGCGTATCGATCCTGTGAGCCATCAGACCCAGTATGCCGATGCTTCGGGAGTGTGGCAGGATGTATCGTTCGGGGATACCGTCGGCGACACTGATGATACCGCAGCCAAAGGGGTTCTGTCGATCCGCAATCTCAGCGATCTAAACGGGCGTGAGCCGAAATATTACTCCCAGTTCAGCCTATCGCGCATCATCGACGGATTTCCGCAACTGATGGAGTTTGACGATTTTGAAACTCTGGAATCGATAAATGCCCGGCGGCAACCGCTTATCCCCGGACAGTATCTGATGGTGAGCGGTCAGCGTCTGGCCGACGGTGCGGTGCTTGCACGCGCCGAATTCTTTGATGCTGCGGCGGGTGAAGAGGTTACGGTACCTCTCGTTGTGCGTCAGGACTCATCGGCTCTTCAGGTAATCGGCAGTTTGGACGCCGAGTTGCTGTATACTCCGGTGCAGTTCGCAGGGGGCGACGCAACTACAGGTTCTCCCTGTTCTATCCTTTATACAACCGGGCGGGGGTACTATGTGTTGGGACTTATCGCTCCGGGTCATGAGCCGAGTGCCCATGCCCTTAACGACATTGCTGCGGCTGCCGGGGAGATTGCCGCGACAGGCAGAAAGTTGCTCATACTGTTTCCCGACGCCGATGCTGCGGCGCGTTTCCGAATGGCTGATTACGGGCAGCTCCCCCCGAATGTCGTATTTGGAATTGACAATGGAAACAGAATTGCCGATGCGCTCCGCTCGGGGCTGGAGATGGCAGAGCTGACCGCTGCCGACCTGCCGATATTCGTTGTGGCTGACTCGTTCAACCGCATAGTGTTCGCCCGTCGCGGCTATACCATAAATCTCGGGGACACTCTGGCTGATATTCTTCGTGCAGTTGAATGATTACCGGTTTGCTAATGACACGTATTAATGAGCTTAACATTGAAACTACCGCCGATGGCTCGGTGACGCTGTATCGCGACGATATCGACGAACATTACCATTCCGTAAAGGGGGCACTGGCTGAAAGCCTTCATGTATATATTGATCTCGGCTGGAAAAATTTTGCCTCGTGCCATGATTCGGTGCGTGTGTTCGAGGTGGGATTCGGCACCGGGCTGAATGCCGCGCTTACAGCCCGGACGGCGGCTGATGCCGGAATCCACACGACATATTTCAGTGTGGATCTTTATCCGGTGGCTGCTGAACTTACCGAGCGGCTTTCGGGTTGCCAGCCGGCGGAATATATCGCTGATTTTAAATTGGTAAACAGCGCCGAATGGGGAAAAAGCGTTGCGATAAATCCATTCTTCACGCTCCATAAAATAGAGGATAATCTGCTGAACATGGATGTCCCGCAGCAGATCGATGTGATATATTTCGATGCGTTCGCTCCCGAGAAGCAGCCGGAAATGTGGGGTGAGCCGGTATTTGAGAAAATGTTTCAGGTTTTGGTTCCGGGTGGGGTGCTGACTACATATTGCGCCAAAGGAGCTATAAGAAGGCTGCTCCAGAAGGTTGGTTTCCGTGTGGAGCGCCTTGCTGGTCCTCCCGGAGGGAAACGCGAGGTACTGCGTGCCACCAAACCGATTCCGGGAATTTTTCCCGATCGATTTGCCGGGAATAGGAATTGACAGTATATTTGCTCCGGAAATTGTTGTTACTGTATGGAAGTAAGAACTCAGAGACTGATACGATATATACTCCCGATGAGGGAGGGCGGCTCCCTGCCGGTATTGGGAGAAGCTGACGACGGATTCAAATATGTGGTGAAGCTGCGTGGGGCGGGCCACGGCAAAAAGGCTCTGATAGCGGAGTTTTTAGGCAGCATGATAGCAAAGGCATTCAAGTTCAATGTGCCTGAGACTGCGCTGCTTGAGCTTCCTGGTGTGTTCGGAATCACCGAGCCCGACCAGGAGGTTCAGGAGCTGCTTCGCAACTCCGAGGGGCTCAATGTGGGGTTGCACTATCTGTCGGGCGCGGCGACTTTCGATCCGGCGGTAAATACGGTCGACTCGATCACCGCCTCGAAAATCGTATGGCTCGATGCCTTTCTGACTAATGTTGACCGCACGCGCCTCAATCCGAACATGATGATATGGAACAACGGTCTGTGGCTGATTGACAACGGGGCGTCGTTCTATTTCCACCATTCATGGCGCGACCCTCAGAAAGCGGCTCTCGATCCGTTCCCTTACATCAAGACGCATGTGTTTCTTCCGTATGCCGATCGCCTGCAGGAAGCCGACCGCCTGATGCGCCAGGCGATAACGCCCCGCACGCTGTTGAAAATCGTAGATCTCATCCCTCACGAATGGCTTGAGGAGGAGAATTCCGACATTACCCCCGAAGAGCGCCGCAAGGCTTACGCCACCTTCCTGCTCGACAGACTTAAAAACACCTCTCTATTTGTTAACGAAGCTATCCGGCAGCAAAAACTACTCTGACAATGAACGGATCCCCAACAAACACCTCAGGTTTATCCGCTCCCGACGCCAACCTGTATGAATATGCCGTCGTAAGATATGTGCCCAGGGTAGAGCGTGAGGAATTCATCAACATAGGGCTGATAATGATGTGCAAACGCCGCCGCTGGCTCCGCTGTGAAATCCGGATCAACGAGGAGCGCATCCGCGCCCTCTGTCCGTCGGCGGATATACCGTTGCTTCGCAGGCAGGTCGCTCTTTTCCGTTGCAGCGATGTGCCGCAGCCCGGTCTGCCGGTCGAGGAGACCTACCGCTGGCTCACCGCGGCAAAGAGCGCCATCCTCCAGACCTCCCCCTCCCATCCCGGCATCAGCCCCGACTCGATGGACACCACCTTCACCCGCCTCCTCAAGGAGCTGGTGGAGTAGGAGGCTACCAAAATCTTCGCACACCCAATTAAAGTTCCCATCTCATATGGTGGATTTTTATGCAGTTAACAAAATAATCGAAGATTGATAGTTGCGCAATTCAAAGAATCGTTTTAACTTTGTGGGTGCAGACCGTATCGCAGAGCACGCCAGTGGATTTAGGCTTAATATAAAGTCAACTTCCGGTCTGGGGTAGAGCGGTGCGGGATGTATCAATGTCGCTTGTTTGAGCGATTGAATTAAATACATAGAAAGCGTTTATCCGCGCTGATTCTTGACTGCTTGAAATGTCTCGCAAACTTTTTAATCGATAGTCAGGGATTGAGCAACGGTAGATGCCCGTGGATATGTGATTATCTTGCATTCGGCACGATATTTCGGGAGAAATATAGCCGGACGCACTGATTGCATATACTGGCGTGGGCTTCTGCAGTTGCCGTCCGACTATCGATGGGCAATGCGAGAAGCCTCAAGCAGTAGGACGGCAACCGATACAGATTCCTACGCTTTTTTCGTACAACAACAAACGCCAACGAGGGGATGACCGCGGCAGAACAAGCATAATGTGTAATACTTTACGCAAAGTAACTTTCACCCTTGGAAGTTACGAATTCATCCCTAATCCACCCCAAAAGGAGAATGCAGAGATGGAGGAAATATCCAAAGTGCGATCCGGGTATTTCCATCGATGGGTTGACGATGTTGATACAAGCAAAGACATTCCCTACATCAAAACCATGGCTTTAGTAGAAGACATAGAGAATGGGGAGGTTTACATGGTAGAAAATCATCTTCTTAATTTTCTCAAAGATTAATAATGGCCTCAACTCTTCCTATACCATTAAGTAACCTTCCTGAAGATGGTCTCCGCTTTTTTCACAGTCTCACAAATTGGATAGAAGTCTCTAAGGTATCAAAGCCCGATATAGTTGGTTGGAAACGCGGTCAAAGGTTGTTAAAACAACTCACATGTATAAAACCAAACCAAGGTGAACAAATTATACAACCTGAAAATATACCGCAAAATACACTGTATGTTCCCTATTACTGTTCCGGATTCTTTGTACTTTGTCACTTAAGAAATGCTTTCTGTCACAATGATATTATCTATGATGAAACGACTCGACAATATCGGATTGATTTGACAAATAAGGTTAAGATTACCGGCCAATTTTCTTTGGAGGCAATTGAAGAGTTTGTAACAATCTTCACATCATCAACATTGTAAATATCGTCACAATCCTAAAATGAAACATATAATTCAAAAATTTGGTGTGGTCATGGCTATGCTATGGGCATCTTATACCGCCTGCGCTTATGACTTAGAGGTCGATGGCATCTACTACAATGTCACTTCTTTCACGGATATGACATGTGAAGTAACGAAAGGCGATAACAAATATAGTGGGGATATTATCATCCCGTCAGAAATAACCTACAATGCTCGCAAATTGTCTGTGACCTCCATAGGGAGCGACGCATTCTATTACTGCTCATCAATGCAGTCAGTGAGCATCCCCAATTCTGTGACCTCCATAGGGAGATACGCATTCTATTACTGCTCATCAATGCAGTCAGTGAGCATTCCCAATTCTGTGACCTCCATAGGGAGCGACGCATTCTATGGATGCTCGTCCCTGACATCAGTGAGCATTCCCAATTCTGTGACCTCCATAGGGAACAACGCATTCTATGAATGCTCGTCCCTGACGTCAGTGAGCATCCCCAATTCTGTGACCTCCATAGGGAGCTCCGCATTCTATGGATGCTCATCGCTGCAGTCAGTGAGCATCCCTAATTCTGTGACCTCCATAGGGGACAACGCATTCTCTGAATGCTCGTCCTTAACGTCAGTGAGCATCCCCAATTCTGTTACCTCCATAGGGGGCTCCGCATTCTCTGGATGCTCGTCCTTAACGTCAGTGAGCATCCCCAATTCTGTGACCTCCATAGGGAACTACGCATTCTCTGGATGCTCGTCCTTAACGTCAGTGAGCATCCCCAATTCTGTTACCTCCATAGGGAACAACACATTCAGGGGCTGCTCATCGCTGCAATTTGTAGAACTTTCCGAATCTTTAAAGGAAATACCATATGGCTTATTCAATATGTGTAAATCGTTAATCAAAATAGATATCCCTGGGTCTGTGGAATGGATTGTTCAGTATTACAACTATTACTCTAGTCCTACTTTTGGCGATTGTGAGAATCTTACTAAATTGAGTATCCAATATTCTTCACAACCATTAGAGGTAGGTTATTCTGATTATAACAAGTATAAGCGTAGCGATTGGACCGAATGGACAGAAACGATTACAGATTTATACTTAAACCGAAGTTTAGATGAAAAAATCAACGTTCCTAATCTTGAAAGACTTGAATTGGGGGAATTAGTGGAATCGGTGGATGTTAGTAGTATCTGGAATTTAAAGAATCTTAAAATTATTGTATGTCATTCCACAGAGCCCCCGGTTTTCAAATCAACCCCATCACATGAACAATATATGAATTTAGAGGTTCTTGTACCTGACGAGGCAATTGAAGCATATAAAAACGCACCGATCTGGAAAAATTTTTGGAATCTTAAAAGTTATTCAGGTGTAGAGGAGAACATTATGAATGACAATAAGGAAATAGTAAGTCGGGTAAATATAGCGGGCAATCCTGTTGACGAAGATTATAATGGAGTAGTTATTATCCGCTATTCTGATGGCTCATGTAAAAAAGTTTTACAATAGCAGTTTCAGTATCTCATATATTTGAGCTATAGCCCCTTATATCACATATTTTCCTGAGAGAACTTATGGATCAAAATGGGTGGCGTTATATCACCTCCCAATTTTGCCCCATAAGTTTTTATTTTTAGATTTGTTTTACTACCTGTAATCTATTTTTTGGGGGGGCGTTTGTTGAGCTGCCATCAGGGCCAGACGACTTCGCGATTGGAGAGGAGCCATGTGCGGCCGTGGGTGTCGTTGCCCTGATAGAAGAGATAGGTGCGGCGGTTGGCTGTGTCGTTGAAGATGTGGGGATGACCCGATTCGCTGCTGTTCCATGAGCCGGGTTGACCGACGGGGAGGAAGGGCTGGTCGCTGAGACGCTCCCAGTTGACGCCGTCGCTGCTGCGGGCTATCCCGATCTGCTGTGGCCAGTTGTTGTAGGCTCCGGCGTAGAACATGTAGAGCCACGGTCCGCGAACTATGACAGACGGGGCTTCGATGCATTCCCCCTCCCACGGCAGTTCGGGGAAGAGGATGGATGCGTCGCAAGCCTGGGTCCACTCGTCGCGCGAGAAGGTGGTTGACTGCGGGGCGCAGGCAACCCCCAGAATCTGTTTCACTCCGTCGGGGGTGCGCGATGCGAAGTAGAGGAAATATTCGCCGTTGAACAGCCCTACCTCGGCGTCGATGGCGCGGCCGTTGTTCCAGTCGCCTGTGGGTGAGAATATGGGGTTTGTGGCGTTGCGGGTGAAGTGGATACCGTCGGTTGACCATGCGTGGCAAATGGCATCCTTGGGGCCGTTGCCGTAGGTCTGATAGAAGATGTGGACCGTATCGTCGCGTACAATGGCGCAGGGGGCGCATAGACCGTTCTTTTCGTAGGATCCGCCGGGGAGTAGCTCGCCAACGCGCTTCCAGTCGATGAGGTCGTGGCTCTCGGCGATGGCGATTGCCCAGCCGTCACCCTCTACCTGAGGGCGCGGTGGCTCGGAGTAATACATCAGATAGCGTCCGCCGAAGTCTATCACATGGGGATCCTTGGCGAAAGGCACTCCCACACGGGTGGTGTCGGCATACATCATATGGCGCTCAGCCACCGGCGCGAGCACCTGCGCCAACATTCCTATGGCAGTAGCTGCGATGAGGAATCCCACTGTGAAAAGTCTTTTCATGGCAAGTATGTTTTTTATAGGTTGGTCATTCTTTCACCACCCACTGGTAGAGCTTGTCGGAGGGGCGGATCTTTGAGGGGACGGGGATGGAGAAACTGTCCCCCTTGACGGCTTTCTCTACCGACTTGAGCCCCACACGGATTTCGTCGAGGGTAAGGATGAGGGTGCCGGTAGTGGGTCCGGTAATCACAACCTCGTCGCCGCGGTATAGCTCGCCGCTCTCCATATAGAACTCGGCGACACCGAGGTTGGAGAAGTAGCGTACCCCTTTGGCGCGGTATTCCTTTGTGCGGGTGGCGGAGGAGCCGTATTTCGACGACCACTCGCCCAGGCGCTGGCCCAGATAGTAGCCGTTCCAGAATCCGCGGTTGAAGATTTTGCGCAGCTCCTCGTCCCAGCGAGCTATCTTCTCCTGGGTGTAAGTTCCGTCGCAGATAGCTTCGATAGCCTCGCTGTAGCATTTTACGGCAAGCGATACATACTCCGGTCCGCGGGCACGCCCCTCGATCTTGAACACCGTCACTCCGGCATCGATCATCTTGTTGAGGAAATGGATGGTCTTCAGATCTTTGGGCGACATGATGTATTTGTTCTCCACATCGAGCTGCTCGCCGGTCTCGCGGTCGGTCACGGTGTAGGAACGGCGGCATATCTGGGTGCAGGCTCCCCGGTTGGCAGAACTGTTGAGCTCGTGAAGGCTGAGATAGCACTTGCCGGAAACCGCCATGCAGAGGGCTCCGTGGCAGAACATCTCGATGCGGACAAGTTCCCCCTTTGGTCCGCGTATGTTCTCCTCGCGGATGGCGCGGCTTATAGCAGCTACCTGATCAAGACTGAGTTCGCGCGCGAGCACCACAACATCGGCATACTGCGCGAAAAAACGGAGGGTCTCGGTGTTCGATACGCTCTGCTGGGTGGATATATGTACCTCCACTCCGCGGCTGCGGGCGTAAAGAATAGCCGCCATATCGCTGGCTATGATAGCCGATATGCCGCTTTCAGCCACGGCGTCGATTACGGCGCGGCATTTCTCCATATCCGCGTCATAGATAATGGTGTTGACGGTGAGGTAGGATTTCACACCGTGTTCATCGCATATGCGGGCTATCTCATGGAGATCGGCAAGGGTGAAGTTCACGCTCGAACGGGCGCGCATGTTAAGCCCTTCAACCCCGAAATATATAGCGTCGGCGCCGGCATTGATTGCCGCCCACAGGCTTTCATAGCTCCCCACGGGAGCCATTATCTCAAAATCTTTGCGCTTCATGGATGCAAAGTTAGCTAAAAAGCCGTACATTTGCGAAATAAACCAATACCAAAACCGAAATGAACATAGCTGTATATTGCTCGGCGCGTCCGGGTCTTCCCGATGAGGTGACTGCCGATGCCCGCCGTTTGGGAGAATGGATCGGAGAGAATGGTCATACGCTGGTGTACGGCGGTCTGGCAAACGGACTGATGGATGTGGTGGCAGCTGCCACAGCCGGCGCAGGGGGTAAGGTGATAGGGGTAGTGCCGCAGTCGCGTGTCAACAAGCAACACCCGGATAATACCGTAAACATAGCCGTGACCTCACTTCATGAACGCAAGGAGATAATGGAGGAGAATGCCGATCAGTTCGTGGCACTCGACGGCGGATTCGGAACACTCGACGAGGTTATGTCGGCGCTCGCAACCATGACCTTCTTCGACGACCCCAAACCGATTCATCTGCTCAACCGGCGCGGCCTGTACGACCCACTGCGCGACATGCTCGAAGAGATGTCTGCGCGCCATCTGGCATCGCCGGAAGTAGCAGCTCGGCTGCAGCTGCATCCCGATATCGAATCACTTATAAAAGCTTTGGAAAAATGAAAATATACACACGCACAGGCGATCTTGGAACCACATCGCTCGTAGGTGGAAAGCGCGTCTCTAAAAGCTCTGTACGCCTTGAGGCTTACGGAACAGTCGACGAGCTCAACTCTTTCATTGGATTGCTTATAGCTACCGATGGAGTGGACGACGACGCGCGCCGCACGCTGCGCACCGTACAGAACAAGCTTTTCAACCTCGGGGCATACCTGGCCACCGACACCGCCGATATCCCGATGGCAGAGCCACAGGGACTCGGACAGGAGGCGATATCATATATCGAAGAGCACATCGACAGGCTTACAGAAGGATTGCCCGAGATGCGATGCTTCGTGCTCCCCGGTGGAACCGTTGCCTCGGCGCAGGCACAGGTATGTCGCGCCGTGTGCCGCCGTGCCGAGCGCCGCGTGATAGCTCTGGCTGCAGAAACACGCGTCGACGATGTGGCGATACGCTACCTCAACCGCCTGAGCGACTATCTCTTCACTCTCGCCCGCCATCTCAATCACGCAGCCGGAGTTGCCGACATACCCTGGGAGAAGGATTGAAATGTTAAAATAGGTCAAGTAAGTCCCTCTTTACCAAAAAAATCATATCTTTGCGCGCCGTTAAAGAAGGTATATCCGTTAAATTGTCGCAATAATTTTTCAAACGGCACGTTACTTCATAACAACGTGGCAGCCTGCGATAAGCGCATACTGCCTTCGCCGCAAAGAATTAAAGAACATAACACAAAATATATCAAAGTTTTACAGCTATGTACTGGACACTTGAACTTGCATCAAAGCTTGAAGACGCCCCCTGGCCAGCAACCCGGGAAGAACTCATAGATTACGCCCAGCGCTCAGGCGCTCCCCTTGAGGTGATCGAAAACCTCAACGAAATTGAAGATGAAGGGGAAACCTACGAATGTATCGAGGACATCTGGCCCGACTACCCCTCCAAAGAGGATTTCTTCTTCAACGAAGAGGAATACTAACCCTATTTAAGCATAAAATCTACACTTAAACCCCTGTCAATCAATAGTATTGATGGGGATTTAATTTGTTTGGACAATGGCGTTTGATCGCCTCAAATGGCGCGGTTTGTTTGGATAAAATACATTTTTTGGATAGGGAAATCGAGATTTGTTTGGACAAATTTCATTACTTTTGTAGAGGTTTGTGAGTATTACCGCTGACCGACGTTTTAATATTAAATATTCTCCAGTATGGGAAGACCGAAACGCTTATATCCATTAGGACGCTATCGCCTGCATGTTAGGGGTAAGATTGATCCTGCCAAACAGTATCTTGTACAGCTTGAATACACATGGAATCGCCAAGTGATACGCAAGGGGATGAATATCTTTGTCCGGCTTGGGGACTGGAACGAGAAAGCTAACAAGGGGCGTGGTGGAGTTAGGGCGAGCTATGGCCCGGAAACCAACCGTATCAACAGTCTGCTGCTTGCAAGGGTTGACAAGATAGACGGCCTGCTTGCAGAGTTTCAGCAAAAACACCCAAACCAAATTACTGAGCAGGTAATATCGGATCTTTTGGCCGACAAACCGCTCACACGCGATGATAAAGGAAAGGATTTCATTGAGTTTGTTCTGGAACGGCTAGAATCGGATTATTCCCGGAACCGGATCGGTCGGAGCCGCTACGAGAACGGCAAAAGCGGCATGAATATCTTTCGCATCTTTCTCCGTGCAACGAAGAATGGCACATACAGACCTGACAGCATATATGTCGGAGAAATATCTGTTGAACTGATTGATGAATACATTAGGTGGCGACGTGAGATAAAACAGAATAGCGATGCAACGATTAATCATGCATTGACTCCTATTCTGAAAGCATGTGCCTATGCTTCCGAGATGAAGATGATAGACCATGTCGTCAATGCACGAATTCAGGATATGCGTATTACTTCAAAAATATCCGGGGCAGCACCAAACTTCCGTGGATAAACCATAGGCATGAGTAATAAAAAGG
>CAZDWY010000067.1:0-13288 GCA_964509345.1 uncultured Alistipes sp.
TCGCTGTGGTGTTCCTTAAAAAAATTCACAACTCAAAAAAGTTTAGATGACTTCACCGGTAAAAAATTATCTCCCACAAAATTACGAAAAAAAATGGTGTGATGCCCCGTTAAAAAATATTTTTCCCGTGCATCCAACAGGTAATTGTGGAATTAATCTGTCAGTGTATGGTACTGTATTCTGTGCTTGGGTTCTCAAAAGCGTTATACAACATTAGCATTGCAGTCACATTTCCAAATAAATAACATAATTTATCGGACATTATTAAAGAGGCAGATATATTGGTATATATCATCTTCTGTCCCGGAAAAAGATCCTTTTGAACCTAATTTTAGCGAGCACATTGCTGCCGCGAATATTCCAGCTTCAATATATGAAGCACCCTTACTTCTCTTATACAGATATCCTGCCATATATGTATCGCCGCATCCGGTTGCATCTATAAGCTTGTATGCTGGAAAGGCTGGTATATCATAAAAATGTCCGTCAGCATAAATAAGTGATCCCTTGTCACCTAATGTGAGGAGAACCTCCCTGCATCCCCAGCCAGACAAAATTTTGGCAGCCGAACGTGGATCTGTAGTACCAGTAAGAACTTCCATTTCCATCTCATTGGCTTTTAATGTCGTGATATATGGCATTGCCTCTTTTTTAAGAGAATAGTCTACTGCTATAACATGCTCATTTTCGACCTTTCTAAGATATCCTTGTATATCAACCGAAACGTCTCCTTTAGTGGACAGATATTTAATTACATCAAGGCTGAAATCGTTGGAAAGAAGTGTCCCTAGATGGAAAATTCTGGAGTCGATTGAAGTGAGTTTATCTATTGTAAATGGATCTGCCTCAGCCAAAACCCGTTGAGAGCGTTCGTTCATATTTTCGCTATATTTATTTTCGAAATAAACCGATCGGGTGCTATGTATGACATCGACCTCTAACCCATCATGTTTTAACTCATTAACAACATTCATCTCGCTTTCGCCTACAGATGTCACAAGTTTAAAACGTGAGCTATCGAGATTTTTAAGCGCTTTGGCAAAATAGTAAGCTGTTCCGCCAGGCATATATGCTGTAAAATTTGGTGTGATTACTTTGTCAAGTGTGATGTGACCGATACAACAAATTTCCGTCGCCTTACGGTCATATGGGTGTTCATGTGTCATTTTTCTGTCATGTTTCTAAGAGAGTAATATGCATATATCAGTACAAACGCATATCCGGTTGCCGGTACAATAAATGCTATAGACATATTGGTGGCGTCTGCGAGCGAACTCATTAGTATTGTACCTACAGCTCCTCCGATCGGTGTCATCATAAGGAATGAAGAGGCCATTTTTATCGAATTACCCACTTCGGATATTGTGATGGCAAAGATTGTTGGAAACATGATCGCCTCAAATGCATAGCACATGAATACACCGGCTTTTGACAGACATCCGATGTTCAAGGTGACCAGAATAGAGCCCGTTACTGCCAATAGCGCGCACATAGTGAGTACTTTTTCGGCAGCTACACGGCTCATTATCCAGCTGCCGGCAATACGGGCGAGCATAAATAGACCGAGTGCTCCGAATGAAAGTACAACGGATGCGGTTGACTTTGTCATCCATCCGTCTGCTGTGACATAGTTGATAAATAAACTATTGATAGATATTTCTGATATCTCATAGCAAAAGAGCGCTAGGAGACCGAATCTGAATTTCTTTATTCGCCACAATCCTCTGATCGTATTTGTTACACTACATGAGTGTGACAGTCCGTCTGTCTCGGATCGGGTGGATATTTCCGGAAGTTTCAGTTTTGTGAAAGTGATTGCTACCGCAAAGACTGCGATTCCCATAATCGTGTAGGGGACAGAGACACCTGAATTTCCATTTGAAAAAAGAAAGCCTCCCACTATTACCGGAGCCAGAATGCATCCCAGACCATTGAACGACTGTGCGAGATTGAGACGGCTTGCTGCGGTGGTGGGTTCGCCTAATTCTGCGGCATACGGATTCGCGGATGTTTCCAGAAGGACCAGACCGCATCCTATTATAAATAATGCAGTGAGGAATATGCCGAACGACATGAAAAGCTCACCCGGGATAAAAAGAATGCTCCCCGCGCTGAAGAGAAGTAGCCCCGTCACGACACCCCTCCGATACCCCCAGCGGGTTATGATGATTCCTGCCGGGATAGCCATAAGAAAATATCCCAGATAAGTGGTTGCTTGAATCAGTGACGATTGGGTGATGGAAATTGATAAGGACTCTTGAAAATGTTTGTTCAGCACATCAAGAATAGCTCTCGCGAATCCCCACATGAAAAATAGGGACGTGATGAGGATAAATGGTATCAGGTACTGTTTTGGGACGGTTCTGCTCATTTCCGATGCTTCTCTCTTGAATTTCTCAAGCGCAAAGTTACAAAAATCGCAGATATGATTATAGGTATATACGGTATATCCAAGGTTTTTTCTTAATTTTGCAGTCAGATAAATACGATATAACAGTAAAAATACGATAAATTATGCTGGCAACGAAATACAATCCTGCCGAAGTTGAGGATAAATGGTATGCCTATTGGATGGAACACAACCTATTCCATTCTGAACCTGACGGTCGTGAACCATATACAATAGTTATTCCTCCCCCAAATGTGACCGGAGTGCTTCATATGGGACATATGCTGAATGAAACGATTCAGGATATTCTTGTTCGCAGAGCGCGTATGGAAGGCAAGAATGCCTTATGGGTGCCCGGAACCGATCATGCTTCAATTGCTACTGAAGCGAAAGTGGTGGCAAAACTTGCCAAAGAGGGTATAAAGAAATCAGATCTTACCCGCGAGGAATTCCTTCGCCACGCATGGGAGTGGACGGAGCATCATGGTGGCATAATACTTTCGCAGCTGCGCAAACTTGGTGCGTCGTGCGACTGGAGCAGAACCGCATTTACGATGGATGATATCCGTTCAAAAAGTGTAATAAAAGTATTTTGCGATCTTTATCGCAAAGGATTGATATATCGCGGCGTTCGCATGGTCAACTGGGATCCGTCTGCCCTCACCGCCCTCTCTGACGAGGAGGTAATATATCATGATGAGCATTCCAAGTTATATCATCTCAGATATTTTGTGGAAGGTGAACCGGATAAATATATCGTGGTAGCAACCACGCGTCCTGAAACAATCCTCGGTGACACTGCCGTATGTGTGAATCCGAATGATGAGCGTTACACTTGGCTTAAAGGTAAAAAAGTGATCGTTCCGATGGTTGGGCGCGCAGTTCCTATTATTATGGACGATTATGTGGAGATGGAGTTTGGGACAGGCTGTCTGAAAGTTACTCCGGCTCATGATGTTAATGACTATATGTTGGGAGAGAAATATAATCTTCCTGTAATAGATATATTCAATGACAATGGTACTATCTCCGAAGCTGGTGGAATGTATGTAGGCAAGGATCGTTTTGATGTACGTCGTGAAATTGTAGAAGATCTAAGTGCAGCCGGACTTGTAGAGAAAATTGAGGACTATGACAACAAGGTAGGTTATTCAGAACGTACGAATGTTGTTATAGAACCGAAGCTTTCGATGCAGTGGTTCCTAAAAATGGATGAACTGACAAAGCCGGCGCTTGCAGCAGTGATGGATGGTGATATACAATTTCATCCGGCTAAGTTTAAGAATACTTATCGCCATTGGATGACAGATACAAAAGACTGGTGTATTAGCCGACAATTATGGTGGGGACACCGCATACCTGCATATTTTCTTCCCGAGGGAGGATATGTTGTGGGTGAGACACCTGAGGAGGCTCTTGAAGAAGCTCGCAAAAAAACTGGTAATTTCGCGCTCGAGCTTTCTGATCTCCGTCCGGATGAGGATTGTCTGGATACATGGTTCAGCTCATGGCTGTGGCCCATATCCCTGTTCAATGGAATTCTGGAGCCTGGCAATCCCGAGATCTCTTATTATTATCCCACAGCAGATCTCGTTACCGGTCCAGACATTATCTTCTTCTGGGTAGCACGTATGATAATTGCGGGCTATGAATTTGAAGGTAAGGAGCCTTTCAAAAATGTGTACTTTACCGGGATTGTCCGCGACAAACTTGGCAGAAAGATGAGTAAGCAGCTCGGCAATTCTCCCGACCCGCTAGACCTCATGGCTACATATGGTGCTGATGGTGTGCGCATGGGACTTATGCTTTCAGCGCCGGCCGGTAATGATATCCTTTTTGATGATAAGTTATGCGAGACAGGTCGAAACTTCTGTAATAAAGTATGGAACGCATTCCGCCTTGTAAAAGGCTGGGAAGTAGATAAGTCCTCTTCTATGCCGGTGGAAAATAAATTCGCGGTTAAGTGGTTCTCTGCACGATTGTCCGATACTATTGCTGAGGTTGATGAGCTGATGGCAAAATTCCGTATCTCAGAGGCTCTGATGGCTATATATCGTCTTTTCTGGGATGAGTTCTCTTCGTGGTATCTTGAAATGGTTAAGCCTGCTTACGGCTCTCCGGTCGATGCCGAAACCTATAATCATACTCTTGAATTTTTCTCAGCGCTTCTGCGTCTTATGCATCCGTTTATGCCATTTATTACCGAGGAACTATGGCAAAATATAGCGGAACGTCGTCCGGGTGAATCCATAATGTATGCCACGTTATCGGCAGAACCGTTTCTGGTTGATGGTTCTGAGAGTTTGCTTGCGGCAATGGAGAGCGCAAAAGAAATTATAACCTCTGTGCGTGCAGTGCGTGCTCAAAAAGGGATTTCTCCCCGTGAGAGTCTGACTCTATCAGTGGTGGATGGTGACTCTCCCTCTCCCGCAGGTCTTAATGCCCTTATCCGCAAAATGGCAAATCTGACTGAAATTTTGGGCAATCAGTCAAAAGATGCTTCGTCGGCAGCATTCCTTGTAGGAACACAAGAGTATAATATCCCTCTTGATGGAGCGGTAGATGTTGAGGCGGAAAAAGCTCGTCTTAAAAAGGACATTGAGTACTATGAGGGATTCCTTACATCCGTTATGAAAAAATTGTCGAACGAACGCTTCACATCTAAAGCGCCTGCGGCAGTAGTAGAAGCAGAACGGCGTAAACAAGCTGATGCTGAGCAAAAGCTGGTGTCGCTTCGCGCATCTTTGGAATCATTAAAATAAATAATCATTAAGATAAATTTTTGAGCGCATCAATTTACATTATGCGCCAAAATTCTATGAGAGTGTGTCAAATAACTGACACGCCCTCATAGAATTTTACAATAGAATATTTGGTGGTAATAAACAAAGCGATGTATGGCAGGATTATTTCAATATTTGTCAGTTAGTTAGCGAGTAATTGTATATCATTTATTTACAATCCTTGTCTGGATAGGCTGTGATGAGTGTTGTATGTAATTGAAAGTCCGTTCATGCAGCGCTCTGTGTCGCGGTCAACGTAATCTTTAATCATTGAAAAGACCATTGCCTGTACCGGAGTAAGAGATGAAGCCGATTCTTTTCCAAGGATGAGCTCACTTGCAAGAGCCGCGGTAATTGCAAGACGTTCTTCGGTTGGCAGTGCGTTTATGGTGTTTATTACATTGGGTGTGATAACAATAGTTTTGCCCATATTCTAACTGGTTTAAATTTTGATTTCATTGCAAAGTTACGTTGGTGTTGGGCATAAAAATAGCACTTCCAAGTTAAAAAACTTGAAAGTGCTATGATGATATTGTCTTTATTTTATAAACCCGGCTTGTCGGAGGTAGTCTCTGAATACTTCCGAGAAATGCTCATTATTTGCACGCGGATAACGTATGTCTGTAAAAACCTGAGCTAATGTCGCTTTATTATTTTCTTCCACAAATTTACGGGAGTCGCTTCGGGCTTCCTTCTCAGCATAAAGTTCTTTTATCTTCTCTGAAGAATAATCATGATAGTGCTCGCGGTGAATGAATGCATCCGACGGCAACCTTCCCACGTCACATCCATCTTCAGAGGGGTAACCTACAGTCAATGTTATGAGTGGCACAACAAGCGAAGGAAGTTGGAGAAGCTCTGTTATTTTGGGGGCCGTGTACGTTGTTGTTCCTAACCAGCAGACACCAAGACCATACGATTCTGCAATAGTATTGAATTGCTGGGCGATGGCTATAGTATCTAACGCAGCCGCAACGAATGATTGGAGATTGTCATAGCACGCATCAGCATCGTTAACCTCGCACCATTTTGAGAAACGGTTGAAATCTGCGCAAAAAGTTAGTACAACCGGTGCAGAGAGTACTTGTGGCTGACCGAAATGAAGAGGGGATAACGCTTCCCGCATTTCTCGGGATCTGCTTATTATTACGCTGTAAAGTTGCATATTGCCGGTGGTGGGAGCGTGTGCAGCAGATTCCAGCATCTTGTTAAGCAACCTTTCGGGAACATCACGGTCTGTATATCGTCTTATGGTTCTGCGTGACGCAAAATATTTGTCGTTTACAGGAAAATCCATGAAATTTTTATTTTAATCAGCATTGCGGCCCGTGTGATGGAGCCTATTATTAATCAATCACAAAGATAATGATTTTTCGCGTCCGAAAAAATACTGAGATACAGATATGTCTTGAGTGGATGCATATGAATTTGAGTCCTGTATAGTGATGAAAATAACATGGTGTTGATTTTGGGAAATTGGACTGTTGAGAAATATGCTCTACACACTCTGTAGAGCCATCTGGTGGAAAACTTTTCAACATATGCTGTAAAAAATGCTGGATAATTTGGAATAACGTAAGTTTTTTACGAAGTTTGCAGTGTAATTCAAATGGCAATCTTTTCCCAATGCCAGACGACCCGGCTTGCCTGCTTTAGCGGCGGGCAAGCCAATTTTATTACCAAATCAGAAAAACTAATCTTGCAGTGGATAAACCGACTTACACCTACGACCAGGCTTTTGCCGAGAGTTTAAAATACTTCGACGGTGATGAACTTGCTGCGCGTGTATGGGTCAGCAAGTATGCTCTTAAAGATTCAAATGGTAATCTGTATGAGCTTACACCCGATGATATGCATCATCGCATCGCATCAGAGATTGCGCGGATAGAAGCTAAATATCCCAATCCTATGAGTCATGATGAAATCTTCGGTTATATGAAAGATTTCAGATACATCGTTCCCCAAGGGAGTCCGATGTCGGGAATCGGAAATTCGTTTCAAGTTGGGTCGCTGTCAAATTGTTTCGTAATCGGGATAGATGGGAATCCCGATTCTTATGGCGGCATTATAAGAATAGACGAAGAACAGGTACAGCTTATGAAGCGTCGTGGAGGAGTTGGACATGATTTGAGCCATATACGACCTAAAGGTACGCCTGTTAAGAATTCGGCTCTTACCTCAACCGGTCTTGTCCCGTTTATGGAACGCTATTCGAATTCCACTCGCGAAGTTGCGCAGGATGGCAGAAGGGGAGCGCTGATGCTTACTGTATCTGTAAAACATCCCGACAGTGAAGCATTTGTAGATGCTAAAATGACAGAAGGGAAAGTTACAGGTGCAAATGTAAGTGTGCGTATTGATGATGAATTTATGCGCGCCGCGCTGTCAGGCGAGCTCTATCGTCAGACATATCCTGTCGACTCCGACAACCCTGACACCGTTAAGGAGATTGATGCTAAAGCATTTTGGAGTAAAATAATTCATAATGCTTGGAAATCGGCTGAGCCGGGAGTGCTTTTCTGGGATACGATCACCCGTGAATCGTTACCTGATTGTTATGCCGATCTCGGTTTTAGAACTATTTCTACAAATCCTTGCGGTGAAATACCTCTTTGTCCCTACGACTCCTGTCGACTTCTGGCAGTAAATTTGTATAGTTACGTCAAGAATCCATTTACTTCTGAGGCTCAGTTTGATTTTGAACTCTTCAAGGAGCATATCGGAAAGGCGCAACGCATCATGGATGATATCATCGATCTTGAGATGGAGAAGATTGATACGATTCTGGCAAAAATAGATTCCGATCCCGAAACGCCAGAAGTTAAAGGACCCGAACGTCATCTTTGGGAAAAAATACGCGCGAAGACTTTGAAGGGACGACGCACAGGAGTTGGAACCACTGCAGAAGGTGATATGCTTGCGGCTATGGGATTACGTTACGGAACACCGGAAGCAACTGATTTTTCAGAAAAAGTTCATCGTACACTTGCCTTAGCTGCATACAGGTCATCGGTAAACATGGCTAAGGAGCGTGGCGCTTTTGAGATTTTTGATGCAAACAGGGAGAAAAATAATCCCTTTATGCTTCGACTTAAGGAGTACGATCCGGACATGTATGAGGAAATGGTACGTCATGGGCGTAGAAACATAGCGTGCCTGACCATTGCGCCCACTGGTACGACAAGTCTTATGACACGTACTACCTCAGGCATTGAACCAGTGTTCATGCCTGTATATAAACGCCGGCGTAAAGTCAATCCCAATGATACAGAAGTCAGGGTAGATTATGTCGATGAAACTGGCGATGCCTTTGAAGAATATATCGTTTACCATCCGAAGTTTCTTGAATGGATGAAAATCAACGGCATCGAACAGCGTGACAATATGACTCAGGATGAACTGGATGTTCTTGTCGCCAGTTCACCATATGCCGGAGCGACCTCAAATGATATTGACTGGATGGAAAAAGTCAAGATGCAAGGACGTATTCAGAAATGGGTTGACCATTCCATTTCGGTAACAATCAATCTTCCGGCAGATGTCAGCGAAGAGCTTGTGAATAAGCTGTATGTTGAGGCCTGGCGTTCGGGATGCAAAGGTTGTACGGTTTATCGCGATGGATCGCGTTCCGGAGTATTGGTTGCTCTTGAGAATAAAAAGAAGAAAAATACCGATCCCGAGCCCAAGGAAGGGTTACACCCGCATATTATCAAACGTCCCATAGAACTGGAGGCAGATGTTGTCCGTTTTCAGAATAATAAAGAAAAATGGATCGCATTTGTCGGTCTGCGAGACGGGCGTCCATATGAAATATTCACAGGTCTTGCCGATGACGAGGATGGAATCTTCTGTCCGAAATCAGTTAATCATGGAAAGATTATTAAAGCTGTTGATGCCGAAGGAAATAAGCGTTATGATTTCCAATTCGTCAACAAACGCGGATATAAAACTACGATAGAGGGATTGAGCGATAAATTCAATCCTGAATATTGGAATTATGCAAAGCTGATTTCAGGTGTGCTCCGCTATGGTATGCCAATAGATCAGGTCCTGAAGCTTGTGGGAACGCTTGAACTTGATTCGCAGAGTATAAATACGTGGAAGATGGGTGTAGAGAGAGCACTGAAAAAATATCTTCCCAACGGAACACAGGCGAATGGTCTTCGTTGTCCGAACTGCGGTCAGGAAACTCTTGTATATCAGGAAGGTTGCCTCATATGCACATCATGTGGAACCTCTAAATGTGGTTGAACTGCTTTAAGCATATAAATCATCCAATATAGCAAACACGCTCGCATCTTTTGAGAATGCGGGCGTGTTAGTTATGTTTATGATTACCATGCACTTGGTTTAGTAGGGGTCGACATCATAGTAAACCGTTGCCCCCTTCATCTGTGGCAATGTGTGCATGGAAATGTATGTGTCTCTTAAAAGTTCTTTAACCTTTGTCATTGAGGCTCCGGTCTCAATCTTCAGCATGATTTTCCTGATGTAAAGCCCCTGCACACGCCCTACTGTTGGCTCCTCAGGTCCAAAAACCCTATTGCCGAACAGCAGTCTTAGTTTTGTAGCATATTCTTCAGCAATATGTCTGAGGTGGGCGGGATCCTTATGTTTTATATACAGATATATTATCCGGGTAAAAGGTGGATAGAAAAAGTGATGGCGCTGTTCTATCTCATTGTCGTAGAATCCTTCGTAATTGTGAGATTTTACGAATGACAACACATGGTGAGCCGGCTGGTAAGTCTGGATTACAACAGTTCCCTTTGCCCCCGATCTACGACCGGCTCTTCCTGCCACTTGCTCAAGCATGTTGAATGCACGTTCTGACGAACGGAAGTCCGGGAAATTGATAAGCGCATCCGCATTCAGTACTCCGACCATTTCCACACCTCCGAAATCCAACCCCTTCGTCACCATCTGAGTTCCTACCAGAATTTCAGCCTTTTTATCGGAAAAATCGTCAATTATCTGTTCGTAAGCATTTTTGTTTCGGGTGGTATCAAGATCCATCCTAAGTATTTTTCTCTCAGGGAAAATACGTTCAACTTCTTCTTCTATCCTCTCTGTACCATATCCTATAATCTCAATGGATGGCTCCTTACATTGGGGACATACATTGGGCAACGGATACATGGATCCGCAATAATGGCACTGAAGTTGGCGTATGTTCGCATGGTATGTAAGAGCTACATCACATTGCTTGCATTTTGGGACCCATGCGCATTGCTTACAACGCGCCAAAGGCGCGTATCCACGTCGGTTTTGAAAGAAAATAACTTGTCCGCCATGACTTAGCGCGTTGTTTGCAATCTGCTCTGTAGCGTATGCAAAAGCGCCCTTAACAGTTTTAGAACGCACAGCCTGTTTCATATCGACTATACTGATATCCGGCAATTCTACATCGCCATACCTTTCAGTAAGTTTCACCAATCCGAATTTACCGCTGACTGCCTTTTGGTATGTGTCTATAGCAGGGGTTGCAGATCCAAGAAGAGTTTTCGCACCATGCATTGACGCAAGTACAATTGCAGAATCGCGACCATTATACCTCGGAGACGGGTCGAACTGTTTATAACTGGCATCATGTTCCTCATCCACGATTACGAGCCCGAGTTTTGAGAATGGAAGGAATACTGCCGATCTTGCTCCAATTATTATCCTTGGAGAATTGTCAATAAGAAGTTTTTTCCAGATATCAACTCTTTCATTGTCAGTGAATCTGGAATGATAAATAATAACCTTATCCCCGAATACCGCCTGCAACCGTCGCGTCAGTTGTGTCGTAAGTGCAATTTCGGGGACAAGCATTAGGCATTGATCACCACGTGATATTACATAATTTATGAGGTGGATATATATCTCTGTCTTTCCGGATGAAGTCACCCCATGAAGTAGGGTTACGTTATGATGGAGCCATGATTTGTGGATTTGGTCAAGCGCAAGACTTTGGGAATTGCTAAGTTCTGGTAAAATACCGGTTGAAATGCCGTTATATTTGAATCTGTTTATTTCCCTTCGGACAGTCTGTAAAATACCCTTTTTTACAACAGAAGATAAAATCGCGGGTGCCACATCTGCTCTTTTTAGCAAATCATCTTTTCTGACATCTGTGATTTTTCCTCGACATAAACCGCTAATTTCCAACATTGCCAGAAGCAGCTGTTCCTGTTTCTTTGCTCCTTTAACCCGTGAGAATGCTTCTTCAATCTCCTCTGGGGTAAGGGTAAACTCTACATAGGTCTCATAGCGAGGGCGATATCTTTCCACCAGCTTTTCTGATATAATCAGAATCCCTTTCTCAATCATCCTGTTTACAGTTGCAGTAATTCCTCTGGCTCCATCAAGTTTTGCGCTGATTCCATTTACAGATAATGCACCATGATGATCAAGTAATTGAATTATAGAAGTTTCGATAGGAAGGATAGATAATCCAGAATCTATCGTCAAATCAAAATCGGGATTGATTTCAACAAAGGTCTCACTCTCCAGTTTAAGACCTGCCGGAATTGCAGCTCGAAATACTTCTCCGCATGTGCACAGATAGTATTCAGCAATCCATTTCCAAAATTTAAATTGAGGATGGCGGACAATAGGAGCAGTGTCAAGAATCATCGCCACATCTTTAATTTCCATATCGGTTGGAATTGATACCGGCTGACCTACGACAATACCGGTATAAAATTTCTTCTTTCCGAAAGGAACGATAACCCGATAACCGATTCCTATGTTTGTCTCTTCAGTTTCAGGGATTCTGTATGTGAATGTAGCTCCCAGAGGAAGGGGGAGGAGAACTTCCACGTACTTGCCACTTGATATGTCAGTATAGTCTATATTATTCCGCATGCTGTTATGTAGGAAACTCTTCTTAATATCGGATATGAGTTGCTTTTGTATGCAAAATTAATTCTTTCCAAGGAGAGATATGATGGATAAACGAAAAAAAATTGTAACTTTGCCTAACAACAGACCGAGTCATTCTGTCTGATTAATATTACGAATAAAATAATCGATATATCATGGAAATCAAATCTCAGTCATTCCCTTCACCGAAGGGTGAAATAACATGGTTCACGCTCACTAACGATAATGGAGCTATTGTAGTATTATCATCGCTGGGAGCAGGGATAGTAGCAGTAAAACTCCCTCAGCCCGATGGAACCCTTCTGGATGTTGTAATAGGATACGATGATCCCGAAGCCTATTTTGCTGATGGACCATGTGCGGGCAAAACACCGGGACGGTATGCCAACCGTATTGCAAAAGGCCATATAACTATTGACGGCAAAGGCTATGATCTTCCCGTCAACAATGGACCTAACCATCTTCATGGTGGTCCCGAAGGGTACCAGAACCAGATCTGGAACGCCACCACAGAGAATAATCATGTAATCTTCACTCTTCATAGTGCGGATGGAGATTCCGGATATCCTGGAGCAGTAGATGTAAAGGTCTCATATACATGGGATAACGAAAACCGGCTGACAATGAAGTATGAGGCTGTTACCGATGCTCCTACATATATAAATCTTACCAATCATACATATTTCAATATGAATGGACATGATTCCGGTACAGTACTTGATCAGGTTCTGAAAATGAACTGCTCGGAATATCTGCCCACAGATGCTACTCAGATTCCACTCGGAGAGCCAGCCCCGGTTAAAGGTACGCCAATGGATTTTACTGGTGGATGTAAAATTGGAGAACATATCAAAGACGATTTTGAGGCGTTGAAAATTGGAAAGGGCTACGATCATTGTTACTTGGTAGATGGATATGACGGTTCTGTGCGTGAAGTGGCCTCATTGACTTCTGGTAAGAACGGGCGAAAGGTGACTGTATATTCCGATCAGCCTTGTGCTCAGGTTTATACCGGGAATTGGCTTGAAGGATGCCCTAAGGGTAAAGGTGGATGTACATACCATGATTATGATGCAGTAGCCATTGAATGTCAGGGTGCACCTGATGCACCAAATAATTCAAATATGCCATCGCAGCGTCTTGATCCTGGAGAAAAATATGAGCGTACTATCTGTTTTAAATTCGATTAAGTTCTTGATAGATTGAAAATAAGATTACTGGGAAACAGCCGCTCCTATACGATATCATA
>CAZDWY010000068.1:0-12795 GCA_964509345.1 uncultured Alistipes sp.
AATATAAAAAGGCGCTTATCACTAAGCGCCTTCTTATTGGTTTCCAATAGGTACAATTTCTAAGGTAAAAAAGATTGTTTTAGGTTTGTGATGCAAAGGTCACCTTTTTTTGGTGGGCGGCAAAATAAATTCATATGTTATACGACATAGTTTAATAACCTCTTTCGTATATTTTTAATCTTTTTCGCCATTTATACCTCTATTAATCAGCATTCTACAAGATCATCAAACTGTCGGCGCGTTTTTGTTAAAAACAGTTAATTCAATATTTGACACTTTCTTTTTGCTAAAAAACAAGGGGATCTCCGCCTATTTTTCGCAATTTTGCGTTTCCGATTCTACCTCAAACCGATGAAGCGAAAACTCCATGCCATCGAAGACACCATATGAAAAATGGTGGATCCAGTCGCCGAGTATGATCATTCGGCTGTCCCCGATCCCAAGCGGAAAATCAACCAGCACATGACGGTGTCCGAACACGAAATAATCGACGCTTCCCGGATGCTCAGCAAGATATTCACGACAGAAACCTACAAGCGGCTCACTCTCCTCGCCGGTGAATCGTGGGGTATAGTGGGCGAAGTCGCGCGAATGGGCAGACCAGCGTAGCGCAAAGGGGATAGTCCATCTGGGATGAACAGCGGAATACAGCCGCTGACAGAAACGGTTGCGGAAAATGGCGCGGATTGCACGGAAAGCCCACGGAAGCCTGCCAAGTCCATCGCCATGGCTCATAAAGAACCGATGCCCCATGATAGTCCGAAGTTCGAACCCATCCACAACCCTCAATCCAATTTCATCACGCAGATAATCGAAGAGCCATATATCGTGGTTTCCGATGAACCAAGTAATTTTCACACCGCTGTCTGCAAGGCGGCTCAACGCGCCCAAAAAGCGGGTATAGCCACGCGGAACGACCGTGCGATATTCATACCAATAGTCGAGAATATCGCCGAGCAGGTAGAGTTCAGATGCATCTGAAGCTATACTGTCGAGAAACCTCACCACCCGTTTCTCATACTCGAGTGGCTCCGGAAGATAGCGTGCTCCCAGATGAAGGTCTGAAATAAAGTATGCTTTGCGTGTCAATTCTCCGGGTGTGGTGTGAGGATTTACAATCATAGGAAACCGAGTTCGAGCTTGGCTTCCTCACTCATCATATCGCGGTTCCATTCAGGCTCAAACACCAGATTTATCGTCACCGATTTGATTCCCTCTATAGATTCGAGTTTGATTCTGGTATCTTCGATTATGAAGTCGGCCATCGGACATGATGGAGCGGTCATGGTCATATCTACCGTAAGGTTTCCTTCTTCTGAAAGGTCGATTCTGTATATAAGTCCAAGGCTGTAGATATCTACGGGAATCTCAGGATCGAAAACCGTCTTGAGCATCTCCACAACCTTCTCTTCAAGTGCGAGATGAGTCTGGGCATCCATATATTCAATAATATTTTACGCAAAGATAACGCTTTTATATGTTTTTCGGAAAACTTTTGTTACATTTGCGTGTTATATATGGGGAATGGTTGGGGGAAATGGGAAATACCACGTATTCAACTATAAACCAAACTGAATATTTATGAAAAAGTTCAAGACCCTCTTTGTTTCGGCAATCATGGTATGCGCCGCGTTCGTATCAAGTGTTCCCTCCGCATCCGCCGGCAGCCCTCTCCGTTTCGGTATCAAGGCTGGTATGAATGTAAGCCAGCTTAGTGCAAACAAGGATATGTTCTCGTCAGACAACCGCTCAGGCTTTACAGGCGGTCTGAACCTTCAGTTCACAGCACCGATCATCAACATTGGTGTAGATGCGTCGGTAATGTATACCCACCGCAACAACAACTTCGACATCAAGGATGTCACCAATTCATTCAAATCGAAGACCTTCAACTGCGATTACCTCGAAATACCGGTAAACTTCCGCTATAATGTCGGGCTGCCACTTGTCGGAAAGGTATTCATGCCCTACGTCCTCACCGGTCCCGACTTCTCGTTCCGTCTATCTAACGAAAACGTTAAGAACGCAATCAAATACCGTTCATTTGACGTAGCGTGGAACTTCGGTCTCGGATTCCGCCTTATTGACCACCTCGAGCTCGGCGCCACCTACGGCATCGGTATCACAAAAGCTGCATCCGGCGACGGATCACTTTACGGCGGCAATATCGTTGACAATCTCAAAGATTTCAAAGGAAGAAACCGTTTCTGGACAGTGACAGCAACCTGGCTATTCTGATTCTTCAAACTATAATCGACCAATACAGCGCCTGCAACTCACAATTGCAGGCGCTGCTATTTTTAACCTTATTAACATTAAATGGAGTTTATTGGCATTGGCAAAGTTGGCTAACATCCAGAAATTAGGTAACTTTGCAATCGAAAATTTATCTTTAACCTACAGACGGTGTAACGGCGGTCGCGACCGCCACCAGTTTCAGCTTAGATTCACACACTTCAGCCGTCCGCAATTTACCGTAAATCGATGTCGAGATTTCTCGCTACCATAATCACAGGATTACTTCTGGCAGTGCTCCCCGCGAGCGGTGCCAAGCCTGTTGCACAGACAAAGAATCCAATCCACCGCATATCATCCGACCTTCCTGCCGACGAGGAACTCACCTATGCCTCAATCTCCAAAACCAACCCATTCGAGATTATTCCAGCAGCCGGCATGACAATACACGATGCAATCGCCGATGATGACCTCTCGCTCATGGCGGAAGACATGATCTCGTTCGCAAAGAAATATATCGGTACCCGCTATATCCGTGGCGGTAAATCCCCCAAAGGTTTCGACTGCTCGGGATTCACCGGCTACGTCTTCAACCAGTTCGGCTATTCATTGGCCCCTTCATCAAGCGCGCAGTATGGTCAAGGCACGAAGATTGACCGCTCGGAAGTATGCAAGGGTGATCTTCTCTTCTTTACAGGGCGCAACTCACGTAGCGGTCGCGTAGGTCATGTGGGAATCGCAATCGACAACAACCCCGTGACAGGGGAGATAACTTTCATCCACGCCGCCATAAGTGGAGGCATCCGCATCGATAGCACAAGCGCCCCTTACTACGCCAACCGCTTCATCGGTGCCCGCAGAGTGCTTTAATTAAGTGAGGCTGTTTTGAAAAAAGAAGTTTAGAGGCAAAGCACAATAGTGCTGCAATAAGTCACCGGACTATCCGCATATACGATCTAAACATATAATTAAATAACGCGGGCGTATCGTTTTTTGATACGCCCGCGTCATTTATCCGGATGGCGAGGGAGCTGTCATAATGGTTCAGATGGTAGGAGCGGAGACTGAGGCTGATGGGAGCGATCAGGAATCGTGACCGAAGCCTAATGTCGATAGCGACAACCCAGACGAACTATTCTAAACACCATTATCAAAGATACTTCTCCCCAAGCGACATATGCACATCATTCACCATCTGCTTGATGCGCTGCTCCTCAGCCTTCGGACAGATAAGCAATACATCGCCGGCATCGGCAATAATATAATCCTTCAGCCCGTCGACAACTATAAGTTTCTCACCATTGACGGCAAAGATATTACCGGTGGAATTGTAAGCAAGCACATTGCAATTCTGCGTCACATTGGCATCGCGGTTTTTGGGTGATGTATCATAGAGGGCACTCCATGTTCCAAGATCATTCCATCCGAAGTCCACACACTCTACATACACATTTCTCGCCTTCTCCATAACGGCGAAATCAATCGATATACTCATGCATCCCGGAAAATTCTCATTGATAAACTCAACTTCCCGAGGGGTACCGATCATGTCGATGCCCCGGTCGAATACACCTGCCACATCCGGAGCATTGTTACGCAGTTCGCGGATAATTGTCTGTACGCTCCATAGGAAAATACCGGAGTTCCAGAAGAACTCACCCGATTCAACGAAAACCTCAGCGAGCTCGCGACGGGGCTTCTCAGTAAAAGTCTTTACCGCATGGAAATCGCCATCAATCTGCCGTCCTATCTGTATATAACCGTATCCGGTCTCAGGGCGTGTCGGTTTTATTCCGAGAGTCAGAAGAGCATCATTACGCTCCACAAACTCGAATCCGCGGCGAATTGATTCGATAAAAACATTCTCGCGGGTGATGATATGGTCGCTCGGAGCCACGATCACACTTGCCTCGGGATCAAGCGCGGCAATATGATACATCGCCCAGGCGATACACGGCGCCGTATTTCGGCGTGCCGGCTCGAGAAGAATCTGGCTATCTGTCAATTCCGGGAGCTGCTCGCGCACAAGTGGAGCATACTGCTCGTTGGTGACGATTATGATGTTTTCTTTCGGTACAAGAGGCAATATACGGTCAACGCTCATCTGAAGCAGGGTACGCCCTGTGCCGAGAAAGTCGATGAACTGTTTAGGGCGTGACGATCGGCTGTAGGGCCAGAACCGGGAGCCGATGCCCCCGCACATTATCACGCAGTAACGATGGTTTTCTGTCATGTCAGTCAGTCGTGTGTGATTTGATATCTGCTAAGTTATGATTTTACACTGACATTTCCAACTTCCGTCCACCGTTTTTTATAAATATTGGATATTTTTTATAAGATGAAGAAGTTTCTGCGCACATTTTCGCGTTTCCACGCGTTTATAATTTACAGGCACTATGTTTCATCATCAATACCGATTTATTCTATGACGCGCAACATCAGACTTTCCGCCGTTATCGCTGCATGCATCATCACCTTCACGGCATGGAGTGTAAATCCCTATCCCCAGCTTCAGGAAAAAGCCCAGCGGGCATTCGATCACTCGGAATGGGCGTCGGCGGCAGCGTTGCTCGATCTCATGCTTGAAGAGAAACCAACGATTGCCGACACCTACGGGCAAGCCATAGTTGCCAATGCCATGCGCAACGACATCGCTTCAGAAATGCGGCTGATGCAGAAAGCGCTCGATAATTATATTCCCTTCGACTCGGTGTTTTCACGCGTGCGCCAGTGGAGTTTCTCTTTGGGAAAAACCCATCTTCTCGAGCAGTTTCTTAAAGAGACGCGAACCAACTACCCATGGATGCAGCGAACCATCAACGGTTACCTACTTAAATATTACACATTCCGACGTAACGGTCAGGAGATGGTAATTTACAGTAATACGATGTTATCAGGAGCTCCTGATAATATCGAGTTTCTGACATCGCTCGCCGATGGTTATATGTTGCTCGGAATGGAAAACAACGGCATTGAGACCTATCAGAAAATACTCCACAACGATCCCGAAAACCTGAATGCGCTTCTTTCGCTCGGCAACCTATATGCCGACAGACCTGATAAAGAATCGCGCACCCTCGCAAAGCAATATCTTGAACGGGCATATGCACTCAGGGCGACCCCCTATGTGGCAGCCAGAATTGTAAAACTCGTATCGGAAGAAAACCGTTGACATATGGCATAAGCTCTCAGAGAAAGCGGCCGTCAGCAGGATCCGCCGAACCTTATACAGACACTCACTAATCGAGAAGGTCAGGGCGCAGACGGCGTGTGCGCTCCAGTGCCTGTTCATGGCGCCACTCGGCAATCTTTGCCTCGTGACCCGACAGGAGGACATCGGGAACACGCCAACCGTTGTACTCCGCCGGACGCGTATAATCGGGAGCGGCCAGCAAACTGTCCTGAAATGAATCGGAGAGGGCACTCTGCTCATCACCTATTACTCCCGGAATAAGTCTCACCAGAGCATCGGAAATTACTATGGCAGGCAGTTCGCCCCCGGTGAGCACATAGTCGCCAATAGAGATTTCCTTCGTAATCAAATGCTCCCGCACTCTATAATCCACACCTTTGTAATGACCGCACAGGATGATTATATTCTCCATCAGCGACATGCGGTTTGCCATAGGCTGATCGAAACGTTCTCCATCGGGAGATGTAAAAATAACCTCATCGTAGCTGCGCTCGGCTTTAAGGGCTGAAATACATCGGTCAATCGGTTCGATCTGCATCACCATTCCTGCCTCTCCGCCGAAAGGATAATCGTCGACTTTTCTGTGTTTATTTGTGGTATAGTCGCGCAGATTATGCACGTGAAACTCCACAAGCCCCTTCTTCTGCGCCCGTTGCAAAATGGAGCAGTTCAGGGGTGAATCGAACATTTCGGGGAGTACGGTGAGGATGTCGATACGCATAAGTGTCGTGAGATTTTATACAGTAAGTCTGGAAATTATTTTTAATGCAGGTGGATATGCTTCAGGTAGCATATGCCTGAAGATTAAGGGGAACCGGGCATCATAGCAAGGTATCCTGCTGTAGAATCTGGAGGGCGAGCGGTCCACGGAATATATTGCCTCCTATCGACGGTCCCGCAACCTTGTCGGCATTCCATGCAGCAAGATCAGCTATCCGCACGGGCTTGCTGAGAATCCGGTTCCATACCCATATCTCACCGTAGGCTTTAAGCGGGGCGGAATCACGCACAAGAAGCAGTACCGGTGACCGGGGAGCATCGCTGTCAGCACCGTTCCGTTTCGGATACAGATACTCATAAAGCATTCTATCCTGGGTGTGACCGGGATAAAGTTCCGTAAGACGCGCTTCATACGCGATGCGCAGCTCCTTGTCGAGCGTAGGGCTCATATGTGGAAAAAGAGTGAGAATCCGCTTCTCCGTATCGGTAATAAGCTGATGAAGTGTTTTCGCCACTGTCACAAGCCTTTTCTCTGTGAGTTCAGAGGGATCGACTGCCTGCTGCCACGCCCAGGCCGCCACATGTGGCGACGACACACGGTTATACGGCAACTCCGGACGCAAAGCGTTCATTATGGTGAAAACTCCGAATCCCGGAGCTATGTCGTAGCGCGAAAGCTGCCCGCGGAGCCATACATCAAGCGACCCTACGATTTCCACTGTCTGGTTCGATCCCGCCAGACGGATTACCGCCCCAGGATAGCGCCCGTCGAGCAAGGGGGAGTCGGCAGGAAGATACATCGGCGCGGTAACACGGCGGAGCGACAGGCGCTCTACCAGATGCGGCTCAAGATAGCGTTTTATTTCGGTAAATGCTATCTCTGCTGTCTCCTGAAGCAGCTGTGGCTTGAATTGTATTGTCTTACCCACAGCCATTTCAGAATTTCCAGCCGAACCCTACGGCACCAGTAAGCCCCTGGAATGGTACATCGACAGCCTCGCAGGCTCTGTTATCGAGTATATTCTCCACGCGTCCGAACACGGTGAAGGCGTCTGTGAAGGCATATGACACTCCGGCATTCAGAAGATTCCGGTCCTTGAGATTGAAACGTTCAGCCTCTTGAGGAGCACCAATCTCCCCGAGCCCCATAGAGCGTGACACCGACATAGTATAACCAAGATCTATGGATAGAGGAGATATCGGACGAACGGTAAGCGAAGCGCTCACACGGCTACGCGCACCGTCGCGCCAGTAGAGCCACGCATGCGAGGCATCCTTCTGTAGGCGCGTCTCAAATCCGGCATCGAACGCTACCACAGAGCGATAATTCCATGTAAGATGCACACCTGCCTTCCACGAACGGAGGTCGTTTGCCCTGAAGCTTATCTCAGACATCGAACCATACACCGGCATAAGCCACGAATTGGCGGCGGCATAAGCCAGATCTACTGATACGGCGACACCTTTGAAGGGACCTACGCGAAGTCCCAGCTCACCGTCCACAGGGATATTGGAAGTACCGTAGGCGAAAAGCGGCGATATGTATGGAGTGAACTCACTGAGTTCCTTAAGGCTGTTGAGACGTTCACCTCCTCCAAGTCTGAGCCATGCGCCGAAACTGCTCGCCGGATTTATACCGAGAAGGATATCGGGAGCCACATGGAGCGCCTTTCCATAGTTGAAAGTCACATCGACCTGAGCTCCTATACGCAGACACAATGCACGCGCCTCAGGCAAAAGATAGTAATATGGATTGATGGAAAGAACTCCGATGGTCTTGCCGGCCCCACTACCGCCGAGGAATCCATATTCTTCGTCACCATTTCCGTAATACATGTCGTCATCTTCGTATACTCCCGGAACTGTTGGGTCGCAAAAACTGTTGTAGCTCAAGAATGTGCCATTCACATCCAATCCTGCACGCGCCCGATTTCCGAAGGTCTGCGAAAGCCCGAGACCGAATCCGAGACGACGCTGATGAACAGGCGCCGGCATCAATTCATCCGGAATGTAAAATCCATCACCAAGTATCTGCATTATATATGAAGTACGGCTGAAATTGAAGATACCGAAATCAATCCCGGCATGATAGCGCAGCCCGGCACCGTTGTTACCGTTCCATCCCGCACCGATGTTCCATTCTATTGTGTTCTGACCGGTCTTCCCCGATAACGATTCGATCTCCGGATCCGCTTCCAGAATCAATGCATCGAGATTTTTGAACGAGCGGCATGCGAAATCGGTTGATACCGACAGAGTTCCATAGCTTCCCATACGGCGGGAAAATCCTGCTCCGAGAGCTCCGAAGAATCTGTTGTAATTCACCTTGTCGCTTTCGGCTTCAGGACGTGCTTTATAAGCGACGTTACTGAGCTGTCCCCAGACATTCAGCGCCGTAAGGCTATCGCTGAGAATGGAATATCCTGCTGAAAGCGTGGCGTTTGCCGCCGGGAAATAACCGGCATCGACATAGCCGCGGTATGGTGTGAGAGGTATGGCGGCTTCCGTCGCCGCAGGCTGAAGGGTCCGGAGAGCATTCGCAAAGGAGCCGGGGGTAGTATAGTCTAGAAAATCGAGATCCACTTTATCCGACGAAATAGTGAGCGAACGCGGAAAAATGTCGAGGCGCGACGCGGCGCGCACTTCCGGCACTATTTCCCTCTCGATCGTGATTTCCTTGTTGAGCTGCGCCTGAGCTGTGGTGAAGGTCGCCGCTGCTATTAGAGCGGCGCCCAAAATCTTATATCGCAAAACCGGTTTCAATTTCGTATGATGTAACTGTTCAACTTCAATTTATCAAAACTTCTGTCTCCTAAGCGGATACATTAATGGATGCGTTCGTCGATCATCCTGAATATATCCGGCTCCGAACCAGGATAGTTCTGGCGGAGCGACTTGAGATATTCGTTTGCTTCGAAGGTCTCCCCTTTCGCCCTTAGAATATCGCTCAGAAGTATGAATCCCCTCGCCAACCAATATTCATGAGGTGGGTTGGCATCAATGAGAGCGTTAACCCGAGCGAACGCATCATCGGTCTTTCCGTTTTCAAAAAGATATTGCGACAGATACAAGGCGCTCTTTGTCCCATTGAGAGTTTCGGGTTCTTCAGCCAGACGCTCCCATATCTCTACAGCCTGCTCCCCTTTACCGGTAGCGTTAAGCGCCATGGCTTTTGTAAATTCAACTTCATCCTTATCTCCGGCTCCGAGCGATGACGATCCAAGCAGAAGATCGGCCATTTCAAGAGAAGACGCGTAGTCAGCCATATCGCGGCTGAGTCGCATGATGCCCATACGGGCGGCATTGAGCGTGGCAGCCGATGATGCTTTCTGCTCGAGCAGGCGATATGTGGCGAGAGCGCTCTCGGCATCACCCCCGGCGAGTTCCGCCTCAGCTTTTATTATGAGTGCATCAACAGCCTGAGGAGAATCGGGATATTTTTCCACCACTTCTGTGGCATGGCGCAACGCATCAGCGTTTCTACCTGCCTCACGAGCTTTCTCTGCGCTCTGCAATGTAAGTTCGGCAAGCTCAGCGGTCTCCATGCGGGGAGCGTCGGGCATCTTGCCGATAAACGCTACATATTCGTCAATCTTACCGTCGTCGGCATATATCTGTTTGAGGTCCTCCGAGGCCACACGAGCCTGTTCCGACGATGGATAGTTTTCAATAACCTTACGGTAGTGGCTGATTGCCTGCGCCCGGTTGCCGCTGTTAAGATAGGTTATGGCGAGCAGCAGCTGAGCCTGACGCCCCTGATCGGTCGACGGGTAGCGCGTCACAAGGGCGGTATACGTCTCCACAGCGCGTCCTGTCTGGTTGAGCTCGTTGTAACTTTCAGCAATCTCGAGCATCGCCACCGGCACAAGCGGTGAACCCGGGAACTCCGCCATCATCTCCGTGAGAAGATCGATCTTTCCCTGATAGTCGCGGGTGAGCCCTTTCATCACACCTTGCTGATACACCGGATAGTCACCTCCCTGGGGATTAGCGCGGTAGGCCTTGGCATAGTTCTCTGCGGCGGTTGTGAAATCGCGGGTATAATAGTCGCAGTCGGCAAGACGGTTCCACGCATCTGCTATCATGCGCTTGTCGGCATCTGCCGGATCGCGGAGGAAACGGTTGAAATCAGTTTTTGCCGATTTGAAATCTTTTAGTGCGAAGCCGGCATATCCGAGATCGTAATATGCCAGGGCGCGGTTTCGCGCCGAGCCTGACGACTGGTTTAGATAGTTGTTGTAGCTTTTAACGGCAGCGCTATAGTCACCGATCTTATACTGACACTCTCCCATCCACAGTGTCGCTTCAGCAGCCACTTCCGGGCTCAGTCGCCCGAGCGACGCCGCCTCGCTGAGATGGTCGAGGGCAGCCCTTGGCTGAGAACGCTGAAGCTCACGGGTTCCAAGCGAATAAAGAACAACCTGTTTTATGGCCTTTACCGCATCCCCGGGATTCTTTACCTTTTCAATAGCCTGAAGAGCTGCCTCATAATTGTTATCGGTCATATAACCTTTCACCAGATAATCGGCTACCAGGGGCACATATTGCGAATCGGGGAAACGTACCAGAAACTCCTCCAGGAGCGCCGACGCGCTTCCGAAGGGCGATTTTCCACCCTGCAGGCGTGTCACAGCCAGATTATACAGCGCTGCTTCCTCCACCTTCGGATCGCCTCCGGCTGCTGCAGCCTTCTCCAGCGCCATGGCGGCGGCGTTGTAGTTGCCGAGCTTCAGATAACTCTGACCTATGAAAAGATACGCACTCTGCCCCATTTCACCGCTATCGGCTGTCACTGGCGTCAGGCGCTCTATTGCCTGTTTCCACATGCCGTGGTTGTAATCGTCAACACCGAGAACATAGAGCGCCGACAGCATCGGATCCGGACATAGGGTTGCATAACGTTGAAGATATGGCAGAGCCTCTTTCTCCTTGCCTTGCGCATATAGCGATTCACCTGCTATACGGAGCGCTTCCCACTCGAAATCGGCTTCCACATCGGTGCGGGCCGCCACATTCTGTGCCAGACGCGCCGCTGTCCGGTAGTCCTTCTTCATGTAAGCTATCTGCGCGAGATAGTAATCTGCCATCGCTGCTGGCATCGTCACCGCCATAGGGCTTACAGCCTCAAACTCGCGGGCGGCCGTCGCGTAGTCGCCCTTCACATAGGCTATATATCCGATATAGAAACGCGCTTCGGCTCCATAGGTGGTTCCGAGCAGCGACATATACAGGTTTCCGGCGCGGTCATACTCCTCGTCTCGAAGCAGACAGTAGGCTATATGGTAGCGATATGCCTCCGCGTCAGATGGATTGAGGGCTTCGGGATTGACCTCCATATACGCACGTCGTGCAGCGTTCCAGTCACCGCGGTCGTAAAGCAGTTCCGCAAGAGCAAGCATTGCTGTTTCGCGGCGCACAGAGGCGGGATACTCCTCGATAAACCTGCCGACAACCTCATTGCCGACGGTAGAAGGGAGTGCCAGAAGAGCCACTGTCTGCTGCCACAAGGCTTTCTCACGCTCTGCGCCAGGTGGGAGAAGTTCAAGAGCCTTTGCGAACTGGTCGACAGCTCCGTGCATATTGGCATCGTCAAGCATCAGACGCGCACGGGCAGCATATCCCGTTGCATCTGCGCCAGTTACACTGCCGGCGCCCGCGGCTGCTGTTGGATTACCGGCAAGGGCACATAAGTTTCCCGCCATAGCGGTGCCGAGCGCCAGGGCGCGACCGGCAAGTCTTATTCTGTTTCTCATCTCGGTGTCAGTCTGAGTTGAAAGCGCAGTCATGCGCGCATTACCTTGCAAAGATAGCAAACTTAAAGCAAACTACCACTTTTTTCATCGAACATTATCGCTCTGCAATGCGTTTATACAGCGCATGGGAAGACCGCCTCAGCGCAGCCTTCGCTACTTTAAACTCAAACAACTGAAATTATACTTGATTACTATTATGGATAAAAAAAGCATCAAGGGCACACGTACCGAACAGAACCTTCTGAAATCTTTCGCCGGCGAATCGCAGGCACGTAACCGCTATTCGATTTTCGCTGACGTAGCGCGCGAGGAAGGTTACGAACAGATCGCCGCCGTCTTTATGGAAACCGCCGAGCAGGAATTTGCCCACGCGAAAATGTTCTTCTCGTATCTCGACGAAGGCATGCTCGAGATCACAGCCGCATATCCAGCCGGTCCGGTAAGCGATACCACACGCAACCTGCGCGAAGCCGCTATGGGCGAGCATGAGGAATGGTCTTCGATGTACCTTGAATTTGCCAAGGTAGCTCGCGAGGAAGGCTTTACCGCTATCGCAAAACTTTATGAGAATGTAGCTATTGTAGAGGAGGCTCACGAGGCTCGCTACCTCAAGCTGCTCGCCCGCATGGAAGCCGGAGAAACATTTTCCGATCCCGATGCTTCCACACAGTGGCAGTGTCGCTACTGCGGATATATCCATACCGGCAACAATGCCCCGAAGGCTTGCCCCGTCTGCCACAAGCCGCAGGCTTATTTCCAGCGCCGCAACGACAGCCTCTGATCCAAAATCAGAAGAAAAAATAAAAAAATCCTCGGAATTGACGGACTTTCAATTCCGAGGATTTTTTGTCGGGGTGACAGGATTCGAACCTGCGACCACCTGGTCCCAAACCA
>CAZDWY010000069.1:0-12744 GCA_964509345.1 uncultured Alistipes sp.
ACCACTCACTGGCATCCCTGGCCGACCCCGAGGAATTCCGCATACAGGTGAAACTTCATACCGACAAGATCGAAGAACTGTTCGGCGTAAAACCTCACGTGTTCCGCAACACTGAGCTTATTTACTCAGACGAACTCGCGCCCCAGATCGCAGCCATGGGCTTCAAGGGATGCATCACCGAAGGTGCCAAACATATTCTCGGATGGAAGTCGCCCAACTATGTCTACGCCGCAGCCTCCGCTCCCAAACTGAAACTGCTGCTCAAAAACGACAAACTGAGCGATGATATCACCGAGCGCTTCAGCCGCACCGACTGGAATGAATATCCCCTCACCGCCGACAAATATATCAGTTGGATCGCCGACACTCCGCAGGAGGAGCAGGTATTCAACCTGTTCATGAACCTCGAGACATTCGGTGAATTCCACACCGCCGACACCGGCATATTCCAGTTCCTTGAAGCTCTCCCACGTTTTGCAAAAGAGCGCGGAGTGGAATTCATAACCCCGACAGAGGCGGTGAAGACCTTCAAGCCTGTAGATGTGCTCTCGGTTGTTCATCCCATCAGCTGGGCCGACGAAGCCCGCGACACCTCAGCATGGCTCGGTAACCAGCTGCAGAACGAGGCTTTCAACAAGCTGTACTCCGTAGCAGAACGTGTGCGCCTGAGCGACAACCGTCAGCTCAAGCAGGACTGGGGACGCCTCCAGGCTGCCGACCACTTCTTCTACATGTCCACCAAACATATGGCCGACGGTGCCTCCCATTCGATGTTCTCACCCTACGAGACACCCTACCAGGCGTTCACTAACTACATGAACGTACTGGCCGACTTCATCGTGCGCGTAGAGGAACAGTACCCCATGAGCATCGAAAACGAAGAGCTCAACTCGCTCCTGACCACTATCCGCAACCAGGCCCGCGAGATCGAGACCCTCAACAAGGAGGTGAACCGCTACCGTCTCAACGAAGAGCACCTCAACGAAGAGCATGCCCTCCGCCAGAGCAAGGAAACCCCTGCTGCTCCCGCTAAAGCAGCCAAGGCATGCAAGACCGCAAAAGCCGGCAAAGAGGAAAAGCCCAAGGCTAAAACAGCTGCCAAGCCCCGCGTCAAGAAGGCATAAACAAGCATAAACCGATAATTAAGAAGGGGGTGTCAGAATCGAGGACACCCCCTTCTATTGTGTCCGGATTGCGAGGGTGCTGTCAGAATGGTTCAGATGGTAGGAGCTGAGACTGAGGCTGATGGGAGCGATCTGGAGATCGTGACCGAAGCCGAATGTCGATTGCGACGACCCAGATGAGCCATTATGACACACCCTCTTCTTTGTGTAAGTTTTTGCGGGAAGCTATAAAATAGCTAACTTTGTGAAGGCGGGAACTCAAACTGAATCCCACCAGAATCACGGTCATGTTCGAAAATATTGAAGCATTCCTTAACGATAATATCCACGGAGCGTGGGCATCATGGATAGTAACAGCCATATTGCTCACGGGAATCGCAGTGGTAGCTGTGGCGTCGTATTACCTTGCCAAAGCGCTGCTGTGGCTGGTGGAACGCGCTGTAAAGAAGAGCCCTACGGAATGGGACGACGATATTATCAACAAACGGTTCACCCGCGCCGTGAGCCAGCTGGCGCCGGCCCTGATGGTGAGTTGGCTCCTGCCACGCTTTTTCGGCGACAACGCCGATGAAGTAAGGTGGCTCGATATCATCACATCCTTCTACATCCTTTGGGCTATAGTAAGGATAGTGCTGATTTTCATCGACAATCTATATGAAGGGCTTGCCCGCCGCCCCAACACAAGCCCTTACGCCATCAAGGGCGTGTTCCAGATGTTCAAGCTCATATTTTTCGGCATCGGGGTAATTGTTGGTCTCAGCCTACTGATAGGGAAAACTCCTCTTGCCATTCTGGGAGCGCTCGGAGCGGCAGCCACGGTGCTGATGCTGGTGTTCAAGGACACTATTCTCGGACTGGTGGCGAGCGTTCAGCTTACAGCCAACAAGATGGTGCAGCGGGGCGACTGGATCAGCTGTCCCGGTCACAACGCCAACGGAGTGGTGGAGGATGTATCGCTCACAACGGTCAAAGTGCGCAACTTCGACAACTCCATCACAACCATACCCCCCTACTCGCTGGTATCGGAATCGTTCCAGAACTTTCAGGCGATGGTTGAGTCCGCCGGCCGACGCGTAAGCCGCGCCTTCTACGTAGATGCTACCACAGTGCGCTTCTGCTCCCCCTCCGAACTACAGACAATCCGTAGCGAAGGATTCCTCGACGGCATTGAACTCCCTGAAGATGGTAAAATCGTGAATCTGATGCTACTGCGGCTCTATCTCGAGCAATATCTGAGGCGCGATGCGCGGGTCAACTCCGACCTCACCCTGATGGTACGCCAGCTCCCACCAACCCCGAACGGCCTCCCCATCGAGCTATACTTCTTCACCCACACCACCAAATGGGTGGAATTCGAGCATATACAGAGCGATATCTTCAACCATGTTTACGCCACAATAGAGCGGTTCGGACTGCGGGTGTTCCAATCCCCATCTGGAACCGACATTCTGCGCCTGTCACCCTCCTGCGGCGCCCCGGTAGCCCTACAGGGTGAATAACACCCGCCATCTTTTTATTGAACTGCAAATTCCCTATCCTGCCATGCTAAAGGATATCAAGGCCATAAGAGGCAAATTCTATATACAGAAGCTCATCTCCGAAGGGGAGCATGAGCAGCAGGACTTCAAATTTCAGATTTCCGACGTACACAAGATAGCCCACTCCATCTCGGCATTCGCCAACAACTCCGGCGGCAGGCTGCTTGTAGGGGTAAAGGACAACGGCACCATAGCCGGACTGCGCTCCGAAGAGGATCTCTACATGCTCGAAGCTGCCGCACAGATTTATTGCCGCCCCGCCGTGCAACTCGAAATGACAACCTTCGCCTGCGAGGGGGGAGCCATAGTGCTCCGCGCCGTGATTCCCCAGGCGGAAAACCGCCCCGTTCAATGCCGCGAGAGCGACGGACGCTGGCAGGCATACTATAGGGTTGCAGACGAGAACATCGTGGCACACCCCCTGATGGTGCGGGCATGGAAGCGACGCGCCGCCGACACCGACGGGAGTCTGCTCTCCCTCTCCCCCGACGAGAGCGCCATCCTGCGCTATATCAGCGCCGCCGATCCGGGCGCTACCCCCGAGGATGCAGCCCGCGCCGCCCGCCTGTCACTCCGCACTACCGAAGACCTCATCGTGCGCCTCGCCGCCATGAACCTCATAGGCTTCCGCCACATCCCCTCCGGCTTCATCCTCATCCCCCTCTGACTGCCCCACCTCCCCCAAAAATAAGAATATCTTCAAATATGTCACCCTTAAGGGGAAACTTTTTGCAAAATCATTCCCCTTTAAGAGGACAAAATGCGCATCCGTGCACTCTTTCTCGCCTCTACTGGATTGCATGCTCTTTCACACCTCGTAAATCATGAAATTAGGCGTAATAATTTCATGACTTACTTATTTTTATTTGGATGTATCGATGGAAAGTGATACATTTGCAGAGCTTATTCAAGAGGGGTGCCCGCACTCGGACGCGGGCTGAGATCACACCCTTGGAACTTGATGCGGTTTATACCGCCGGAAGAACTTGAAGCAACGCCATACAGATAATCTCCCCATAGGCTTCCCGTAATCCTATACCCCTCTGAAGATAAGCAGGATTAAGTTGTTAACTTTTCAATCTTGCGAGTATGGATATAGAAATCAACGGACGCCACATCCAGCTGCCACAAAGATGTAATACACTCGGAGACCTGCTAAGGTCTCTGGAATTAAACGGTACCGGACAGGCTGTTGCCGTGAATAACCGCGTTGTTCCTCGCTCGGGATGGGAAGATTTCCCATTGACAGAGGGTATGAAAATCACCATCATCAAGGCTGTATGCGGAGGGTGAGACCATGGATCTGATAGCTATTACCGTCCCTTATTTTTACCCGGGTGAAGGAGAAGATATTGTAAACGCCCTTACCGCAAGAGGATTCAAACGGGTCCATATCCGGAAACCGGGATGCACACCTGAGGAGATACAGACGCTTATCGACACCATCCCCCGTGAACTGCGTCAGCGGATATCGCTTCACGATTGCCTTGACCTTGCGGAAGAGAACCGTATCGGAGGTGTTCACCTTAACCACCGCAATCCTGCTCCCCCCGCGGGATGGAGCGGACCAATAAGCCGGTCGATTCACAGCGTTGACGAGATCCCCTCCGTTGACCACCGTTTCTCCTATGCCTTTCTTAGCCCCATCTTCCCCTCTATTTCAAAAGTGGGTTACTCCACCGATTTCGATTTGGAGGAGTTGCGGCATATGATCACTCCGAAGATCTATGCACTCGGAGGGGTGACTTACGCCCGGCTTCACGAGCTTGAGAAAGCAGGCTTCGCTGGGGCAGCAATGCTCGGGAGCGCATGGCGCAAGCCGCTTGACATGGATGCTTTCCGGCTTCAACTCATTACTGACGGCGCCACACCTGAAGCGGTCATTGACGGGGCCAGACAAGCTGTAGAGGGAGGATGCAGATGGGTGCAGGTGAGAATGAAGAACGCTTCTGCCGAGACGGTAGAGAATGTGGTGCTTACTCTCGCACCTCTACGGAAGTCACATGGCGTCACACTCCTTGTCGACGATCATGTAGAACTCGCCGCCCGGCTCGATTGTATCGACGGCGTTCACGTCGGGAAGAACGATATGCCCGTAAATGAGGCACGCCGGATGCTCGGTCCTAAAAAAATTCTGGGTGCCACCGCCAACACTTTCGCCGATCTCGAACGGAGCGTCGCCGACGGGGCAGACTACATAGGTCTGGGACCATTCCGTTTCACCACCACAAAAAACAATCTGAGCCCCATACTGGGAATCGACGGCTACGATACTGTAATGAACCGATGCCGCCGGCGGAAACTCACGGTTCCGGTGGTAGCCATCGGGGGTATCACACCTGCCGACATCGAACCGCTGATGCGTACCGGTGTCGGTGGAATAGCCGTAAGCGGGGCAATCCTACGCTCGGAAAATCCTGCCACCGCAGCTGCCGCATTCATGGAAATATTAAATGGAGCTTTCCATCCATTAGAGTACTAAACCATTTATTTTCAGCTACTATTAATATCGTCAAACCATTAAGTTAGTCATGAAAATTATTACGCATAATATGTTTAATAGAGCTTTATATAATCCGCGGCATACTTTCGCCGTATTTCATCCTCATCTTCAGTCGTGTAGCTCGCTACACTCCTTCATCTTCGGGCGAAATACGTCAGAAAGTATGCTCCCGGATAATATAAAATAATTTCCACGACTAACTTAACTATTCATATTTATCATGGGTAATCTTATAATAGGAGGAAGGGAATTCCATTCGCGCCTTTTTGTCGGTACGGGTAAATTCCGTTCCAATGAAGTAATGGAGGAAGCGATCAAAGCCTCCTCAACAGAAATGGTAACGGTTGCGATGAAACGCATCGACATGGATAACCGCGAGGATGATATGTTGCGCCACATCGCCCACGAGGGTATACAGCTGCTGCCAAATACCTCAGGGGCACGCAACGCGGCTGAGGCGGTGCTTGCCGCCCAACTGGCAAGGGAAGCCTTCGGCACAAACTTCCTGAAACTGGAGATCCACCCCGACCCGAAATATCTGCTTCCTGATCCTGTTGAAACGCTACGCGCCACAGAGGAACTCGCCAAGCTCGGGTTCATCGTACTCCCCTACATCCAGGCCGATCCCGTGCTCTGCAAACGACTGGAGGATGCTGGGGCTGCCACTGTGATGCCTCTCGCAGCACCTATAGGCTCTAACAAGGGGCTTGTGACACGCGAACTTCTTAAAATCATCATAGAACAGAGCCGTGTGCCGGTTGTGGTTGATGCAGGACTGGGCGCCCCATCCCATGCTGCTGAGGCTATGGAGCTGGGTGCGGATGCCGTGCTGGTGAACACAGCCATCGCCGTTGCCGGCGATCCGGTAAGAATGGCAAAGGCATTCGCCGACGCTACGAAAGCGGGACGCGAAGCGTATGAAGCCGGTCTGGGAGTTGTGGGGAACGCAGCTGAGGCTTCATCTCCATTGACCTCTTTTCTTGACATTCTCGACTGACACTCCATGTTCTCTGAATATCTTAAAACCCATTACGACTGGAACACTACCACCGGCGAGATAATGTCGATGACCGCTGCCGATGTGGAATGCGCCCTGGCGAAAGACCGCCTCGACGACCATGATTTCATGGCACTCATATCTCCTGCCGCCGTACCATACCTGGAGACTATGGCACGACGCAGCAAGGCTATAACCGAGAGGCGTTTCGGTAAGACTGTGAGCCTTTTCATACCCATGTATATCACCAACTCATGTACCAATTCATGCGTTTACTGCGGCTTCAACCGCCATAACAGGTTCGCACGGGTTGTCCTCACTCCGGAGCAGATCGAGGCAGAATGCAAAGCGATAAAGAGCATGGGACCATTTGAAAATCTGCTGATTGTAACGGGCGAGAATCCCGCAGTGGCCGACACATCCTACATTGAGCGCGCGCTTCAGGTATGCCGCCCCTATTTCAGCAATCTCACCATTGAGGTAATGCCCCTCCCGACGGAAGATTACCGTCGCCTGACATCGTCGGGGCTCAACGGAGTGGTATGTTTTCAGGAAACATACAACCACAAGCGCTATAAAGTCTATCATCCCGCCGGCATGAAATCGAACTTCGACTGGCGATGCGACGGATTCGACCGCATGGGGCAGGCCGGCGTCCACAAAATCGGGATGGGGGTATTGATAGGGCTTGAAGACTGGCGCACGGATGTGACCATGATGGTTCGCCACCTGACATACCTCCGCAAACGCTACTGGCAGACACGCTATTCGGTGAATTTTCCGCGCATGCGCCCATCGGAATCGGGATTCCAGCCGAACATTGTGATGAGCGACCGCGAACTCGCCCAGCTCACTTTCGCTTTCCGCATCTTCGACCCCGATGTAGACATTTCATATTCCACCCGGGAGAACCATAAGTTCCGTAACAACATGGCCACCCTTGGTGTCACCACAATGAGCGCAGGCTCGAAGACCGATCCGGGAGGATACGCCACATATGCCGACTCTCTGGAGCAGTTTGCCATAAGCGATCCCTCTTCCCCTGCCCAGGTGGCAGCAGATCTGCGGGCGCTCGGACGCGAACCTGTATGGAAAGACTGGGACAGAGTGTTCGATTAACTTCACCGAAAAATTATGGAATGTAACACTTCAGAGCGCTATTCGCGCCAGATTATGCTTGATGGAATAGGAGAAAGCGGCCAACAGAAATTGCGGGAAGCCTCGGTGCTCGTGGTGGGCGCCGGAGGGTTGGGAGCTCCTGTAACCACTTACCTCACTGGTGCCGGCATAGGACACATCGGCATCGCCGATCCCGACACGGTGAGCCTTTCGAATCTTCAAAGACAGACACTCTACCGCGAGGACCAGGTGGGGAAAAGGAAAACGGAATGCGCCGTGGAGAGGCTCTCCTCCTTGTCGTCGGACACGCGTTTCACCATCCACAACGAGGGTCTGACACCCTTGAATGCCCGCGGACTTGTCAGTGGGTATGATCTTATAATTGACTGTACCGACAATTTTGCAACGCGCTATCTGATCGACGAGACCTGTTGGGCCGAGGGGAAACCATGGGTACACGGGGCAATAGCTGAATTCCGGGGAATGCTCAGTGTGTTCAATCACATGAAGCGCCGGAGATATACCGATCTTTTCCCAAACCGGGAGGAAATGTGCGGGCAACCGCCAAAGGTGACCGGAGTTATAGGAGCCCTCCCCGGTGCAGTGGGAGCTCTCCAGGCTGCCGAGGCGATAAAACTGATTACCGGAGCAGGGGAGGTTACGGAAGGGAAGCTCTTCACCATCGATCTGCTGACCCTGCACACTGCATTAATTGAATTCTAACATAACAAACAACTGAATAATGACAGACTCAAAGAAATGGAGCTGCGAAGCGTGGGAAGCCTCCCTGCCGGTTTATGAGGCTATACTGCGGCTGCCGTTTATCACCGAACTTGCCGACGGAAGCCTCGATCCGCAAATTTTCCGGCGCTATATCGAACAGGACAATCTTTATATTACCCAATACAGCCGTGTGCTCGCCCACATAGCCTCAAGGCTTGACAACATTGACGACATGGATGCATTCCTGAAATTCGCCGGCGACGGAGTGCTGACGGAAAAAGCGCTTCACTCCATGTACGTGACCGACGGAACCAGCGAAATGTCGCCCACGTGCCTGTTCTACACTTCGCTGCTCAAGGCGCAGGCGCTGGAACCCGTTGCAGTTGAAGCCGCGGCCATATTGCCATGCTTCTGGATCTATCTTGCCGTAGGGAAGCATATTCTTTCCATAGCCCGACTGGATGGGAACCCTTATGCCGACTGGATAAAAACCTACAGCGACCCGGCTTTCGACGCCTCTACGGAAAAAGCTATCGCCATATGCGACAGACTTGCAAGCGCCGCCGACAACGCCACCCGCCAGCGCATGACCGATATCTACCTGAAAGCCGCCCGTATGGAATGGCTCTTCTGGGATAGCGCCTACTCACCCCGGCCATGGGAAATATAACTCATTAAAGTAGCCAGGATATGAAAAGATATATTACAGCGCTCACAATTGCGGGGAGCGACCCTTCGGGTGGCGCCGGGCTTCAGGCTGATCTCAAGACCTTCTCGGCACTCGGAGTATACGGTTCCTCAGCCATCGTAGGGGTGGTGGATGAAAATACCTGCGGAGTATACGGCGTTCACCCTATACCGGAAAGCTTCGTGGCAGGGCAGATACGTTCGGTATTGTCCGACGTTGGCGCCGACGCGGTAAAGATAGGAATGCTCCACAGCTCACCGCTGATACGCACAGTGCTCGCCACGCTGCAGGAGTTTCCCGATGTACGTCGCATCGTGCTCGATCCGGTGATGGTGGCTACTTCCGGCGATCCGTTGCTGGAGATGGAGGCCGTAGGCACACTTCGCGATGAACTGATCCCATACAGCAGCATCATCACGCCAAATCTTCCGGAAGCTTCAATGCTGTTGGGAGAAACAGTCGACCACCGCGACCAACTTGAGGATGCCGCCCGTACCCTCTCGCGCCTCACCGACCAGCGGGTATCTGTAATGCTCAAAGCCGGACACCTTGATCATGAAGGCACATTAGTCGACATTTTCTACAATGCCGTGCGCGATACTTTCCTGCGCCTCCCCTCCCCGCGGATCAACACCGTCAATACCCATGGAACCGGCTGCACGCTTTCATCGGCAATAGCAGCGTGGCTTGCCCGCGGAGCCGACCTCGACACCGCAGTTACCAAGGCTAAAGAATATCTTACGGGTGCGCTGGCTTCCGGCGCCGGCTATGAGATAGGCCACGGTCACGGACCGGTGAATCATTTCTGGAATTCCACTATCTCATAACCAACGCCGGTTGAGCTGTTTTGCCGTGTGAAGGGAATGTGGTAAATTTGCAGTAACCGTAACAAACCTATGGAAACTACAATTACCCAAGCCCGGCGCGAGGATGCACCGATGATAGCCCGCGCCATAATGATGGCAGTAGGCGAAGAGATATGCCGCGATTTCGCCGGCGAGGATCATTCGATTGAGGATGTGGAAGCGCTTTTCACAGAACTCGCCGCAATGGACGATTCGCAATACAGCTACCGCAACACTCTCGTGGCGCTCAATGAGGAAGGGAAGGTCGCAGGAGTGTGCATAGCCTACGACGGCGCCCTGCTTCACCCGCTGCGCGAGCGTTTTTTCGAGGCAGCCCGCCGACGCATGAACCGCGATATGGAGGGGATGGACGACGAGACTTCGCCAGATGAATTTTACCTCGATACGCTCGCCGTGTGGGAGCCTTATCGCGGCGAGGGACTGGGGTCACGGCTGCTGCTCGCACAGGCTGCCCACGCCCATGCCGCCGGTAAACCGGCAGGATTGCTTGTCGACAAGGATAACCCGAAAGCCGAGGCATTATACCGCCGGCTCGGCTTCATGCCTGCGGGCGAACGACCCTTCGCCGGGGTGATGATGAACCACCTGGTACTCCCCTTACCTGATGACCGGCTTTGACCTACCGATCAAGTTGCGCCCCATCCTTAGTCAATTATATAATAAACCGAGGAGATTCCGACAGGTAAAAATCACGGCGAATACCGTTGCACTTCTTGCTGGAAACTTTGTATCGCGATATTCTCAAAAAAGAACTGAAAAAATTGTGACGCCTCGAAAAAACTTTGTACCTTTGCGGCTACCAAACATACCGCACCTCGCAATCAGGTGCGCCCCGATTAAGGAAAGATGCCGGAGTGGTCGATCGGGACGGTCTCGAAAACCGTTGTACCCTTACGGGTACCCAGGGTTCGAATCCCTGTCTTTCCGCAACCTTGTCAGACCTAAGACTGACAACCTCAGACAAACCTCAGACTTTCAATAAGTTCTGAGGTTTTTTTATGTCTTTCCCTACCAATCAAAGGACACACATCAGCTAACCTCAGACCCATTTCAGACCATATTTTGCTACCCCCACGCTACCCTTTTTTAAAAAGGGCAATTCTTTCTTTGTTCGTATAACGCCTGTTACTTACATGCCTACATATTCATCCAAGATATTGAACAGGTGATACATACCAGCCTCGGAGCAACGATGGCCAAAGTCATTGACGATCGTCAATCTGTTATCAGGCAATAAGGGACGGAGGAAATCAATGTGACTGCATACCAATAATTCGTCTGCTTCAGAACATAAAGCGTGAATACAAGTTGTTTTTCCCTTTACAGCATCAATTAGATTATAATTGTCATATTTATCTAATATCTGTTGTGTTACCGTATAGGTCTGCACGCCGTCCAATCTGGGACAGAAGTATGGTAGCTCCTCATCTTTCCACTGTGATAGAGTTTGTTTTGGATCAACGCAAGGGTTGACCACGATTAATTCTGCCTCACCGCTTTCGCTCATCAGCGTCATCCATCCTCCGAGCGATGTGCCCACAATTATCTTGGGCTTCTCAAGGGCAATAATCTCATTGAGTTTGGCAAGTGACTCTTCGGGATCAGCGTCTACCTCCGGAGCAATCACTCGATATTGCCCTTCAAAATGCTTTTGCAACTGCTCTCTCTTCGATCCGTTTGCTCCGGAGCGAAACCCATGAATATACATGAGTGTCGGCAGATTCTCATTTTGAATGTTTGTTATGGAATTCATTTTTGTTACTTTCTCAAAGATTTTTCATAATATTCATCGTTCGGTTCTAATCTCATTTTTCCATCAGCCGGCATGCACCAAAAGTCTGTTATCTCCTTTACATACATGGGGATTGGATAATCTGAGTTGATACGCTGATGCACAATGCGCCGAAAACGTTTGTTTGCCTGACGTTTACCGGCCTTATTTGAACGACCGGTACACCATACCACAGGATTCTTTTTCCTACTTTTTGACATACGTTATTTTAACGTGAATTCATGATAAGAAATCACCTTATTTATAATTTATAATGATTAAGCATATTGCGGATTATTCGCTCTATTTCATCTCGCAGCGACTGTGGCCGGAGCACTTCAAGTTGATCTCGATGCAGGAGTAGTTCCTGAATGAAGTCGAATGTAGGTCTCAGATGTAGAGAGAAGTCGGTAAACTCGTCATTGGAATTTATTTCACGTTGGCTATGATGCATAGGCAGAGAACGCAAATAGCCAGGCAACTCGTCATAGGTGCGGATTACTATATCTTCAACTTTATCCTCAACTCCGGCCACAATTCCAAACACATCGCTGAAATATTCTGTCGGCACAAAATCTTCAGGATAAGCGAACGACTCATCAACAAGAACCATATCCCTCACTCGGTCAAGTGAATATATGCGCTTCTGCTCCTTGGAATTTAGCGCTAATACATACCAACGCCTCTTAAATAACTTCACACAAAGTGGAGATATCACGGATTCTGAGTGATAGCCAAAGGCGTTGTTGTATGAAATTTCAAGTTTCCGATTTTGTTGAAGGGCTATGAGTACTGTTTTAAGCCATTCGCGCCCCGACGGAACTTCTAAAAGAATTTTATCCGCAATCGCAGAATTGCCGAGCAAAAGCTCGCCAAGCGAGAAACTGTCGAGAGTCCATTTAGTGAGTGTGTTTTCTTCGATAGCTTCTGGATTAGAAATTCTGTAAAGATTCAGTCCCCGTCCGCGCCGACATTCTATGTCAATGCCGAAATGACGAGAAACGGCCTGACAATGATTATAGAACGTTCGTTTGGAAAGCACTGATCCATTGTCGTTGATTGATGATTTCTCCCATCGTGCGGCAATTTCATCAAATGTCATTTCATCGCCACATTTCAATGTGTCAATCAGCCAGAGATAACGTTTTAAAAGAAGTTCTACCATTATATTATTCCTTGCAATATGCTTTCTTTACAGCATTTCTAAACTCTTCAAAAAACTCATCAAATCTATGTTTTTTAGATTTCAGGTTTTCATTCAAATCACGTAATTTTACTTCAGTAGTTCTTATAGAATTAATCTTTTCGATATAATGCACTTCTAATCTGTGTTCATACTGCTTTGCAAACCTCTTAACTTTAGTCCATACTCGTGTGCAATAGTACGTTTCCAGATACTGGAGTTGATATAACAA
>CAZDWY010000070.1:0-9121 GCA_964509345.1 uncultured Alistipes sp.
GCGCTGCAAAAGGTCTCCCATAAGTTTGGTCTCAAAGAAACTCATGGGTAGTTTCAACAATTTTAAAAAGAAATCACTCAGTAACGATATATTCACATGCATTGAGATTCTTAGCAGTAACCGACGGCGAATAAAGTCGGCAACGGTGCTTCCGGCAACGATGGCAATCTCACCGAGCAGTATCATCCATATAATGCCTATGCTTCGTCGTGCAATACCTTCATCAACTATGGCTTGAGTCAGGAATGGCATGATGATTTGAAGTCCGCTCCCTATGGCGAGCCATAGTGCGATTCTCGCAAACTGTCGCTTATGTTGCATTACGTATCCCCATAGAAACCTCCAGGAACGTTTATTGACACCGGCAGGATCCCCGTCGGGAACGATTTTCTTTCCAAATTCTTCTGTCGGTTCGAAGAACATAGCTATGCCACGATGCTTGCCATCCGATCCTCGTTCACCCCAATGACGTCTGAATGGATCCCGTTCAATTTTACAAACTCCCTTGGCCGGGTCTGCTATTAAATAGTGTTTCCCATTGCGTGAAATTCCATATACCACTACGAAATGGTTCTGATTCCAATGTAGAACAGCTGCTTCGCAACAGCCACTCTTGCTTATCAGTTTCTGTTGAAATACATTGTGTAGCTCTTCTTCTGTAATCCGGTAGCCGGTTCCTTTCAACCCGAGCACCGCCGCTCCGTCAGCAATCCCCTTTAACGATACCCCCTCTTTAGTCGGAGTGCATAATTTTTCAAGAGTTTCAATACTGTATTCATATCCGAATGCAGAGCAAACCATACCAAGACAAGCGACCCCACACTGCATGGCATCGCGCTGCCTTACATATCTCAGTTTGCTTTTGTGTAGTGAGATACCCATACCGTCAAAGAGAAGTAAAGTTGTTATCTGACGGTACTTCCGGCTGAAGTTGATATTTCAATAGATTTAGAGTGATCTATTTTTTTGCCGTATTCGAGATTATATGAAAAAGACAGACTTACCGAACGTCCGTACGCCTTATCCATTACCTTACTGTAGACCTCTGCAACAGAGGTCTCTGCATGTGTCGCAGTTGTAAAATATCTGTTTAGGGGGACAATGTCAAGACTTATGTTGAAATTCCTGTTGGTGTATGATCCACGCAGCCATAGATTCCAGTCCTTGCGGTCTTCATAACTTCCTTTGTAAAAACTTGCCCTGCCATCCGGACCGGAAAGCGATGCATGCATCATAAAATGATTGTTTGGCGTGTAGGTGAGAGTTAACGCGGGCATACAAATCCATTTATTCAGGTTGAAAACACCTGTCTGATGAAATCGTCTGGCTGTCACAGATAGGTCTACTGACAGCGATGATGTCAGGTCATATTCTCCCATGATATAACCATATAGCTCATCGTTATTGCCACTTGTTACCGGGACGGTATACATCACGTTGTTATATGGGATATAACTGTTTACTATAGCGTCTGTTGTACCACTATATTTTGTGGATAACGCAATGCGTGTACGGTTGGATATGAACCAGAAATAATTGAACTGGAATGAATAATATTTCTGCCATTTCAGGTCGGCGTTACCCATAGTACCCGTATATGAGGAGTTTTGAGTAAAAACGGACGTATACATATTCGGACTCGGGGGCGTGGGTTGATACTCACCGGTAAAGGCGAACGAGTGTTTTGAGCCGGCTTTTCCGGAAAGAGACACCTTGCCGTTCCACATATCTTCATTCAGGTTTTCCGTGTCGCTCTGTGTTGTGAGCGAATGAAAATAAGATGCGTCTACCGACAGATTCCATGATTTGCTTAACTTCAGCGCGTAGGTCAGACGGGCTGAAGCTACGTTGGTTGTAAATCTGTGGCGGGTATTTGTATTTCCGCTGTAAACGGTATTGAAAATGGTTGCTTTATCTGTCAGATGCAATCCAAGTTGGGTGTTGTTTGGAAGGAGGTAATATGCACTCAGAGTTCCTTCCGGTGCAAATCCCTTTTCATCAGTTATATTAATAAACTGCAACGATTTATTTTTTGAATTCTCAGCGCGATCATCATTCGTATCCGTAAAACTTCCGACTGCCTGTCCACGAAAACTCAGATATAGCCTGTCAGATACGCCATAGTTCATATTGACAGACATAGACGGAATTACACGGCTTGATGAGAAATAGACTGTGGTATTCATTATGGTTTCCTCACCGGCAATAACGTCGGTTATCGTTCCAAGTCTCTTATAATCGGGCATTCGTGAGCCGAATACTCCGGCATTTATCAATATATTGAATTTTGAATTCGGAACCAGTCTCCATTGTACTCCCGCATTGTAGGTGCCGCTGCGCCGTCGGGTAATTTCAGACCGGCTTTCTCGTTCGAGTGTCCATAGATTCCCTGATTCGTCTCTCATATCGTAGACATACCCGTTTTCGTACACAGTGCCGCTTGTATTGGCGTATCCGCCCCCTCCCGTAAACTGCCAGGTAGATTTTCCTGTCACAAGCTTGCTGTAAACGTCTCCATTACCCTCATTTACAATAAATTTATCTGCGAGATTTATAGTCGTATAGCCCCCGAAATGATACTCTTTGGCTATAATGTTGATTACATTTTCGTCGCCGTGAAACTGGGGGTTGACTGGATTCTTAAGTACCTCTACTCTAAGAATATCTTTAGGGCGCAGATTTATGATTTCTACCTGTGAGGCCTCAAGCCCGTTAAGGTAAAATGTATATGTCTGCTCGGTATCTGTTGAGATTTTCCCATTTACAAGGTCGACCTTTACCATAGGTATATGCATCGCCGATAACAACTGAAATGTATTGAACGACGCGTCTTTCAACCGTTTTTTGGGTATATACGCCTGACCATCTTCTATTGCCATTGACATCTGAGCTTCAACCGCGACTTCCTTTAGTTTAATGCTGTATTCGATGCTGTCTGATTCAGCCTCAACTTTTTTCTCAGATTTTTTAACAGGGGGAACATTGCCGTTCTCTGCCGTGGAGGTGCTTTGAGCCGACATTATTCCTGCCGTCATCAAAACAAATATAAGGGTCAGTAGCTGTGCCCAAATTTTCTTTGTCTGAATTATCATAATTTAATCTTGTATTTGGGTTGATAGACTATCCTATATTAGAGATTGCTGTGACGCTAATTGTTGCTTTTTTAACGAAATTACGATATATATATTGGTTGCGCAAATGTATCAAAAGTTTCAGACATATCCAATTCTAATCAATATTTTTGGTTAGTAGTTGTTTTTGAATGATGTTTATTATAATGATAATCAATGAAATTAGTTTTGTGCAAATGTCCTATGTATTTGGCTGTTACTCCGGTTTCAGTTGCTTGGCTTCGATCGGATTGACTTTCTGCCCGTGATGGAGGGAATAACTGACCCTGAGAGACAACCGGTTATCCATTCTGAACTGGTTGTTGCTCCATGTCAGCATCTCGAGTGCGGTAGAATTGAGCCGGGCACGTGATTTTCCGGATGTGAAATGCACCGGCGTATTGTAGGTCAGAGATACCGAAAACCGGTTTTTGAGAAATGATTTTCTTATCATGAGATAGAGGCGGTCGGTATGAATGCTTGAATTCGTTTGCGGAGCGGGGATATTACGCAGGTCAATAGAATAGGTTGCATAACACATCATTCCTATCCGGCTCATATAATATTGCGCCGAAAGATATCCGTTGAATGTCAATCCTTTGCGGTGAAGTTCTTCATAACGGGCATAGTTATGTGTGAGGTCGAATGCTCCTGAAAGGTACCACACATCTTTTATCGGAGCGTTCCAGTCGATTCTTAATCCCCAATATTTCTGTGAGGTATTTTGTGGCGTTTGAACGACGTAATATCCCTCCTCGCCGTCGGGACGGATACCATAACCCGCTTCATATATTGTTGAGATGCTTCGTGGGGAGATACCACATTTCGGTCGAAGCGTTATGTGGTTCCACAGACCGAACACTACATTAAGATTGTGGAAAGGCGCATCGCGCAGATAAGGATTTCCCTGATTATACATCAGTGAATCGGTAAATTGTCCGTAATCTGTTACCTGACCGAGAAATGGCTGAGAGACAGAGGTGGTATAGTAGATTCTTATCCAGTTTTTCTCTGTGAATTTATATGAAAGATAAAGGTCAGCGCGGGGTGTTGCGTGTGTCTCTGTCACCTCTCCAGAGTTGACAGACGTAGTCTGTATGCCTCCTGATAAGCGAATGTTAAGCTTATTCAAAGGAACCCAACTCGCAGTCAACATTCCGCGGTTAAGTTTCTGATTGGTGTGCGAAAGCGTTTTACCGGTTTCCATGCGTCTGTATCGGTAATCGTAGTTAAACCATCGGTAGTTGAAGTTGAATTGCCACTTTTCATTCGAAGGACTGTATGTTACATCGGCGTCAGCCAGCTCCGTTACAGCGCGGGCAATGCGGTTGTCGGGTAAGGAGAACCCGCTGCTGCGCCCTACTGAGGCATATTCTTTGTTCTTTACATTGTATAGCTCGGCTGTCGCGCTGAAGTTCCATCCTTTACTCATACCTACATAATAAAGTGTGCCACCGAAATCAAATACCGGATCTGTCGTGGATTCTGTAAGAGATGTCTCGCTATATGGAGTCGCATCATCATGTCGCACAACGCTCATATCCTGACACACCCGTTTATCCAACCGGGTATGCTGATAATATCCGTTCAATGATATGGTATGGTTGCTGCTGATTCTATAATCGACAAAAGCCTTTCCGTAAGCGGAGAATGTTTTGTCGAAATCGGTAGGTTCATCGCGAGGTTGCTCTATATCAGTCTCGCATAAATCGTTTAAAGGATAATATCGTGCGTGATATTGCGAATTCCCGGTTCTTTGCCAGATGTATTGACCGTACACTCCGAATGTCCATTTATTGCGTACATAGTTGAATGTCAGTCCGCCATCGGAATATGAGAAGTTGTTGCCCTTGCCGTTTCTTCCTCCGGGCATCAACTGTCCCTGATCGTCGGCTTGCAAGTCGTAACCAATATAGTTAGTCTTAGTATGCAGGTTTAGGACAACATCGAAGTCCTGATACCGACCTGCCGGGTTGTAAATAACATCAATCTTGCTGAACCGCTTGTGATCCAGTTGCCTCACTTCATCATAACTTTTTTCAATGCTGTCTACAAGAATCTTTATGTTCTTTTTCCCAAGATACTCCAACGTCCTGTCAGAGGGATCGTAGCGGAAGCCCGCGAGTTTTCCCGTAACCTCAGCTATGTTTACAGCATTTTTTCGCATTGACGAGGTAAGAATCACAACATCGTGCGATCCTTTGTGGATGATTGCCTCCTGCTTCACTACAATCTCTCCAAGTTCTTTGCCGGCTATGGTGTCTGTCGGTTCCGCTTCCTGACCGCATATCGGCTCACACATCACAGATATTGCGATAGTCAACATTAGTAAAATCTTATATCTGATCCCATTCATAATATCTGTGCATGTTAAGTGGTGTATGGAAATATATAGTAAATTAGTCTACCACTGTCCGGCTTAAGATTTCATTTTTCATTTGAGAATAATTTAGAAGGTGAAAAATTCAATTGCATTTCTGTTTAGCTGTAATGCTTCAGCTTATAGTTGATGTATTATATATCAAAAGCTCCGACAAATTCATCACCGCTTTCAGTAGTGATGGTGATAGTGAAATGTCCGTTTGACGCAGGAAGGTATACCTCTATCCCTTCGTCAAGATATCCTGCACCCATAGAAACTGTACCGGTTTTTATCTCGGAAACGACGACAGTTGCATAGCTCCAATCATCACGAGAAACAACACGAATTTTGCCATCTACGATATAACACTCAGGAACAGGTGACATTATGTTACGTCCACCTTTATTTTTCCCATTGCCTCTAACATTTATGTCAGGTTGGTTACCTGTAGAACTATCATCCGCAAATCCACTTATGCAAAAAATGAGAGAAGCAATAATTGTGATTATTCGATATTTCATAACAATAGATTTAAGTTTGCACCGCAAAAATATGTATGATTTTGAACACTGGCAAATAATATGCAAGAAAATAATCGTAACACCTGTATGTGCAAAACGCTGGTAATAAGAAACTTATACGCACGTTACGATTTCATAATCGTAACGTGCGTATAAGTTTCTTATTACCAGCGTTTAATCTATGGATGCCAGAGATGTTTGTTACGCAAACATCTGCAAATATCTGTCGCGATAAGTAGAAGTAGTTTGTTCGACAATTTTTTTCAATCGTGATTTACGCATTCTCACGGTTTCAATTCTTTGAATACCGAGTATCAGTGCTATTGTATGGGAACTCATATTGGAGAAGATGAGTATTGCTAACTGCATATCTTTCTCCGATAGTTCTGGGAAATCACTTCGAAACTGTGAAATGATTTCAGAATGTGATTTATCAAGTGATTTTTCTAATATTGAATATACTTTAGGTGAGTTGAGTTTGGTAACCACTTTTGAGAAATCTGCAAGGAATGATTTCTCGGCGTTTGCCATATAATTATTGTGGGCATCCATGTTCTTCTTCGTCAAAGATTCCACCTCTTTATCTGCGAGCAATTTTCTCTTTGAAAGCTGGTTTATATGAGATATGAAAGTGTAAAGTGTCTCATATAATGATGTTGAATCGCAGGAGGATACGTGGGCAGAAGTTATATCCTGATTTTGCAATAGTTCAATTTGTTCGCTTAGGTTGCGATTAATTAATGCGATGGTTGTAAGTTCTTTTGTTTTATTGTTCCTATATCGGGAAAATATATATAGAATAACTGTAACAACAGAAAATGCGCATAGTATAATTATAATTAATTTCTGTTTAAGCAATTTGTTATGGATTGACTGAATCTCAAATTTTGAAGTAGTGTAATCGTTAAAGCCGATTGCGGCATGGTTGTTAATCCGGAATTGAGACTCTTTACGGTTCATACTTTTGTAAGTATCATATAAGTTCAATAAAATAGTATCATTTAATTCAATAATACGGTTTCTTTCAAGAAAATATGATACATTTAGTGAATCGTTCTGGTTTCGTGCAATAGATTTTGCTGTGTCCATCAATAACTTTGCATTTCTTTTATTACCATTTTGCATCTCGAGATATGACATGAATGCATAGTTGTAACTTTCTAAATCGTCATAATCACGCATGTGTCTGGAATAAAATTCAGCCGCTTCATTCCACTTTCTTTTATTAGCATAACTGTGGGCTATTAGGGCATATAATTCAGTCTGTTGATAGTGGGTTACACATCTGTCGCGGATCGTTTCTAAAAGGCTGTCGGAAGCCGCCCATTGGTCATTTAATCGAAGACAATTAATCATCATTATCTTCGCATCTGTTTCCCAGTTTGTCAGCCCATTGTTTTTAAATATATTAATAGCTTTCTCAGCATTCTCAAAACATAATTTGGAACATGAGGAGTGATATGCAATGCTGGCAATATGAAAATATGTTCTGCCCAGCCAATAATCTTTATTATCAAAATTGGCGGAGGTTAAGATGTCCTTTGCTTTTTCAGCTTCAAACGAAGCTTGTGAATACTGATCCGCATAATAATAGATTGTTGAGAGGTAGTAATGGGAGAGCATGCGGTGGTATGCGTCGTTGGACCTGTCGAAATAGGCGACGGCACGGGAAATGAGTGTATCAGATGTCTGGTCGATGTAGTTTTTGTCGCGGGCCTGGGTCAGCAGTAGGGCGTGGAGGGCACGCAGCCTCTCTCCGTTAAGACGTTCCGGCAAGATGGCTTCGAGAATAGCCAGAGCGCTATCTGGACGCTCTTCCATCACGCTTTCGGCTATTTTCATGTTACTGTCAGCCTCGCGGTCGGTGGTGGATGTGCATCCGCTCAGACCGATAGAAAGCGCAACCATCGTTGCAACAATATATATTATGAGCACACGCGCATATCTGCCTGATGATGTAAAATTCATTAGGGGATGGAAAGTTGGATTGGGAATTACTGATGCCGAGCAGGGAGAGCCGAGTGGACGGCAGCGTACGATTCGTCGATCACGCGTCGGCGGTCTGCTTCATCAACTGGAGCTGCAACAGGTTTGTGGATTGTCAGACGGATAGTGCCCCAGCGGGGAATCCAGGTGGTGCGGGGCATCACATCGAAAGCGCCGTCGATAGTGACAGGGACAACCGGAAGGTGAAACTCCATGGCAAGCTGAAACGCTCCTTTGTGGAAGGCACGCATACGTCCGGTAAAAGTGCGCGATCCTTCGGGAAACACTACGAGCGACATGCCGTTTTTCAGTGTCCGCTCCGCTTTGTCCATTGTATGGCGGATGGCGGTAGGGGATGAGTTGTCAACAAAGATATGTCCGGCAGCCGCGCAACTTGCTCCGATAACCGGAAATTTCAGCAGCTCCTTTTTCATCATCCACTTGAAGTTGTGGTTAAGGTAGCCGTAGATAGCAAATATGTCGAAGGCTCCCTGATGGTTTGCTACAAACACATATGAGGTGTTCGGATCGATGTTCTCGCGCCCAGTCACCTTTACCCTTACAAGTGATGCGGCGAGGCATATGCGTGCCCAGATATGACCGGGCCAATATCCCCACCATTTACCACCGAAACATAGCGACCCTATCATGGTGAGCAATCCTGCCATAATAGTAGCAGTCACAATAATTGGGAGCATTATAAACAGCTGGTAGATGCGATAAAGAACGAGCTTCATGATTTTCGGAAGGATTTGATGTGAGGATGAAATTTTATGGAGGGGGAAAAGGAAAGAGCGGGCGACAACCGGGGCGTGTCGGTTTCCAGTCGCCGGGTGTCGCCGCTCTTTATGTGGATGTCTATCAGTAAACGTACTTACTGGGATGGTTTATTACCATGCAAACATGGGGCGGTCTGCCATCATTGTGTTCACTTTCTCGCGAACAGCTGCTATGTTGGCGGGACTTTCGGGATTGGAGAGAACGGTATCGATCATCTCTACTATGTCACCCATCTGATCTTCGCGCACGCCGCGGGTTGTGATGGCAGGGGTACCGAGGCGGATGCCTGAGGTGAGGAAGGGTGAGCGGCTGTCGAAGGGCACCATGTTCTTGTTGGCGGTTATATCGGCTTCAACGAGCAC
>CAZDWY010000070.1:9131-12492 GCA_964509345.1 uncultured Alistipes sp.
TGGTGCGCAGATCTACAAGCATGCAATGGTTGTCTGTTCCGCCTGAGATAATCTTGTAACCCTTATCAACGAGCGCCTGAGCCATGGTAGCGGCGTTCTTCTTGACCTGCGCCTGATATTCACGGTATTCGGGAGTGAGAGCTTCGCCGAACGCCACAGCCTTGGCTGCAATTACATGCTCGAGCGGACCGCCCTGAACGCCGGGGAACACAGCAGAGTCGAGCAATGACGACATTTTGCGGATCTCACCTTTCTTGGTAGTCTTTCCCCAGGGATTGTCGAAATCTTTTCCGAGCAGTATCACACCTCCGCGAGGACCACGCAGGGTCTTGTGGGTTGTTGAAGTGACGATATGGGCATGTTTGAGCGGGTTGTCGAGCAGACCGGCAGCGATGAGACCGGCGGGATGAGCCATATCCACCATGAAGATCGCACCGATTTTATCGGCGATGGCGCGCATGCGGGCATAGTCCCATTCGCGGGAGTAAGCACTGGCGCCACCTACAATAAGTTTCGGACGTTCACGCAGGGCAACTTCCTCCATCTGGTCGTAGTCAACCAGACCGGTTTCCTCATTCACATTGTAGCCTACCGCGTTGAACATCAGACCTGAGAAGTTTACTGGACTTCCGTGGGAGAGGTGGCCGCCATGGTCAAGATTCATTCCCATGAAAGTATCGCCGGGCTTGAGCACCGACATGAATACTGCCATATTGGCCTGTGCGCCCGAATGGGGCTGTACGTTGGCATATTCGGCGTCGAAAAGTTTCTTCAGACGGTCGATCGCGAGCTGTTCGGCTTCGTCTACAACCTGGCAGCCGCCATAGTAGCGGTGACCGGGATAGCCCTCTGCATATTTATTGGTGAGGCATGAGCCCATGGCTTCCATCACCTGGTCAGATACGAAGTTTTCCGAAGCAATCAGCTCTATACCTTTCTTCTGGCGCTGATGCTCGCGTTCGATAATGTCGAAAATCGCGTTGTCGCGTTGCATAACTGAATGGTTTATATTATTTTAATCGTTGTTTACTTTTTCTTTTTCTGTACTGAGAAACCAAATTTACCGATGGGTTCTCCCTGACTGAAATAGTGACCGTGGCTGTAATTGAGCAGTCCGGCGCTGTCAAGGCGGAAAGCATCGGTGTCAGGATCGAAAAGGCTTTCATCAGCCAAAACATTCACAACCTGAGCCACGAACATGTCGTGGCTTCCGAGGGGAAGAACTGTTTTTACCTTGCACTCGATGCACAGCGGTGATTCCTTGATGTATGGGCATGCAACAGCCACACCCTTCACCGGTGTCAGCCCGGTCTCCTTCCATTTGTCGTAGTCACGTCCCGAGCGGACACCGATCCAGTCGGTGGCACGTGCCATATCCTTAGTAGTGAGATTGATTGTGAACTGCATCTGCTGGCGTAGGATAGGGTAGGAGTAGCGCGAGGGTCGCACGGATATGTAACACATCGCAGGATCGGTGCAGATTGTTCCGGTCCACGCCACAGTAATGAGGTTGGACTGTTCGATAGAGCTGCCGCAACTTACTATAACTGCCGGCAGGGGGTAGATCATTGTTCCCGGTTTCAGATTGCGGTGTGCCATGACGTATGGTTCAGAGTATTTCTGCTTTTGATGCCTCAACTGTGTGATTGCAGTAGCGACAGCGGATTAGGGAACTGTTGTCTGCATCTGCCTCGAATATGGTAGCCATGGGCTCGTTATTGGTAATGCACTTAGGGTTGTTGCATTTTACGATACCTCGAAGCTGTTTGGGTAACGAAACCGGACGCTTCTCAGCCACTTTGTAGTCGCGGATTATATTCACTACTGCCGACGGAGCTATGAGAGCTATGCGGTTGAGAACTGCTTCAGGAAAGAAAGTGTCTGCAACCTTTATGATCCCTTTGGTGCCGAGCCTGCCGCTCTCCAGATTATTACCGATCGTAAGCTTGTGTGGCATTTCGGCAAGGCGGAGTATTTTTACGCATTTGAACAGCGCATCGGATGGTATATGGTCTATGACTGTACCGCTTTCCAATGCGGCTACTGCCATTTCTTTGTCTGTCTTTGTCATGATAGCGGAAATAGTTGAGGTTATTATCCGGTTTTAACTGATTTTAGTCAATTGAATGATATTAATTGACTTTGATTCCGAGTGCGCGGCATATGAGAGCCTGCCGGGCGAACAGACCGTTGCGTGCCTGGTCGAAATAGTAAGCTTTAGGATTGTCGTCCACATCGTGGGATATCTCGTTGACGCGGGGCAGGGGATGAAGAATCCTGAGGTTCTCTTTCGATGTATCGAGCATCGAATTATGGAGAGTATACAGATCCTTAACCCTTTCATATTCCATTATATCGGAGAATCGTTCGCGTTGAACGCGGGTCATGTAGATGATGTCGGATGAGTCGATCACTTCACGTGAAAATTCTTTGTGCTCCTCATAAGGGATGCCTTGTTTCTCACAGAAGTCGATATATTCATGCGGCATTTTCAATTCGTCGCATGCTACGAAGCGGAAAGTCGGTTTGAAATATTTCATTGCCATTAGCAGCGAGTGAACGGTTCTGCCATATTTGAGGTCGCCGACCATGGTTATCGTAAGATTCTCGAGGGTACCCTGTGTCTTGAGAATGGAATATAAATCGAGCATAGTCTGCGAAGGATGCTGGTTGGCACCGTCGCCGGCGTTAATCACCGGAATTTCGGTCACCTCTGTCGCATAGCGGGCAGCACCTTCGAGATAATGGCGCATGATTATGAGATCCACGTAGTTGCTCACCATCTTAATGGTATCTTTGAGTGTCTCTCCTTTAGATGAGGATGTTGTTGACGCATCTGAGAAACCTATCACTCTGCCGCCCAGTCGGTTGACTGCTGTCTCAAAGCTTAGGCGAGTTCGTGTGGAGGGTTCAAAAAAGAGCGTCGCCACCACCTTCCCGTCAAGGATCTTATGGTTGGGATGCTCTTCAAAATATCGTGCCGTCTCAAGCAGCTGTAATATCTGCTCTTTAGAGAGGTCGTCGATGGAAACCAGGCTGTTTGGATTCATCACAAAAGAAATTTGAATTAGTTTTGGCAAAGTTACAAAAAAAGGCGCTTTTTCTAACCATCCCATCCTCCAAAATTGTATCCTTCGTACCCAAAAATAAGGGTTGATAACGGTGTCGATTTTACGGTGGTACACTATATATGCCGGAATAAAATACAATGAAGTCTGGTATAGCGGTTGTAGTTGCAGGATTTAGTGGATTTAGGTATCTTTGCAAATGTTACCGAAAAACAAGGTAAAAATCAAAGTGTTAATTATGAAGTTGTCTAAACTAATTTAGATAAGTTAAATTTTGATGTAAAGAATTAAAA
>CAZDWY010000071.1:0-12391 GCA_964509345.1 uncultured Alistipes sp.
CGACGTCATCATCGGGGCCAAGAGCCGCGATATGCTGATCTATGCCGACGAGATGCGGGCCGTGGCCGGGAATCTCTACATCGCTACCGACGACGGTTCGGAGGGCTTCAAGGGGCTCGTCACCCAGCTGCTCGAGCAGTTGATCGCCGAGGGGCGCCGCTACGACGAGTGCGTGGCGATCGGCCCCATGGTCATGATGAAGTTCGTGGCGCTGACGACCAAGAAATACGACCTCAAAACTACCGTCTCGCTCAACGCGCTGATGGTCGACGGCACAGGCATGTGCGGCGCCTGCCGTGTGAGCGTGGGCGGCCGTACGCGCTTCACGTGCGTCGACGGCCCCGAGTTCGACGCCCACGAGGTCGATTTCGACGAGGCGATGCGCCGGCAGGGCATGTACCGCACCCAGGAGCAGCGCGCCGCAGCTATCGCCGCCGAGCGCGAAGCGGGACACCAGTGTAAAATCGGATTGGATAAATAGGCTATGGCTAACAAAATACCCCGCGTTCCCGTGCGCGAACAGGCCCCGGACCGCCGGGCTGCCAACTTCGAGGAGGTCTGCTACGGCTACGACCTCGGCGAGGCGACCCTCGAGGCGTCGCGCTGTCTCAACTGCAAGAATCCCCGCTGCGTGGCGGCTTGTCCCGTAGGGGTGAAGATTCCCGGGTTCATCGCCGCCCTCGCCGGGGGCGACTTGGCCGGTGCTGCGGCCGTCATCGCCCGCGACAGTTCGCTGCCCTCGATCTGCGGCCGCGTCTGTCCGCAGGAGACCCAGTGCGAGGGTTCGTGCATCCTCGGCATCAAGGGCGAGCCGGTGGCTATCGGCAAGCTGGAGCGCTTCGTCGGCGACTGGAAGCTGGCGCATTCCGATACGGCATCGGCGCCGGCGCCCCGCAACAGTCATCGCGTCGCCGTGATCGGCAGCGGTCCGGCCGGTCTGGCCTGTGCGAGCGATCTGGCCAAAATGGGCTACGAGGTGAAAATTTTCGAGGCGCTCCACAAGGTCGGCGGCGTGCTGGTCTACGGCATCCCCGAGTTCCGCCTGCCCAAGGAGAAGATCGTGGCGCGCGAGATCGACGAGGTGCGCCGGCTGGGTGTGGAGATCGAGACCGACGTCATCGTGGGCCGCACCGTGACGATCGATTTGCTGCTCGACGACGAGGGATTCGATGCCGTCTTCATCGGTTCGGGCGCCGGGCTGCCGCGCTTCATGGGCATCCCGGGCGAAAATCTCAACGGCGTGGTCTCGGCCAACGAGTTCCTGACGCGCGCCAACCTCATGCGCGCCTATGACGAGACGTACGATACGCCGATTCATGTCGGTGGGCGCGTCGTCGTTGTCGGGGGCGGCAACGTGGCGATGGACGCCGTGCGTACGGCCCGCCGTCTGGGTGCCGAGGCGACGATCGTCTACCGCCGCAGCGAGGCGGAGCTCCCGGCGCGTGCCGAGGAGGTGCACCATGCCAAGGAGGAGGGCATCCGCTTCCGCATGCAGACCAATCCCGTAGAGGTGCTGGGCTCCGACGACGGGTGGGTGCGCGGCATCCGTTGCGTAGAGATGGAGTTGGGCGAGCCTGATGCGAGCGGCCGCCGTTCGCCGGTCGAGAAGCCCGGTTCGGAGTTCGAGGTGGCGTGCGACGTGGTCATCATGGCCTTGGGCACTTCGCCCAATCCGTTGCTGGCCGCTACGACCGCCGGGCTGGAGACCGACCGCCGCGGCTGCATTACGGCCGATGCCGAGGGCGCCACGTCGCGCCCCGGGGTCTTCGCGGGCGGCGATGCCGTCACCGGTGCGGCTACCGTCATCCTCGCTATGGGTGCCGGACGCACCGCTGCCAAGGCGATCGACGAATACATCCGGAAGAAATAATCGTTGGTTCCGTCAGAAAAAGACCGGAGCTGCGCATCCAGCAGTTCCGGTCTTTATATGTAAGAAATTTCTCAGTCTATGAATGGCGGACGATCTCGTCCACCTTGTCGGCGATCATCTGCGGCGCGACGGCCCTCAGACAGCGGCAGTCGCCGTAGCGGCAGGGCTTGGCGCCGTAGACCGAGCAGGGGCGGCACGGCAGATCGGCCTGCAGTACGTTGCGGGGATCGCAGCCCCAGCCCAGAAATCCCAATCCCGGGTGCGTGGCTCCCCATACCGAGACCACGGGCGTGGCTACCAAGGCCGCAAGGTGCATGGCCAGCGAGTCCATCGAAACCATGCAGTCCAAGTGGGCGATCAGATCGATTTCGTCTTTCAGCTTTATTTTGCCGTAGAGCGCCGTCACGTTGGGATAGGTGCGTTCCATTTCGCGGGCGAAGTCCGCTTCGGCTTCGCCGCCGCTGTGGATGAAAAGCCGGTCGCAGCGTGCGGCGAGCAGCCGCACCGCTTCGCGGCTCAGGTCCGTCGGGTAGGTTTTGCCCTGCTGGGCCGAGAAAGGAGCGAAGCCCACCCAGCATCCCTGCTTGTCGCCCATCGGATTGGGCCGTGCGCTCCGGACTGCGGGCGCAGGGTCGTCGAATACGAAGCCCAGCTGCCGGAATACGTCGCAGTAGCGCAGAACGGTGTGCCGCAGGGGCGCCGTGCGGATGCCGCTCTGTTGGATGAAGCGGCGCTTGCGGGCGTGCTCTTTGTCGATATGGGCCACCGGAATGCCGTAAAGGTGCATCAGGTGGCGGAAAAATGTCGAGCGGATGATGCCGTGCACGTCGGCTACGGCGTCGACGCCCAGCCGGTGCGCATCGCGTGCCAGCCGGAACATGCTCAGCACCGAATGGTGGCGTCCCTTGGTGTCGGCTTCCAGAAACGCGACGTCCAGCCCCTCGAAGAACGGACGGAACAGGCCGGGGGTGGCGACCGTGATCCGCAGATCGGGGTAAGCCGCACGCAGGGCACGCAGGGCGTGCGGCAGCATGGCCACGTCGCCCATCGCCGAAGTGCGGATCACCAGAAGATGACGCGGCGGATGCGGGTTATTTTTTGCCATAGAGCACCGGGTTGAGGGCCGGGTCGTTGTACATCTTCATCTGTTTGTAGGTCTTCATGTATTTGCGGCCCGCTTCGATGTCCTCGATAAGCTCCTCGATCGCTTGCGAGAGGTCGGCCTGCTGGGTCAGCAGCACGTCGAGCTTGGCCCGGCAGGCGGCCCGGTGGCTTTCGGCCACGTCGGTGCGGCGGGTCTCCTGCTCCATGTGGTAGATCTTCAGCGCCAGAATCGAGAGCCGGTCGACGGCCCACGCGGGGGTCTCGGTGTTGAGCCGTGCATCGGGCGTCGGGGCCACCGACTTGTATTTGTCCAGCAGGTAGTCGTCGACGTCTTCTACCATGTCGGTGCGCTCTTGGTTCGAGCGGTCGATGCGCCGTTTGATCGCCAGCGCCTCCCGGGGGTCGATCTCCGGATTGCGGATGATGTCTTCGAGGTGCCACTGCACCGTGTCGATCCAGTTCTTGCGGTAGAGCAGGTGATCGAGCGTCCCCTTTTCGTAGGGATTTTCGATCGGATGATCCACGTCGTCGAAGCGGTGGTAGTCGGCGATCGCGCGGTTGAAAATCGCGTTGGCGTTTTGGGTAAACATAGTTTCAGCCGGTTTTGATGTTGCAGTTTCGTCGAAAAGTTATACCTTTGTTGGGTAAACCCAAAACAAAGATAATGATTTTTTCCAGAACTGCAATATTCCTCGGAGGAATCATGCTGTTGGCCGCAGTTCCGGCCGCCGCGCAGACCCGCCGGGTCCGGCAGACCCGCGAGGAGTACATCGACCGTTACAAGTCGATCGCCGTGGCCCATATGGAGCGTTTCGGCATCCCGGCCAGCATCACCATGGCGCAGGGCATCCTCGAGTCGGACAGCGGCAACAGCCGTCTTTCGCTCGAGTCGAACAACCATTTCGGCATCAAGTGCAAGCGCAACTGGACGGGCCCCGCGGTCTACCACGACGACGACGAGAAGGGCGAGTGTTTCCGCGCCTACGAGTCGGTCGAGGCTTCCTACTACGACCATGCGGCGTTCCTCGATTCGCAGCCCCGCTACGATTCGCTCTTCGCCTACCCGGCTACCGACTACAAAAGCTGGGCGCGCGGTCTGAAGGCCGCCGGTTACGCCACGGCTCCCGACTATGCCCAGCGGTTGGTGCGGATCATCGAGACTTACAAGCTCTACCTGCTCGACCGTCCGCAGGGCGAGCGGCTCTATGCGGCGCACCGCAGCGGCAAGGCGCTTTCCGAGGTCGGGTCCGAGACGTACGGCGATGCCGACCGACTGGCCGTGGGGGGCTATCTGATCGACCCCGACAACTACCGGGTGACGATCAACGCCCACGAAGGTTACAACGTCTACACCACCAACGGCGTGCACTACGTGCTGGCCAAGGAGAACGATTCCTACGAAAATATCGGCCGCAAATTCCGTCTTTCGGCGGGCAATCTGCGCAAGTTCAACGATGCCAAGGGCCGGCGCATCCCGCCCGAGCCGGGCGAGGTGGTCTTCATCGAGCGTAAGAAAACCGCTTGGCAGGGCAATGCGCGGCATCATATCTGCCGCGAGGGCGAAACGTCCCGCCTCGTAGCCCAGTCGTACGGTCTTCGCGTGCGGTCGCTCGAGAAGCTCAACGGCCTGAAGAAAGGCGCGCCGCTGACCCCCGGGGAGACGCTGCGGATCAAGTAGATGATGGATTTTTAATTTCGGATTTATGGATACCACCCCGCTCAGGGCGCGGATTCTGGACACGCTGGTCCGCAAGTCGACGCTCAAGCAACAGGTCTTCGACCACACGTTTTCGGTCTTCAATCAGTTGAAGGAGACCCTTCTGGAAATGGCTTCGGAGCTGGACGACCAGCTCGAGGGGCATCTCGATCGCCGCGTAAGGATCGAGTACCGCGACCGCGGCAAGTTCGAGGTGCAGCTGCAGACCGCCAACGACGTGCTGATTTTCCAGATGCACACCGACATCTTCGACTTCGACGCGGCGCATCCCGTCCGGCAGACCGCCTATGTGCAGGACGATGCCCGGAACAGCTACTGCGGCGTCATCAACATCTACAACTTTCTCTCCGACTCGTTCAAGTTCAACCGCAACGCCGACGAGGGTTACCTCATCGGGCGGCTTTTCATCAACCGCGAGCGCCGTTACTTCGTCGAGGGCAAGGGGCAGACTTCGCTGCGGGCCGCCGACTTCGGCCGTGCGGAGATCGACCGCGACGCCTTGGTGACGGTTCTGGAGGAGGCCATCGCTTTCGCCCTCGACTTCGACTTGCTCACCACGCCTTACGAGGCGCTGGCCCGCGTCACGGTCGACCAGTTCAACACCAAGATGGACAACTCGAAGTTCGTGACCGGCAAGCGGCTCGGTTACGATTTCGACACCTCCGACATCTGACCTCATACCAAACGGCGGCAGGCAGCCGTTGCATCGGAAATGAAAAAGTTCTTCTGTCTTCTCCTCTTTTTCGCCGCGGCCGTTCCCGGTCCGCTGCGCGCTCAGAACGAGTATGCCGAAATCGCCCGCCTGCGGTCGATGAACCGGCGTGTCGGCGGCATCCGTTCGATGAACGACGGCGAGCATTATACCGTCGTCGAGCAGGGCGATATCGTCCGTTACGCCTATGCCGCCGCCGGTCCCGGCGAAAAGCTGCTCCCCGGGCCGCTGCCGGCTGCGATCTCCGACTACGCCTTTTCGCCCGACGAGCGGCGGATTCTCATCGCGGCGGGTCGGGAGCCCATCTACCGCCATTCCTATACTTCCGCCTACTTCCTCGCCGAGGGCGGTTCCCTGCGGCCCGTGCTGACCGAGGCCCGGGCCCCGCGCGACGCTTCGTTCTCGCCCGACGGCAATTCGATCCTCTACTCCGACCGCAACGACCTCTACCTCTACACCATCGCCGACGGCCGTACGCGGCGCCTTACTTCCGACGGCGAGTGGAACGCCGTCATCAACGGCACCGCCGACTGGGTCTACGAGGAGGAGTTCGGCTTCACGCGGGCTTACGCCTTTTCGCCCGACGGCAGGCGCGTCGCGTTTCTGCGCTTCGACGAGCGGGCCGTGCCTACCATGGAGCTGATGCGTTACGGCGGCAGGCTCCACAACGAGGCTTTTTCGTTCAAGTATCCCAAGGCCGGCGAGCCCAATTCCACGGTGCAGCTCTTCGTCATCGACCTGACGACCGGCCTCCGCGAGCGGATCGACACCGGTGCCGAGACCGACCAGTACCTGCCCCGCATCGGCTTCACGCCCGACGGCCGGTTGTGGTTCCACCGGCTCAACCGGCGGCAGAATACGTTCGAGGTCGTCCTCTGCGAGCCGCACGGAGCCCTGCACACCATCTACGAGGAGCGGGCCCAGCAGTACGTCGAGCGGGTCGACGACGGAACGATCACGTTCGTCGACAAGGACCGCTTTCTCGTGCGGCAGGAAAGCCACACCGGTTTCATGCACCTCTACCTCTACGGCATCCGCAGCGGACTGATCGCCCAGGTCACCAAGGGCGAGTGGGAGGTGACCGAGGTGGTCGGCACGACGCCCAAGCGCGTGTGGTTCCTCTCCACCGAGACCTCGCCTTTGCGCCGCAACCTCTACAGCGTGACGCTCAGCGGCAAGGATAAACGCCGGCTGACCCCCGACGACGGATTTTACACCGTCGCCCCGAGCAAGGGGATGAAATACTACATCTCGACTTTCTCGTCGGCCACGACGCCCAATCGCGTGGAGATCTGTACGGGCGAGGGAACGCCGGTCCGGACGCTCGAGACCAACCGCGAGCTGCAGGCCGAGCTGGCCGCTGCGGAGCGGCCCGTCAAGGAGTTCTTCACTTTCGCTACCGAGCGCGGCGACACGCTCAACGCCTACATCGTCCGCCCGCGCGGTTTCGATCCCTCGCAGCGTTATCCCGTGCTCCTCACCCAGTACTCCGGGCCCGGTTCGCAGACCGTCGCCGACCGCTGGTCGCTCGACTGGGAGGATGCGCTGGTCGACAAGGGGTATATCGTCGTCGCGGCCGACGGCCGCGGCACGGGTTTCCGCGGCGAGCGGTTCAAGAAACAGACCTACGGCCGTCTGGGCGCCTTGGAGGTCGAGGACCAGCTTTCGCTGGCTCGTTACATGGCCGCTCAGCCGTGGGTCGACGCCGGCCGGATCGGTATCTACGGTTGGTCCTACGGCGGATTCATGGCTCTGAGCTGCGCGCTCAAGGGGCACGGACTTTTCCGCATGGCCATCGCCGTGGCGCCGGTCACGTCGTGGCGCTTCTACGATACGATCTATACCGAGATTTACAACAATCTGCCCCAGTTCAATGCCGCGGGCTACGACGACAATTCGCCCCTGCGTTTCGCGCGCCTGCTCGACGACCGGCGTACACGCCTGCTGCTGATCCACGGCCTCGCCGACGACAACGTCCACTTCCAGAATACGGCCGAAATGGCGCGCGAGCTCAACCGCGCCGGCAAGAAATACGACATGATGGTCTATCCCGACCAGAACCACTCGATGATGCCCGACGATACGTACAACGTCCGGCAGAAGATGATCGACTACACGCTCGAGCACTTGTAGCCATGGAACGCTTTTTTTGTCTGAATACGCCCGTGGGACCTGTCACCGTTGCGGCGACGGACGAGGCGGTGACGGCCGTGCGTTTCGGTGCGTCGGCATCGGCCGAAAATCCCGTCGAGGAGGAGTTGCCGCCCGTGTTGAGGCAGGCAGTGGAGGAGCTGCACGAATATTTCGCCGGCACGCGGCGCACGTTCACCCTGCCGCTTTCTCCCGCAGGCACGCCCTTCCAGCAGCAGGTGTGGGCTGCTCTGCGCAGTATTCCTTACGGCGAGACCCGCACCTACGGACAGATCGCCGCGCAGATCGGACACCCCAAGGCATGCCGTGCCGTCGGCATGGCCAACAACCGCAATCCCATTGCGATCGTCGTTCCCTGCCACCGCGTCGTCGGCAGTTCCGGAGCACTGGTCGGCTATGCCGCCGGCCTGCCCGTCAAGGAAAAGCTGTTGAGGTTGGAAGCCGATTTTTAAGCTGAAACGCCGTAGTCGCGCAGGGCGTCGTTGAGCGATGTTTTCTTGTCGGTCGACTCCTTGCGTTGGCCGATGATCAGCGCGCAGGTCACGTCGTATTCGCCTGCCGGGAATTGTTTGCGGTAGCTCCCCGGCACCACCACCGAGCGGGGCGGTACGTAGCCTTTGTAGGTCACGGGTTCGGGTCCCGTCACATCGACGATGTGCGTCGAGCCTGTGATGACCGTATTCGAGCCTAAGACCGCTTCGCGGCAGACATGCGCCCCCTCTACGACGATCGAGCGCGAGCCGATGAAGCAGTTGTCCTCGATAATGACGGGCGCCGCCTGCACGGGTTCCAGCACCCCGCCGATCCCTACGCCGCCCGACAGGTGGACGTGCTTGCCGATCTGGGCGCACGAGCCCACCGTCGCCCACGTGTCGACCATCGTCCTCGTGTCGACATAAGCACCGATGTTGACATACGACGGCATCAGAATGGCTCCCGGGGCGATGTAGGCCCCGTAGCGCGCTACGGCGTGGGGCACAGCCCGCACGCCCAGCTCCTCGTAGCCGTGCTTGAGCTCCATCTTGTCGAACCACTCCAGTTCGCCCGCCTGCATCTTGCGCATGGGCTGGATCGGGAAGTAGAGGATCACCGCTTTCTTGACCCATTCGTTCACGCGCCACTCGCTCTTTTCCGCGTCGATGGGTTCGGCACAGCGCAAAAGGCCCTTGTCCACCAGCTCCACCGTGCGGCGCACGGCCTGCCGCGCCTCTTCGCCGTCGAGCAGCGCGCGGTCTTCCCAGATTCGGTCTATGATTTGCCGGAGTTCTTCGTACATGGTCGTCTCGTTTTTGTTCGCAGAGACCAAAGTTACGCATTTTTTTCTAACTTTGTCGCAACGTAAACAAATACCTTCCGATATGAACAGACCGGTACGGGCGGCGCTGCTTCTGGCAGGCGCCGCGATGATGGCTGCAAGTTGCACGCAGATGAAACAGATCGATATCCAGCCTTATCCCGACACCGAGCGCGGCAAGACGGCCGACAACTATTTCGGCACTTCCGTCGCCGACCCCTACCGCTGGCTCGAGGACGACAATTCCGAGGCTGCGGCCGCATGGGTGGTGGCCGAAAACGCCGTGACCAACGACTACCTGTCGCAGATTCCGTTCCGCAAGGCCATCCGCAAGCGTCTCACCGAGCTGTGGAACTATCCCAAGCAGGGCATTCCCACCCGGCACGGCGATGCGTGGTACTGGTTCTATAACGATGGCCTGCAGAACCAGTCGGTCCTCTACCGCGCCGATGCGCCCGACGGCGAGGGCGAGGTCTTCCTCGACCCCAATTCCCTCTCCGACGACGGTACGGTGGCTCTCTCGGCCGTTTCGTTCTCCGAGGACGGCAAATATTGCGCTTACTCCGTCGCCGCGTCGGGTTCCGACTGGGTCAAGATTCTGGTCCTCGACGTCGCGTCGGGTGCTCTGACCGACGACCGCATCGAGTGGGTCAAGTTCTCCGGCGCCGAGTGGGCCCCCGATTCCAAAGGGTTCTATTACAGCGCCTACGACGCCCCCAAGAAAGGCGTCTACTCCTCGCAGAACCAGTTCCAGAAGGTCTACTACCACGCCCTCGGCACGCCCCAGTCGGCCGACGTGCTCGTTTACCACGACCCGGTCCATCCGCTGCGTTACTTTTCGGCTTGGCCGAGCGACGACGGCAAGTGGGTGTTCATCATTGCCTCGGAGGGTACTTCGGGTTCCGAAATCCTCTACAAGCGCGTGGGCAGTAAGAAATTCCGCACGCTGCTCAAAGGCTTCGACCACGACTACAACATCGTCGATTGCAAGGACGACCAGCTCTACTATACGACCAACGACGGCGCCTCGAACTACGCCCTGCACAAACTCTCGCTGATGGCTCCTTGGCAGCGGCCCGCGACGGTCATCCCCGAAAAGCAGCAGCTTTTGGAGGGCGTCTCGACCGGCGGCGGCTCGCTTTTCGCCGTCTATCTGCAGGATGCCCAGCATAAGGTCGCTCAGTACGACTACGACGGTACGTTCGTGCGCGAGGTCGACTTGCCGGCCATCGGTACCATCAGCGGATTCGGCGGCAAGAAAGAGGAGAGCGGGTTCTACTATGCTCTCTCCAACTACACCTCGCCCTCGACCCTCTACCGCTTCGATATCGCATCGGGCGCTTCGACCCTCTTCAAGGCCCCCGAAGTCAACTTCGACCCCGACCTCTTCGTCACCGACCAAGTCTTCTACACATCCAAGGACGGTACGCGCGTGCCGATGTTCGTCACTCACCGCAAGGATATGCAGCTCGACGGCTCCAATCCCTGCCTGCTCTACGCCTACGGCGGTTTCCAGATCAACCTCACGCCCGGCTTCAACCCTTCGGCGCTCATGTTCGTCGAGCAGGGCGGCATCTACTGCGTCGCCAACCTGCGCGGCGGTTCGGAGTACGGCGAGGCTTGGCACAAGGCCGGTATGCTCGCCAACAAGCAGAACGTCTTCGACGACTTCATAGCCGCTGCCGAGTACCTCATCGCCGAGAAATACACCTCGTCCGGCAAGCTCGCCATCCACGGCGGTTCCAACGGCGGCCTGCTCGTCGGTGCCTGCGAGGTGCAGCGCCCCGACCTCTACGCCGTCTGCCTGCCTGCCGTGGGGGTCATGGATATGCTCCGCTACCACAAGTTCACCATCGGCTGGGGCTGGGCCGTCGAGTACGGTTCGTCCGACAGCGAGGAGCAGTTCGCCTACATTTACAAGTATTCGCCGCTGCATAATATCAAGGAGGGCACGGCCTATCCCGCTACGCTCGTCATGACCGCCGACCACGACGACCGCGTCGTGCCGGCCCATTCGTTCAAGTTCGCCGCCCAGCTCCAGTACGCCCAAGCCGGCGACGCGCCCATCCTGATCCGCATCGAGTCCAACGCGGGCCACGGTGCCGGCAAACCCACGTCCAAGCGCATCGACGAGGCGACCGATATGTATGCGTTCCTGTTCCAGAATATCGGGGTGCCCTATCGTCCGGTCAAAAAGTAGCGTCCGATGAAAGTCTACAAGTTCGGAGGGGCGTCGGTCCGCAATGCCGACGGCGTGCGCAACCTGCTGAAGATCATCGGCGACGAGCGCGGCTTGTTCATCGTCGTCTCGGCCATGGGCAAGACGACCAATGCGCTCGAGCGCGTGTTCGCCGGGGTGCAGCGGGGCGACCGTCAGGCTGTGAAAGACGAAATCGCGGCTCTGCGCGACTACCACGCCGCGATCGTCGGCGACCTGTGGCACGGGCCCGCGAAGCTCGGGCGCGTCGAGGCGTTTTTCGCCGAGCTGGAGAAAACCGTTGCCCGCAGCGATTACAAGCCCGCGGACGCCGAACTGTGGTACGACCGTATCGTGGCCTACGGCGAGTTGATCTCTACCGCCATCATCTCGGAGTACCTCGCCTACGCCGGGGTTCCCAACCGTTGGATCGACATGCGGCGGGCGCTCGTCACCGAACAGCGCCACAAGGATGCCGAGGTCGATCTCGCAGCATCGGCCCCGCGCCTGCAGGCCGAGGTCGGGGGGCGCGAGGAGTGCGTCTTCATCGGGCAGGGTTTCATCGGCGGCGCCCCCGACGGCACCACCACGACCCTCGGCCGCGAGGGTTCCGACTATTCGGCCGCCGTCGTGGCCCATATCCTCGACGCCGAATCCATGGCCGTGTGGAAAGATGTCGACGGCGTGTTGAATGCCGACCCCAAGATCTTCCCCGACGCCGTGCAGATCGCCGAACTCAACTACCTCGATACGATCGAGCTGGCCTACAGCGGTGCGCAGATCATCCACCCCCGCACGATCAAGCCCCTGCAGAACAAGAATATCCCGCTCTACGTGCGGCCTTTCGGCGACAAGCGCAAGCCCGGCACCGTCATCCGCAGCGTGTCGGCGCCCGTCGAGGTCCCGATTCTCATCCTCAAAAAGGACCAGGTGCTGCTGACGATCCGTTCGCGCGACTTCTCGTTCGTCCTCGAGGAGAAGTTCGCCGCGATCTTCTCGCTTTTGGAGCGCTTCCGCATCAAGACCAACCTCATCCACAATTCGGCCGTCAATCTAAGCCTCTGTGTCGACGATTCGTGGCATATCGACGAGGCGGTCGCGGCGCTGCGCAGCGAGGGTTTCGACGTCATGAAAATCGGATCGATGGAGCTTCTGACCATCCGCGGCTATACCGACGAGCTGTGGCAGCGCCACGCCTGCGGTCCGCAGGTTTTCGTCCGCCAGGCCACTCAGTCGACCGTGCGGATCGTAAGAAAAGGTGAAAAGTAAAAGGTGAGGGGTGCGTTTGATCGGCCCTCACCTTTCGTTTTCCCGGAGCTTCCGCAGGATCGTCCAGTAGGAGTCGT
>CAZDWY010000072.1:0-11827 GCA_964509345.1 uncultured Alistipes sp.
AATACGCTTGGCGTACTGTACAGGAACCTTGCGGGTACCCTGAACAAGAAGCACGGCACCGATAGTAACGGCGAAGAGCAACACTATCTCGACGATGAACATGATCAGACCGCCCTCCGAACCGTTCGATCCGGGAAGACGCGATGTGAATTCGTAGAAGAGAGCTACCGGGAGGCGGGCAATGATACCGACCAGAATTATGAACGAGATACCATTACCGATACCGCGGTCAGTGATTCGCTCGCCAAGCCACATGATGAACATAGAGCCGGCCGCGAGAATAATAGTCAGGAATATCACTGTCCAGATGCCCATCTCAACCGAACCACCTGCATTTACCACCTGCGCACGCAGGTTGTAAAGATAGGCGGGACCCTGGACAAACAGAATCAGCACTGTAAGATAACGGGTGTACTGATTCAGTTTCTGACGACCGCTCTCCCCCTCACGCTGCATCTTCTGGAATGAAGGTAGTACCATGCCAGCCAGCTGGATCACAATCGAAGCAGTGATATAGGGCATAATACCCAACGCGAAAATAGAGGCCTGAGAGAAAGCGCCTCCGGAGAACATGTCCAGCAACTGCATCAGACCACTCTTGTTGGTGAAAGATGTAAGGGCGTCAAGGTCATTGGGGTTGATTCCCGGAAGAACCACATAACAGCCCAGACGATACACCAGCACGAGAAGCACCGTAATGGTGATGCGTTCGCGCAGCTCCTGGATTGTCCAGATGTTCTTAAAGGTTTGGATGAGTTTCATTGAATTATTTTACTTTGTTGATGGAACCGCCGGCCTCAACAATGGCTTTTTCGGCAGTTGCGGAGAATGCATTGGCTTCAACTTCGAGCTTACGGGTCAAAGATCCGTTTCCGAGAACCTTCACAAGATCCTTCTTACCTACAAGACCGAAATTGCGAAGCTCCTCAAGACCGATTTTCTCGAGATTGCGAGCCTCAGCGAGAGCCTGAAGGGCATCAAGATTCACTACTTTATACTCAACGCGGTTGAAGTTCTTGAAGCCGAATTTCGGCAGACGGCGCTGAAGAGGCATCTGACCGCCCTCGAAACCGATTTTACGGCTGTAACCTGAGCGCGATTTAGCACCCTTGTGACCGCGGGTAGATGTGCCTCCCTTGCCGGAACCGGGACCACGACCGATACGGGTTTCGCGGTGTGTGCTGCCGGCAGCAGGTTTCAGATTGCTTAAATCCATAATTATGATAGATTTTCTGATTGCTTGTTAATGATGGTTTTACTTTATTTTACCGGACACCCGCTCTCCCGGAGGAGATTGGGCTGCCGGCATAGCGGTATCAGGCGTTGGTCACCTCTACGAGATGGTGAACGCGCTCTACCATGCCGCGGACAGAAGGAGTATCCTCCTTAACCACTGTGTGGTTCATCTTTCTGAGTCCGAGAGCATCGAGAGTACGCTTCTGTACTGCAGGAGCACCGATACGGCTCTTGATCTGTTTGATTTTTATCTGTGCCATTGTTCAGAATCTGTTTTTAAGAGCGCTTTTCAGCCGTTGAATACTTGGCTTACAGAAATACCGCGGTTCTGAGCGATCTGAGCGGGTGAACGCATCTCGTCAAGAGCGGCGATTGTAGCCTTTACAAGGTTGTGGGGATTGGAAGAGCCCTTCGATTTTGCAAGCACGTCGGTAACACCTACGCTCTCGAGAACGGCGCGCATAGCGCCACCGGCCTTTACACCGGTACCGTGAGACGCGGGTTTGAGAAGTACGCGCGAACCGCCGAATTTAGCAACCTGTTCGTGGGGAATAGTACCCTTGTTGATAGGAACACGGATAAGGTTCTTCTTAGCAGCCTCTACACCCTTGGCGATAGCGGCGGTTACCTCATTGGCCTTACCGAGACCCCAGCCTACGATACCGTTGCCGTCGCCTACTACTACGATAGCGGCGAAAGTGAAGGTACGGCCACCCTTGGTTACTTTGGTAACACGGTTGATGGCTACCAGACGGTCCTTCAGCTCTATGTCGTTAGTGGATTTTACCCTGTTGTTTCTTTTTGCCATGATAATGATCAGAATTTAAGTCCGCCTTCGCGAGCTGCGTCAGCCAATGATTTTACTCTTCCGTGGAACAGATAACCGTTACGGTCAAAAACAACCTCGGTTACTCCGGCAGCCAGAGCCTTCTCGGCGATAGCTTTGCCTACCTTGGCAGCTATTTCAATCTTGGTGCCTTCGTCGATACCCTTTGACGATGCGCATACGAGGGTCTTACCCTCTGCATCGTCTACGAGCTGCACGTAGATCTGCTTGTTGCTGCGGAATACGGTCATACGGGGGCGCGCGGCGGTGCCAGAAACTTTGCCGCGGATGCGTGCCTTGATCTTATTTCTTCTTTCTTGCTTTGAGATCATGATAGTTTACTTTTTATTTGGCACCTGCCGTTTTACCAGACTTGCGGCGGATTACCTCGCCGACGAACTTAATACCTTTGCCCTTGTAAGGTTCAGGCTTACGGAGGGAGCGGATCTTTGCGCATACCTGCCCGAGAAGCTGTTTGTCATCGCTCTCGAGAATGATAAGCGGATTCTTGTTACGCTCGCTCTTTGCCTCGACCTTAACTTCAGCGGGGAGTTTGATATATATTGCGTGAGAGAAACCAAGCGAAAGCTCAAGCACCTGGCCTGTAGCATTGGCACGGTAACCTACACCTACCAGTTCCATTTCTTTACGGTAACCGGTCGATACACCGACGACCATATTGTGAACCAAAGCACGGTAAAGACCATGCTGGGCGCGGTGTTCGCGGTCATCGCTGGGACGGGTGATGACAATGTGATTGTCTTCTACCTTGATATCGAAATCGGGATTGACAGCCTGAGAGAGTTCACCTTTGGGACCCTTTACAGCCACTACGTTATTGTCCGACACCTTAACGGTCACGCCGGCAGGAATCTCAATGGGAGCTTTACCTATTCTTGACATATGTTATATTCCTCCTATTTAAGATTAATAAACGTAGCACAGTACCTCACCACCGATCTTCAGTTCAGACGCCTTCTTATTGGTCATGACGCCTTTGGAAGTAGAAAGGATGGCGATACCTAAGCCATTCAACACACGGGGCATATTTTTGTAGCCTGTATACTGGCGCAGACCCGGACGGGACGCGCGTACAAGACCCTTTATCGCATTTACACGATCGATCGGGTCATACTTAAGAGCCACCTTGATTGTGCCGGCAGGGTTCTCACCCTCAATAAACTTGTAATTAAGGATGTAGCCTTGCTCAAAGAGAATCTTGGTGATCTCCTTCTTCAAGTTTGAGGCGGGAATCTCCACAACACGATGCTGTGCTTTGATCGCATTCCTCAATCTTGTCAGATAATCTGCTATTGGATCAGTCATTGTTGTTTGAAAAGTTTTTAAATTGATTGGGAGAAAGACCGCGGTCAAATACCGCCATGCAATTCCCAACAATATTTAATACTATCACTTGCGGCACAGGGAATAGTAGCTTCCCTGCTGCCACGTGGCAGCCTTGATTGGAAGGGCGCTGCCAGCGGAACCGGTTTCTGCCTCCCGGCTTTGGTTTCCATCGGGGGGTCCCGCAGATATGGGGCTTACCCGACGGACCAGCCAGAGACATTTCCGCTAAAAGCGGAGAGAATACCGGCCTACGCGACCTGCTTTCAGGATTTACCGCCACTGACCGCACAAGAACGACACATGACGGAGAACACCGACGGGAGAGGATCGCGCCACAACCCGTCGCACTCACAGCCAATAAGGCTTACCAGCTGGCCTTCTTAACTCCGGGGATCAGACCGGCAGAAGCCATTTCGCGAAACTGAATACGCGAGATACCGAACTGGCGCATGTAGCCTTTCGGACGACCGGTGATGGAGCAGCGGTTGTGCAGACGAACCGAAGATGCATTCTTCGGAAGCAGCTGCAGAGCCTCGTAATCGCCGGCTTCCTTAAGGGCAGCCTTCTTGGCAGCATACTTGGCCACAAGTTTCGCACGCTTCACCTCGCGGGCTTTCATTGATTCTTTTGCCATTTTGCTATTTTAGTAAATAATGCTTTTACAAATATCTACGCCGTAAGACACCCCCACCGCACTCCCCGCTCTGAAAATCGCGGACAGACACACGGTAGCGGGCAACACTGGGCGATGACAGCCGGAAACATCCGGAACCGCTCATACAGAGCTCATAGAGCACATTCAGAACCTGTCATTCACACTCCTTTAAAGCCCAACCCGGAGGAAGGACTAAAAAAGACATGCAAAGATACACAAAAATATTTGTTAAACCGGCTTTTTGTAGCCAAATTAGCCACAGACCGATCCAACAAATATTTTAATGTTTGAATTACTTGTTCTTGAAGGGAAGACCAAACTGCTTGAGCAGAGCGTAACCTTCCTCATCAGTGTTAGCTGAAGTAACAAAGGTGATGTTCATACCCATCAGCTTGTTGATATTGTCGATATTGATCTCGGGGAAGATAATCTGCTCAGTGATACCGAGGGTATAGTTGCCACGGCCGTCAAGCTTACCCTCTATACCCTTGAAGTCGCGGATACGGGGGAGAGCCACGCGGATCAGACGCTCCAGAAACTCATACATGCGGTCACGACGCAGAGTCACACGCGCACCGATAGGCATCTTTTTACGAACCTTGAAGTTCGAGATATCCTTCTTCGACAGAGTTGCAACCGCCTTCTGACCGGTAATGGCTGTCAGCTCGTTTATCGCTGTCTCGATGATCTTCTTATCCTGGGTTGCTTCACCCAGACCCTGATTGATGACAATCTTCTTCAGGTGAGGCACCTGCATGGGAGTGGTATAGTTGAACTCCTTGGTCAGGGCGGGTACGATATTTTCCTCGTACTGCTTCTTAAGACTTGTGCTGCTCATTACTTAATCTCCTCTCCTGATTTTTTTGCATAACGTATTTTCTCGCCCTTCTCGTTTACACGAACGCCGACGCGGGTAGGTTTGCCGCTCTTGGGATCGATAAGCGCGAGGTTAGAGATATGGATAGGGGCTTCCATCTTGACAATGCCCCCCTGGGGATGTTTCGCGGTCGGCTTTGTGCTCTTCGACACGATATTGATACCCTCTACGATAGCACGCTGCTTGGCAGCCTGCACGGTCAGGACGCGGCCCTGCTGGCCCTTGTCCTCACCCGAGAGAACGTAAACGGTATCGCCCTTTTTGATATGTAACTTGCTCATTGGGGTTTCGATTACTGTTAGTTGGTGGTGTGGAACTTAGAGCACCTCGGGTGCCAGAGATACAATCTTCATGTTTGTCGCACGGAGCTCACGGGCTACCGGGCCGAAGATACGTGTGCCGCGAAGTTCGCCGGCATTGTTCAGAAGAACACAGGCGTTGTCATCGAAACGGATATACGAACCGTCGGGACGGCGGACCTCCTTCTTGGTGCGCACTACCACAGCCTTCGATACAGTGCCCTTCTTTACGTCGGAAGAGGGTATAACACTCTTCACTGAAACTACGATGATGTCGCCAACCGACGCATAACGGCGGCCGGTGCCACCGAGCACGTGGATGCACAGCGCCTCTTTTGCACCGCTGTTATCAGCAACGGTTAAACGTGATTCGGTCTGTATCATGATTATTTAACTTTTTCGATGATTTCAACTAAACGCCATCTTTTGGTCTTCGACAAAGGACGGGTCTCCATCAGGCGAACGGTATCGCCGACGCTACACTCGTTCTTCTCGTCGTGGGCGTGATATTTCTTCGTCTTATTTACGAACTTGCCGTAGATGGGGTGTTTCTCCTTCCACTTCACGGTCACCGTGATGGTCTTGTCACCTTTGTTGCTGGACACAACCCCAATACGCTCTTTTCTGAGATTTCTTTTTACTTCCATTTTTTTCTTATGGTAAACGTTATCGGGTCAGGTGATTATTTCTGATTGAGTTCGCGGGCGCGAAGCTCGGTTTTCACACGTGCAATCATCTTGCGGTCATGTGTAATCTTGGCGGGGCTGTCAAGAGGAGAAACTGCATGGGTAGCCTTCAGCTGAAGATACTCCTTCTCCATCTGCGCCAGACGCTCCTTGAGGTCGGCGGTCGAGAGCTCTTTGATTTCTTCTTTCTTCATTGCTGCTTATAAATTACACATTAAGACTGGGATCATAATCACGGCTGACAACGAACTTGGTAGTAACCGGCAGCTTCTGAGCGCCCAGACGAAGCGCTTCCTTAGCTACATCGAACGGAACTCCGTCGATCTCGATAATCATACGACCGGGAGTGACAGAAGCCACATATCCTTCGGGGTTACCTTTACCTTTACCCATACGTACGTCAAGAGGCTTCTTGGTGATGGGTTTGTCAGGGAAGATGCGGATCCAGAGCTGACCCTGGCGCTGCATATAACGTGTCACAGCGATACGAGCTGCCTCGATCTGACGTCCGGTTATCCATTTCGACTCGAGAGTCTTGATGCCGAACGAACCGAAAGCGAGCTGATTGCCACGCTGGGCGTTACCCTTTGCGCGACCTTTCTGTACTCTGCGAAATTTGGTTTTTTTCGGTTGTAACATTTTTGAGGGATGTTAATCGATTTGAAAAAAAATCTATGCCACTTCTCAGGCAATACCACCGGCGCCGGGCAGGCTGACCGACGCGGCACATACGGTCCGGGAGGAAGGGATGGGTGGACCGGCTGCCGTCCCTTGGCTTAGATGCCGCGGGGACACCGCGCTTTTTCGTGCCGACTAACGTTGACGGCTACGACAGTCAACCGTCGCCCGGTTCGCGCCACATACGCGACCGGACGCCGGAAGATGCTTTTTAGTGGTTCGCGCGGGGTTTGCGGAAACCGCCGCGACGCTGATTGCCACGGTCAGCCTGGCGGCCTTCCTTGGCAGGATTGGCAAAATTAGGAGCAAGATCGCGCTTGCCATAGACTTCGCCACGGCAGATCCATACCTTAACGCCGATCACACCAACCTTGGTGTGAGCTTCTACCAAAGCATAGTCGATATCGGCACGCAGCGTATGGAGCGGAGTACGACCCTCCTTGAACATCTCGGAACGAGCCATTTCGGCGCCGTTCAAACGGCCGGAAACCTGAACCTTGATACCTTCTGCTCCAGAGCGCATTGTTGCGGCTACTGCCATCTTCACTGCGCGACGGTAAGCGATCTTACCCTCGATCTGGCGTGCGATAGTGCTTGCCACGATCTGGGCGTCGAGTTCAGGACGCTTAACCTCAAAAATGTTGATCTGAACGTCCTTGTCTGTTATCTTCTTAAGTTCCTCTTTCAGCTTGTCAACCTGAGAACCACCCTTGCCGATGATAACACCGGGACGGGAAGTGCAAACAGTGATGGTGATAAGCTTGAGTGTACGCTCGATAACGATGCGAGACACACCCGAATTGGCTAAGCGGACATTAAGGTATTTACGAAGCTTGGAATCCTCCAGGAGAGTGTCACCGTACTTCTTGCCGCCAAACCAGTTTGAGTCCCATCCGCGGATGACACCAAGGCGGTTACTAATCGGATTTACTTTCTGTCCCATTTCTTAGTCTTTAATTTTGAGGTCCTTGTCAATTGTGTCTACGAAGAGAGTAACGTGGTTGGCACGCTTGCGGATACGGTAACCGCGACCCTGAGGAGCGGTGCGGAGACGTTTCAGCATGGGAGCGGGATCAACGAAGATAGTGCTCACATACAGTTCGCCGCTTTCAGCCTTACGCTCGTTCTTTGCCTCCCAGTTTGCGATGGCAGAACGGAGCAGCTTCTCCACGCGGGCTGCAGCTTCTTTATTGGAGAATTTGAGGATACCGAGGGCACGGAACACCTCTTTGCCGCGTACCAGATCAGCCACCAGACGCATCTTGCGGGGCGACGAGGGGATGTTGGTCAGCTTGGCGAAAGACTGCGTCTTGAGGGCCTCTTTTCTTGCCTCGGCAGAGTTTCTTTTTCTTACACCCATTTTATTTTCTGTTCTTTTTTGTCAAAGGTTAATGTAACAGGGCCCGCGGGTTTACTTCTTCTTGTTGCCGCCATGACCGCGGAAGTTGCGGGTGGGAGCGAACTCGCCCAGCTTGTGACCTACCATATTCTCGGTTACATATACTGGGATGAACTTGTTACCGTTGTGCACAGCGAAAGTGTGGCCCACAAACTCGGGGGCAATCATCGAGGCACGGCTCCAGGTTTTGATCACCTGCTTCTTGCCGCTCTCCTCCATGGCGGAGACTTTCTTCTCCAGCTTCACGCTGATAAACGGGCCTTTTTTTAATGAACGACTCATTGTATTGTCAGTTTGTCATTTAAAATGTGAAGAGATTACTTCTTTCTTCTCTCGATGATATACTTCGACGAGGTCTTCTTCGGCGAACGAGTTTTAAGACCTTTCGAGTACAGACCCTTGCGCGAACGGGGATGTCCACCGGATGCGCGGCCTTCGCCACCACCCATTGGGTGATCCACAGGGTTCATAACAACACCACGGTTGTGGGGGCGACGTCCGAGCCAACGTGAACGGCCGGCCTTACCGGAACGCTCCAGAGAATGCTCTGAGTTACCTACCACGCCTACAGTGGCCTTGCATGCAGCCAGGATCTTGCGGGTTTCGCCTGAGGGAAGTTTGACAATCGCGTAGTCGCCTTCGCGCGACACAAGCTGAGCGAAGGTGCCGGCAGAGCGGGCCATGAAGGCTCCCTGACCGGGACGCAACTCGATGTTGTGGATTACGGTACCTACGGGGATCTTGCTCAAGGGAAGAGCATTACCTACTTCAGGTGCCGCATCAGGACCGCTCACAACAGTTGCGCCAACCTCTAAGCCGTTGGGTGCAATGATATAAGCTTTTGCTCCGTCAACGTAGTACAGAAGAGCTATTCGGGCCGAACGGTTAGGATCGTACTCGATAGACTTCACTACGGCGGGCACACCGTCTTTGGTTCTCTTAAAGTCAATCATACGGTATTTGCGCTTGTGACCGCCGCCAAGATAGCGGGTGGTCAGGTGGCCTTCGGAGTTACGGCCACCGGTGCTCTTTTTACCGACTGTAAGAGATTTCTCTGGCGCTTTAGCAGTTATAGCTCCTTTGAACACGCCAATAACTTTGTGTCGTTGCCCCGGTGTGGTGGGCTTGAATTTTCTTACTGCCATTTTATTTTATCAGATATTGCTGTAAAAGTCGATAGTCTCGCCCTCACCGATGGTGACATAGGCTTTCTTCCAGCTGGCGGTCTTACCGCGCAGAAGACCGCTTCTTGTATAGCGGGATTTGTTCTTGCCGCGCACCACACAGGTGTTCACGTTCACTACCTTCACTCCGTAGAGCTTCTCTACAAGATCCTTAATCTGGAACTTGTTGGCCTCGGGCGAAACGCGGAAGGTATAGCGATTGAGCTTCTCGGTGAGATTCGTGGCGGCCTCGGTTACGATTGGTTCAATTGTAAATTCCATTCTTGATTCCTCCTACGGATTAAAGTTTGTTGATTACGTCAAGACCGCTCTCGGTAAGGATGATACCCTTGTTGTCCAGAAGAGCGTAAGTATTGATATCGCTTGCGCGCATCACCTTTGCACCCGGAACGTTGCGGGCCGACAGATATACATTCTGATTCGATTCTGCCGAAACCAGAAGAACCTTCTTGCCTTCAAGCTTCAGATTCTTTGTTACATTAACGAAATCCTTTGTCTTGGGGGCTTCGAAAGTAAAATCCTCAACGATGATTATCTGGTTTTCCTGAGCCTTGACTGTCAGGGCTGACTTGCGGGCCAGACTCTTGAGCTTCTTATTAAGCTTGAAACGGTAGTCGCGGGGACGGGGGCCGAACACGCGTCCACCACCTACGAGAACAGGCGAGTTGATATCACCGATACGGCTGCCGCCTCCACCTTTCTGCTTGTGGAGCTTACGGGTTGAACCGGAAACTTCGCTGCGCTCTTTAGATTTATGTGTACCCTGGCGCTGGTTAGCAAGGTACTGCTTAACATCGAGATAAACGGCGTGCTCGTTTGCATCGATAGCGAACACCTGATCGTTCAGCACTGCCTTGCGACCGGTATCTTCTCCTTTTATGTTGTATATTGCGAGTTCCATTATTTCTCTATCATTACGATTGAACCTTTACTTCCGGGGATTGAACCCTTGATCATCAACACATTGTGTTCGGGAATCACTTTCACAACCTTCAGGTTCTGAACTGTGACACGCTCATTGCCGGTCTGACCGGCCATACGCATTCCCTTGAACACCTTAGCGGGATAAGAGCACGCACCGATAGAACCGGGAGCGCGCAGACGGTTATGCTGACCGTGGGTCGCCTGACCTACACCGCCGAAACCGTGGCGCTTTACTACGCCCTGGAAACCCTTACCTTTTGAGGTACCTACGATGTCAACGAAGTCGTTCTCGTTGAAAAGGTCTACGTTGATTACGTCGCCGAGCTTATACTCGTCGCCGAAACCCTTGAACTCGGCCAAGTGACGCTTGGGGGTGACACCGGCCTTCTTGAAGTGACCGAGCTCGGGCTTGGTGCAGTGCTTTTCCTTCTGCTCCTCAAAACCAAGCTGCAGGGCATTGTAGCCATCGGTCTCTACTGTCTTGACCTGGGTAACCACACAAGGACCTACTTCGATAACAGTGCACGGCAGATTCTTGCCGTCGGCACTGAAAACGGATGTCATTCCGATTTTCTTTCCTAATAATCCTGGCATTTCTGTAGTTAGTTAAAGATATATTTCGCATCAGCCCCAGCCGGACCCGGCTTGCAGGCCTGGCTGCGGCCCGATGCTTTGTTTCTGTTATTTAATATTGCGCGATTTGAAATCAATATCACTGATACCTTATTGCATAACCTCTGCGGGTATCACACCTTGATCTCAACCTCGACACCTGAAGGAAGCTCAAGTTTCATCAGCGCGTCTACAGTCTTCGCTGTAGAATTGTAGATATCAATAAGACGCTTGAATGCTGAAAGCTGGAACTGCTCACGGCTCTTCTTGTTGACGAAGGTAGAGCGGTTTACGGTGAAGATGCGCTTGTGGGTGGGCAGGGGTATAGGACCGCTGATAACCGCACCGGTAGCCTTCACTGTCTTTACGATCTTCTCAGCAGATTTGTCCACCAGATTATGGTCGTAAGATTTCAGTTTGATTCTAATTTTCTGGCTCATATTGTGTTTTGTCTTTTTTATTGTTCAATAAGTCGGAGCGGCTTATATTATTTTACGAGGTCTACACGACCCTGGCACTCGGTAAGCACATTCTTCGCGATCGAAGAAGAAACCTCGGCATAGTGCGAGAAGGTCATAGTGGAAGTTGCACGGCCTGAAGTGATGGTACGGAGAGCAGTCACATAACCGAACATCTCAGCAAGAGGAGCCTGAGCCTTAACGACACGGGCACCGCTGCGCGATGTTTCCATACCCTCTACCTGACCGCGACGCTTGTTGAGGTCAGAGATAACGTCGCCCATGCTCTCCTCAGGGGTTACAACCTCGATCTTCATGATGGGCTCCATCAGCACGGGACCTGCCTTCTCCGAACCCTTCTTGAACGCCTGGATAGCGCAGAGTTCGAATGAAAGCTGGTCGGAGTCAACCGGATGGAATGAACCATCGATCACTGTTACCTTGAGCTTTTCAACAGGATAGCCGGCAAGGACACCATTCTTCATCGCGTTTGTAAAGCCCTTCTGGATTGCAGGGATAAATTCCTTAGGAATATTACCACCCTTGACTTCGTCTACAAACTGGAGATTGCCTTCGAAACCTTCGTCTACCGGCTCAACGCGCACGATGATGTCGGCGAACTTACCGCGGCCACCGGTCTGCTTCT
>CAZDWY010000073.1:0-11540 GCA_964509345.1 uncultured Alistipes sp.
CCGGGTAAGGGAATCATACTCTTATAGTATTTTTAAATGAAAGAGCCGTGACTATAATATGAATATCGGCTTTGTGTGGCGTGCAGGAGACTTCGTAGGTAAATTTTGAGTTCCTGTTATCTTAGCTACTCCACCAGTGTTCACACCTTATGGATAAAAACGTAAAAGGAAAAGTTTTACGGACAGGTTGCTTCCCTACTGTAGGGAACATCCGAATAGTTTGGTTAGCCCGAACTGAGGGGAGCGGACTTTTTGCGCTCTGGATTCCGACGGAATTACTTAACTTTGCAATGTATAATTCCCCTTAAATATCCGCATATGAGAAAGAACAATATAACCGGATGCATCATCGCTGCGATAATCTGCATAATGACAAACGGCTGCAAAGAAAAAAACAGCTGGACCGTAACGGAAGGAGTAATCTGGCATACCACCTATCGGATTGTATACCAAGGGCCGGAATCACTTTCAGATTCTGTATTGATGGTTCTTGATGCTGTAGAGCAATCGCTCTCCCCTTTCCGGAACTCATCATTGATCTCACGCATTAACAGAGCTGAGACCGATACGACCGATGAGATGATACGACAGGCATTCGGAATTGCAATGAATGTAAACCAAGCAAGCGGTGGACGGTTTGACCCCACAGTTGCCCCGCTGATAAATCTGTGGGGATTCGGAACAGACAGCCTCGCACGCAAGCGCGCCGAAACCGAAGCGGTGAATGGGGATTTTACCGTTACAAGGAGCGAGCTCGACAGCGCCCTTTCGCTCGTTGGGATCGGGGATTGTCATATTGAAAACATCATTCTCCATAAAAAGCACCCGCTCACCACGTTCAATTTCAGCGCCATCACAAAAGGGCTCGGATGTGATAAGGTTGCAGAAATGCTACAACGCAACGGCGTTGAAAATTATATGGTGGAGATCGGAGGTGAGATAGCCCTCGGCGGCAATAACCGCCGGGAGGAACCGTGGCAGATTCAGATAGATGTTCCGATGGAAAACCTGAATGAACCGATCCATTCATGTCTCAGGGTCATATCCGTCAGCAACGGTGGAATTGCCACTTCCGGCAACTATCGCAATTTCCACCAGACCGGACGTTACGGAAAATTCGGTCATACCATAGACCCGATAAGCGGTTATCCGGTAAAAACGGCTATCGTCTCTGCTACCGTGATAGCTTCCACTTGCGCCGAGGCCGACGCTTGGGCTACCGCATGCATGGCGACCCCCAAGCTACAGCAAGCTATGGATATGATCAGTAACATACCTGATGTGGAGGCACTTCTCGTTGTTGCCGAGGGTGATTCCCTGCATACGGTTTCAACATCCGATTGTCTGTTCCAATAAAAATCGCTATCTTTGTTGTCACTTCGGTTTCAAGGCGCGTCCATACGTCTTAAACGCGCCGTATATCCTCTCCGCATAGGGGCACCTGATCATCATAAAGTGAACAATTATATACAAAAAACCATACACGATGGGATACGCAGACACATTCCGTAATATGCCCGGGGTTACAAAAAATCTTCTGATTATCAACATAGTCATATGGTTGGCTATGGCTCTTATAACTCCGGTCAATAATATTCTGAGTGAGTACGGAGCTCTATATTACTTTACTTCCGACAACTTCATTCCTACCCAGCTGTTCACTTACATGTTCATTCATGCCAGTTTCACGCATCTGTTTTTCAACATGCTTGCGCTGTTCATGTTCGGAGTGACGATGGAAAGAGTTCTCGGAGGGGCTAAATTTCTTTTCTATTACATATCATGCGGGTTGGGCGCGGCACTGGTGCAGGAAGGTGTTTTTGCGATTATGATCAACCACTACGCGTCGATATTCGAGAACGCCGGTTCGGTGACCGCGTTGTTGCGCCATTCAATGGTTACCAATGCCGAACTGATGCGCATAGGCGTGAGCCCTATGGAACCTGTAATACAGGATATCTTCAATCTTTACCACACTCCGACTGTAGGTGCTTCCGGAGCTATCTTTGGAATTCTGCTGGCTTTCGGATTCATGTTCCCGAACGTGAGAATATACCTCCTTATCCCCCCGATACCGATGAAAGCAAAAGTTTTTGTACTGGTTTACGCCCTCATCGAACTATCATTGGGTATCTACAACAGTCAGGCTGACACCGTTGCCCATTTCGCTCACCTTGGCGGTATGCTCTTCGGTCTACTCATCCTTCTCTACTGGCGCAAGAACCGCATTATAGGCGGACCATACTATTAATTCCGTAAAAAAACGTACAACCAGTGAATATCCCGTTCAGACTGATCACCGCTAATGTTGCTATCTTCGCGATAATGAAGTTAGTCTGGCTGCTTATCCCCTCACTTGAAATAAGTATGGAGAGTGTGGTCGGATGGCTTGCGCTCCCAGCTTCATGGAGCGGAGTCGCACGCGCTCCATGGACGGTTATCACATATATGTTCACCCATCTTGACTTCTGGCATCTGCTTGTAAACAGTCTCTGGGTGGCATGGTTCGGCTGCTTGCTATGTGAAGTGGCGGGGGGACGGCAGGTACTGGTAAACTATCTTGCGGGGGGAATTGCAGGGGGATTGTTTTACGTAAGTTTCAACTCCGGTTTCTTTCCCGGAGCAGATGCATGCCTGATCGGAGCATCTGCCGCCACGCTTGCCGTAATAACGGCGACGTTGGTTTCAGAACCCGGAAGGCGTGTAAAGATAGCGCTCGTGGGCGTATACTCACTGCGCAAGCTCGCCGTGGTAGGAGCAGTGATTTTTCTCTTTGCCTCTCTTGAAATGGCACCATCGCAAACAGCGGCACATCTCGGAGGAATAGTTGCCGGGGGGATATGGGCGATCACGTGGCGTCTTTACCATCGCCGACACATGCGGCTGATGCAGCAGCGGACCCGCTATCGGCTTACCCGTATGGAACTGCTCGAAAAAGCACGCAGAAGCGGATACAGTTCGCTTACCGAAGCAGAAAAGATTTCGCTATTCAATCTCTCGGCGGAGCATCGAAATGCTAACTGAGAACAATTTACGGAACACTCCCCTACAGTAACTCACACACAAAACTTCAATCCACAAAAAAGAAATGTCAGTCATATGAATGTTTCTGAAACTCTGAAACGAAATTTCATAATAGCCGCAGCTGTAATAAATCTCATTGTGGCCGCGCTGACAATTCTTGCAGCTTACGGCGGGACAATCGATCCTGCCGTTACCACCATTCCAGCCATACTTGCCATGACCTTTCCGGGGTGGGTGATACTGACACTGGCAATGCTGGCTGCCGACATGTTCATACAACGCCGTATGGCGCTTATTCCTGTAGGAACACTCTTAATATGTCTGCCACCACTACTCTCATTCTTTCCGCTGAACCTGTCGAAAGCCGAACTTTCACCTCAAGAGAAAGAACAATCGTTCACCCTTATGAGCTACAATACTTATGAGCTGGTCGATTTCATAACCTCATCCGACAACATGAATATAGTTGTCGATACTGATAAGGAAAACAAAGATACAACCGGAAATCCTACGTTAAATCTCATTCTCGACAAGGCACCGGAAATAGGATGTTTTCAGGAATGCCCTACCATCCGATTCAACAGAAGCCTGAACATCACCAAATCGCAGGTTACACAATTCAACGAGCTTTTCCCGAACTCTTCGCGGATGGATGGAGAAGTGCTATACAGCCGCTTCCCACTTACCCCCGTAAAACTAAGACAACCCGAGAGCCAGTATTCATGGTTTGCAGCGGGAGTGGCCAACATTTATGGACATCAGACTCTCGTTGTAAGTGTTCATCTTGAATCCATCGGTCTGAGCGATGACGACAAAAGGTTATACCGACGTATCACCCAAGGCGCTAAACCTAATGTTGAAAAGGTTAAACGACAACTACTTGGCAAACTGTCGCACGCATTCCGTCAACGCGCACATCAGGCACAACTGCTCCGTGAACAGATAGATTCTCTCGGAATTGAGAATGTTATCGTTGCCGGCGATTTCAACGATATCCCCGACTGCTATGCTATGAGGGTGATAGCAGGCAACGATTTTAAAAACGCCTTCTCAACCGCAGGACGCGGACTTACATACACCTACCATGCCAACAGGTTCTTCTTCCATATCGACCATATTCTATATCGCGGTGATATGCATGCAACCGACTACCGTTGTATAAAGGCCGGCTCTTCCGACCACTACCCCGTGGAGGCAGAATTCGTTTGGAAATGACAGGACAGCTTATCATTAAACATATTCAATATAATTTTAAACAACTAAAGATGAAACCGATCACTATGGCCTTTTGCGCAATGGCAACGGCTGCCTCGCTTGCAGTGACTTCTTGCGGAGACAAGAGCGAGCGTCAGAATCCGTTCATGCAGCCTTATGACACCACCTATCAGATTCCCCCGTTCGAGGAAATTGAGGTGGCTGACTACATGCCTGCCTTCAATGCAGGTGTTGAGGAAGCGCGTGCTTCCATCGACTCTATTGTCAACAATCCGGAAGCTCCTACATTCGCCAACACGATTCTGGCGCTTGACAACCTGTCGCCAACTCTTGAGAGAGTAATGTCAGTTATGATGTCGCTCGTTGAGGCACATTCAACTCCAGAACTTACCGAAGTGGCAGATTCAATTCTCCCGGCCTACAGCGCCTTCTCCGATGAAATGATGATGAACGCCGGGCTGTTCAACCGGGTAAAGACACTCTACGACAACCGTGAATCGCTCGGTCTGGCCAACGATGAGATGCGCGCGCTCACCCACACCTACCGCGATTTCGTGCGCAACGGTGCCCTTCTCTCCGACGAGCAGAAAGAGGAGCTCAAGGCTGTCAACAACCAGCTTTCAAACCTCTACATCAGGTTTAACAAAAACCTTCTCAACGCCAACAACTCATTTGAAATAGTAGTGGATAACGAGGCAGACCTCGCCGGCATCCCCCAGTCGACTGTTGAAAATGCAGCTGCTGAAGCTAAAGAACGTGGCAAAGAGGGGAAATGGGTGTTCACACTCCATGCTCCCTCGCGCCTTCCTGTACTCCAGTATGCTGACAACCGCGACCTTCGCGAGAAGATGTGGAAAGGATATACCAACAACGCACAGACAGGTGAAAACGACAACACTCCAGTTATCGCCGAAATCGTGAAAGCCCGCGCCAAGAAAGCTGCCATCATGGGCTACAACAACTTCGCTGAATATATGACAGCCAACGTTATGGCCGGTACACCTCAGGCTGCCGAAAACCTCCTCCTCCAGATCTGGGAACCTGCCAAAACAAAAGTAGCGCAGGAAGTAGCGGAAATGCAGACTCTTTCCGACGGCTTAGGCAACGATTTCAAGATCGAGCCCTGGGATTACTACTATTTTGCAGAGAAAGTGCGTCAGCAGAAATACGATCTTGATGAGAATGCCATCCGACCCTATTTCGCTGTAGATTCCGTCGCCAAAGGTATCTTCGCCATGGCAAACAAACTTTATGGCATCAGCTTTGAACCGATGCCCGATGCACCGAAATATCATCCTGATGTAAAAGTTTACGATGTGAAGGATTGCGACGGAAACCATCTCGCGGTATTCATGACCGACTACTTCACCCGTGCCAGCAAGCGTCAGGGCGCATGGATGGAGGAGCTCAAGACATCATGGGTAAACCCCGACGGCACTGTGGAGCGCCCCATAGTATACAACGTAGGCAACTTCTCCAAACCCACTAAAGATACTCCCTCGCTGCTTACCATCGACGAGGTATTGACCATGTTCCACGAATTCGGACACGGACTTCACGGAATGCTTTCCCGCGCACGTCTCAAGAGCCAGAGCGGAACGTCGGTTGACCGCGACTTCGTTGAGTTCCCGTCACAGTTCCACGAACACTACGCATTTGACCCCGAGCTGCTCAAGGAATATGCGTTTCACTATCAGACCGGAGAGCTTATCCCCGATTCGCTCGTACAGAAGATCAACGATGCATCCAAACACAACATGGGCTTCATGACCGCTGAACTCTCCGGAGCAGCTCTGCTCGACCTTAACTGGGGCTATCTCAATCCGGAGGGGGATATCGACGTGATGGGCTATGAGAACTCTGTGGCTGATAAACTCGGCATGCCATCACAGCTCACCTTCCGCTATCGTTCACCCTACTTCAAGCATATCTTCGGCGACGACGGCTATGCTTCCGGCTACTACACATATCTGTGGGCAGAGGTGCTTGATGCCGATGCTTTCGAAATGTTCGAGAAAGAAGGTGTGTTCAACCCCGAATGTGCTACCCGACTGAAAAAGGTGCTTGAAAGCGGAGGCTCGGAAGATCCCATGGTGCTCTATGAGAACATGAGAGGTCATCGACCCACCCCCGACGCACTTCTGCGTCAGCGAGGTCTGAAATAACAAGCTTTCCACAGAAAGCATAAAATTGATTTACATCAGGTGACTGTGTCGAAGATTCAATTGACGGCACAGCCACTTTTGTATTTGAAGAGATACGAAAAGATCTATGTCAGGACATTATCACCGTATCTGCCGTAGATAAATTCTACACCGATAGACTACATACCCGCTACAAGCCCTGAGGTGGATTTAAATCTTTAAATATAGTTAAAACACACATTTACAAGCCAGGAGCATTGCATTCTTCATAAATTTCGCTAATTTTGCAGCCGTAAAAAAACACTTTCTACCACTTCATCATTTCATGTTTAATTATGGATCCTCAGACTGTACTAACACGGACCGAAGAATGTGGCATTAAGGTTCACATCGGTTCACTCATCGGCAGCGAATTGCGCCGCCAGCGCCGCCCGGCGGCGTGGCTCGCACAGGAAATTTGCTGCGACCGCACCAATGTTTACAAGATTCTCCGCAAAGGAAGCATCGACACCGAACTTCTATGTAGAATTTCGGTAGCTCTTGAACACGATTTCTTTGCAGAACTTCAGGCTGCCTGTGGATTTCAACAGGCTTCGAAGCAGGAGGATTAGGTTTTATTACACAATTCTTTCTCCCACCGTGGCTGTGTCAACGTTGACGCAGCCACTTCTTGTATTTCTTATGGCTGTGCGATGCTGAGTTACATATATGACAGAATCGCACTATACAACAATTCTGTCGCACCGGACGTTATAATACCAAACTAACTAACTAAAAACATGAGTATGAAAAAAATTTTCGTCCTTGCGGCAGGTCTTATAGCTCTCGGCTCAAGCTACGCCGCAGCTCAGACTGATGCGCCCGCCACCATTCAGCGGGCATCAGTAATGTACGATCTTAATGTTCTCTCACCAAAATACGGTGAAGACGCATATTTCAATGGTTTCGGAGTGGGATATACAGCCGACTTCCGCGTAAGCAACTCCATACCCCTGTATGTGGGTACAGGTCTTGATCTGCGCACTGCATTCCATACAGATAAAATCATCGATACTGACGACTTCAATCCTGCTGATATCAAGTTTAAGGAAACCCTCGTCAACCTCAATCTCCCAGTAAACGTATCCTATCGCGTCCCGGTAGCCGATTCATTCTACCTGACCCCTAAAGTAGGACTTGACTTCCGGGTACAGCTCTACGGTCACGGTAAATTCACAGCCGACGGCGGCAGATCCGACTTCGTCAATGAATTCCTCGCCGAGAACTCTTCAGTTGATCTCTTCTCGAAAAGTGATATGGGCGATGCCGCCTACAAGCGATTCCAGATGGGATGGCATGCCGGTGTTGATTTCGAGTACAACCGCGTGAATCTCGGTCTCAGTTACGGCACAGACTTTGTAAAGATCCACAAAAACGTAGGTGGAGCCAACTTCATAGTCTCCGTAGGCTACACATTCTAACATCTCCCATCTTTACTAAAACAGAAATAACAAACAGTGGGGCTCATGGCAACTGAGCCCCCTGTTTGTTATTTCTGTAATCGTATCAAACTCCCCAGTCAGTTGGAGCGTCTGTCATGTCGAGTATCAGCGAACCGCCTGAGGCGATATCGTCGTGCGTAAAGAAGGGGGCAGTAAGTTCGCGACCGTTGAGGGTAGCCGAACGGATGTACTTGTTCTTCTTAGAGAAGTTATTTACCTTTACCTCAAACTTCCTGTCGTCGGGCATAGTGACAGTGAGCGATGAGAACATTGGGCGACCGATGGAGTAAACCGGCATACCGGGAGCTACCTGATAGAAGCCCATGGCATTCATTACAAGCCATGCAGACATCTGACCGCAATCTTCATTACCGCACAGACCGTCGGGAGCGGTGTGGTAGAACTCCGTATAGATGCTGTCGACGAGAGCCTGCGTTTTCCAAGGTTGCCCTGCATAGTTGTACAGGTGAATCACATGGTGAGAAGGCTCGTTGCCGTGGGCATACTGACCGAGCAGACCGGAGATATCCATCGACACTAAATCGCCGCTGATCTCGGACGATGCGCTGAAAAGGCTGTCGAGCTTCGCCGTGAAACGCTCTTTTCCACCCAACAGATCGATCAGACCAGGAATATCGTGAGGCACAAACCAGGTCCATTGCCATGCGGTGCCTTCGCAATAGTCGTCATTGCGATGGTCAGAGGCGCTTGGTGAGAAGGGCACACGCCATGACCCGTCGGACATAACACCACGCATGAAGCGTGTTTCCGGATCGAAATATTTGCGATAGGCTTTACTTAATCCGGCATATTTTGCAGCTGTTACCGTATCGCCCACCGCCTCGGCAAGCCGGCTGATACACCAGTCGTCGTAAGCATATTCAAGCGCTTTGGCAACAGACTCCTTATCTTTGTCGGAAGGTATATATCCGATCTGGTTCTTGTAATATTTCGCCTGTGGCATAAGCTGCTCCACGAATGCGGGTCCGGCATGGATTCCTTCCGGATTATACTCTGCGGCATGCACCGAAGCGGCGAGAGCCTCTGCTATATCGAAACTATTCTGCCCCTTGACTACAGCGTCGGCGAAAAGCGAGGCGGCGTGGTAGCCGATCATGCAGCCGGTGTAATTGCCGGCAAGTTCCCACATAGGGAGCACTCCCCCTTCGCGGGCTTTGATCAGCAGAGAATTAAGATAGTCATCGTTGCGCTCAGGATCTATGATAGTCAACAGCGGATGAAGCGCACGGAAAGTATCCCAGATAGAAAACACGGTGTAGACAGGTTTTGCCACATCTCCTTGTTTTATCTCCCCGTCCATACCGAGATATCGCCCGTCGGCATCAGTAAACAGATAGGGTGAAATGGCCGTCTGATAAAGCGCTGTATAGAATTTCGACAGATCGTCCTTATCCTCGGTAAAGGGCACATCGATCTTCGACAGATATGCATTCCATTTATCACGGGCAGCCTTGCGGGTAGCGTCAAAATCGAAAGCAGTCATCTCAGCCTCCACATTTTTGCGGGCACCGTCAATATCCACTGCCGAAAGCCCCACTTTTACCAGTAGCTGCTCACCTTCAGACATACTCCCGAAATCGAGAAGCCCCTTGCAGCGGGCAACCGGAACTCCTTTACCAGCTGATATAATAGTGTCTTCAACCGTTACACAGGTGAATGGACGCGAGAATTTTGCGTAAAAGAATATCCGCTGATTTTCTGCCCAATGGCTGGTGCGCTTGCTTCCCACAACTTCAGTATCGCTTATCGCCTCAAGCCTCATCTCAAGATTCTTCTGACGCTGGATAGAGTAATCCATGTCGATAATCATACCGGCTGAATCTGTTGCAGGAAAAGTGAAACGATGAAGCGCCACTCGTTCAGTCGAAGTAACTTCTGCTAAGATATCATATCGGTCAAGTTTCACGGAATAATATCCAGGTTCAGCAATCTCGTTTACGTGCGAGAACGTTGACGCATAGGGTAGATTCTGAAGCGTATCAACCTGATTGTCTATCACCATTTCCCCTACAGTAGGCATTATAAGTACATCTCCGAAATCGGCGCAACCCGTGCCACTCAGATGATTGTGGGAAAATCCATTGATAAGACTATCTGTATAGTGATAGCCCGAGCAGGCGTCCCACCCGTCAATGCGGGTGTCGGGCGAAGGCTGAATCATTCCGTTTGGCACCACCGCCCCCGGAAATGTATGCCCGTTGGCTCCAGAACCCACAAGCGGATTCACAAACGAAGCATAATCTGTCCGCACGCCGGTATCAGCACACGACTGCACTGCGAGAAAAGCGCCTATGGCAACCGCCGCTCCCGCAATTGGATACATGTATCTTTTCATTGTTTGAAATTGGTTACTCTAACTTGAAAATCAGAAAGCTGAAGCCTTAAGGGCAAGCCCCGTTCGCTCTGAAAGTCCGAACAGCAGATTCATACAGTGAACGGCATTGCCAGCAGCCCCCTTGAGCAGATTGTCGATGACAGCGGTAACGCGCACTTTCTGATCAGCTCCGGCGGCCATCCCCTCCGGAGGATAACTCAGACTGATCAGACATTTATTCGTATTGGCTACATCAAGAACCGATGGATTGCGGTCGACAATGTAAGTAAAGTTATGGTCTTCATATGCTTCCTCAAACAGACGGCGCAACTCGCCGAGCGATGTCCCGCTGCATACATCAAGTTGAGCCGTGATGCCTCGCGCAATACTGTTGTCACGACTGATATTCAGATGGATATCGCCCCCAAACGACGGCTGGATAGCGCGTATGGCAGCTGTTGCCTCCCGTGCCGAAGCGTCGCCATCAGGTCGGTTCTCGATCGGAGCTATGGGATCGAGACGCGTTGAAAGCGCAACATCGGGTTGATTAGTAAGCGATCCCCCCGACGGGCAGTTTTCAAAATTCTCTGTCGCCGCAATGCGTATATTTCCGGTAACCGCATCGCGCAGCAGCATATTCTTGGCAATCGGAAATAGGGCGAGCTCAACAGCCATGGCTACAGGCGACGGGAGCGATGCGCGCAGAGCACCCCTTACGAGGGGCTTGCGGTTATGCTCCGGAAAGCCGTAAACCATCTCCATCTCCCCGTTGCGGAAGGCACCGGTAAGGTCTATCACCTTCACCTCCCCCGCTTCACAATCGGCGCTGTAACGTTCCATCCACTGGTGCGCACGCCACGGCTCACCGCAGATGAACACCGCATCGAGACCCTCTGGACCGAAATCAGCCACCATCTGCAGGTCCGTATCTCCTGTCAGACCCCGGTGAACCTCGTCGACACGACGCCCGGCTGAGCTATCCGATGCCACCTGCTCCAGAACCACATCGGGGTGATTTATCAGAATTCTTATCAACTCTCCTGCGGCGATAGTGTCGCCACCAAGAATACCCGTTTTTATCATATTAATTATTTGCAAATTCGTTATGTAGCCTCCTGGATGCAACTTCTACTACAGCACCGTAGAAGCGCCTCTGCCGGAAACTCCAAACTCAGATGCAAATATAAGCCAAATTACTCAACTTTCAAAAAACAGCCCTATCCTTTTGCAAAATCCGAAAATAGTGCGTACCTTTGCACTACAAGTCACGCCCCCTAAGGGCAACCTGCGGTAATAGCTCAGTTGGTAGAGCATCAGCTTCCCAAGCTGAGGGTCGCGAGT
>CAZDWY010000074.1:0-11532 GCA_964509345.1 uncultured Alistipes sp.
TCTCACGAAAAGAAAAGAAGAATACGAAAAAGCCATAAAGAATGATTTTTGGATGCGAACACCAGGATGAACGCCTCGATGAGGGTATGCACGACCTTGTCGATCGAGGCATAGAGGAAGTCGTTGTTGTTCATCGGGATAGCGAAGTCAAGTCCGTCGGGAAGATCCTTCTTGAGCTGATCTACCTGGGCAAGACAGTCGTTGATGATCTGGGTGGCGTTCGATCCGGCGGTCTGGAATACCATCGCTACCGTGGCTGGTTTGCCATTGAGCGACGAACCGAAGTCGTAGCTTACCTTACCGAGCTCGACATCGGCAACATCTTTCAGGCGCAGTACCTCGCCGTTGGGGGTGGCGCGTACCACGATGTTCTCGAATTCCTCGGGGGTTTCGTAGCGGCCGCGATACTTCATTGTGTACTGGAAGCTCTGGTTGCCCTGGGCGCCGAACGATCCTGGGGCGGCCTCGATGTTCTGGTCTTTCAGGGCGGCGGCTATGTCGCTGGGGTTAAGGCCATACTGGGCCATGACGTCGGGTTTGATCCATATACGCATGGAGTAGTCGCCGCCGAAGCTCATCACGTCGCCGACACCGTTGACACGCTGGAGCACCGGGATGACGTTGATCTTCATATAGTTGTCGAGGAACTCATTGTCGTAGTCGCCGCTTGCTGCGTATAGCGCCACGCCGAGAAGCATGGAGCTCTGGCGCTTCTGGGTGAGCACACCCACCTGAACTACCTCGGAGGGGAGGAGGTTCTGTGCCTTGGCTACGCGGTTCTGCACATCGACGGCTGCCATGTCGGGATTGAAGCCCTGCTTGAAGTGGACGCTGATGTTTGCCGAACCGGTATTGGTTGCGGTCGATTCCATGTAGGTCATGCCCTCGGCGCCGTTGATCGATTCCTCGAGGGGGGCGATTACCGAGTTGAGCACTGCCTGGGCGTTTGCGCCAGCGTAGGTGGTGGAAACCGAGATGGTAGGTGGCGCGATATCGGGATACTGCGTGATAGGCAGCGATGCAAGTCCGATCAAGCCCAGCAGCACAATGAATATTGATATAACCGTCGAGAGTACCGGGCGGTTAATAAAGGTATCTAATTTCATTTCTGTGGAAAGTAATGCGGTGGAGAGAGCTGGTGATGAATATTAGTTTTGTGAAAACTCTCTGTCGGTGACAGCTGGTTACTGTTGTGCCTGCTGGGGGGCGCCCTGCTGCTGGGCGGCAGCGCGGGCGGCAGCGTCAACAGCCTTGATGGTCATGTCGGGGCGCACTTGGGTGCCTACACCTTCAACCACGATACGCTGGCCGGGGGTCAGACCGGAGGTTACGATGTAGCTCTTTCCGTCGTCTTGAGGAGATACGACGATAGGTGTGGTAACGGTCTTGCTTGAGTCGTTCACCGTGTATACGAACTTACGGTCCTGCACCTCGAAGGCAGCCTTCTGGGGGATGGTGATCACGTTATCCATGTGGTGAGGAATAAGAATCTGGCCTGTGGATCCACTGCGGAGCATTCCGTTGAGGTTCTTGAAGCGTGCGCGTACGTTGGCGGAGCCGGTGGAGTTGTTGATCACACCCGAAACGGTGGCTACTTCGCCGGTCTCGGGATAGATGCTGCCGTCGGCGAGCTGGAGCTGCACAGGGGGCATCTTGGCGATTGCCTCGCTCAAGGTGAGCTGACCGCCGTCGGTCATGTCAAGGATATCCTTTTCGTTTAATGAAAAATAAGCGTAGATATCTGAGTTGTCGCTTACGGTTGTGAGTGGGGTAACCATCGAAGGCGACGCGAGCGAGCCTTCACGGTTGGGAATCGACCCTACGAAACCGTCGGAGGGGGCGGTCACAACGGTGTAACTCAGGTTTTTCCTGGCGTTTGTAAGGGCAGCGTTCGCCTGAGCGAGAGATGCCTCAGCCTGTGCAAGGGAGTTCTTTGCAAGCTGGTTTTCGTATTCGCTGATTATATTTTTGTCGAAGAGAGCCTGTTTGTTGGCGGCGGTAAGGCGGGAGGTCTCTACGGCAGTCTTGGCTGAATTTACCGCGGCGGTTGCCTGGTCGACGGCTGCCTGATATTGAACCTGATCAAGGGTGAACAAGGGCTGACCTTTATGAACGAATGCTCCTTCGTCAACATGCACTTTTGTCACGAATCCCGATACGAGGGGGCGGACATCGACGTCGGTTTTTCCCTTGATAGTGGCAGCGAGCGATGTGGTGAGATCGGCTGTACCCGGCTGCACTGTCAGAGTGGCGATTTCCGGGGTCATTTCGGGCATCTGCTGACCGTTGTTTTTGCTGCTGCACGATGCCAGAGTAAGCACTGTCGCCGAAATACCAGCCATGGCAGCGAGCGACTGAACTTTAAGCTTCTTCATGTTTTCTACTCTTTTTTATTCTTAATTGTTCCTATTTGTTTGCTTGTAAAGATGTTTAATGCCAGAATTTACTAAACTGACTGCAAAATTACCAAATAAAAAACAGTGCATATATGATAAATGTCATACATGTGCTGTTTTTAACATGTTTTAAGGCTGTCTCCTCCCTAAATAAAAAACGGTGGAAACCGGGAAAGTACGGATAAAAATCACTTACTTTGTAGAAAAATTATACTTACCATGAAAGCACCGCTTTATGGCGGAGGTTTCGCTAATTTATATTTAGAATGAAAAAAGCATTGTTTCTGATTCTGGTAGCCATCTCCATGCTGCCGGCAGCAGCCCAGACAGTGGATACAATCTCTGTCTACAGCCCGTCAATGGATAAGAATATCCGCACGGTGGTCATACTTCCCGATAGTTACGACAAGGGGGAGGAATTTCCGGTAGTATATCTTCTTCACGGTCATGGCGGTGACCACAAAGACTGGATAAATATCAAGCCCGATCTTCCTCAGGCTATCAACCGCCATGATGTAATAGCAGTGTGCCCCGATTGCGCTGTGTCGTGGTACTGGGACAGCCCGATGGACTCAACTCTCAGATATGAGACTTTCGTTACCTCCGAGCTTATCAAGGATATTGATTCGCGTTACAAAACCAAAGCAGACAAATCGGGGCGTGCCATCACCGGTCTGAGCATGGGCGGACAAGGTGGTCTCTGGCTTGGTATCCGCCATCAGGACAAGTTCGGTGCTTGCGGTTCGACAAGCGGTGGTGTCGACATCCGCCCCTTCCCCGACAACTGGCATATGAAGGAATCGCTCGGGGAGTATTCCGAACACCCCGAAAACTGGGAGAACCATACTATCGCCAGTCAGCTCTACCTCGTCAGGCCCGATCTGCGCATCATATTCGACTGCGGAACTTCCGACTTTTTCTATGAGGTCAACGAGCGGCTCCACGACGAGATGGTATACCGCAATATCAAACACGATTATATCACCCGCCCGGGAGGTCACTATTGGTCGTATTGGGCAAATTCGCTTGATACCCAGCTGCTTTTCTTTTCGAAGTTCTTCGATGGAACGCTTCCTTGGTAAAACCTGTGGTCTGAAAAGAAGAATATCGGAAAACAGCTGACGCTGAAAAATAACAGGAGGGCGTGTCAAAATCGCAGACATACCCTCCTGATTTATTATAGGTTTAGGGTTTGTAAACGCCCTGAGCGCGTTATTGGATGCGCAGCTTGTAAGATTGAGAGGAGCTTTTCCAGATATACACTCCTGAATCAAGATTATTCCAATCGCCAAACTCAACACTGTATCTTACCGGAACCCCTTGCATATTATAGATTATACCTGTGGTTGGTAAGCTGCCGGAGGTAATCGTTTCGTTTCCGGTATCGTCGCCTGATCCGCCGTCAGGAAACAGTGGCAACGATGGAAACCAATAGTTCATTATCATTTCATAATCGCGGATCTTACTGCCGTCAGGCGAGTATCGGCGAGTTACGTAGGTCGGTGTGCCGAACTCATGATATAGAGCCATGTATATTTCGTCGGTCTTGGGATGAACTCCAATGGCGCAACCGTATAGTTTCCAATCTGCCCCCTCTTCCTCAAGGTCGATAAAAAGCGATTGTTGCTTTGTGTCGCAGTCGAATTTATAGATTTTGGTGCCGGTGAACCATCGGTTGGGTCCCCCCTTCCAGTACAGGCAATTCTGAACGGTTGAGGCAACAAAGGCATCGGGTGTCCATGCATACCATGAATTTGACGGCGGATACATACCCTCTTGAATCGGTATAATCTCATATTGAAGTGTGGCAGGATCAAGCCGCACTATATAGTTGAGAAAGGCTCCGGTTCCCTGAAGGTTTTTGGCTACAGACAGCCATAGTGAGCCGTCTTTCGATTTAACTATGGAGCCGATGCCTGCACCTTCCTGAACAATGTCCATCGATATGGCCTCGACAACTATGTCGTCTGCCGGATCCACAACCAGGAGTCCGTATTGCTGATGGGCAACAAAGATTTTCCCTGCTGCGGCAATCATCATTCCTGACTGGCCGTGATAAAGAGATCCGGTCGGATCGGTGTTCGGCTTGTCATTGTTGTCGCCGGCATTAGGGTTAGCCGTACCCTCTACCTGTCCCGTAACGGTGAAGGTGTCGAGATTGAAAACCCATACGCCATTGCTCGACGATATGTAGCCTTTATGCTCGTCGATCCCGATGAAACCGCGTCCGTCACATTGAGCTCCTGAAGGGTCTATGAGCGATTGCTGATGTAGGATTTTCATCGTTCTGGCGTCAGCAACCGTTATTCTTCCCCCGGTTATGGCTGCTCCGGGATCTTTGTCCTGTTTTGCAATTAGATACAGTCGCCCGTTCCATATGGCTCCGTATTGATTTGTGCATCCGAGTTCCATGCCGGGATTCTCAGCCTGGATCACACGATAGCGCCAGTAATCGCCGTCAGGATCGTCGGGCAACAGATAATTCACCGTAGAATTCTGATGTCCGTACCAGTCTTCATTTACCCATATGATGCCTCGGGTGTAATCCGTCTCTGTGGCGGCAATGGACTGTGCCATTGCCACCACAAGAGCGGAAAGTATTGTCAGAACACGCGTCATTACCGTATCTGTACCTTAGTATTGATATTATCGGGCGAGCTGATTACGAATACGCCGCAATGGCTTCCGAAGTCAAAGATATAGTTTTCGGAATCTACGTTGAATGTCGTGATCAATTGCCCGGCTATGTCATGGATGTTGAATGTGTCGCCCATACAACCTTTGATTACGACGCGGCGACCATCACAGGTGATGGATTTTGCGGCTTTTCCGGTATCGGAAATTCCGGATATTATGTCGCTGACATTGATCGTGACGGTTTTACTTATCGTGCGGCCATTAGATTCAGCTGCCAGGGTGAATACCTCTGAACCTGCCGATACGGGAGATAAGGTGAGGCTATTACCTTCAAGCGATATGTGGGCATGGGGTGTGGAGTCTTGGTCGGATGAGAGAGCCTCAGGCTGTCCGGCAAGCGACAGTTTGATGTTAGCATCGATATTATCGGCATCGGAAACAAGGTCAGAAAGGTCGATGACGGTATCGCCATCATGCACGTTTATTTCAACCGTTTCAAGATCTATGACTGCGTCGTGCTTGTCAGGGAAGATCGCGAACGACTGGAACCAATAATAGGGTCTCAATGCAATCGTGCGCAATATCTCTCCGGTTTCGGGATCGATAAAGTGGATCCAGTTGTAGCGGTAATGGCCTGAAGCCGAATCCTCAGTAGTCATTACGATCAGTTCGTCCGAGCGGTCGTCATATCTCAGGGCGCCGTAGGTCTTTTGCCGTACTCTTGAATTGGATCCTTCAAGATCCGCCTCGCCCAGATCAAAAACGGGCACAAGGGTGGCTGGATCGGTGCCTACCTCCCATCCGTAATACTTGTCTTTGGATGAACCTCCGGCAATTCCGCCTCCGGCAGAGAACCAGATGGTGTTTCGCGTGTGGCTGCCGGTGAAAGGTGTGTTTCGCCATGCGCCCCATGAGCAGGTGGGATATGCCATATCTTCAGGGAGGGTTATGCTCATATCGTCAACCTCCTCGAGAGTTTCGGGATCGATGCAGACAAAGCGCCCGCATCCGTCGGCAACTGTAGCGAGCCATACATGCCCGTCGGCTGTCTGGGTCACACCCTGAACCGTCTGATAGGGATAGGTCTTGACTATCTGGTCCGTAGTGACGTCAATGGCAAAAGCGCCTGTGTTTTGCTTGATACCGAATACATGATTCCCGGCACTGACCATATCGCCGATTTGTCCGCTGTAAAGGTCTGAAGCGGTGGAGCCATCCTCATCGAACGCCGTGATCTTTCCAATGATCTCTATTTCGTTGAGGTCAACAATGTAAATTCCATTGGATGTACCGACATAAACTTTATCGGGTGTGGCACCTGCGATAGCCCTGCCATCGGCACTTTTAGTCTCCTCTCCGAACATCAGATCATCGATCGAGCCCAGACGCTTGAGGGTTCTGGCATCAGCGACAACAATGCGTCCCCCACCGGGCAGGGGGTCACCTCCGTCTGCTGCCTGTTTGGAAGCGACTATCAGTTTATCTGCCCAGATGGTGGCATATTGCGATGTGCATCCGAATGACATTCCGGGATTTTCCCTTTCATAGACCTGATACATTATCTCACCTTCAGGGGTAAGGTAGTTCATGCCGCCGTTGGTGTGACCGAACCATTCCTCATTGAGCAGGAGAGTACCGTCGACATATCCGTTTTCCAGCGGTGTGCGGTCTTGCTCTTCAACCTTTACGGTATAGGTCTTGACTATGTCGCTGCCATCGGTAGAGGTCAGTGTCAGGGTGCATTCCCCTGCGCGGTGACCGCTCAGCTCATAGAACTGAATGCGGGTGTTAGTCTCGTCCCAATAGTTTACCTTATACATGGTGGCAATGTAATTCGATGCGTCGGTGCCATTGCCGGTGAGGGTCACATCAAAGTCGGGGATATCGGCGTTCGCCGGAACGGGATCAGCGATAACTCCGATCATCTGCTTGGGATTTAAAGTGATAACATCGCCCTCTACCCCCTTGATAGCGAAATCGGTTACGGGATGGCGGAGAGCCGACACAATGTCGAACGTGGCGTTGACTTCCGGATTCCATGTAGAAGCTACAGTAATGGTGGCGCTTCCCGGTGTCTTGGTTGTTTTTATTGCGGTAGCCGAGGCAGTAGCCACTTTTGTGTCGCTTGACTGATATGTCAGACCGGTATAGGTGGCGTTTGCCGGCGTAATAGTTATTTCATTGTCGATTGTGGAATTGAGCGGCGCATCAACCGAGCCCTCTGCAAAGGCAATGGATTCGATAGGAATAGCGGGGGGAAGGAGTGTGAAGCGGCATATGTTGCTATATGAGTATGCCGATCCTTTGCCTGTCCTTACTCTGACATGCATATACACATCGCCCGATTTATTGCCGGTGTAAGCCAGCTGTCCGAATGTCGCGGCAGCTGTGGCTACCGATTTTACGATATCGTTTGAGTTACTGCTGTGGTCAGCCTCTTCGTCAGATCGTCTGTACCAGGTATAATTGATAGCATCGTAGGTCTCGGCTCTTTGTACGAATACCGGTACGAAGTCGGCGCCGTCTGATAAGGCAACCGAAAACTCATCAGGAATCACTGCGCATTCCTCCCCGCGTGCCGGAAGATAGACAAGATAGTCGGGTGAGGTTGTCCCGTCACATGAAAGTATGAAACAGTCTTCATATTCAGTCAGTTTCCAGTCGCCAGTGCATGTGGCGTCGGAGCCGGCGTTGTTGAACACTCCGTCACCGTCTGCATCAATGCTCACTGTGTTGCCATCGACTGAAAAAGCTGCATCTTCGGCAAGGGCTGCCAGAACATATTCTGTAGTCGGCAATTCAGGCAGGAATTTGAAATCCATCACTACATTGTCAATTTTCGCCTTATTGCCGAAACTTACAATGAGCGGCATCGACAGTTGTCCGGAGCCGATTGATCTGCGGCATTTCGAAGGATCAACGGGTCGGCTTGTAAGTCTTGAAGGCACATAAACGATAGCGCCATCCCCGCAGGGTGCCACACCTTCACCCATTCCTCCGACCATTGCGCTCTCAAACTGGGTGAAGCTCCATCCGTCGACAGAGCCGTCGGTTAAAGTGCGCCCTGTGAATCCGGAGCCGGAATATATCCAGTCCTGGGTGGGGGTGTTTACACACCAGTAGCTCCAGTATCCTTCATACCAGGCCGAGAGCCATTTCGGTTCATATACCGAAGAGCCTCCGATCGCAAGGGTCTCCTCATCGACATTCCAGCAGTCATAGTCATAGGCCGGATAGCCGTAAGTAGCATAATCGAAAGGGTGCTGGATATAGTGTGACCCGGCAATAGCTTCATCAATGGCCGATTGGGCGATTGCCGGCGAGTTGTCGCCCGGAGCTTCGGTTTGCCCCATGAGGCTGCTCGGAGAGTAGTAGTCGAAGTTAATGAATTCGAACTCCTTTGCCTTCTCAAAGTTGAAGGACACATGTTGCAGCACAGTCTGATTCAGCCCGTAGCCTACTCCGCCGAGTGTGCTCCCCATGTTGCCGGTGTATTGTGTCAGCATAGAAAGCCGCGACGAGTTGGCGCATATGGCTTTCATCATGCTTTCCCCGGTTGGAGTTTCTCCATCCCCCCAGCGATAGCCCCACACGTAGGCGTCGGAGCCATATTTGTCGACATTGTATTGTATAACCAATGCCGCCCTGTTGGGTCCGCTTCCGGTCCAATGCCGGATCCGGTCGAAGTCTATCGGATGGGCAGCTCCGGAGAGTGCTGTAAATCCGACAGCAAGTGTCAGAAAAATTTTTCTCATGATTTTGATTAGTTTATAAATTTTAAAGACCGAATAAGTCGATGTGTAAGTCCTGGGCGCGGCTTAGCTCCGTTGAGGTTTCACCGAGCCATCCGCAGTATTGGTTGACTCCGGTATATACCCTTATGAAATCCACTCCCGGAAGAGCCACAGGGTTCCCTTCGGCGTCGACAGCCCATGAAATATCAAAAGAATTAAGGTCGGGGTATTCATTCGGGTGATTGTCGACATACCCCCAAGGATAACTGTATAGCACATAATATGCCCCATACCCGCTTATATCTTCGGCATTTGAAGCTAACCGCGTGCCTTTGAACGACATTGATCCCACGTCGATCCATCTCGGAAAATATGGCTGGTTGTGAAAAATATTCCTGGCGATATATCCATCGTTACCTTCATTGTCTGACCACCGGATGTAATAAATATCGTCGAGGCTGTTGTCATCGTCAGCGACAATCGGACGTTCAGGATCGGGAGCGTTGTATGTGATCTGGTAACCGTGAAGTGTCGCGGGCGAATGGTATTCACTCCCGGCGAGTTCATACCATTCATCGTCGGGCAATCCGTTGCAGTTGCTATCGTAGCTGACCATAACGATTCCGGGTTCGGCAGAGCCCCCCTTCTTGTCGGGCTGCAACAGTTCGTAGAAGCAGTTTCCCCAGATTCTGAAATCTTTCTCCCCTGGTATATTTATTACGGTATGGTCAAATCCGAATGTCACATAACCGCCATAGCCCCCTAAGGTTATCATAATGTCGTTTGTTCCCGAAATAGATTCCTCCACCTTTTGAAGAATCTTTTCGTAAGTGTCCCCCTCCTCGTAGCGGGGCATCTCGTTCACGAATTGCCCTGGGGCGGGGCAATACTCGTATACTTTTGATATGTAGGGGCTATATTCAACCTCCTCGGGTAACACTACCACTTGAAACATGAAGTCGTATGGGGTGTCGTCGTCAATTATTTTGAGTTCCACATCGTATCTGCCCTCCTCTGCCGAAATAAAGATATAGTCGCGGTCGGTGCTTACAAGTTCATTGTTCACATACCAGTTGTATTCCTGACCCGTGAATGCCGGGTGAAGGTCGAGTTTCTGCATGCGGGGAATATAGTATGTGTCGTCCAGCCCGAGGCTGACCAGCGGGCTGTTGTTTTCGCAGCCCGCAAGCAGAGTAGCCAATGTGGTGAAAAACAGAATCCGTCTCATTTGTTCAGGAATGTTATGTGGGCAGGTATATCGCCGGTTCGTACGCTCCATTTTTTGTATCCGTCTGAGGTGAAGCAATAAAGAGTGCCCGAAGAAACATAGTTCTTGGCATCGGTCACGAAAATATCTCCGGTTTCCGGGTGGACGGCAATTCCATACGGGATGGTTATCTCTTTTTCTGTACCGTCCTTGATGAAATTCTTTGATATGATTTCTTTGGTGCGAACGTCTATCACGCCGTAACTGATCGCGTTTGACTGCGTATAGTTGTTCCATTCTGTAGCGTAGTAGTACATCTCATCGTTGTGAAATGCCATATTCGAACAAGCAATCGCCAAAGTGTCTGTCACGACCATCTGATTGAATCCGGGCTTTTTCTGCATGACATATAGCCGTGACGGGCGCGACTGGTAGTCGCCTCTCGACGTAACCCACAGTTTCCCGTAACGGTCCTTTTTCAGACGGTGTAGATTTATGCCAATCGGAATCTGCTGAACCTGTTTGAAGTCGATCATCTGGATTACGGACACCGTATTGTCATAGTTAGGTGCACGGTAGCCTCCGGAATTTGCCACATACATGTAATCGTCGATAATTTCCATCTCTTCCGGCTGATAGCCCACGGAAACCTTTCTTGTCACAGCCAATGACAAGGTGTCGACTTCGAATACAGCTCCTTTCGGCGCATCCGGATCGATCAGAACCGGTCCGACATAGGAACTTACATAGGCCTTTCCACGATGAAAACGGATGTAACGGCAGTTGGGGATATCAACCTGACCTATCCTTATCCCTGATCGTGTGTCAAGCACCTCGACTTTGTGGGAGCAATTGACCACTACATACAGTTTCGAACCGTAGATACCGATGTCATTCCCGACATCGCCTAACTCCTTTATTACATCGGGATTTTTCTCCGCATAGATATTTCGGGCATAGAGCCCGGTGACATAGTCATAGTAGTCGATGGTGCATTTGTTGGAGCCCATGTTGCCTTCATTAACCAGATATAGACCGCGGATGGAGCTGTCGCGGAGCTCATCCCCGATTATTTCATACTCCGTAGGCACCACAAGCTCGTCTTCCCTGCAGCTTGTCAGACCCATGGGTAGGAGAGATAATAGAAAGAAAAACAGTTGACTGCGCAGACTGAACGTCATTTCCTGAAAAAGGATTTAAAAGAAATTCCAGATACAAAAAAACACTCCCGTTTGCACCGAAAAATGTGCTTACGGGAGTGTTCTATAAATCCTATAATCTCGTTTAATGCAATTCCATAAAAGAAATTGGCAATGAGTTTACTGTTTCAGAAAAGAATTCATGAAGATCTGAGCCCATATTCCCGCAGGCAGTATCACTTGGCGAAAATGGCAGGTCTTCTGACTTATCCCGGTTGATCGCGCCTTCCCAGTCTGCATCAGACCAGTGGCGGTTTGCGAAAAACCTTCTGCTCGCTAACGGCTTACACCATCAATGAGCGGGAATTACAGCAGCGGGTACTGTTGAGGAATCACACCTCATTCCCTTTTGATGCTCC
>CAZDWY010000075.1:0-11086 GCA_964509345.1 uncultured Alistipes sp.
GATTAAACATCAGGTCAAAGACCATCTCCTGCACCTCGTCGGGGCGGCAGTTTGGCTTGTCGACCTTGTTGATTACCACCACCGGCTTGAGCCCCATCTGAATGGCTTTCTGAAGCACGAATCGTGTCTGGGGCATCGGGCCCTCGAAAGCATCGACAAGCAGCAGACATCCGTCAGCCATGTTGAGCACACGCTCCACCTCGCCGCCGAAGTCGGCATGCCCCGGGGTATCGATAATGTTGATCTTGGTGTCCTTATAGTTGATGGAAACGTTTTTGGATAGGATTGTTATACCTCTTTCACGTTCCAGATCGTTGTTGTCAAGTATAAGTTCGCCGGCATTCTGATTCTCGCGAAACAGGTTTCCGGCAAGAAGCATTTTATCGACGAGCGTGGTTTTACCGTGGTCCACGTGGGCGATAATGGCGATATTGCGGATATTCTGCATAAAACTTTTCTTTTCTTACCTTTCAGCCTGCAAAGTTACGAAAAATTCCGCAACCGTGAGAGCCCGCGCCGCCACTATTTGTGATATTCCGGATGTATTACTTGTCGGGGAGGAGGCGGAGGTCGGCACCGCGCGACAGCTCGGTGGAGGTTTCGCCGATTGGACCGCATATCTGGCGGATACCGGTGGCTACCCTTACGAAGTCGACACCGGGGAGTGATACGGGCATCCCTGCTGCATTGCGCGCATTGGCGAAATCAAACGAGTTGAGGGCGCTTTCCGTGTTGGGGTGATTGTCGGCATACCCCCATGCGAAGCTGCTCAGGAAGTAGTCGGAACTGCTTCCTGCAACAAGGGTGGCATTCCCAGGCAGCAGACTGCCGCTGAATGTGAGTTCAGTGTCGTCGAGCCATTGCGGGAAATATGAGTTGCGGTGGAATGGCAGGTGTGGTTGCGCTCCGGAGTTACCGTCGCAGTCTGTCCAGAGGATGGCTCCGTTGTCGGTGGACGGGCGCGTGTAGGTAATTATGTAGTCGCGGACCGTATTGTCAAATTCGCTTCCGGCGAGTTCATACCATGTGTCATCAGGGATCCCGTTGCAGTTCTCGTCGAGACTTACCCATATTATCCCGGCTTCTGCCGATCCTCCGCGGGTGCCGTCGGAGGTCTCGTTGTAGAAGGCATTGCCCCACAGACGTAATTCCGGTCCATCGGGATATGAAACTAACGTATGGTCGAAACCAAAGGTGACATATCCCCCCCATCCGCCGAGTGAAATCAGTTCGTCGGCGGTTCCCGAAATGCATCGCTCTGCTTTTTCAAGCATGGTTGCGTAGGTGTCGCCCTCCTCATATTCCGGCATGGTGTTTATGAACTGTCCCGGAGCGGGGCGGTATTCATAGACGCGCGATATGTAGGGACTGTAGGCAATCTCTTCCTGATAGACGTTTACTATTGTCGATGCCACAACGGTTCCCTCGTCGCCGATGATGGAAAGAGTTACCTCATATGCTCCCTCCTCAGCTTCCAGGAAAATAAACGAGCGTGATGTTGCGCTACGCACTGTCTCACCAGAGGAAGCGGTGACAGTCCACAGATACGAGCTTCCGGTAAGTTCGGAGCGCAACGGCAGTTTCTGCATCCGGGGAATGAAGTAGACCTCATCAAGTCCGATGCCTACCATAGGGATATTATCGTCGCCGGAACACGATGTCAGAAGGAGAGAAGGAAGGAGAATCAGCGGAAGATACCGTTGTAGCATAATGGTGATTGAAATAGCGGCACGTTTGTCCGCTAGTAGTTGTCCAATGAGTTGTCAAGAATTGAACGGAAGTAATGGCGTTATATTGTATCGCGATTATTATCGGTCGCTTTACTTGTAGAGAAAACGCCGGATGGAATGTTTTGGTGTTTTCTCGAAAGCCTCCTTATGGATTTCGATATGGTTTACGCGTGAATAGGCGGGGAGCTGGCGGTTAAGTTCAGCGAGGTTGTCCATAACCCGTTTCTCAATGTCGGCTTCTGTCATGCCACGTTTCAGACCTCCGTCGTAGTCGGGATGAACAAGCGCTATGATCTTCCCGTCGCGGTCAACCACCACCGATTCAGCTACCAGAGGAAGGTTGTTGAGTTTAACTTCAATCTCCTCGGGATAAACGTTCTGCCCCGACGAACTGAGGATCATATTCTTGTCGCGTCCGCGCAGGTAGACATATCCGTCGCTGTCGATGGTGCATATATCACCTGTGTTGAGCCATCCCTCCTTATCGAGAGCTTCCGTTGTCGCTTCTTCATTCTTGAAGTATCCCTGCATCACGTTGGCACCGCGAACATGAAGCACTCCGGGGATATTGACCGGATCGGGAGAATCCACTTTTGCCTCCATCCCGTCGACCAGACGCCCGCAGGAATGGGGTCGCTGCGTTGCCCACCATTCGTATGTTACCAGCGGAGCACACTCGGTCATGCCATAGCCGACGGTAAAGGGGAACCGTATGCGACGCAGAAACTCCTCCACTTCGGAACTTACGGCTGCTCCTCCGAGTATAAGCTGTTGTAACTGACCTCCGAATGCATCGAGCAATTGGGCGCGTACCTTTCTGTATATTATGCCGCGTATACCGGGGATTGCGAGCAGAAATCTCATTGCCGGTGTGCGGAGCTTAGGGAAGACGTTCCCTTTCACTATCTTTTCTATTACCAGCGGAACGGTGATCACCAGTTTCGGACGAACCTCGGCAAAAGCCTTCATTACGATTTTGGGGGATGGAACGCGTCCCAGGAATGTTATATGACATCCTTTGCAAAGCGGGAACAGGAATTCAAACACGAGCCCGTACATATGAGCAAGGGGAAGCATACTGAGCATCCCGTCGCCTTCACGCAGGAAATCGATTTTTTTAATTCCGAAACTTACATTGCTCCAGAGGTTGCCGTAGCTGAGCATCACCCCCTTGGAGTTGCCTGTGGAGCCGGAGGTGTAGTTGATTAGCGCCAGACGGCTCAGGTCGGCGGGCTCATAAGCTACATCCTCGCGCTTGAAACCATTGGGGAACCGGCGAGAGAAAAGGGCGTCGATATTCTCGACAGCCGATGTGAGTTTTTGGGAGCGGCTGAATGCGAGCTTCATTTCGGGGATGAGTATGGCACCGGAGAGCGAACTGAGGCGATTCTCGTCAAGATGGTCGAAAATCCCCTGCTCGGTAAACAGGATCCGGGCACCGGAGTGAGAAACGAGATGCGCTACATTATCAGGATGGAACTCATGAAGCAATGGAACCACCACAACTCCGTAGGTGAGTGCTCCGAGAAATGCGCTTGCCCATGCCGTTGAGTTGCGGGCGCATAGCGCCACTTTGTCGCCGGGATGCACATCGCTCTCCTTAAGAATGATATGAATACGTTCTATCCGTTGTGCCAGTTCAGCTCCGGATAAAGTCGTGCCTTGAAAATCAGAGAGAACCGCGTGGTTCCAGCGGTTTTTAATACTGTCGGCAATCGCCGTTGTAAGTTCTTTTGTCATATTGGATCAAATAGTCGCTACAGTAGCATTGCGCATGCTGTAATGTGGTGAATATTAACTCCTTAACGTTGCAACAGGAGCACTTTTTTTATTTCAGAGATATAATTTCCTGGGATATCTCTTTATATATAACAAAAAAATGCGTTACTTTGTAGGACATAATCCCGGTTAAAATTCGGGTTAAAGTTACAAAAACAAGAAATTCTGACCAAAAATGAACTTTAAACTTCTTTCATTCGCGGCTTTGGGGATAGCGTTGGTATCCTGTCAGCCGAAATCTTCAGATCAGCCATATACTGTGACAGTTGATGTGATGGATCAGTTGAACGGTACAACCGCCTTTCTGTTAAACTTCGATACCGGTGAGAAAATTGATTCAGCAGTGATAGAAAATGGTAAAGTTGAGTTTTCCGGCGGTGTGGCTGAGCCTATGATGGTCCGTATGGTTGCCGACGGCAACCGTCTCGGGTCGTTTGTGCTCGAAGAAGGGGATATAACCGTAGTTGACCGTGTGGCGAAAGGTACTCCACTCAACGAGATGAACAACAAAATCATGGAGGATGTAAACGGATATAACAAAATGTATTACAATACTCCCGCAGGTCCAGATGGAGATGTTCTCCGTCAACAGATCAGCGATATGTACGATCACTATTCAGATTCAGTAATGCTGGCGAATCTTGATAATCCCGTAGGATTCGCCTTCTTCCTCGACAAGGCATATGAAATGAATCTCGCGCAAATCAACGAAATTCTCGCCGAGCATCCTTCGCTGAAAAAATATCAGCGGGTAAATAAGCTTGTGGCAGCTGCAGAAAATATGGAGAAGACTTCAGTGGGGAGTAAGTTCGTCGATTTCACAATTAACAACGACAGTGTGTCGCAAAGTCTTTCCGATTATGTAGGGAAAGGGAAGCCTGTGCTCGTAGACTTCTGGGCAAGCTGGTGCGGTCCATGCATCCGCGAGACCACCGTCCTGAAACAGCTTCTTGAAAACTTCGGTGACAAAGGGCTCGAAGTAGTCGGAGTCGCCGTATGGGATGAGCCCGACAACACTGTAAAAGCTATTGCCGAACATCAGCTTCCCTGGCCGCAGATCATCAATGCCCAGAGCGTTCCTACCGATATCTACGGTATCTCAGCTATCCCCTGCATCCTCCTTATAGGACCGGATGGAACCATACTTTCGCGGGGAAAGCAGGGCGATGAGCTCATTGGTGATGTTGTTACCTATTTCGAGAATCCTCAGCAGCCGGCAACAGCCGAATAAGCTGACATCGAACGATATTTCAGGATTTTATTGGGGGATTAAGATCCGGAGCCATATGGCTCATACCATTTGAATTACATTCTCCCTTATGTCATGGCCGCCTTAACAGGGCGGCCATGACTGTAAGAGCCCCTATAGTGTCGGCCGTAAAATCCCATATATCGGCGCTTCTCCCACACCCCATCACATCCTGAGCTATCTCTACGACACCCCCGAATAAAATTGAAATCGTGGCGCACACGGCGATCTGACGCGGATTCAGGCGCTTATGAGTGCTTGCATACCTATCCCAACATACTACAAGGGTCAGCCATCCGAACATTATGGCATGAACGAGCTTATCGGCTCCTGGAAACATCGGTAGGTCGGTTTCCGGCAGGGGAGTGCGTGCCAGTGTGAGCCAAAGGATCGCACTGACTGTAAGACCAGTGGCAATCCATGCAGGAATCTTACGTCTGAGCCAGACAAGAGCTCGGCTCATAGCCGGGCATAATGGGGTATCCTTTTTGTGTTTGTTTGGGGTGGGCGACGGCATATCTTTATTGTTCGGTTCTGTAAATTCAGATGCAAAATTAATTTTTTTCGATGGATAAATAACAACATCCCCTTTACGACGAAGAAAAAGATTTTTAGTACATATGATTTGCTGATTTGCGAAGATGATATTTTTTACGTATGTTTGCGTAGTGAAACGGTTGCTTTACGCCAGAGGTTAGCCTGAAAAATTTTCACTTGACAATATAAAGCTTGTAAGAGCCAGCCGTTGATTGCAGATTATGAAGAATATCCATGAAGAAACTTTTTATTTCGAGTATAATCGCGGCATCAGCCGCGTTGACACCATATGATATTAATGCCGAGGTTACGATCTCTTTCAGGGCTGAAAACGTGATGCTTCCCTCGACCCAGTGGTCGGAAGCTGCCTATGAAGCGAGCGTATGGGTCTACAACAAAGGGGAAAACTACTATGACAGGAAAATGTATAACCATATCTGGGGGGTACCAGATGCCGATGCCAGCGGCAGGGAGTGGTTCGATCCCGCTTATGAGTTGACCGGAAGCGAGGAGCATCAGATCGAATGGCAGACGGTGACAGGTCCCTTCCGCTCCGAGTCGTATTATAAGAATCGTAAATCCTTTCAGTGGACCACAGGCGATATAACTGCCGACATATACATGCGGCGTACTTTTACGCTTGATGAAGTTCCGGCAGAACCTGTGTTTATGGCGGTCGGCCACGACGATGGACCGGCGGAATTCTATATCAACGGAGTTCTGGTGTTTGCCGTTACCGATGGCTGGAATGAAGACGAGATGATAATGCTTGATGACGACCAGAAATCACTGCTGAAAGGTGACGGTGCAGAGAACCTGATAGCCGTGCATGTTCACCAGAATTGGGGAGGCGCTTTCGCCGACTGCGGGCTATATCGCGCAGAAATGAGTGAGTTGACAATGTTCCTGCCGTCGAGAGAGGAAACCGACGCATGGGAATGCGAATACTTCCATCCGATCGACAATTACGATGTGACAATGTACGAGACCGAAGACAGGTGGTATGAGCCTGATTTTGAGTTCGCAACCGATGCTGAAGCCTGGATTCAGGGTGACGGTCCGTTTGCAAATGACAAGAATTCAAAATTCTGCGCTACCTACTGGGATAGCGATGAATACCCGATCTTGATACGGCGTCGTTTCAATGTGACGGCATCCCAGCTCAGAAAACTCAAACTGCCTAACACAAACCTGATGGTGAAATGCAGTTACGACGAATATCCCAGAATGTTCCTTAATGGTGAATTCATATGGGCCGGAGATGGCTGGAATGATAACCGTTACGATCATTATATGCTTAGCGATGCTCAGAAGAAACTGCTGAAAGAAGGTGAGAATATGATCTGCGTATCAGTGCTTCAGGGCAATGGCGGCGGACATATTGATTTCGGGCTTGAACTCGCCAAGAGATACATCCCCGGTGAAGAGGATGGTGTAGAAAAGATAGTCACCGGTATGACCAAAGCTTCTGATAGCCGTATCTTCGACCTCCACGGACGATATGTCGGTACGGATCCCGAGGCGCTTCCACGCGGCATATACATCCGTAATGGAATAAAGCTGATCGGCGGAAGAAAATAACCGTTTTACATTCCGCGTAAAATCGCGGTTTGCGGTCAACGCCTGCTGGAGATGGAGCCTTGATTTCAAGGCTCCATCTCCAGCAGGCGTTTTGTCGGGTCTGTCTCTTACCGGAGGAAGTCAAGATAATTTTTGCAAATAAAGTTTAACCATATGGCGAATGCAAAAAAAAATGCGTATTTTTGCGTTTGGAACTATTATGGCTAAATGTAGCCGTTCCGATGCGCCCTCTCCTGCACAGAAATTCTCTCCCGCCCTCCTCTCCATGCTTTCGCGCCCGATCGCGGAGCCCCGGCTATGCCAATAAAAAAACAACATAAATGACAGGTAAATGGAATTATTTACCCCTGACACCAGAAGAGCAGAAGATAGAGACGGCGCTTGCCACGCGCTATGCCTCATGCCCCCCTGTGAGCCAGTTGCTTGTGCAACGTGGTATTACATCGGTGGAGGAGGCGGAGCGGTTCTTTAATCCGCGTCTGAAAAATCTCCACGACCCCTTCCTTATGCCCGACATGGACAAGGCTGTCAACCGTCTTAACCGTGCCATGGGAGCAAAGGAGAAGATTATGGTCTATGGAGATTACGATGTCGACGGCACAACCGCCGTTGCCCTCGTCTACAAGTACCTATCGAACTTCTACTCGAATATAGATTTCTTTATCCCCACACGTTACGAGGAGGGGTATGGAATCTCCAGCGAGATCATCGACGATTTCGCCGAGCAGGGTGTAAAACTCGTTATCATTCTCGACTGCGGCATCAAGGCCAACGACGAGATTGCCCATGCGCGTGAGCATGGCATTGATTTTATCATCTGCGATCACCATGTGCCAGATGCAGAGCTGCCTCAGGCAGTGGCGATCCTCAATCCTAAGATGGAGGGATCGACATATCCTTGCCCCCATCTGTCGGGCTGCGGAGTCGGCTACAAGCTTATGCAGGCATTTGCTATGAGCAACGGTATCCCGCAGACCGATCTCGAAGGTATGCTCGACCTTGTCGCCGTATCAATAGCAGCCGACATAGTCCCGATGGTCGATGAGAACCGCATCATGGCATATTACGGGCTCAAGCGGCTGAACACCAACCCCAACATGGGTCTAAGAGCTATTATACGTATCTGTAATCTGTCGCATCGGGAAATCACCATATCAGACGTTGTCTTTAAGATAGGTCCGCGTATCAATGCTTCCGGACGCATGCAGAGCGGCAGGGAAGCCGTGGAACTGCTCATATCGAAAGCGATCGGCGACGCTTACGAACGGGCAAAGAATATCGATCAGTATAACCGCGACCGCAAGGAACTTGACAAGCGCATTACGGAAGAGGCAAACGCAATTCTATCGCAGCGCAACGAGCAGGAATCCGACAATAAGTCGATCGTAATCTTCAATAAAGACTGGCACAAGGGCATTATAGGGATCGTGGCGTCGCGTCTGACCGAGCTCTATTATAAACCATCGGTTGTACTCACCCTCGCAAACGGACTGGCGACAGGATCGTCACGTTCGGTGCAAGGATTCGACATATACAGTGCAGTTGAGTCGACACGCGACCTGCTTGAGAATTTCGGTGGTCACACCTATGCAGTGGGGCTTTCGCTCAAGGAGGAGCATATCCCTGAATTCACACGTCGTTTCGAGGAATATGTAGCGGCAAACATCCTTCCCTCGCAGCTTCATCCCCAGTTTGACATTGATGCTTTCATAACATTCTCTGAAATAACGCCGGAATTTATCACGATGCTCCGGCGCTTCAATCCTTTCGGACCCGGAAACCAGAAGCCGGTATTCTGTACGCGTGGCGTGATGGACTTCGGAACCTCCAAGCTTGTAGGACGCCAGCTCGAGCATATAAAACTGGAACTGGTAGATGATACGTCGGGAAAGGTATTCAACGGTATAGCCTTTAACAAGGCTGAACTTTTCCAGAAAATCCATGAAGGAAACCGCTTCGATATCTGCTATACCATAGAGGAAAACAAGCACCATCAGCAGTCGCCCAACGCCATACAGCTGCAGGTGAAGGAGATCAGGATGCAATGACAAGCGCCACCGGCATCCTCAGGCAATACTGGGGATACGACAGTTTCCGTCCTATGCAGGCCGAGATCATAGAGTCGGTGCTGAACGGGCATGACACTCTGGGGCTCCTCGCCACCGGGGGGGGTAAATCGCTGACTTTCCAGGTTCCGGCGTTGATGCTCGACGGGATAACCGTAGTGGTGACCCCATTGGTCTCATTGATGAAAGATCAGGTAGATAACTTGCGCGCCCGAGGAGTTGACGCATACTTCCTGCATGCTGCTCTGACACGCCGGGAGACAACGCTAATCCTCGACAAATGCCGTCTGGGATATGCGCGCATTCTTTATCTTTCCCCAGAGAAGCTACAGAGCCCGAGGTTTGCCGCCGAGATGGCGCAGCTTCCTGTAAGTCTGATAGTCGTGGACGAGGCTCACTGCATATCGCAGTGGGGATATGATTTCCGTCCCTCTTATCTGAAAATAGCAGAACTCCGTAAGAAATTTCCTCAGGCACCTGTACTTGCCCTTACGGCGTCAGCCACTACAGAAGTTGCGCGTGATATATGCGACAAACTCCAGTTTCGCAACGGGGCACAGACTTTCCGCCTTACCTTCAACCGCTCAAATCTGTCGTATGTAGTGCGCAATTGCGACAACAAGGAGGCGGAACTCATTCATATACTCAACCGGGTGGCGGGATGCGCGGTGGTTTATGTGCGGTCGCGTAAACGATCGGCTCTTATCGCTGAGATGTTGACAAATGCCGGAATCAGTGCGGAGTTTTATCATGCGGGGCTATCGCCTGAAGAGAAAAACGCGCGGCAGAACCGGTGGAAAACAGATGTTACCCGGGTGATGGTGGCAACAACTGCATTCGGCATGGGTATCGACAAACCTGACGTGCGTATAGTCGTTCACGTCGATCCCCCTTCCTCGCTCGAGGAATATTATCAGGAGGCCGGGCGCGCGGGTCGCGACGGCCGTCCGTCGTATGCTGTGGCGTTGGTTAACAGGAGCATTGATAAAGCTACCCTATCGCGCCGTCTGTCGGCTGCGTTCCCTCCCAAAGACTATATGCGTTCGCTCTATGGAAAGCTATGCGTTTCGATGAATGTAGCCATGGGAGAGGGCTATCAGAAGATGTGTGAGCTTAACCTGACTAAATTTTGCACGGCGTGGTCATTGCAACCTCAGGCTGCGTCAAGCGCGCTCTACCTCCTCTCCCAATCGGGATATATAGAATATGTAGAGGAGGTTTCAACACGTTCGAGGCTAATGGTGATCATGACTCGCAACGAGCTTTATGATCTCCGTCTCAATCCGGAATGTGAACGCGTTTTCCAGTTCATTCTGCGAAATTATACCGGTATATTTGCCGATTATGAGCATGTGAGCGAAAGTCTTATCGCCTCATCGCTCGAACTGACCGAGCGCACCGTATATGAAAACCTGCTCCTTCTCGGTCGCCTTGGTGTGATTCATTATGTTCCACGGAGCTCTACACCATATGTGATGTTCCTGCAGTCGAGGCAGCCCGATGGTGACATACGTTTTCCACAGGAAGTCTATGAATTTCGGAAAATTCAGATGAAGAAACGTATCGATGCCATGTGTCGCTTTCTTTTCGACGACAGCCGGTGTCGTTCACTTTCGTTGTTGGAATATTTCGGAGAGGTGGAAGCGGAGCGTTGTGGACGCTGCGATGTATGCCGGAGCGAGAGCAACCGCCTGCGCAGCTTAGGTTCGGGAGCGCTCAGAGATGCGGTGCGTTCGGCACTCACATCGCATCCTGGCGGTCTCACAACTGGCAATCTTGCCGCGTTTATTGGCGCTAACCCAGCGAAAATCACTGACATAGTGAGACAGATGGCCGACGATGGGTCTGTTGTCATATCGCCTGAAGGAGTCTGTACTGTTCTCGTTTAAACAAAATTTAAACTCTTTTAGCGCTGGCAGCTTCAACGTTGCCGGTTTTCTGTTGTTATAGTAATAAAGAATGAAAAATACGGCATCTGCCGCATGATTCATCCGGTTGTCAGTCCGTCGGTTTATTCCCGGCCGATGACTTACCGAAGCTATAACGACATAAAGATTAGAACATAAAGATTAGATAAAGAAAACAGTACTTTTACATCCCTCGTCCTTTTTATCGAGTAGTGATACTGGATACTGAGGCTCTCA
>CAZDWY010000076.1:0-11024 GCA_964509345.1 uncultured Alistipes sp.
CTTTTTCAGATATTATTAGTAACTTTGCAATGACATTAGTATCTCTTGTCAAGAGTTAAACATTTCAATTCTCTCAGGAAATCATACCGCGCCATTATCACCATACGCGCGCACAATCCCAAACTGCAGCTACGCGCCCGATAAACTCTTGTTTACCAAATAATTTACCCAGCAACTATAAGCCACACACTGCATTCAACTTAAAAATCTGCATTCAAAAAACGTAAAAGAGATTTGCAGATTTAAAAATTATGCGTACCTTTGTAGCCGCAATCCCAATGGTGCCATGTCCGAGTGGTTAGGTACCGGTCTGCAAAACCGTTCACAGCGGTTCGAATCCGCTTGGCACCTCCTCGTTTAGAGCTCCGACAATTCGTCGGGGCTCTAATGTTTTATGATTCCGAAATAATAAGTATCTTTGCAGAAAGGTAGCTCTGCAACCTTAGACCATAAAACCATCACTTAAAAATGAAAAGGCAAACTCTCGCCACGCTCTTTCTGGCAATCCTCACAATATCAGCGCTACACGTAAACGCCACAAAACGACATGACAAAGAGATGGATCGCTTCATCTCCTCACTCATGAAACAGATGACACTCGAGGAGAAAATCGGTCAGCTCAGCCAATGCTCCGAAGGCTACGCCACCGGCCCCGACAACTCCCGCATAAGCCGCGCCCCACAGATCAGCGAAGGTAAAATCGGATCTATGCTCAATGTGTCAGGAGCCGCAGAAACGCGCAAATTTCAGGAAGCTGCAATGCAATCGCGCCTCGGCATCCCACTGATATTCGGAATGGACGTCATCCACGGATTCCGAACAGGCTTTCCCATACCGCTTGGAGAAGCTGCCAGCTTCGATCTTGACGCCATCGAAATGAGTTCACGGTGCTCCGCACGCGAAGCCGCTGCCGCCGGTCTCCACTGGACCTTCGCCCCGATGGTAGATATCAGTTGGGACGCCCGCTGGGGAAGAGTGATGGAAGGAGCCGGTGAGGATCCATATTATGGAGCAAAAGTGGCTGCCGCACGTGTCCGGGGGCTACAAGGCGACAACCTCGCCGACACCGCAACAATTATGGCATGCATCAAACATTTCGGAGGCTACGGAGCCCCGATGGCAGGAAAAGACTACAACAGCGTCGACATGTCGATGGGACAGTTCGCCAACTTCTACATGCCCCCATATAAAGCGGGAGCCGAAGCGGGAGCCGCTACATTCATGAGCGCCTTCAACGACTTCAACAACATACCATGCACAGGCAACACATTCCTCCTACGCGATCTTCTCAAAAACAGCTGGGGATTCGACGGCTTTGTAGTCTCCGACTGGGGATCAGTGGAAGAGATGATCAACCATCGCTATGCCGCCGACGCAGCCGACGCAGCCCTCAAAGCCATATCAGCCGGTCTCGACATGGAAATGGTCACCGAATGTTACGCCAACAACCTTGCCCGGCTTGTAAAGGAGGGTAAGGTATCGATGAAACTCGTCGACGATGCAGTCCGCCGCATCCTCGAGCAAAAATACAAACTCGGTCTCTTCGAAGACCCTTACCGCTACTGCGACGAGAACCGCGAGAAGGAGATTATCAACTCACGCCAGTCACACGACGAAGCACGCTACGTAGCGCAGCGTTCCATAGTACTTCTGAAAAACCAACACGACATACTCCCCCTCTCCCCCGAGATTAAGAAAGTGGCATTGGTAGGACCGCTTGCTAAATCGCAGCGCGACATGTGCGGATCCTGGACATGCGCCTACACCAACACCGCTGTCACACTCTATGATGCCCTCAAGACACGCGGACTGGAAGTAGACTACAACGATGGCTACGATATAGACTCCAATACCATATCGAACCTTAGTCAGACCCTTGCATCGGCCCGTAACTCCGACGTAGTCATCGTCGCCATGGGCGAACGTGCATCAGACACAGGAGAGATGGCGTCGAAAGGCGAAATATCCGTCTCAGCCGACCAACAGCGCCTTGTATCAGAACTTGTAAAAACCGGAAAACCGGTGGTTGTACTGCTGATGTGCGGCCGCCCGGTGATATTCAACCGAGTGCGCGAAGAAGCCCCTGCCATCCTATGCACGTGGTGGCTCGGAACAGAAGCAGGCAACGCGATATGCGATGTTCTCTGGGGCGACTACAACCCTTCAGGCAAACTCCCCGTATCATTCCCCGCCCACAACGGTCAGATTCCACTTAACTATCAGTATAAAAGCACCGGACGTCCAACCGCGAAAGGAGGATGGTGCACAACCTATCGTGACATCCCCACCGCGCCGGCCTATCCATTCGGCTACGGATTGTCATACACCACCTTCGACTACTCGAACCTCAACGTCACACCATCCGGTAAGCCCGGTGAATACGCCGTTGTATCTGTCGATGTGACAAATACCGGTAAACGTCAGGGAGAAGAGGTCGTACAGCTCTACGTGCGCGACGAAGTCGCTTCAGTCACACGCCCGATCAAAGAACTTAAAGGATTCGAAAAAATAACTCTCGCCCCCGGAGAGACACGTACCGTCACATTCCCCATCACTGATGAGCAGCTCGGTTTCTACGACAATGATATGACATATCGTGTTGAAAAAGGCGATTTTACATTAATGGTAGGCACAGACAGTTCCAATCTCCAGTCGGTAAAATTCACCCTCTGACGACACCCTATTAAATGAGCCTCCAAGGATACACAGACAGAAAAAGAAAGATTGCAGTGGTCACCACCTGTCGCGCAGACTGGGGGCTGCTTCACGGTGTTGTCAAGGAACTGAACAAACGGCCCGATGCGGAAGCCTGCGTAATCGCCACCAACATGCATCTCGACTCCCGATTCGGGAATACAGCAAACGAAATTGAAGCTGACGGAATAAAGATTGCCGCCCGTGTGCCCATGACCGATCCCGGTGCCCGGACTACTCCCGAGGCCACAACAGCTGCCGCCGCCCGTTGCCTTGCAGGAATGGGGGAAGCCTTCGGCCATCTTTCCCCTGATATGGTTCTGATTCTCGGCGATAGATTCGAGATGCTTCCGGTAGCCACAGCCGCAACTATTTTCAGAGTTCCCATCGCCCACATCGCCGGAGGCGAAATTTCTGAAGGCGCATTCGACGACAACATACGCCATGCCCTCACCAAACTGTCGGCACTCCATTTCACCGCTACCGAAGATTACCGCCGCCGCGTAATACAGATGGGCGAAATGCCCGAACGTGTGTTCAACTACGGGGCACCCGGTGTGGAAAATCTCATGCAGCTCCCTGACGAGGCATCACTCGCCGAACTCGAGGAATTCACCGGCATTACCATCAACTCCTCCACACTTCTTGTGACCTATCACCCTGCCACGCTCGACACAGGAGCTACCCCAGCGGAAAGATGCCGCGCGCTACTCGAAGCACTTGACAGCTTTCCCGACAACACAATACTCTTTACATACCCAAACAACGACCCCGGAGGAACCGAGATAATAAACCTCATCGAACGCTATGTCGCCGACAATCCGGATCGGTGCGCCGTAGTCCCGTCACTCGGACGACGACGATACCTCTCCATGCTGCGCCATATAGGAGCCGTCGTAGGCAATTCATCCAGCGGAATAGTAGAAGTTCCGTCGGCTGGAATACCGACCGTAGACATCGGAATAAGACAACGCGGGCGTACAGCGTCTGCATCTGTCATTCACTGCGGTGACACAACCAAAGATATTGTCCGCGCTATCAGATTCGCTTTGTCAGATGAAGGACGCCACCTTGCAGCTATGGCTGAGAATCCGTATTTTCGCCATGCCACAGCATTCAACATCGCCAATACTCTCGCTACATTTCCGCTCGGATCGCTTTGCGGAAAGCGATTTTACGATCTCCCGCACAATTTAGCTGAAAAATGATAAGTCATGAAACCGCTCATCATAATTCCCGCACGGGGGGGCAGTAAGGGTATCCCCGGTAAAAACATAAAGCCCCTTGCCGGAAAACCACTTATTGCATACTCTATTGATACTGCCAGAGAAATCTGTCGCCGTCGCAGTCTACCCGAATCACACATTCTCGTATCAACCGACAGCGATGAGATTGCCTCGGTAGCCGCGGACTATGGCGCGCCCACCTGCTACCGCCGTCCCCCGGAGCTTGCGACCGACACTGCCGGATCACGTGAGATGATGCTCCACGCCGCCGACTGGGCCCGATCACAGGGATTAACATTTGACTACATCCTCCTCCTTCAGCCCACATCCCCGCTCCGCACTCCCGACGACACCGAAAAATGCATGGACCTCTACGAGCAGGAACTTCCCGATATGGTGGTGACCGTAAAGGAAGCCTCAGCAAATCCATATTACAACTGCTTTGAAACCGCGCCCGACGGATCGCTCCACATATCGAAAGGAGACGGATTGCTGACGCGACGCCAGGATGCACCCCGGGCATGGGAATTCAACGGCGCGGTCTACGCCATAAACCCCACGTCGCTCGCAGCTATGCCGCTGGGGAGCTTCCCGCGACGAATGCCGTCGGAAATGCCACCTGAGCGCTCCGTCGACCTCGATACACCTCTTGACTGGGCTATAGCAGAAGCTGTAATCGCCAGCCTTAACACTCAGAAATAAACAGAATTTTATATGGAGAAATACATTATCCCTGCCACCGAGACAATACGGAATGCCCTGTCGCGTCTTAACAACCTGTCAGGAGGCGTAATGACGCTCCTTGTAACAAACTCAGTATCCGGAGAGATGGTCGGAACACTTACCGATGGGGATATCCGCCGCGGAATACTCGCGGGCGCACATCTTGACAATCCGGTGGCCGACATAATGCGTACCACATTCAAGGCACTCATTGCAGGAGAGGACCCGCTTACCCGGCTCACCGTTCTCAGAAGCGCACGAGAACAAGGGATAAAACTGGTTCCAGAGCTATCCTCCGATGGTCATATCACCGGCATATGCGATCTCACAGCCTGCTATACACGCCTCCCACTCAGCGCCATACTGATGGCCGGAGGGAAGGGTGAGCGTCTCCGCCCTATGACACTCACCACCCCCAAACCCCTGCTTGAAATCGACGGCAGACCTATCATCGATTACAATCTCGAGCGCCTCGCACGTTCCGGGATCACAGATGTCACTGTGACGGTACGATATCTGGCAGATCAGATACGGGAATACTTCTCCAAACCACGCCACGGCATCAGCGTCAGATGCATTGAAGAAACAAAACCACTTGGGACCATCGGTGCCGCAGCAATGATTGACCGGCCTGACAATGGTTGCACACTGGTCATGAACTCCGACCTGCTCACAACAATAGATCTTGAAGAGATGTATCTCCGCCATATTACGGAGAAAGCCGACATTACTATTGCTGCCATACCCTACACCGTATCGGTTCCATATGCAATACTCACGACAAAAGGGAATAAAGTAACATCACTTCAGGAAAAACCTACATACTCCCACTTCGCCAATGCCGGGATATACATTTTCAACAACTATGTGCTCAACGCCCTTAATCCTGACGAGCGCACAGATGCCACCACACTCATCGAAGCCGCTCTGGAACAAGGGTTGAACGTCTCATATTATCCCCTGAACGGCACATGGATCGACATTGGCTCACCGGCCGATTTCCACCACGCGCAGGAACTGATGAAACACCACCGCGACCTAACAAACTGACCTCTTCCTGCGTTCTATATTCAAGGTAGGGATATAGGGAAAGCTATTAACAAGATACTTAACAACGAAAAATGGCAGATTCGAACTTCATAGACTACGTAAAGGTACTTTGCCGCTCCGGAAAAGGTGGGGCTGGCTCACGCCACTTCCATCGCGCGAAATATGTGCCCAAGGGAGGACCCGATGGCGGCGACGGAGGCCGCGGCGGTCACGTCATACTCCGCGGTAATAAAAACATGTGGACTCTACTTCCCCTGCGCTATAAGCGACATATTTTCGCAGGAAACGGTCAGAGCGGAGGCGCCGGCCGCAGTTTCGGAAAAGATGGTGAAGATCAGATAATAGAAGTTCCGTGTGGAACGGTCGTGTTCGATGCAGAGACTGGTGAATACCTCTGCGAGGTAACCGACGACGGGCAGGAAGTAAAACTGCTCCGCGGAGGTAAAGGAGGTCTTGGCAACTGGCACTTCAAATCTGCCACCAACCGCACCCCGCGCTATGCCCAACCCGGACAGCCTGCGATCGAGAAGACCATCATCATGGAACTGAAATTGCTCGCAGATGTCGGTCTTGTGGGATTTCCGAATGCAGGCAAGTCTACTCTGCTGAGTGCTGTATCTGCCGCCCGACCGAAAATTGCCGATTACCCATTTACAACAATGGAGCCACAGCTCGGCATTGTTGAATACCGGGGCAACCGATCATTCGTAATGGCAGACATTCCTGGAATTATCGAAGGTGCGAGCGATGGCCGCGGGCTCGGACTGCGTTTCCTGCGACATATCGAACGCAACGCAGTACTCCTGTTTATGGTTCCGGCCGATGCCGACGACATCAAGGTTCAATATGAGATTCTGCTTGAGGAACTCCGCAGGTTCAACCCGCAGCTGATGAACAAGCAACGCGTACTCGCCGTATCCAAGAGCGATATGCTCGACGAAGAACTCAAAGATGAGATACGCCCCACTCTTCCCGACGACCTGCCTACGGTATTCATTTCCGCAGTTACAGGTGAAGGTCTTACCGAACTGAAGGATGCCTTGTGGAAAGCCATAAATGACGATGCAAACCGCATAGAGGAAGTGCCCATCACCCATCGCCCGCTCGACGGTCATCACCGCGTGCGCGAAGAAGATGAATTTATCTTCGATGCAGCTCCCGCTGCTGATGAAGGGGACTACGACGACGATTTCGAAGAGGAGGACTGGGACGACTCCGATTGGAACGGCGATGACGACAGCGACGATCAATCGCTCAAAGATCTCGGATGGGAATATGGCGATGATAATATCGACTGACCTCAGGTTAGGAAACATTGAACAGCTCAGAAGCATAAAATTTGCAAATTGACATAATTGTACGTATTTTTGTGGCGAAGAGCCATCGTAGAGCGACGGAATCTCTCATTCCGTCGCTCATTCTTTTCATAAATAGCATTTTACCACCTTAGTACCAGCCAATTAAATCAAATGAAGAAGTTTTTTACCATCATCACTATTCTAACCGCAACCCTGCAATCGTGGGGCGCCGACGGCACCAAAACCGATCCTATCCCTCTGACAGAAGGAGCTATTGAGGTGGATTTCGGAACCTCTAACTCCAAATATTTCACCTACACCCCTTCCACCGAGCAGATGCTCACATTCTCTGACCTCAGGAATGTAAATATCTACGGTTTTCAGATTACATCTGAAGGGAAACTCTATACAGAAAGTTTCAACGGCACCACCTATGTCCAGACCCAGGCAGGAATCCCCTACCTCATCGAAGTAACAAAAGGCTTCTCAAATGAGGCTTCCTCCTTCACCGCAGGTCATTACAACTGTGCATGGCCTGACGGCGACAGCTGGCAGGAGCCTATCGTTCCATTCAACCGTTTCTCCTATATTCCCATTACAGCAAGTCTCCCCTCACACCTGCGCTATACCGCTACCAAAGACGGGATGCTTGAAATGAAATTCAGCGCCTACATCACCATCTCCTGTTCCAGCTCTCCCGACGGAACATTCTCTGTTGTTCCTACCTCCTACGTAAGCGGAGGAGGCTACCGCGGCACAATGATGGTGACAGCCGGAGAAACATATTATTTTATGCTCGAAGCGCCCTCCTCACCCCTATGCTCCTTTGATCTGATTGATGTGGAGATCGGCAAATCACCTGATTTCCCTTATAACCTTGAGAACGGCTCCACCGGAACATTCCCCAAAAAGGCAGGCACATACTATTATCTGATTGCCAATGATCCGGAAGCTGCTATGCTTCAGATCACAGGGAACGCACCCTTCGATGGCACAGCCAAAGCGGGCGACAGCTTCACATATTTCACCGCCGAATCAACCGGTGATATCAGCATCCGGATGGCTGTGTCGCAATACAGTTCCCAATATTACCTTGTACTGACACGCACAACATCCGTTCCTGCCGATCAGAATTTCACTGTAAAGTTCACGTCTGACAGCTACGACAGTTTTCCCGGTCAGAAAATAACAGAAGGGGAAACGACCACCCCCTCAGCCCCCGGAAAATTCTACTATACCTTCACTGTTCCCACAGACGGACGCAAGATAGTGAAGATCGCCCCCCTCTCCACCGCGACAGACAGCAAAGCGTCAATTTATTATTCCGACAACAAATATACCGCTCTCGCCACCGGAACCTCCATAGAATATGAGGCAGTGGCAGGACGCGACTACACGGTTGTATGGGATGTTGCTCCCGGCGAGATGCCACTCACATTCAGCCTCGGTTTCAACGCACCCTCCAAGGGTGAATCAGCCGACAATCCCATCCCGGCGCATATCGGCGAGAACAGCGCATCAGGAGGATCAGCCGTCTACTTCCGCTATTATGCCACAGTCGACGGATGGCTCGTGGTAAAACCAGCTTCCGGACTTAAAATGCCTGCCATAAGCATGCTGCCGATCCCATCCGATCCCTACATGCAGGCCTGCGACGTTGTCCCCTACGGCGATGGTGCGTATCGTGTCGCTACAGAAAAAGACCGCGGCTATCTTATCATATTCTTCGGCGCATCAGATATCAGTTTCACCCTTTCCGAGATCACCGCTCTTGAAGGGGAAGCGGCTTCAAACCCCTTCGTAATGACCGGAGATACGGCCGAAATACCGTCTGTTCCCGCCATCTATTGGTACAGTTATACAGCTCCGCGCGACGGCAAGCTCGTAATATCCACCAACATTCCATTCCAGCAGTCAGTAAACCATCAGGACTACACTTTCGTGCAGCTCTATTCCCCCGCTGACCCTGACAACCGTATCACTCAGCTCCGTCCCGACTATGATCGGGGGATTTTCGATGAAAAAATAATCGACACAACTGCCGGAACTGAATATCTTATCAAAGTGCGTACACTCGTCGCAGCCGACAATCAGTGGGTAAAATGCATCGTGCGTGATCCCGTCGCTGGTGAGATTCCCGAACTTCCCATTGAAATACCGTTCAACGGTATCTCCTCCACCTATGAATTCAGCCGTGTTGTCAATTCAGAAGCCGATGCCATCTGGTACGGCATAACTCTCCCTGAAGGATATTTCACCCTCAAAGGAACTTCGGGAGGAGTGTTCAATCTCACACTGTTCTCCTCCGATAACACTCAGGCTCCCCTTGCGACTACCGAAGTTCTCGACCTCGATTATGATGAAGTCAATGAAATGTATATATACCTCTGGGGCATCGCCGACTTCCCTGTAACCGCGCCAGGCAGTTACCTCCTGCGGTTGTCCGACAATGAAGCTCCCTTCACCGCATCCATCGATATGTCAGAATCAGGTATAGCAGATGCAATCAACGACCCACATACAATCACTCTGATACCCGGTGGGATAGCGCTTACATCTGCAGCCAAAACAAGAGTAGACGTTTACACCATCGATGGTAAACTGATCCACTCCTCAGCCTTCACAGGCGATACAGTGGTCAACCTCCCGGTAGGATTGTATATTGTACGCCTCGGCAATACCGCAGCGAAAGTAGCAGTGAAATAACCCGCCACAGGCCATAACTACAGAGGGTGTGTCAGTTCAATTTTCAGCACTGACACACCCTCAATTGTATCTGTATGACAAAACCTGATCAGCTTGCATCGCACCCATATTCTACCCGAGCACTACATCAAGCACCATCATTAGCACAAAGCCTAAGGCAAAACCTACCGTGCCCATATTTGAGTGCTTCCCCTCCTGGGTTTCAGGAATAAGTTCTTCAACAACTACATACATCATCGCACCGGCGGCAAAAGCCAGCAGATACGGGAGCACGGGTAACACCACCGAGGCAAGAAGAATGGTTACTACCGTTCCCAAAGGTTCCACCACCCCACTGAGCGCACCCATAAGAAAAGATTTCTTACGTGAATTACCGGCGTTGCGTAAAGGCATCGACACTATTGCCCCTTCAGGGAAATTCTGAATAGCTATACCCACCGACAATGCAACAGCGGCGGCCATTGGCATATACGCATTATTTTCAAGAGCCGCAGCAAGAGCGACACCCACCGCCATCCCCTCAGGGATATTATGAAGCGTAACAGCAAACACAAGTTTAGCTGTGCGCGACAGGTGCGATTTAGGTCCCTCGCTCTGACTGCTGTCGATATGCTGATGAGGTACTATACTGTCCAGAAACAACAGAAAGAATATACCACCGAGAAAACCTACTATTGCAGGAACAACACTCAGCAGCCCCTCCTTCCCCGTCATCTCAATCGACGGTATCAGAAGCGACCATACTCCGGCCGCCACCATTACTCCTGCAGCAAAGCCATTCAGCGTTTTCTGAAGCAATAGAGGGATACTCTTCTTCATGAGAAAAACCGCAGCTGCCCCCAGAATAGTGCCCAGGAACGGCAATAATATGCATAAATAAATTCCATTCATATCGGTCCATCGCAGCGAAAATTGATCCCTTACTGCTATTTATATAACAAAAAAACGCTCGTTAAAGTATATCATAGGAAAAAACTTTTATACCGCGGCATCAGTGTTGACCTCTTCATTTTAGAATAATTTGGTGTTTCATTCGAAAAATATAGTCCTCAAAAGTGCATAACATGCAAGAAAAATAGCAAAAGGCTTGCACAATTCAAAAAATAGGCATACCTTTGCACCACTCTTAGGAACTTTCGCCCGGAGAGGCTTGAATGTTCGCCAATGGAGAGATGGCAGAGTGGTCGATTGCGGCGGTCTTGAAAACCGTTGAGGGTAACACCTCCGGGGGTTCGAATCCCTCTCTCTCCGCAGTTTTTATATCTTTGTGAATTAGATGGTTCGCTAGCTCAACTGAATAGAGCATCTGACTACGGATCAGAAGGTT
>CAZDWY010000077.1:0-10646 GCA_964509345.1 uncultured Alistipes sp.
TCCTCAAGGGTGAAGTGCGCTACGCTTCAGTGCTGAAGCAGTATCCCGCCGAGGCAGCTGAACTCTTTGCCGCAGCTAAAGCCAACGCACGCTGGCGCTACAACAACTACCTCCGCCTCTCCCGTGAGCAGTGGGGTGTTGAGCCCGGTGTTCCCGAAGTAAAGGAATAATCTACCATCTACAAACAACTCAGGGCTACCCCCGTGATCCGGGGGGTAGCCCTGAGTTGTTTGTAGATGGTAGAAGTAAAGAAGTTGAGAAGTAAAGAAGTTGAGAAGTAAAGAAGTTAAGAGCAGGAGAGCAGGAGGGCAAAAGAGCAGGAGCATATGCTGACACGCTCAACTTCTCCTTCTTAGCTTCTTAACTTCTGTTTCCTCCTGTTCTCCTGCTCTCCTGCTCTTAACTTCTTTACTTCTGCGCTTCTTTCTTTGCAATTTCAGAAATTATGTGTAACTTTGCAGTCGGGTAAGTCCTACACGGCATGCTCCCCCTGAACTCCGCCAGGTCTTGATCGAAGCAACGGTAGGGGGTTGTAGCGGCGCGATGTAGTAAGCTTACCCTTTTTTATTATGTATTAATTTATCGGGAAACAGAGTTGTCACACAATAACGAAACGTTTATTAACGTTATTGTAGTGAACAACCTTAATGTTATACTGTCCCTGAAACTGCAACGGATAGCGAATGCACCTTTTTATTGACTGCTGACTCTATATGCAGAAGGCGATTAAGCGAATATTCGACATTGTGTTTGCACTGCTTGTAATAGTGGTGCTTGCACCCGTATGGCTTATTCTTGCCCTCTGGATAGGACTGACCTCACCGGGGGGTGTTTTCTTTCGTCAGCGTAGAACAGGCTATAAAGGTCGCGAATTCGATCTGCTTAAATTTCGTTCGATGTATATCAACAACGAAGCGGATACGCGTCAGGCTTCAGGTAACGATCCACGGATTACCCCTATAGGACGTTTCCTGCGTCGTTCGTCGCTTGATGAGTTGCCGCAGATGTGGAATGTGTTATGCGGCGACATGTCTGTGATAGGTCCCCGACCCCACATGATATCACATACGGAATATTACGCGCCGCAGATAAAAGATTATATGCGGCGTCACGATATGCGCCCCGGTCTAACAGGCTACGCACAGGTGAAAGGTTTCCGTGGTCCGACACCGACGGTTAAGGACATGGCCAACCGCGTCAGTGCCGATCTTGACTATATCGACCACTATTCTCTTTGGCTCGATCTCAAGATTTTTACCCTTACCTTATGGAAGATGCTGACCCTTAAACTTTAAGCCCGAGGGCTTCGGGAAAGACGCACAGGGACGGTTGTCTTCTTTTTTATTTACACAGATATCGGAGAATAAGATATGGACATCAGTATTTTTGGACTTGGCTACGTCGGATGTGTCGGAGCGGCATGCTTCGCCCACATGGGACATAACGTTGTGGGATGCGACGTGTCGGCCGACAAGGTGGCGCTTATCAATCAGGGACGCCCCACCATCATAGAGCGCGATATCGAAGAGCTCTGCAGACAGGGACACACTTCCGGGAGAATGCGGGCCACTACTGATGCAGCTGACGCTGTTGCCGCCACTGATATCTCCTTTATCGCAGTGGGTACACCCTCAACACCCCATGGACACCTTAATCTGGACTATATCCATGCGGTAGCCCGTCAGATAGGAGAAGCCCTCCGCCACAAAAATACGTTCCATGTCATTGCCATACGCTCTACAGTGATGCCCGGAACCAACGAGGAGGTAGGCTCCATCATCGAGAAGGCATCCGGAAAGCGCCGCAACGAGGGATTCGCGGTGGTGTCGAACCCGGAGTTTCTGCGTGAGGGGACATCAGTCCACGATTTTCTCAATCCTCCACTCACGCTGATCGGTACCGACTCCGAGCGTGCTGCAGCCATATTCGAAGAACTATATCGCCCCCTGCCAGGCGAATTCATCTCTACGGATGTCCGTGTCGCTGAGGTGATGAAATATGTCAACAATACCTTCCATGCCCTTAAAATTGTATTCGGCAACGAAGTAGGATGTATATGTAAGGCGCTCGGCATAGATTCGCATAAGGTGATGGATATCTTCTGCCGCGACAAGCAGCTCAACATATCACCCTACTATTTCAAACCCGGTTTTGCCTACGGCGGCTCGTGTCTACCCAAGGATTCTAAAGCCTTCCGCACTCTGGCGCGCGACAACTACGTCGATACCCCCGTCATAAACCATATAGCCGAGAGCAATGAACTTCAGAAACGCCGGGCCGCTGACCTCATCATGGAGATCGGAAAGCGCCGTGTGGCAATCCTCGGGCTCAGCTTCAAAGCGGGAACCGACGATCTCCGTTGCTCTCCGATAGTTGAGGTGGTGGAGACCCTGCTCGGAAAGGGCTATGAAATTTCAATCTACGATAAGAATGTGAAGGTTAGCCAGCTCACCGGCACGAACCGTCAGTTTATCCTCGACAAGATACCTCACCTCCACCATCTAGTGAGCGACGATCTCGCTGCAGTGGCTGAGAATGCCGATGTTCTTGTAGTCACCAATAAGGAGGATGAGTTTGCCGATCTGCCAGCACGTTTCCCCGGCAAAGTGATAGTTGACCTTGTGCGGGCGTGGAGCTCAATTGACTACGATGGTCATTATGAGGGCCTTGCATGGGCTCCGATCAATACCAACCGCGCCCAGCGCATCCCCGTAAACCCCGACTTCCATCATACAGACTTTTAACAATTAGCAATTATTAATTAGTAATTACTTTCAGTAAAGATGCAATAACAGCCTTGCGACCTCAATGGTTACAAAGCTGTTATTCTTTTGAATAGCAAGTAATTACTAAATTAATAATTGCTAATTGCAACGGGGCCTGTAATCCCGGAAGGTGGGAGTGGTGAGTCGGCGTGATGGGGATTGACAAACAGATAGACATCCCGTTCCTCCTCCGGGAGATTAAGATCTCCTACGATACGGTTAACCCATGTATTGGCAACCTCAACTCTGATTTCATTGTCGCCATCGATCACAAGATCGGTTATGTCGACGCGATAGGGGGTGGTCCACACTCCGCCGGCATATTTCCCATTGACGTAAACCTTACCCATCGTACCCACTTTGTTGAAAGTGAGCATCTGACGCTCGCCGTCAGCGGCTTTACGGAGCGGTGTGGTAGTGGTATAGGTAATGTTACCGGAAAAGTAGCGGATGCTGTCGGCGGCGTTTTCCGATAGGTTTTCGAGGCGTTCGAGGCGGATCGGCGCGGGTGTCTTGAATGCACCTTCAAAAGTCACATCCCATGGCGTGGTTATCTCCTTTACCGACCTCGGTGCCGGATAGTTGGTTGCAATGTCGCCCGAACCTCCATTGCCGGGCTCGCGGAACACTACGAACACACACTCTCCCTTATCGAGTTTCACAGGTACGATGGTTGTCTGTTCTGTAAAAGAGTATGCCGGAAGAGTACGCCGGCTCCCGGTGAGCGGTTCCCATAGCTCGGGCTGCTTGCCCGTCAGACGGAAAGCGACATCCATCGTAACGGGGCGTCCTTCCTGGTTAGAAAGGATATAAATATCTGTATCACCATCTTTCTGGTGACCCTGATAGATGTTAAGCCCGTCAGGAACCTTGCAGTCGGGGGGATACCCCAACTGACTGAAAATATCAGCGAATTCCATGCCGTGGAACACCATGCCCTTGCCGTAGCGTCGCTGTTTCACATTGTCGCCATCAACATCGCCCCACACTTTGCGGGCAAGTTTTCTGACCTCTTTGTCGGCTTTGTCGCCATGCTCGAGGCTTGGCGATCGCTCAGGAGCGGGGCCGACAACGATGCCCCCCTCTCTTACGAGCTGTTCTATCTTGCGCAGAAGCTCGGGGCGCATGGTCTTGAGCGTCGGAGGGAGCACAAGTGCCTTGAAAGTGATGCCGTGGGGCAGCGTCAGCAGACCGTCCTTCACTTCGAGATCGCGGATTATTACTTCAGCATTTATATGCTCAAACTGGTAACCGGCAGGGATCCAAGGCTCCATTTTGCCCACCATGCGGGGAGCATCCTCGCCGATGAAGTATGCCACATCCGACTGATACCATCCCTGGCGCATCATCAGGTTGCACCGCTTGATGTAGTCGGTGTATAGATCCATATGTTTGAACCACGTGTTATTGCGGTCGAATTCCGTGCCGAACCAAGCGTTCGATCCCGGTAGCCGCAGTTCGTCGGGCTGGTGGATATAGAGATGGAGAACAGTGTTGTTGATGCCGTAGGTGAAATAGCGGTCCATACGGGGTTTCAGATCGTCGGGTGTACGGAGATATGCCGGCCCGGCGCTGGTGCTCGACTCCGACGAGGTGAGCGGTTTGCCGTAGATATGCGAGCATGATGTAGCCAGTCGGTTCTCTATCTCGCCGTAGGGTGGATCTGCCCAGAATTCGCCACCTACCTCGTCGGCCTGACCGCCATATTGCAGGAACTCGCCGGGGAATCCCCAGTGACCGTAATTTTCGAGCCATGTGGTCAGACCGTGGCGGTGTGCCACTTCGCGTGTGCCTCCCACATATTCATACGATATGCGGTCGGCTACAAGGCGCCGCAGGTCCCACAGGAAGGCATCCGAGTCGTGCTGGCTTCCTACAACATATCCTTCCAGAACAGGGAGGTAAGGGAGGGGATCGTAGCCGTAGCGCTCCCTGAAAATTTCTATCATGTTGTCGGTGAAGTTCTGTCCGCCCACTTCGTAGCTATCCTGAACGAGAACCTTGAAGCAGCGGCGGTCCTCCTGCGGTATCCTCTCGAGAATCTGTCCGATATAATCATTGAAATGGCTTTCGGCATGTTCACGGCTAAGTTTGTCTACTTCGTAGCCGGTTGCGTCGGGACATGCCGGTTCATTCACAACCCCTGTAGGAGCCATTCCTGAGCGCATCACTATCCAGTCGCCTGCCGGAACGTCCCATACCAGAGTACCGTCGGGTTGCAGACATTCCGAAATATCTATTACCTCTTTTGGCGGCAGCCCCAGCGAGCTGTCGTAAGCTTCGGGCTGCTCGCGCCATAGATATTCTTCCCATGCCGGAACCTCCGTCTGGAACAGTTTGGCGAGAGATTTCTCCTTGAAGCGCTCTACGCGGGGAGCGCCAGAAAGCGTCAGTTCGGCGATGCCGTTCTGGGTGCCGCCCGAATGGAATATAACCCTGAACGCCTCGGAGGTGACCGGTTCGAAACTCATGGCCACGTCGGCATAGGGGTCGAAGCCAACCTTCTTCCAGTCGCGGACGCGGTGGAGCTGAAAGCGGCTCACTGTTGTATAGTTGCCATCCTTGTCCAATGCCTGCACCTCAACTTCGGTCGACAACGGGGACGGTAGAGCTCTTACCACTACGCTGCGTGCCGTGAAAGGTGCCCGGGCTTTAAAATCTACAGTGGTAACGCCGTCAGCGGCGAAGGTCATACCTGTCTGGTTGTCGCCGTCGAACATCGCTTCCATCCCCTCGGCGGCTGGGGTTACCGATACGCTTGCATTGTGTGGCGTCAGCACCGACTCCTCCTTCACCGGATTAGGGAAAGCGATCACCTTTACATCCTCGAATTCTGCCACAGGTTCAGGAAGATCTACAGTCACCTTGCCCGGACCTTTCACAGCGCGCCGTGTCGAAGCGAGGTAGCGCATTGTCTGATTCGGCTTTATCCACGGTCCTCCCGACTGGCTCCATCCCGGCGAGTTGAATATACCTATCTCAATGCCGAGCTCCGAAGCGCGTTTGAGGGCGGCATGGGTGATACGCCACCATTCCTCGCCCATAAATTCCACTTTGTGGAGAGCGTTGGGATCGCCGGTGCCGGCACCTCCTATATTTGCTATGAACGCGCGGTTTATCCCTGCACGCTTCATCGCTTCAAGATCTTTGATTACCCCATCCTCGGTGATATTTCCCTCGATCCAGTACCAGTACACGCCTGTTTTTATATCGTCGGGAGGTGCGGCGAACCGGTTCTCCAGACTGCTGTCGGCGCCCGATACTGCAATTGCCGCTGCTGAAGCACCAGCAACTAAAAGAGTCCTTAGAAGTTTCATGTCTAATACAGATTTCTTGAATTTCAGTTCTTTTCGCAAAGTTAGCAAAAAAATATGTAAATTTGCCTCCATGAAACAGCAATACGCCATACTCCGCCATTCCCTCATCTTTCTCTTTGTAATCTTTCTGTCGTCATGTGTAAAAGAGGATGATCCCTCTCCGGTCTCCCTTTCGGCTGGCGACCGTTGCCCCGCGTTTTCGGTTACCCTTTCCGATGGAACCGCAGTCACGACCTCCGATCTTGCCGGGCGCACAACTCTTCTTCTGTTTTTCGATACTACATGTCCCGACTGTAGGAACCTTCTTCCCGTCGTTGAGCAGGTTTACAAAACTATAGGTTCACCCACATTTTCCCATACCCCCGTAGTTGGAGCCGGTGGCTCTGTCGACACCCCGGTCGACGCAGAAGTGACCGGGGAGCCTCTCTCCTCATATATGGTTCTCGCCATCTCGCGTGCACAAAGCGCCACTGCCGTTCTTGAATATTGGAAAACTAACGCCTTCACTATCCCTGTCTCGCCGCAGCCCGACAGCGCTGTCTACAACCTCTTCGCCAACACAGTCATCCCGCGCATCTACATCGTTTCCCCCTCCCTCACTATCACGCATACCTTCGCCGATTCGCCCCTCCCCACCGTCTCTGCCCTCCTGTCAGCGATGGGAGCGAAAGAACAGTAGGGCAATTATGTATGAGAGCAGAAGAGCATGAGAGCAGGGGTAACCCCTCAAATTCGTCTCATGCTCTCCAGCTCTATGATGAGGATTAATTCGGGGTGGTCGACACCAGACGGATCGGGATGGCATCACCGTTGGCGGCATAATTGTTGCCTATTGAGATTGAGAGCGCCGTATTGGTAAGCCCGTTGAAATTAAGGTCGAAATAGTTCATGTCCCATCCGGTATAATAGTCACTCCCTGAAGAAGTTTCCCCTGTGAGCACCCAATATGCCGAGCCGGGGGCATTCTCCATATTCATTGGAATAGGGCGCATCGAGTTCGTAGCTTGTGCCCATTTGTCAAAATTTCGGTCCACAGAGCCATAACGGAGAGTTCCGCGGTCAGCCTCCGGGATAGGACTTGAGTAGCCCTGAATGGTTCGGCGCCCCATGCCTGTGGTACCGATCGGGAAGAATATCTGATGGGCGTTGTCGGGGTTGTAGCAGATATACCCTCGCATACCTTGGTGGGAGGTATATAACTGATTGGGAGTATTGCCATGATCCATGAAACCGAAAGCATCAGTGGTTGTGGTAGCCGGAGCGGTCGCCCCGTCGCCATACATCACGCCCACGCCGAAGTCTCCTTCAAGCAGTGTCTGAAACTGCGCGATAGTGGGTACTGTATAGTTTGTTTTTGTCCCGATTCTAAATGTAGCCCATTTGAAAGTCTTGTCAGCTCTGCCGGATATATCGCTCCATTTATAGGTGGCAGCATCACCTGTGACAGTGAATTTGTTTGACCCCGGAGACTTTAGCGGCCCGAAGGCTGACTGATTGCTGGAAATATTAGATACGGCTATCGCACGCCGGTAATTGCCTCTTTTGAAATAGGCACCGAAGAGGAGCGGATTGCAGGTGAGGGTGCCGGTGGCGGTAGACTGAACCGCATAGTCGGCATCGGCGCTGTAAAGATTGTATGAACTCCAGTAAGGTCCGTCGTCCATTACTTTTATCGGTGAGTCGAAGCCTTGACGAACGAATATATTGTGGACGCATGTATTGCCATGATAGCGTACCTCTATGATCGCACACTTGGCTTGATTTGCAGGTATGTTCCGGGCAAAATTTATTGTGAAATTAACCGGTGACAACGTATTCCCATAGATTACGTCGCCGGAGCCTGTTGAATTAGACCCTGCCGAGAGGCTTATAAAGCCGTCATCGCCGGGTGATACTTTTTTAATAGTGGCACGCCATTCCCCTTGCGAGATCATGGGATTGAATGTATTGCGCGTTGCTGAATTCTGATCGCGTTGATATAGGATGACGTTGAAGGGGTCAGGCTTATCTTTGTTTTTATCGGGATTGGCATGAGCGCGCCATACTCCTTTGGGATTGGTGATACGTTTCGACTGAAGCACGGTGGCGTCTTTTGTCACCGTTTCACCATTTTCGAACGAGGCTGTAAAACGGATGACAGCCTTACGGTTGTAATCTTCATAGGGATTATTGCCGCTGAAACCGGATATGCCGCACATCGATTTAGGTTGGGTCCACAGTTTGAGAACGACAGTGGTGGTCATTACACCATCATTCCCGACAGATTTGATCACTCTATAGGAATTTCTACCGCTTCCGACAGTTCTTGTCGTGGCAAGATCCGTTTTGCTGAAAACGCGTTTGTGAAGATCGGTCGTATTCACCTTGTCATCATCTCCAGGCATTGGGGTAAAGTTCTTTCCGTAGTAATAATTGCGGAAACGGGTCAACACAGGGCGTCCGGTTGCATTCCCTCCATATTGAGCAGCGGTGCCCGCCATATTCAGATTGCGGATTATGGCGGCTGGCAGGGAATCTCCTGCCAACACTTCAGGTTCTTGCAAACGTAGGAATCCTGCCCAGATCGGGGTGACATAATAGCGTTCCTTCTCAGTCTTTATCTCCTCTCCGTTTTCGTCAAGATGATAAAACTGTGATGGATGACGGCCGTAGAAGTAATTGCTTGTGGAGTTTGTGAAAGTCGGGGAGTTCCCGTCAAAAGTCGCCGTCTGCATGTTTACATCCTTATTATATCCGGACGAGTTGATAAACACGTCTCTCCACCAGATGAATTCCAGAGTACGCTCATCGAAATTGGTTGAGCCGCTCTTTTCGGGAGCCACTTCATACTGCGTATCCATTTCATCATATGGAGCCCAGTTGTTCTCTATGATCTCAGCGGTCAGCCCGGTAATGTTACCCCTGAAAGTTACGGGATATTCAACGGATGTGTTGTAAGTATAAGGAATATAGACCTCCGGAGTGTATGCCGCCGGGGGATTCTGTTTGTATTCGATATGCCAGTCAGGCTGATTGGCGTAGCCGTTGAAGCCAAGGGTCACTTTATAATGGTGGTTTCGGATGGCATTGTAATCGTAGTCGGTATCCTGACCGAGCATGAAGCGGTAGCGGATGGCTCCATACGATACCGGGATGGTATCGCACTTATAGTATGCCTCAATCTCGATGAAGGTGCCGTAAGGTCTGTTGTCGCGGTAGTCGTTTTTGCCCGGTTCGGTGCCTATGCCGGTTCCGACGCTGTCGCGGTCCTGGTTCTTGTCATACCACTTTTTGTTAGGATGATCCTTGAAATTGCCCTGCATGTTCTCGTAGAAATAGAGGGCTGGCGAGCGGTAGTCGTGGTTGCAGCCGAGGGTATCGGTGCGCGTACCCTTGGCTACAGTGAGCCAGCTCTTGTAGTTGGAGGGATTGTAATCAGTCGCGGTTTCCGTTATGCCCTTTGTCGAGTAATAGAGTACCTGCGACTGTGTGGGCTCCGACTTATCAAAATAATCGCCGGTCACTTCATCCTTCCCCGGGTGATTCTCTATTCCCAGCCGGCAGGCGAGAGGGATCTGACGGATCGAGACATTGTGGATATAGACGTAGATGTTCTGATGGAGACCGATACCGTCGAAAGCCACTGTCACCTTCGAGGCGAGGCGTTTGATCCAGGCGTGGATCTTCTGGTTCTGCTCACGGAGGGTAAGCAGAGGGGCATTGAAGCCGTTGCTCGTTTCGTTGGTTGGGCTTTGCTCGGTGTTCGCGTAGGTGAAATAGCCGAACATCTGGTTGTTGAGGCTGACATCGTTTTTCCATTCATACTCCAGCTTTTTTAGTTTATAGGGTGTGGAAATATCCAGTTCCTTCCCCTCGGCATCTTTTTTCGTGCTGAGGTTACCGACATTTGCCGCCACATATATATAATACCTTCCGAAAGGAATGTTCTCTATGTTGAATTGAACTTTCGGGGTCTTGGGCTGTGCCTGATCGAGAATCGACCCCTCCGCGTCAATTTTATCCTGAATGTCGCCGGGCATATCCTCGTTTGTGCCGGGGATCCAGTCGCCGGGGGTAAGATACATGGTTCGCACCAATGTGGTATCCGTGTCGTAGATGGCGACGAACAGGTTGTTTATCACTTCGATGGCTGTGCCGCTCGAGCGTGAGCCGCCGAGCTGTGTGGGGAAAAGGTCGGTGAAAGATATGGTTGCAGTGATGTTACCCTCACCCTCGGGTATATAACCGTCGGGATATTCTATTTCGTCGATGCACGAGGTCAGTGTGCAGAACGAAAGAAGCGATAACAGGAAATATGATATGATAGATTTGAAATTCATAGTCAGTTGTGATTCACTGATTGAAACCTAACAATAAATTTAGAAGCCGAAGCTCGGACGGAGATTCACACCTATATATGGAACCAGCGCTACTTCCGCTTTAGGTGTGAGGTTCTGGAAGCTTATGTTAACCTTGACGTGGGTGTTGCGTGGAAGCGACGGGAGGTTGGGGAGGGCGATGTCGGGGTATCGGTACTCATCTCCTTCTCCGTCGGTGAGTGTTACGCTTACGGAGTATGGGTTGC
>CAZDWY010000078.1:0-7798 GCA_964509345.1 uncultured Alistipes sp.
GCCGTTCTCTCTTGTACTACTTCGTCACTATTGCAAATCTTTCAATGTACTCTGTCCTGTGCTTCCGGCATCGCCGAAAAACGTTGCAAAATTACAACCTTTTTTTTTGAAACCGCAAAATTTTTCGCGAAAAATTTCAAAACTTTTTCGAACCTTATTGAGCCTTCGGGTGTTGTCCGCCGCTGCGGAGACCCCGGGAACCGCGCCAGCAAGACCCCTTCAAGAGGAGTTCCGCCAGTGGCGCCACTGCGCCGTCCCTGAAAGCGGGTGCAAAGGTACACACTCTCCCCGAATCTACCAAACTTTTCAGACAAAAAGAGCCACAAAGAGCGCAAATTTAACCTTAGTTCACAATACAGACAAAAATTCCCCTCGTCAGAAGCCACATACAAGGTCTCAGAACTATCGTGACTGCAAAATATCCTACTACAGATAGACGAAAATTCGCCCCAACTGCTTAACTTTGCATAAGCAAAAACTGCCACCCGGACGTTTCTTATTATACTAAGTAAAATATCTCCGATTACGGAACGTGGTTTCCAACCCTAAACGAGCCCCAATAATTATGAAAGTAATAAATTTTGCAGAACAACACTCTCTGATCAGCCAGTACATGACAGAGCTGCGCGACATCAATATCCAGAAAGATATGCTCCGCTTCCGCCGCAACCTTGAGCGCATAGGGGAAATCATGGCATACGAGATCAGCAAGACACTCGACTACAAATCGGTTGAGACTACCACACCGCTCACCACAACCCAGAGCGATGTTATATCGACACAGCTGGTACTCGCCACGATTTTCCGCGCCGGCGTACCTTTCCATCAGGGATTCCTCAACTATTTCGACCATGCCCAGAATGCCTTTGTGTCAGCATACCGGAAATACAAGGAGAAGGAAAACTTCGATGTCTGCATCGAATACCTCGCCTCGCCACGCCTCGATGGGAAGACCCTCATCATCGCTGATCCCATGCTCGCCACCGGCGCATCCATGGAACTTAGCTACCGCGCCCTGCTCACAAAAGGGGAGCCAGCCCATATCCATGTGGCATCCGTGATAGCATCGCGCAAAGCGGTGGAATTCGTGAAAGCCAATTTCCCTGACGATAAGACAACTGTATGGATAGGTGCTGTCGATCCTGAAATCAACGCACACTCCTACATCGTGCCTGGCCTTGGCGACGCCGGCGATCTGGCATACGGAGTAAAAGAATAGTGCCTACAGCCGAACCTTTCTCTCCATATCTCATTATATATATGTAACGACGAAAACAAGATATGGAAAATCTACTGAAAAAAATGGCACTTGCCTACCACCGCGATCCCCGTCCGGGAAAGATCGAGGTGCTCCCTACAAAGCCCTATAACTCCCCCGCCGACCTCGCTCTGGCATATTCTCCCGGAGTGGCCTATCCGTGCCTCGAAATCAAAGAGAAGGAATCGAAGGTTTGGGAATACACCAACAAGGGTAACCTCGTGGCAGTAATCTCAAACGGGACTGCCGTATTAGGTCTGGGCGACATCGGCGCATCCGCCGGAAAGCCGGTGATGGAAGGGAAGGCTCTGCTATTCAAAATATTTGCCGGCCTCGACTGCTACGACATCGAGATCAACGAAAAGGATCCGAAAAAATTTATAGAGATAGTAAAAGCACTCTCACCCACTTTCGGAGGTATAAACCTCGAAGACATCAAGGCGCCCGAATGCTTTGAGATCGAAGAAGAGCTCAAGCGCCAGTGCGACATCCCCGTGATGCACGACGACCAGCATGGAACAGCCATCATATCCGGCGCCGCTCTGCTCAACGCCGCCGAGCTTCAGCAGAAAAAGCTACCGGAACTGCGCGTGGTAGTAAACGGAGCCGGGGCGGCAGCCATCTCATGTACCCGTCTCTACACCGCTCTCGGGGTAAAGCATGAAAACGTGGTGATGTGCGACTCCAAAGGGGTTATCAGAGCCGACCGTCCCGGGCTTTCGGAGCAGAAACGTGAATTCGCAACTACCCGCGACATCCACACCCTCGAGGAGGCGATGGTCGACGCCGACCTCTTTCTCGGCTTATCGGTGCGCGACGTCGTCACCCCCGAAATGGTAAAATCAATGGCACCGCGTCCCATCGTGTTCGCTCTGGCAAATCCCGATCCCGAGATAGCCTACGACGTGGCCGTAGCGTCGCGACCGGATCTCATCTTCGCCACCGGACGCTCCGATTACCCCAACCAGATCAACAATGTGCTCGGATTCCCATACATTTTCCGCGGCGCGCTCGACTGCGGCGCGTCAGCCATCAACGAGGAGATGAAACTCGCGGCTGCCCACGCAATAGCAGAGCTCACCCGTGAACCGGTGCCTGAAAACGTCAAGGAGGCCTATCACGAGCCCGACATGAAATTCGGCAAAGACTACATTCTCCCCAAACCGATGGACAGCCGCCTGATACTTACCATCCCGCCCGCCGTCGCACGGGCAGCTATGGAGACAGGCATCAGCCGACGCCCCATCACCGACTGGGACGCATATTCCGAACGCCTTCGCTCGCTTGGCGGTCAATGCAGCGATGGCGTATGCTACTCGCAGCTGCTCAACTCACGCGAAACCCTCGAACGCGTAGCCCGCAAACTCGGCTACAACCTCGACTGACGAATAACGCGCACTTTTCCTGCGCAAACATTACATTCACTCATAGCAGAGGCACACCCCGGAGGCATCCACCCGGAGGTGTGCCTCCGCACTATCATAAAGTTCATAACATGCAATCCTAAATCCCTTTAGATTATTATATAAAAATCCAAGAGTTAAATAGTTAAATAATGTTAAATAAATTCATACATTTGTATAATTAGCTATTTATCGTTTACTTTGTAAAGAAAAGAGTCAATCAGCAAAATTTCATTCACCTAAAACCCTACATCTATGAAACATCAAAGTTATTTTTATTTTTTAGTATTGACAGCTTCATTATCAGGATGCCAATCTATAGATACTGAATTCGAAATACATCAAAATTATGACCAGCATTCTGAAAGCGTTACGATATACCGATCACCTGAAGAAATTCTGTCAATTGCTGAAAATGCTCCAAACAAGTTCTTTAAAGATGAATCATCACGTAGCGCCAAAACACGACAGATTAATACTGAGAGAAATGTAATTGAAATCACTACTACAATGGGACGCTCAAGCAACCCAATAATGTATGCCGTCAATTATGAAAACAATCTTGGATTTGCATTAGTTTCAGCAAATCGAAATGCCCCGGAAGTTATCGCTATTATTGAAGAAGGGAACTATGATGATGTTGTAGCTGCCAATATTCCAGGTTTCAATATATTCATGAAAGATGCCACAAATTATCTGAACGGTATCGGAGATTTCGATATAATAGAACCAGGCGGTGAAAAGACTGTATATGAAACACAGATCTTGGATACGTATGGACCGAATGTATCCAATTCATGGTATAGTATCGAAAATTATTATGACTCTGATGATTGGGGCGGTACAGCAAATTTAGCATTAATACAATATTTCCAATATTTTCGTTTTATGGATCAATGTTCAATTGATCTTACATACACTCCTGATAATACAGATTTTGTAGATTTTGACTGGGATAAATTTGATTATCATTTTACGACCCACAATAATGATGGTGGATATATTACGTTTGATAATTGCGATACTGCATTTCCAAATCAATCTCTCCATAAAAACATGGCACAACTTGTTAGAGAATTAGGACATAGAGCAGGTACAGATTATTCGACAGATTACCCTGTTACAACTATCGATGGTTTTCTTGAATGCCTTGATTCTTTTGGTATAACGCGAGTATACAATAAATATGTCCGAGAAAAATCTTGCTTTAATGCAGTACCATTATATTATATGCTATTTATGTATGGGGTTGATTCCAACTATGGTCTCCAGTTCTGGCTATGCGATGGATTTCAGGTAACACGCAGAGTCGGCAAACGATACATCACAAAGGATAAAGGTCTTACATGGGAATGGGACGGTGAAACTATCCTATATTCAGAAATGGAATATTACAATCACTTAAATTGGTGTACTCAAGCAGGTAATGGATACTATCTTGACATGGAATTCTCACCACGACGTAGCCCTCTAACATATACATCAGAAATTAATTATCTCGCAATTGAACCTTACTGCTGGTATGTAGGGTTATAATAATATTGTCTATGGATTCCAAAATAATATTGATATTTGCATTTCTAAATGCAATCTTGTGTGGGTGTTCTTCTGATGACGAGCCACTGCGTGAACAATCAATTCCGCGCACTATTAAATGGGGCGCTACAATTCCACTCACAGCAGATAACTATATCTGCGATAATGATTTTGTAGGAGAAATCGGTTTACAGAATGGGGTAAGCACCTTCATTTCCAAACATGTTGGAAAATGTATTGTATATAGCCCCGCAAATTCTAACGCATGCTATTCCATAACAGTCACCAGCACTTCAAATGCATTTCCCGAATTAGATCTGGATTTCGGTATCACCCACAAGGACTTTTTAGAGAAACATCGCCGTGCTGAATCCACTGCGATAAATCCCCTCATTATAACTCCGACAGAGCATTCAAAACTCCGCTACTCCTATAGCTTCACCGATGGCATATATACCTCGGTTTCTACAATATTGTCACCTGGTATACTCGCGACAAACGATCAAACCGGTTCGTCTGCGATAGAACAGTTTCTGGAAGAAAGGTATGCCCCGGCAGTGGAGGAAGAAGGAGTGTGGTATAATGCATATTCTCCTGAAAAAGCTACAATTAAGGCTACTCTTGACAAAGATGCCAATAATCTTTACAAATTGACCATCTCTGTAAAAGACACCCCATAACTCCCTGAATATCTGTTATTCACTCATAGCAGAGGCACACCCCGGAGGCATCCACCCGGAGGTGTGCCTCCGCTCCCATAAGGAGGGGAGCATTATCCTCAATGTGACCGGAGGGGATTCCATAAGCGCGGGGAAAATCGTATCCCGTGGTAAAACGGTCAATCATTGTTTCCATATCGGGATGGTCTGCCGAAGGGCGATATTCGGTAAACTGCCCTACCAGCAGGCCGCCGAGACGGGCGAAAACACCGCGCAGACGCAGCTGCCACAGTATGCGCTCAACCTTATAAATCGGCTCCGCTATATCCTCGATAAAAAGTATGTCGCCGGGGCGGAGGGGGTCGAAGGGGGTGCCGATAATTCCGCCCAACACAGCAAGATTACCACCCACAACCCTGCCGCGGCATTCGCCTGGGCAATTGAATCGGTGATAGGGGTAATGCCTGTTGAAGCGCGAGGTATCTCCATCCCATGCGAGCATCGCCATCTCGTCGCGGAAACAGCTGAACCCTTCCCCACGTCCTATATATTTAGTCATTGCGGCATGGAGACTTGCGAAACCTTTGCGTAGCCAGAGCGCATGAAGCGCCGTGACATCGCTGAACCCCACAAGCCATTTTGAAAAACAACGGGCATCAATTCCGTCAAGATCATCAAGCAAATGGACGGCGCCATATCCACCGCGCGAGCAGACAATAGCCCGCACACTCTCATCGAGGATGGCTTCACGGAGATCTGCCAGACGACCCGACCTATCGGCGCTATATGAGCCGAAACTGCCGCGGGCATGCGCCCCTACCACTACATCGTACCCCTCCGAGACAAGCACTTCAACCGCACCTTCAATCAGAGCGTTGTCGATTCGCGATGCCGGAGAGACAATCGCCACACGGTCGCCAGGCTTCAGCGCCGGCGGAATGACACCGGCGATGCCGGCGGTCAGAAATTCCTGTTCCATGCCTACAGATATATGGGTCGTTTACAGTCAGTTTACCTGCACCGGAATACCGGTAGCTTTCTCTATTTCCTTACCTATAGCCTGCAGTTCCTCAAGGGGAACTTTTACAAGCCCTGTTGCCGGAGTGGGGCGATCGAGCGAATAAAGCATTATCTCGCGCGGACGTATCCGGCGGTAAGCCTCAATAAGGGCATCAACCTCTTCAGGAATTGTATTATCAACCGTCTGCCCCTCAAACTCTCCTCGCAACATCATCGTCTGTATCACCGCCTGCCCCTCAAACTGCTTTAGTTGCTCTACAACCTTTTCAGCATTGAACCCCGGTGAATTCGGGCGATCAATAAGACGCACAGTGCCATCCAGCGCCGAATCAAGTTTCAATATATTATTGTCAACCCGATGGAGCGCACGGCACACAGCCTCATCACCCAGCCGGGTAGAATTGGACAGCACACTCACCTTCGCTTCCGGAAAATAGCGGTCGCGCAAAGCCAGCGTATCGTCAACCACCCCCTCGAAATCGGGATGAAGCGTAGGCTCGCCGTTGCCTGAGAATGTAATTACATCAAGGCGCTCCCCCTTCTCCGACATCGAGCGCAACTTATCTTCGAGAAGCGAGCGCACCTCGGCACGCGGTGGCAGCCCCGCCTTGCCGGGTCCCTGAGCGTTGAAACCAGCCTCGCAATAGAGACAGTCGAACGAACAAACCTTGCCGTCGCGGGGCGACAGATTGACGCCGAGCGACGTCCCGAGGCGCCGCGAATGAATCGGGCCGAATATCGTGGAATGAAATAGAATTGTCTGCATAAACCTTTCTGATAACATGCCGAACGAGCGCGCGACATCACTATCACAATAAATAACAACAGAAGCCGGTTCCCGTCAGCGAGAACCGGACTTCCGGGAATAAAGTTTTCAGAAGAATGACTCTCCAACAGCCTTTATCAATTCAGACTGTAAGGATCTCTTTCTCCTTGGCAGCGAAAAGATCGTCGATCTTCTTGAGGTATTTGTCGTGGAGCTTCTGAGCCAGATTTTCCGCATCCTTCTCCACATCCTCAGGCATACCCTGCTTTATCGCTTTCTTCAGCCCGTCGATAGCGTCGCGGCGGGCATTGCGCACACTCACCTTTGCCTGCTCAGCCTCAGCCTTCGACTGCTTCACGAGCATCTTGCGGCGATCTTCGGTCAGCGGCGGGATGGAAAGGCGTATTACCTCACCGTTGTTCTCGGGCATAATACCCAGTTCAGAATTGATGATAGCCTTTTCAATCTCCTTGAACATCGATTTCTCCCAGGGGGTGATAACGATGGTGCGTGCATCGGGCACCGAAACGTTGGCAACGTTTGAAATGGGGGCAGCCGAACCGTAATAGCTCACACGGATGCCATCAAGAATTTTCGGATTTGCCTTGCCTGCACGGATATGTGCCAGCGATTCGTCGAGATAGGCCACGGCCATCTCCATCTTCTCCTCTGCGGGATCAAGATATGTTTTGGGATCTGTCATGGTAATTATATGATTTTTATTGATTTCTTCAGTACACGAGGGTTCCGATGGGATCACCGTCGAGAACCTTCGCAAGATTGCCGACAGTGTCCATGTCGAACACTATGATCGGAAGTTTATTCTCCTTGCAGAGAGCCGTCGCGGTCAAATCCATCACCTTCAGACCGCGGTTGTAGACCTCGTCGTAAGTAATCTCGCTGAATTTTGTGGCGGTAGGATCCTTCTCCGGGTCGGCGGTATATACGCCGTCGACTCGCGTACCTTTCAGCATCACGTCGGCCTCCACTTCAACCCCGCGCAGAGCCGCGCCTGTGTCGGTGGTAAAGAACGGGCACCCCGTGCCACCCGAAAGGATAGCCACCTCACCACGCTCCATAGCCTCTATAGCATGCCACTTGCTGTAATATTCGCCGATAGGATACATGTTGATGGCAGTGAACACCCGCGCCTTCT
>CAZDWY010000078.1:7808-10344 GCA_964509345.1 uncultured Alistipes sp.
CGCCTTCTGACCGATAGCCGTAAGCGCCGAACTTAGAGCCAGCGAATTGATAACCGTGGCGAGCATACCCATCTGGTCACCCTTCACACGGTCGAAACCTTTGGCGGCTCCCTGCATTCCGCGGAAAATATTTCCTCCGCCGATTACTATCGCAATCTGTGTGCCCGCTTCAGCAGCAGCCTTTATCTGGGCGGCATATTCGCCCAGACGCACCGGATCAATGCCATAACCCTGACTGCCCATCAGCGATTCACCGCTGAGTTTCAGGAGCACTCTCTTGTATTTTGTTCTCATATTCATCTGTTGCAATTCATTCGATTCACAAATATAACAACAATTTTCTCCGCTGCAAAATTTCAAAAAAATTCTTACCTTTGTTTATCGCTCCATCTTAACCGGGAAAGAATATGAAAGAACTCAAATGTCCTCACTGCCAACATGTGTTCAGTGTCGACGAAGATATGTTTGAATCGCTTGCCAATCAGGTGAGAAACTCTGTGTTCAACGACGAGCTCGAACGGCGCGCCGAAGAAAACCGCCGCCTCATGCATGCCGAACTCACTTCGAAAACCAACGAACTGAAAAATGATTTTCAAAAGCAGATCGCCTCACGCGAGCTGAAACTTGCCGAACGCGATGCACGCATCGGTGAGCTGACCCAGAAAATGCAGACAGCCGTGAAGACCCGCGAGCTTGAGCTGGCAGCCGACCTTGCCAAACGCGATGCAGAGATTGCCCGCCTGCGCCAGGAACTTTCAGCCAACGAGCGGATGCGTCAGCTCGAGGTAGAGCGCGAGACCGGACTGAAAGAGAAAGAGATAGCCCGGCTGACCAACGAGGTAGCCACCGTCAGGTCCGAAGCGCTCCTGCGCGAGGCCAGCCTGCGCGAGCGCCATGAAGCCATCATTAAAGAGAAAGATGCCGCCATAGAGCTTTACCGCGACATGAAAGCCCGCCTGAGCACAAAGATGATAGGCGAATCGCTCGAACAGCACTGCGCCACTGAGTTCAACCGTATCCGCACAACTGCTTACCCCAACGCCTTTTTCGAGAAGGACAACGATGCCAGCGGCGGAAGCAAGGGCGACTTCATCTTCCGCGACTTCGCCGACGGAGTGGAATACATCTCCATTATGTTCGAGATGAAAAACGAGGCAGACCAGACAGCTACCAAACACCGCAACAGCGACTTCTTCAAGAAACTCGATCAGGACCGCAAAGCGAAGAAATGTGAATACGCCGTGCTCGTATCCCTGCTCGAGCCGACGAGCGATCTCTACAACGACGGAATTGTCGACGTATCATATGCCTACGACAAAATGTTTGTTGTCCGTCCACAGTTCTTCCTCCCCATCATAGCACTGCTGACCAAGGCCTCCCGCCGGGCAGCCGAATACAAAGCCGAACTTGAAGCTGCGCGCCGACAAAGCATCGACATCACAAACTTCGAGGAAAAACTCGAAAAATTCCGCGAGGGATTCGGGTACAACTACATGCAGGCATCAAAAAAATTCGGCGACGCCATCAAAGCCATTGACAACTCAATAGCCCAGCTGCAGAAAGTGCGCGAAAGTCTCGTAGGCTCAGAAAACAACCTCCGCCTCGCCAACGACAAAGTGGAAGCCCTCACCATCCGCAAACTCACCCACGGCAACCCAACGATGAAGCAGAAATTCAAGGAAGCCCGCGACAACAACCCGGATTGACAACCCGCGGCATACCGGAACAAAATAAGGGCGGCATATCTTCCATCGATATACCGCCCTTATTGTTTAAGGATGTAAACCGTGTGAATCAACTAACCGGAAACCGTATCATATGATTTCTTTTACATAAAGCTTATGTGTGAATAGCCATCAGACTATGTTATTGAAATAATCTTTTTACAGTATTTATTTTAAAAGTTTACGGTCGTTATCATTACTCTCCAATACAATCATTTGATGAATGGCTATTTGATTAAGCTTCATTAGTCGCTCACTCTGCGGTATCCCTTGCTCGATAAACACGGCATTTAGATTTTCCATGTTAGAGAGACATATAAGTTCGTTGATTGAAGCGTAATCACGGATATTCCCTTTCAAGTCGGGATTTTCTTCACGCCACTGGCGAGCCGTCTTACCGAACATTGCCACATTTAATACATCGGCTTCGTCGGCATAGACATACAAAGCCTGTTCGCATGTAATTTCTGCCGGAAGAAGATGTGTTTTGATTGCATCAGTATGAATGCGGTAGTTGATTTTCGACAATTCGCGCTTTGCCGACCAACCGAGCAATTTCTGTTCCTCGGCTTTAAGCCGTTGATACTCTTTTACAAGCAATAACTGGAACTTGGGGCTTATCCACATGCCAAAATGGTACGCAATATCCCTATGAGCATAAGTACCTCCGTATCTCCCTGCCTTGGAACGTATTCCTATGGCATTCGTTCGCTCTATCCATGTTTTCACTGATAAGACAAAGTTGTTGCTTCCGGCAGCATTTTTAATTGTACCGAATTCGGTACAATTAAAATCAGGATTGTAGAGCATTT
>CAZDWY010000079.1:0-6943 GCA_964509345.1 uncultured Alistipes sp.
ATGACCGCTTCAACATGAACGTGACCGCCGACGACATCATCGTCACCACCGGCGGCTCGGAGGCTGTCATGCTCGCCTTCATGGCCACTCTCAATCCGGGCGACGAGGTCATCATCCCTGAGCCGGCTTATGCCAACTATATCACCTTTGCAAAGATGGCCGGCGCCGTCATCCGTCCCGTAGTGGCCCGCATCGAGAACGGCTTCGCACTCCCCCCGATTGAGGAGTTCGAGAAGCTCATCACTCCCAAGACCCGCGCCATCCTTATCTGTAACCCCAACAACCCGACGGGTTACGTCTACACCCGCGAGGAGCTCGAGGCGCTGCGCGACATCGTGCTCCGTCACGACCTCTACCTCTTCTCTGACGAGGTTTACCGCGAGTTCTGCTATACCGAGGAGCCCTACTTCTCGGCCATGCACCTCAAAGGCGCTGAAGAGAATGTCGTAGTCATCGACTCCGTCTCAAAGCGCTACAACGAGTGCGGCATCCGTGTGGGCACCATGGTGACCAAGAACAAGGAACTGAAGTCCATCGTGATGAAGTTCTGCCAGGCCCGTCTGTCGCCCCCGCTGCTTGGCCAGATCGTTGCCGAAGCCTCTATCGACGCTCCGAAGGCATACCTGGACGGCGTCTATGAGGAGTACATCAACCGCCGCAACGTCCTCGTCGAGGGTCTCAACACCATCCCCGGCGTTGTCTGCCCGCTCCCGAAGGGTGCCTTCTACTGTGTTGTCGGTCTTCCGGTCGAGGATGCCGAGGACTTCTGCAAGTGGTGTCTGAACGATTTCACCTTCAACGGAGAGACCGTCTTCATGGCTCCCGCCGCAGGCTTCTACACCACTCCCGGTGCCGGCCGCAACGAGGTCCGCATGGCCTACGTGCTCGAAATCCCCGAGCTCAAACGTGCCGTAGAGGTACTCCGTGCAGCCCTCGAAGCCTACAAGGCCCGCTAAGCGTATAAATACTCTCCGGAGCCTCTGCTCCGGCTGAGACACCGCATATAATCCCCTTCCGTTCAGTCGCTACGAACTATCGGAAGGGGATTTTTGTTTTATCTCTTGAAAGATTCCCACTCTTATTGAAGTCCCCCCCACGGGGGTACGACTCTCTAAACTATAGACTAAGGATAATAAAACTATAGACTAAGGATAATAAAACTATAGACTATGGAAAACACACAGACACGACATAATCCTTCGCTCAACGAAATTCTTGAAAAATCGGTACGGAACAACTGGGACCGTCTGGCCCTGACAGACCTTGGCGGTATCAACTACCGCTACCGTGACCTGGCGGAATGTGTGGAGAAACTTCACCTCATGTTCGACGCGGCCGGTGTCAAGAAGGGCGACAAAATCGCCATCTGCGGAAAGAACTCCGCCAACTGGGCCGCCATCTTCATCTCCTGCCTCTCTGCCGGCGTGGTGGCCGTCCCCATACTCCACGAGTTCAAACCCGACACAATCCACCATCTCGTTAACCACTCGGACGCGAAACTCCTCTTTGTCGACAAAACCATCTGGGAAAATCTGGACGAAAAACTCCTCCCCCACCTTGTGGGTGCCCTCTTCATCTCTGAGTTGGGTATGCCGCTCTCGCGCTCAGAGAAACTGACCGAGACCCGCGACAACATCAACGAACTCTTCGGCCGCAAGTATCCGCGAGAGTTCACCAAGAAGGATGTCAACTGGTTCCACGACAATCCCGAGGACCTGGCCCTCATCAACTATACCTCCGGCTCGACCGGCATGTCGAAGGGTGTCATGCTCCCCTACCGTTCCATCTGGAGCAACATCCGCTACTGTATCGACAACCTTGACTTCCTCAAACCGGGCGACGGCATCGTCAACATGCTTCCGCTGGCCCACCTTTACGGCATGGTCATCGAGATGCTTCACCCCCTGGCAAAGGGCTGTCACTGCAATTTCGTGACCCGCATACCCTCGCCGCGCATCATCCTCGGCGCCTTCGAGGAGGTTCACCCGAAACTCATCATCACCGTGCCCCTCATCCTGGAGAAGATTATAAAGAACAACGTCTTCCCGGTCATCAACAAACCGGTGATGAGGTTTGCCCTCAAGGTGCCCTATCTGAAGGACTATCTACTCGGAAAGATACGCGCCAAGCTCATCATGACCATGGGCGGCGAGCTGCGCGAGGTCATCATCGGCGGCGCAGCCCTCAACGCGGAGGTCGGTGCCTTCCTCGACAAAATCAAGTTCCCGTATACGGTCGGTTACGGCATGACGGAGTGCGGACCGCTTATCTCCTACTGTGACCCGGAGCATCAGAAGCCGGGCAGCGTCGGCAAGGTCGTTGACCGCATGCAGGTGCGTGTCGACTCTCATGACCCTGAGAATGTCGCCGGCAACCTGTGGGTCAAGGGTGACAACGTGATGAAGGGATACTACAAGAACCCGGAGGCGACGGCCGAGGTGATGGGCAAGGATGGCTGGATGAACACCGGTGACCTCTGCCGCATAGACAAGGACGGCTACATCTTCGTCTCGGGCCGTTCCAAGAACATGATACTCGGCCCCTCGGGTCAGAACATCTATCCCGAGGAGATTGAGCAGAAGCTGAACAACCTCCCCTACGTAAACGAAAGTCTTGTGATAGACGACGGCGGACACCTCGTGGCGCTCATACACCCGGACTACGATAAGCTGAACGACACACCCTCTGAAGAAGTAGAGAAGATAATGGACCGCAACATCAAGGACCTGAACGAGGACCTGCCCAGTTACAGCCGCATCTCCCGCTTCAAGATCATGCCCGAAGAATTCGAGAAGACTCCCAAGCGTTCCATCAAGCGCTTCCTCTACCAGCCCTAAACGACGTCGGCCACAATTCCCGCACCCCATACAAATCCCTGCTGAACCATTCGAATTTTTTCGAACAGTTCAGCAGGGATTTACGCTGCCCATTAAAGAAAAACCGCAACCGCCGTTTCCGAAACCGCGGTTGCGCTTACGAAGTTACACAAAATAACGTGAAACAACAAATATTGCTGCAACAAGAATAAATAGTGTGCCCGAACCCGGGTGGACCCTCCCGGAACTACGGAACGCACGCCTAATGCATCATAAAGGATTGTAAGCCCATTCCTCAAAGGTTCGGCGGGCATCAAAGGGAGTGGCCGGACATCTCGAGGTCCGAGATGGAATGGGCTGTGATATAGAGGTAGAGGGTCGTGACTATGCGCGAGGACTCCATTATCTCTGATTCGGTCGCATCCGGCGTCACGTGGCTCTCGTCATTGCGCAGGCTCCGCACCGTATCCAGATATCCGTATATTCGTCTATACTTCTCGCGATGCTTGAACTTCAGCGACTTGAGTTCCTCGAACGCAAAGATGCAATCAGACAGAGTCGGTGTCTTCTCAGGGTCACGCGTATTCTTCAACTCCTCTCCATGTATGAGCCAGTAAAGTTTCTTTAGATATGTCTCAAACTTTGTCAGAATGGTATTGAAATGGCGCCGGCGATCAACCAAAGTCAGCTTCTTGTCGTTAAAAAGTCGGTTGAACGAGTCCACAAGTAGGTCATTCGCTCCGTCAAGACTCGGCAGCGACTCCGCCCGAAGCACATTTACAAACACCTCTATCACCTCGTTCAACGGACGCATGCCGGGGAAATCGTTGAACTCATCTGAGAAGGTAACGTAAAGAGACCTGCGGAAAGCCTCGGGATCGAAGACCAAAGGTGCGTCGCGGAAGTGGTCATAAAGCGCCGCCGCCATCTGTGACATTATCTGACGGTATTTCTCGCCGTTGTCGAACAGCGACTTGAAAGCCTCGGTCTGCTCCTCATAAAGTGTGGTGGCAACATCGTCAAACACTCCGGGGAAGACAGCCTCCATAAACTGCTGCTTGCCGTTGTTGTTGGCCTTCTTCGACAATTTCTTTGCCTCCTTGGTGGTGGTCAGACGGTTAACGATAGCCTCCACTATCACCCGGTCAGCATCCGAGAAATTCCCCTTGTAGAGGATATTGATCTTCTCGATGATATTCCCGAGCAGGTCGCGTTTCACTTTCGGCTTCACGCTGCCGTTGCCCGACTCACCCTTCACCGCCTTGTTCCCCTCGAGGGTTATGGCGACGGTCTCTCCCTGCTTGAACTGAGAGTTGACCAGCATAATCTTCTTTGATAGATCCGGTTTCTCGTGGGGGGTCTTCGGCAGAATTTTGTAGAGCGTGTCGGCAAACACATACGCCTTGTAGAGCGCACGGTCGAACGTGCGAGCGATCTGTGCCATATAGGAGTAGAAGCGTACAAAGTCATTCACCTTTGAGCGGACCTCAAAACGTTTTTCCTCATCCAGGGCCTCAAAGCGTCCCATTATCGGCTTGAAGAACCCCGAGAGGGCAGCCAGCGCATTCTTCTTTCCCCGATACTTCTTATAGATTTCATAGAAGGCCTCCTCATCGCTTTCGTTCCACACGTGATACTGTGCGATGTCCTTGCGGAAACGGTAGACATAGTTCACATCCACGGGGTCTACAAGGTCAGTGGCGGTATAGAAGGGCTCGAAGGCCTTCTTGATATCGCCGGCAGTGTTGGCGAAGTCGAAGACAAACGTGTCTTTCTTCAGTTTCTGCCAGCGGTTGAGTCGCGAGAGGGTCTGCACGGCCTTTACGTTCTTCAACCGCTTGTCGACAAACATCGTGTGCAATTTCGGCTCGTCGAACCCGGTCTGGTACTTGTCGGCCACGATGAGCACGTTGAAAAGCTCGCTTGCAAAATAGAGCGGCAGGCGTTCTTCGCTTATCCGACGCTCAGGTGTTGAGTTGATTAGCGGTTCAGTATATGTCTCACCGCCAAACTCCAGTTTGCCGGAAAAAGCCACGAGGGGGCGCACGTCGTCATAACCCTTTCTCTTGCAGTACTCCTTCATGGCCATGAAATAGCGCAGGGCGTGTGCGCGGCTTGCACAGACAATCATTGTCTTGGCCTCGCCCTCCATCCGATGGAGGGTCACCTCGCGGATTTTCTCCACCATGATCTCCACCTTCTGGTCGATGACATGCTGATGATTGTCATGGAAGGCCTTGATTGCACGTGTGGCGGGGGTCTCCTCATAGTCGGGATTCTCGGCCACATTCTTGGCGATTTCGTATGCCGTGGCTATGGGGGTAAAGTTCAAGAGGACATCCTTGATGAAACCCTCTTCTATGGCCTGCTGCATCGAGTATATGTGCCAAGGGCGGTATTTCATCTTGCCGGGACTCTCCGGGTCGGGATACGGTTCACCGAAGGTCTGCAGTGTCTTGGGCTTCGGGGTGGCGGTGAAGGCGTAGAACGAGAGGTTTCCGTGCTTCCCCTGGGCGAGGAGGTCTTCCATAAGCGCATCCTTCTCTTTTTCGAGTTGGTCCACCTCTTTCTCTTCAATCTCGGCCAACTCGCGGAGCGCCTCGTCCGTGTCGGCCAGAGCAGCCTTTGTTTTCTCGGCGCTCTTGCCGCTCTGGCTGCTGTGGGCTTCGTCAACGATGACGGCATAACGTCGACCGGACTGACTGCCGACCTTGTTATAAATATAGGGGAAACGGTGGAGGGTGCATATGACAATCCTGGCAATACCGTCGCGGATGATATCGCCGAGTTTCGATGACGGGTCACTGTCCTTGATGACCTCCACCTGTCCGAGTTTGTGGTCAAATCCAAGCACGGTGTTCTGCAGCTGCTGATTCAGCACTCGTCGGTCCGTGATGACGAACACAGTGTTGAACACATCTTTCTGGTCCTCGTCATGGAGCGACGCGAGCCTGTAGGTGAGCCAAGCTATCGAGTTGCTCTTGCCCGAACCGGCAGAGTGCTGGATCAGGTAGTTCTTTCCCGCTCCGTGTGCAGCTGTATCGGCCGTTAGTTTTTCGACCACGTCAAGCTGATGGAAGCGGGGAAAGATTATTTTGGTCGACTCCTCCTTTACCTCCTTCTCCTTGCCCTTCTTGACAACGATTTTCAATTTCTCCTCTTTCTGCACCGAGATATAACGCTGAAGGATGGAGAGCAGCGCGTCGCGCTGAAGCACCTGTTTCCAGAAATATCCGGTGACATACTCCCCTTCGGGCACCGCCGGGTTGCCGGCGCCTCCGACGTTGCCGGCGCCGTTGCTACCCTGATTGAAGGGCATGAAGAAGGTCTTCTCTTTCTCCAGCTGCGTTGTCATGGCCACTTCATAGAGGTCAACCCCAAAATAGGCCAATATGCGGTTATTGAAATGGAATAGGAACTCGGCAGGGTCGCGGTCTTCCATCCACTGGCGCTTGCTTTCCTCGACGCTTTGGCCGGTCAACTGGTTTTTCAATTCGATGGCTACCACCGGGATACCGTTGAGCATCAGCACCATGTCGATGGTATTGTGATGTTTCGATGAGTAAGCAAACTGACGGATAATGTGGAGCCGGTTTGCGCGATATTTACGCATAAGGTCTTCATTCAACTCAGATGCCGGAGCAAAGTAGGCGATACGTAGTTTTACGCCACGGTCATCGATTCCGTTGCGCAACACATAAATCAGTCCGTAACGCGAAATGTCGTCTTGAAGCACCTTGTAGAACTGGTCTGTAGCATTGTCCGCACCATATATTTTCTGATAGCGTGCCCACTCCTTGGGTTGTGTCTCGGTTATGAAATCGCGGAGCACGGTCATGTCGATAGCCGCATCCTTATTATAAGTCATCTGAAACCCGCGCTCATAGCCGCCCTCCTCGAGCAGCCACCGCTCAATATCTTCCTCAAAGTTTTTCTCTTTCAGATTTGTATTGTCCATATTGCTTATTCTATAGGAGTTTTACCGGTGACGGCTTCAAAAATCATACTTTGGCGATACAGCTTCAGCGTCTCTATCTTTTCCTGCTTTACCTTTATCAGGTCGTCTATCTCCGCACATTTCTTGTCCAGGTAGTCTGCTATTTCTTGCTGCTCGGTGAGGGGAGGAA
>CAZDWY010000079.1:7043-8967 GCA_964509345.1 uncultured Alistipes sp.
CGTTCCTGCTCCTCCAATGGCGGTACCGGTAATAGTTGCTGCGAAAAGGTATCGTATCGAAAATCTGTGGATCTCTCACGAATACCCTTGTATAAAGCTTTTATCCAACCCTGAGAGGCCATAACTCTCAGTATTAGACTATAATATTGATTACTATATGGTCCGTTTGGCGTTAGACATACCAAAACAGGTGAGCCTTTACCATCACTATCAGACACTCCGATAGCTCCCGCAAAGGCATCCATCTGATGAATAACCAAATCACCTTTTCTTATTCCTTGATAACCACATTCTTGAATTGCCTCGGTAAAGCCTTCTGTTCTTCTATTAGTTCTTAAGGTTACCTCTCCATCTCGAAAGCAAGTAATAACTCCATCCTCTGGTCGAACTTCTCTTGATTCATGATTAAACATTTCTTTAGCTCTGCTTGTCTCCCAATACTCCGGAATGAGACCAATCCAGAGGATTCCGCTATCTTTGAGTTTTCTTTCCATCATTATTCTTCTTCTTTATGTTGCAATATAGCCTCAAGTGGTTGTTAAATTAGTCAACAACTTGTTGACCAATTATAACTCATTATACGTTAATCATATGTATTCCTCGTCTTTAGTCGCGGCGTGTTTGCAACCATTAGTAGTCGAAAGACACACGGGCGGAAAGTTGCTCAACACCCTCGGAAAGCGTGACAATTTGTCACGCTTTGAAAGTGGGGTACACTTAGTACCCTCCTTCAATCTCGATTCCATCATTTACCGAGTATTTTGCTCATCAACTCCTGTTCGCGTTCGCCGAGAGTGCGGAAGTGCTCGAAGATTTCGGAGGCTGGGCGTGGGGCCGTATAGCGGTAGAACTCGCGGGTGAAGGGTATCTCGTAGCCGATTTTCGTTTCCTCCGGGTCGTACCAGAAGTCTGGGGCATATGGACGCACGTTGGCCTCGAGAAATTCGTCGGGGTCGGTCTTCCAAGGGATTATCTCGCTATCTTTCAACTCCGGATCAGACGCGAAGCCGCTGTCCATCTTTGTGGGTCTTATTCGACATTCCATATTTTGATTGGGATCCTTGACGCCGAAATAGTTACGGACCATAGCGACCTTGCCCTGCGGTATCTTGATTTTCCCTTTCTCAAATTCATAGAAGAACGTGAAGTCAGGAAATCCCGGATTTCCATTAGGAAACTTTGATTGCCAATGGTCCGCGAGCTGTTTGAGCAGCGCACGGTCGGCCTGTTTTATTCCCATCTCATCGCATTTCTCCTCTGAATACTCTATTTTCTCGTAGGTGAGCCTCAGCGGACGGTAGGTGATTATCTTTCGGTATTTGAAGTCGTCAACATCCTTTATGCGACTCTCTACACGTATGTCACCGTCCACATACTCCCTGTTCTCGAAATTCTTATAAGCCGATACGATAAGTTCTCGGCACCGGTCGGTGAGTTCAACGCGCTTGTTGCCGAGGCTCTTGCGCCTCTTTTCGAAACACTTGCTCGCGTCGATAAGCTGGACTCTACCCCGGCGCTCGGCAGGTTTGGTCTTCGAGATGACCCAGATGTAGGTGGCGATTCCGGTGTTGTAGAAAAGGTCATTCGGAAGCTGGATGATTGCGTCGAGCCAGTCGTTTTCGAGCAGGAAACCGCGGATGTTGCTCTCGCCGCTCCCGGCGTCACCCTTGAACAGTGCCGAGCCGTTCTGAATAATTGTCATGCGTCCCGAGTCCTTGAGCTTCGAGACTCCGTTGAGGGTGAAGAGCATCTGGCCGTCACCGATTGCGGGCAATCCGGCAGCGAAGCGTTCCCCCTCGCCAGTCTCCTTCTCGACCTGGCTTTTCGACGTTTTCCATTCAATGCCGAAGGGTGGATTCGAGATAATGTAGTCAAACTCATATCCGTGAAACTGGTCATTACCGAGGGTGTCTCCCTGGCGCAT
>CAZDWY010000079.1:9067-10184 GCA_964509345.1 uncultured Alistipes sp.
ATGTCGCGGGCGGTGAAGTGAGCTCCGGCCTGTTCGTCATAGCTTTCGGAAAACTTGCGCACCAGTTCTTCGAAGATGTAGCCCATGTCTACCGACGAAATTCGGTCGCTACCGAGATAAGCCTTGTCACTGTTGAACTCCTTGATGATGAGATAGAGCAGGCCGTTGTCATTGAGTTTGCTTATCTCTTTGTCGAATTCGAAACGGCGAATGATATCAATGACATTTTCAGAAAAGTGCTGGAGATAGTCATCGAAGTTGTCAGCTATGTTGTCGGGATCTGCAAGGAGGTTCTGGAAGGTAAACTTGGAGGTATTGAAGAACTGTTGACCGGCGGCGCGCTGGAGGAAAGGGGCTTTGAGTACGGTGTCCATGTCACCGAGTTCGTCGTTACGTTTCCACACTGCCTCGCGTGTGGGGGCGAGGGTGTCTTCAAAGCGCTTGATCACACACATGGGCAGTATCACGTTACCGTACTCATGGGGCTTATACACGCCTACGAGTTTATCGGCGATGGCCCATATGAGGGCTGCTTTATCCTGATGGTTGACAGTGGTGAGTCTTTCGGCAGTCTGACCGGTCATAGTTTCATAGAGTGTTAAGGACGTCGTTTCCCACAAAACGGGGAAGAGCCACAAATTTACCCATTTTTCACGTCAAAACCAAATTCACCTTCAACAACTTCTCGTGATTGTGTTATCATTTGTCTCAAAGCCACGGATTATAACCAGGCACACCCTCCTTATAATTCAGAACAGACACAGGAAGCAACTATTAAGAAAAACTTAAAAGTTCGGATTAAAATCAATCGTCTTTGGTTTTACACTTTGTGAAGATCTCCATGTGTTGACCCCAGGGAACCATACGAAACTTTGGGGCATTTCAAATTGGTCAACGAGTCGTTGGCCAATTATAGAATCTTGATTATAAAACAGATACCATCGCGAAGCATATTATATATTGGTGACTGAAAACCCGCAGAGACGGGACGGAGGTGAACATCCCGAAGGGAAGTCCCTACAATTTATTGGTGTGACCAGGGGGGTCTACGCGCTGGGACGTAAAAAAAGAAACCGCCGTTTCGGAAACGGCGGTTTCTTTTTGCTTTATGGTAGTT
>CAZDWY010000080.1:0-9920 GCA_964509345.1 uncultured Alistipes sp.
CAGCTGAACTACCGCACCAGGAATTGGTGACAAATTTTGAGTTCTGTTTTCCGGTCGTTTGTCTCTCTCTTGAGTGACCGGTTCCCCTCTCGTTTGCGTTTGCAAAGTTAGGCTTCTTTTTTGATTCTACCAAATCTTTTGGCTGTTTTTTTTGAAAAATGAGCGCAGTGTTTTTCCGGAGTGATCGGATAGGCTAATTATCAATCTTTTATGAAGTTGGTAAATCAGGCTTCCTGGTCGGGGATGACGGTAACTCTGATCAGTTCAAGGCGGTTGGCGGATTTTTCTATGATCTCCATTCGGAGATTCTCCAGCTCGAGTATCGTTCCTTTTGCGGGTATCTGACCGGTGGAGTACAGAATATATCCTGCGATCGTCTGATATTCGTCTTCCTCAGGGATGTCGAGATGGTATTTGTCGTTGAGATATTCTATCTCCGCTCTGCCTGAGAATTCGTAAATTCCAGGGGCGATTTCCCGCTCCACGAGACTTACTTTGTCGTGTTCGTCCTGTATATCGCCGCATATCTCTTCCATAAGATCCTCAAGGGTGACCATTCCTGATGTGCCTCCGAATTCGTCGACGATAATCGCGATGGAGCGTTTTTCGGCGAGCAGACGACGCATCATTTTGTTGGCGAGGAGGGTCTCGGGGGCATAAACAACCTCTTTGAGATGTTGTTTCCAGTCGCGCTCAGGGCTGAAAAGTTCGCTTACATGGATGTATCCGAGCACATTGTCGATGTCGTCGCGATACACAATTATTTTGGAGCGTCCTGATTCGGTGAAGAGTTCGCTCAGCTGCTCGCGGGTGGTGTCGTCGATGTCGACTGCTACAATTTCGTTGCGCGGTGTCATGCAGTCACGCAGGTGGATGGTTGAGAAATCGAGGGCGTTGTGGAATATTTTCACTTCGTTTTCAACCTCTTTTTTCTCTTCTGTAGTCTCGTCGATTGTCTGCTCGAGGTATTCGTTAAGGTCGCCGAGCGACAGTGTGCCCAGCTTTGTATTGGTGTCCTTTACTCCGGCCATCCGCATCATCAGTTTTGACAGCCATGTCGTAAAAAGTGAAATTGGATAGAGTATGAGATAAATCAGTCCAGTTATGGGCGCCACGAACCTTAGCGAGCGGTTGGGGTTGATGCGGAAAATGGATTTGGGCAGAAATTCACCTGTTATGAGGATTATGCCTGTGGAGATGAGTGTCTGCGCTATCAGTATGAAGGCCTGGTTCGGCCATATTGATTCGAGCCAGGGCTCGATCATCTTGGCGGCTCCCATACCGTAGATTACTAGCATTATGTTGTTGCCGACAAGAATTGTTGTTATGAAAAAATCGGAATGTGAAAAAAAAAGGTTCAGCAGGCGTCCGGAGAGCCCTCCTTTCTGAACATCAAGCTCGACGCGGACGCGGTCAGATGTGACGTAGGCTATCTCTATTCCCGAGAAAAGTGCCGAGAAGAGGAGCGACACGATGGTTATAACGATCCAGAGGGTCATAGGACTGTGATTATTCTTTTATTGAATCAGACGGTGCCGGGGCAGTTTGGAGGGTATCGGAAGGGGTGACGCCGGATGGTTCGGTTCTTCCCCGTGTGAAACCTGCGGTGGGTAATATTGCCGACGGTCGGCGGACGGTGTAGGTGGTCATGTTTTCGTTCGATTCGAATCCATAGCCTTCGATGATGCGGTCGGAGCGCTCGATGTGGATGAATGAATCGGAGTAGACTTTGTGGGCGGTCTGGTCCCAGAAGAGTTGTTGGGTCAGGAACCGGTCTCCGTTGACGTTGCGCATGCGGACATTCCTGTCGAACTGCCAGAGTTTTTTATTACTGAAGAATGTGGCTGTATCGGAGGTGAATGTCCCGTCCTCTTTCATGTCGTTGTCGAGCTTTACTATGAACATGCCTTCAGGAAAGTTCCAGTGTGGCTCTTTTGCTTCCTCGAACATCAGCCACAGGGGTGTGGTGATGTGGTAGCGGGTGTATCCGGAATCGGAAATGATGGTGGAGACATTGGTGGTGCGCATCGTGGGGAATGTCTCGGGATCGGCGGATATCGAGATGGTCTCACGCTTGTCGTCGCTGCAGGCTACGGTGCATAGGACGGTTGCCAGCGCCATTATCAGCGCAGGGAGCAGTTGCATGCGGTATAGGCTTGAGGACAGCAATGGGTATGGGGTTCGATATTGCTTTGATTCAATATAGAATGTCAGTGGCGGTCTGGGGCATCAGCGAAGTTTGTTGCGCCAGAACCAGAGCTCGTTGAAGTTTACACCGAGGGTGAGAACCACATAGTTTTCTTTTACCAGAGGGGTAGGGGTGGCTCTGCGGTTGCGGTATTCTACAGCGAGGTTGATCATTGTCTTGGACGAAGGTGCCGGGAGTCCGAATCCGAGGCTTACACCGTATTCCTCAACATTATTGCCTTGAATTGTGAGGTAGTCGTGGTTGTAATAGCCGCCGAGACGACAGTTGACGCGTTGCAGCCAGCTGCCGCGCGGATTGCTGATGAACTGTATGCCGGCTCCAACGCGCCAGCGGTTGCTGAACTGGGAGGTGGCGTCGCCGAACTGGTTGATATTGGCGTATTTCACATCCTTCCAGGGCTGGTATGTGAAGTCTACTTCCGCCATTAAGCGTTTCTGCCATTGGTAGCTTATACCTGCGCCCCATAGCTCGGGGAGGCCGGCATTGCCGCGAAGCTTTATGTTGGCGAGTGTGTCGGGTCTGGAGTCGGAAGTGACGTCGTATTTGATTCCGAGTGCGTGTCCGCGAAGGGTCTTTGCCGGCTCGTAGACAGCGCCAATGGTGATCTCGTGGTCTGTGTTTACGGTGAAGCCATATTGAAGTCCGAAGCGGAGGGTGTAGTCGCGCACTTCGGTCTGGCGCTCGAAAAGCGATGTGGATGTAACGCCGGTATCGGAGTCTGTGGCGTATATGTAGTCGGAGTTCACGAGGGTGCCGAAGAGGTATCCGACGTTAACGCCTGCGGTGAGTCCTTTGAATGGTTTGGCGCCGAAGCCGAGATATACTTCGTTGAGGTCGCCATTGCCTTGGTGGGCTGTCTCGCCGTTTTTGATTTCGTCGCCGAATTTATATCCTACTGTTGAAACGGGCATCATGCCGACGGATGCAGACAGCCATTTTGTGAGCGGTGCCTGTATCGTGATGTAGTTAAGACCTCCGGTGAAGTTGTTGCCTTTTTCGTTGCCGTCGGTGGTATGGAGCGCTTTCAGGTCAATTCCCATGTCGAAAAGGAATGTGAGTGAGTCCATAGCGGCGTAGCTGGCGGGATTCATGAAGTTGATCTGTCGTCCTGAACGCATTGCGTAGCCCACGCCACCCATTGATTTCTGCATAGTGTTTGAACGATCAGCCAGCAGTCCGTAGCCGAAGCGGGAGTATGGCGAGATTGTGTTGCTTTCGGCCGTCAGGCCTACAGGTGTCAGCGATGCCACCGCTACGATGGCTGCGAGTATGGTCTTATTTATTTTCATTATACAGTAGAATGCTTAGGAGACCTTTGGTGACAAGGCATTTGTCGAGTATTACGGGGAAGTCGAGAAATTCGCTTACTCTCTGGGCCCATCCGCCGGTGAGCACCACGCGTGTGTCGGGTGGAAGGGAGTCGCGGTAGTAGGCTATCTCGCTTACAACGCCACGAACCGCTCCGGCGCGCATGGCTGTGGCTGTATCTGTGCCGAAAAGCGGGGTGTCGCCGTAGCCGACAACTTTCGGCAGTCGGGCGGTAAAGCTGTTGAGAGAGCGGAGGCGCATGCCGATCCCCGGGGCTATGTTGCCTCCACGGAAATGTCCGTCGGCGCTGACGAGATCGTAGGTGACGGCTGTGCCCATGTCTACAACCAGTGAGTTTTCGCCGGGGCAGAGGCTCCATGCGCCTACAGCTGCGGCTATACGGTCTTCGCCGAGAGTATGGGGCGTGGCGTAGTCAAGTTTGAGTGGCAGAGGCATCTGCCAGTTGACCTCTGACGCTTTTATTCCCTGGGTCTCAAGCCAGCGTGCGATTCGTTTGCCGTTGCCGGTGACCGAACAACAGAGCGCCCGCGAGGGGTGGAATCGTTCCACGACTTTCGCGAGCAGATCGGGTGACAGCGCGTCTGCTACCTCCTGGTCAACGAGGCGGTCGCCGTTCCAGAGTGCAATTTTTGCAGAGCTGTTACCTTGATCTATGGTTAAATTGAGACCCATATCGGGTGCAAAATTAGTAAAAAATAATTCTACTGAGCCCTAAGCGTGCTGTTTTTGAGCAAATTTAGGTTAAAAAATGCTATTGGTACACTGTGGGACAGTTGTTTCGGAGCGCTTCGAGGTATGCGGCCGCTGCTTTTTTCGCTTCAGGGAGGTTCATGAAGCTGTAGTTTCCGCAGTTGCGAGGTGTGGCGCCGGGAATTTCGCCGTCGAAGCCGGCTATGAATTGCATTGTTTCCTGAAGCAATGGTAAGATGTCGGTCGGTTCGAGGGATCCTTGCATGATAAGGTAGTTGCCTGTGCAGCAGCCCATCGGTCCCCAGTAGACGATACGCTCTTTCCAGAGGGGATGGTTGCGGAGGAAGGTGGCGGCGAGGTGTTCCATTGCGTGGAGTGCCTCGGGCGAGAGCGCCGGTTCGCGGTTAGGGGCAGTCATACGGATGTCGAATGTGGTAAGGGTGTCGCCGCCGGGTGTGGTGTCGCGGCGGCTTACGTAGACACCTTTTTCGAGTATGAGGTGGTTGATGGTGAAACTGGGAATTTTCTGCATGGGTCGGTAGGTCAGATTGCTGGGTTCAGTATTGTGCGCAGTATGGCGAAGGTGCGCGCGGGGGCGACATTCCAGAAGTCGAGGTATTGGTCGATGTGGTTTTCTGCGCCCGGGGTATCGCTTATGACGCGTATGGCGAGGAATGGGATCCCTTTCATGTGGCATACCTGGGCGATGGCTCCTGATTCCATGTCGACAGCGATAGCGTCTGGTTGTGTGGCGAGTACGGCAGCAAGCTCCTGGGGGGTGCTGACAAAGCGGTCGCCTGAGGCGATGAGCCCAAGTTTAATACCGGTGGTGGGAGAGATGCCGAAAAGATCTGTGGCGCCGGCGAAGCGCGACGGGAGCCCTTGTACCTGACCGGGTTCGTTCCCGGGGCCACACCATACGTCGTGATATGCGACTTCTGTTGCGGCCACTACGTCAAGTATGGCGGCTCCTCCTCCGGTGCCTCCGGCAATGCCGGTATTGATTATGGCGGTGGGTGAGAACCGTTCGATCATGGTGAGCGCCCCGACAGCGGCGTTGACTTTCCCTATACCGCACTGCATGGCGATCACTTTGCGTTTTCCGATTGTGCCGCTATAAAAAGTATAGCTGTTGGCGGAGGTTCCCTCGCGGTCTGTCATCTCGGCAAGAAGCATCTGCAACTCGGAATTCATTGCGACTATCACACCGGTGAGATCGCCGGAAGATGGAATATTGCTCATGGGTCAAAACAATTTTCTGCTTTTTTACATTATTCTTTAAAGCCCCTGGTGGTGGAGCCGACGTCTGTTTGCAGTCAAGGCGCTCGATGGGGCATGTCATATAAAACGTAATTAATATGTAATCAAACGTTTCAACGATATGTCAAACAAAGGTAACGCTTTTATTTCGATTCTTGTGCTTCTTCTGGGAGCGGTTTTTATCTATTTTTTTGACGGAGATGAGATTCCGCGCAGTATCGTGTTCCTATGCGGTCTGGCTTTTGCTGTTCCTGCGCTGATATTGCTTCTCGCTACATTCTTTACCGGCAAGAACCGCCATTCGGCAGGCTACCGGGGTATTCAGATTGTATGCGGCGTAGGCGGTCTGGGACTTGGTGCATGTATCATGCTGCTGCCAGATGTGTTCCGTCCGCTTCTGATTTATCCGTTTGCGGTGCTGATGGTTGCGGGGGGCGCTTTTCAAGTGTTCCTGATTTCCCACAAGCGCCGTCCGGTGGATTATCCGGCCTGGATGTATGTGATACCTATCGTTGTGATTATCGCGGGGGTTGTGATGTTGTGTGTCACTTCTCTGCGCGATGTGGAGAACGAGCGTTGGGTGGTACTTATTACCGGTGTGGCAGCTGTGCTTTACGGCTTCAACGGCATAATGGTATCGGTGCAGGCTCATCGTCTGGCTCCACTTCATCCTGAGGCTGTTGCTGAAGATAAGAAGGAGACGGACAAGCGGATTGAAGAGAGCTCGGACCGCGCTGAAGAAACTCCGTCGGCCGAACATCATACGGAAGCGACAGATTCCGAAAAGAAAGAGTAGCGGTGAGGAGGCTCGCGCAGGTGTCTATTTTGTCTGTTCGGGATCGATGCCGTAGCGATGCTTGATGTAGAGTGCCACGATGTCGCATATCTCATCCATAGTCAACTTTGATGAGTCGAGGGTGAGGTCGTAGGATGCAGCGTCGCCCCACTTCTTGTCAGTATAGAAGTTATAATATGCCGAGCGCAGTTTGTCGGATTTCTCTGCCAGACTGCGTGCGGCATTTTCGTTTTTGAGGTCTTTCTGACGGCTTATTATGCGTTTCACGCGTGTGTCCATGGGCGCGTGTACGAACAGGTTCACGCGTGGGACGGGGTGGTCGCGGAGTACATGGTCGGCCGATCGCCCTACAATTACGCATGGGGTGGTGTCGGCGAGATGTTCCATCACGTCGGCGAGGGCGTTGTAAATGGAATCGGTCATCATGGCTTCACCGTTGTACCACGGGAGCTGTCCGTAGCCCATGTTGAAGCCCACGGAGCTTCCTATGAGGCGCGGCATCCGTTCGTCGTTTTTCTCGAAGATCTCGCGTGACATGCCTGCGCGTCCGGCGGCTTCCCAGAGGAGTTTCTTGTCGTAATATGCAATTCCGAAGCGTTCGGCGAGTTTCTTGCCGAGTTCGCGTCCGCCGCTGCCGAACTGGCGTCCGACGGTAATAACGAAACGTGGTTTGTCTGTCATGGGGTTGTGGTTGATATGTTAGGAAGAAGAGGTCTCAGTATTGGAGAAATCAGATTTTCAGACCAACGGAAGCGAAAAGGCGGCGGTCTTCATCCATGGCGTTGCCGATGGTGGTGAGCATGTCGCCGACGATGGCGCCGTTGACTCCTCCCCGGAGCATGCGGGCTGTGGCCTGGCGTGAAATGCGTGCCCGGCCTCCGGCAAAACGTATCGACTGGCGCGGGGCTACAAGGCGCATCAACGCTGCCGTGAGGACTACGTCGCGTTCGCTGATGAGGGGGGTGTCCTGCAGCGGTGTGCCGGGTATCGGGTTCAGGAGGTTGACGGGGATGGACACTGCGCCGGCGTCGCGGCTCTCGGCTGCCATTTCGAGGCGCTGGCTAAGGGTTTCGCCCATGCCGATTATGCCGCCGGAGCATACTTCCATGCCAACTTCGAGGGCGTGGCGGATTGTGCGTAGCTTGTCTTCGCGGGTGTGGGTGGTACAGAGGGTCGGAAAGTATGATGCAGCGGTCTCGATGTTGCAATGGTATCGGCGCACACCGGCGTCGTAGAGCGCTTGCAGCTCTTCTTTGTTCAGGAGACCCATTGAAGCGCAGAGGCTTATGGGAGAAAGCTCGCGGGAGCGACGGTAAAGCTCGCAGTATCGGCGGATGTCTTTCATGGCGACTTTTCTGCCGGAACATACGATGGAGAAGCGCTTTACTCCGGCGGTGTGGTTTGCCATCAGGGTGTCAAAGTATTCCTGCTCGCTGACGAAGTCATATTCGCGGCAGCCGGTGTTGTGGCATGCGGCCTGGGCGCACCATTTGCAGTCCTCGGTGCAGCGTCCGGAGCGTCCGTTGACTATGGAGCATGTATCGGCGGTGTCGCCATGGAGGGCTTGTCTTACCCGGTCGGCGGTGTCGCAGAGGGCTCCGAAGAGTCCGCTGTTCCAGTCGGTGTCGCTACCGATTGCATTGGCTATGGCTATGCAGTCGTCGATAGAAGCGGGAATGCTTTCTGCGGCTTTTTTCTCTAGGTTTTCCAGGAGGGTGAATTCCTGCAATGGTTTCAAATCGGTTGTCGTCATCAGCTGTTGTAATGTTGTCCGTTTGTTTTACCTGACCGCACTGGTAAATAAAAAAGCGTATGGAATTTTGCGGTCTTTGAGACCGAAAAGTTCGCTACGCTTTTCTGTCGGTGCAAATATACGAAAAATTATTTATCCTGTTCAAAAACCAGGGAGCTCTACCGGAATTTTTTTTGAATTTCTTTTGATGGATTTTGAGAGTAAAATATTTGGCAGTTAGGAAAATAAATCGTAATTTTGCAACGCTTTTCAGAGGCTCGCGCGCCCTCGTGCATCTTAATCCTTTGAGGATGAGGTGTATAGGGTGTGTGAATTATGTGCAGTCGATATGTGTCGGCTGCTCTGAACAAGACGAAATTTTAGAGTTAAAGTAAAATAAATCACAAAAAGACTAAGATGCCTACTATTCAGCAGTTAGTAAGAAAAGGACGCGAAACTCTTGTGGACAAGAGCAAGTCGCCCGCGTTGGACTCCTGCCCTCAGCGTCGTGGAGTTTGCGTGCGCGTCTACACTACCACACCTAAAAAGCCTAACTCGGCCATGCGTAAAGTTGCCCGTGTGCGCCTCACCAACGGTAAGGAGGTTAACTCTTATATTCCCGGTGAAGGTCACAACCTGCAGGAGCACTCGATCGTGCTCGTTCGTGGCGGTCGTGTAAAAGACCTTCCCGGTGTGCGTTACCACATCGTGCGCGGTACTCTTGATACCTCCGGTGTCAAGGATCGCACACAGCGTCGTTCCAAATACGGAGCCAAGCGTCCTAAAGCCGGTGCGGCTAAGAAGTAATCTTGCGGGAACAGGTCTCTGACTTTAAGGCAGAATCCCGAAAGGTGAAGTAACTAAATAGCACCACGAGAAATCAACCCACTTTTCCAATCATCGTTTTTGATTTCCCGGAGCTGACAACGGTTGAGTAAGCGCGCCGGAGGGCGCCGCTGAAGAAGACACCAGCCACGACGAAAAAGCAAAAACACATCTTTTCTAAACTCGAAATGAGAAAAGCTAAGCCAAAGAAACGTGTGATCCTTCCCGATCCCGTGTTTCATGACGTGAAAGTGACGAAGTTCGTCAACCACCTTATGTATGACGGCAAAAAGAATACCGCCTTCACAATTTTCTACAGTGCTCTTGAAACAGTAAAGAGCAAAATGCAGAACGAGGAGCGTACAGCTCTTGAAATCTGGAAGAAGGCGCTTGAGAACGTAACTCCCCAGGTGGAGGTTAAATCACGCCGTGTAGGTGGCGCCACTTTCCAGGTGCCTACTGAAATCCGTCCCGACCGAAAGGAGTCGATTTCAATGAAGAACCTTATCAATTACGCACGCAAGCGCGGCGGTAAGACAATGAGCGACAAGCTCGCCGCCGAAATCATGGACGCTTTCAACGACCAGGGTGGCGCCTTCAAGCGTAAGGAAGATATGCACAAGATGGCAGAAGCCAACCGCGCATTCGCCCACTTCCGTTTCTGATGTATTAAATAAAGGTTCAAAGATTTTACAGCAAAATGGCTAAAGACGAACGTTTAAAATTTACGCGTAATATCGGTATTATGGCTCACATTGATGCCGGTAAGACGACAACTTCCGAGCGTATTCTTTTCTATACCGGTCTGACCCACAAAATCGGTGAGGTTCATGACGGTGGCGCTACCATGGACTGGATGGCCCAGGAGCAGGAACGAGGCATCACTATTACCTCGGCTGCCACTACCGCGTTCTGGAATTACGCCGGTGATAAATACAAGATCAACCTTATTGACACTCCGGGGCACGTAGACTTCACCGTTGAGGTAGAGCGCTCACTGCGTGTGCTTGACGGCGCTGTCGCAACTTTCTGTGCGGTAGGCGGTGTGGAGCCCCAGTCGGAGACTGTATGGCGTCAGG
>CAZDWY010000081.1:0-9609 GCA_964509345.1 uncultured Alistipes sp.
CATCCACTCGGAGTCGCGCTTCGAGAGGTAGTCGTTGACAGTTACCACATGCACTCCCTTGCGTGAGAGCGAGCGGAGGAATACGGGGAGTGTGGCAACGAGGGTCTTACCCTCACCGGTTGCCATTTCGGCGATTTTGCCTTGATGGAGCACCACGCCACCGATGAGCTGAACGTCGTAGTGAACCATATCCCATGTCACCTCATTGCCCCCTGCCAGCCATTTGTTTTTCCAGATCGCTTTATCACCTTCGATAGTTACGAATTCGCGGCCATGGGCTGCAAGTTCGCGGTCGAGGGGAGTCGCGGTGACCTCGATAGTCTCGTTGGCTGCAAATCGCGCGCCTGTCTCGCGCATGGTGGCGAAAACTATCGGCAGGTGTTCGTTGAGCTGATCTTCGAGAATATCAAGAATGTTTTTCTCATGTTTGTCGATCTCGTCCCAGAGGGGCTGACGCTCGTTGAAGGGGAGATCCTCAACTTTGGAGCGGAGCTCTGCGGCGGCATCTTCGTCAGCCTTTATAGCTGCAGCTATAGAGGCTCTTACCTCATCTATTTTACCGCGGAGCTGGTCGTTGGTGAGTTCTTTCAGACCGGGACCGAGCGCATTTATTTTATCTATGATCGGCTTTATTTCCTTGAGGTCGCGCTGCGACTTGTTGCCGAAGATTTTGCTTAAAAATGTTTGAAGTGACATTCTTTATGTTGTTTTTTTGTTATCAAGATTGTTGTTTGAAGATCTGAGGGTCATATTAGACCAATAGGACTAATAAGATAGACCTCCTGTCGCCGCTCAGTTCTTTTGCAGGCGCAGGGGGGCAACCGAGGCTCCGTTTGGAGAGCGGATGCGCAGAATGCCTGTTACTGTGGGGGCAATCGCGCGGGCATCTACCGGTGTCGAAAGAGTCTGTGGCTTGATACCGGGAGCGAGAATGAACGCCGGAGCCATCGCTGAGGCTGCTCTCTGGGTTGTCTGCGGAGTGTCGCCTGTTGTATCGTCGTCGTCAATTTCCTGCCATCCTGGGAGGATATTTACGATTACGTCGCCCGATGAGGCTAAATGGGTGTTACGCCGCATGGCATCGGGGTTTTCCGATGCCCTGCGGTCCACAATGTCGTCGATAGTCCACGCATCGCCTACACCGCTCATTCTGGTGAGGAACCGTGCGCTTTCGGCGCGGACTTCCGCGAGATCTTTGTCGCGCTCCTTTATCAGGTTGTGGTTAAGGAAAAGCTGCCCGTCGTGGTATGCCGATACCCACTCGCCGTTGCCGTAGAGCGCCATAAGGTACATGTTCAGAAGGGAAACGGCTTTTTTCGAGGAGAATTCTCCGTAGGGGAGCGCCCACTTCTCATCGTCGCGTCGCTGACGGCGTGTAAGCGGTGTTCCGGTTATGAATACCAGGGTGTTGTCCATCCCGGGTCCATCGCTGTCGATGGCCGCGAAGAGGCGTTCGAGGTCTCTGTCCAGCCGCAGATAGCTGTCCATCATTTCGGTGCGGTTGTCAGGATCGCTTCCGTACATGAAGGGTTGCAGCGTATATGCCAGGCTGAGCATATCGGTGCTTTCACGTTTGCCAAGTGTCAGGGTCTTGATATAGTCGGCAGCCATGGCCGTCACATCGGTATTGACTACCGGTGAATTTTTGTATGCCTTGAAGCGGGCAGCCTGAGTGCGCGGAAATGAATGTCGGAATGGGTAGAGTTTTTTGTACGACGGCAGGTCCGGAAGTTTCTCTACAGCTACGGATGGTGTCCACTGCAGGGTGTCGAGCCTGTATTCGTTGGGAGCGCGGTGGTTGGCGTTCTGAGGCGATGTGGGCAGATCTTTATAGAATGTGGTGGTTGCCCACTTGCCGGTGTTGTCGTTTACCCAGAAAGCGCTGTTGCCTGCATGTCCTGCCATGATTATGGCTTGGGCGGCTTCGGGAGCTATGGAATATGCATATCCGAGACCGCCGGCATCGATGCGGAGCTCATCGCTGATGGTCGATGCCGTAAGGTTGCGTGGCGACAGGGTTTCGTCTGTGAAATTACCGATTGTCTCGCTGTCGAAAAGCGCCGACTTTACACGCCTTGTCTCTGGATCATAATATCCAGCCGCACCTACTCCGTTGACCGACGGTGATGTTCCGGTGAAAATCATGGCAGTGGAGGCCGCTCCGTCGAGGGTGGTTCCGAAGTCTACATCGGTGATAGTTACTCCTTTCTCGAGGAGGCGACGGAAACCGCCTGTACCGAATTGATTTCTGAGCAGCTCGATATAGTCGTTAGAGAGCCCTTCCACTACGATACCGACAACCAGCGACGGGCGTTTTGAAGGCGATGCGCTCTCCTGGGCTGTGGCTGTAACGGTTGAACCGAGGGCTGCGACAAGTAGCCCGACGACTCCCGATTTTAGCTGAAACTTGCTCAAAATTTATGAGTTTGTAAAATTGTTAAAAAATCTATCCGCCGATTAATACACCTTCTTGATGTAAAATGTGCGCGGAGTGGCTTAATTGTCTACTTACGTTGCACTCCACTTCTGTTAACGAGTGGGTGAGACAGTAGGTAAATATCTATGGCAGAGCGTATCAGCGCACATAATATAAACAGGGGGAAAGCCCCGTTGAGAGCTTGCCCTAAAATACTGTGCGCCGACAGCAATACTGTCAGAGCTGCAAAGTTACAAATTTGGTACCAATAAACCACGTGTTTCCAACTTTTTATCCATATTCCGGCAGCAGGAATCGCGCAGAGCGGGTTGAGCCAAAGATAGAGCCAGTTGGGAGAAGTGGCTTCGTGAACCGAAATAAATATCAGAAATGTGAGCAGACACCCAACGAGGAACTGGATTCCGAATATCGTGGAGTCGAACCATCGCGAAATCCGGTGGCGCCGTAGGTCGAGCACACTTATGGTGATCGTAACTATCAGAAGATACCATCCGGCCGCCACCGGGGTAAGCAGCAATGGAGTAGGGCCTTCTGCAACCCCTTCCTCGGGGCCGGGGAGCAATATTGCTGTGTTGGTAACGACAGGTATATGCTTTCCGTCGGCCATAAGGAAGTATGCGTTTTCAAGAGCGCGTTCGAGTTCGACAGGAGCGAATATACGTTCGCGCATCGTGATGGGGTAATCCAGACCCGATCCGAGCGCCAGGTCTATTCCGAACTGATACCAGGGATAGTTTTTGTGGTAGCGGGTCATTTCCGAGCGGAATGTTGCTCCGGCAACGGCAGAATCGGCGGCGGAAAAAATTACCGGAGCCCCTACGGCCCGTTCTATCAATTCCAACGGTCGCGTGGCGCAGTTGTCCTTTACGTAGTTGTAGCGGTATGTGCGATTCTCGGCAAGCAGATTATCCTCCACAAGGGTCAGTAGCGTCGAAGCCTGAGATGGAGTGAGGTTTATCTCTTGTTCCACAACGCGTCGCCCCTCTTTTTTGTATTCTTCCAGAAATATGGAAAACGGGTATGCCCCTGCCATATAATCTGTCTCACCCTTTACGAAGCGGTATATGAAATTCGGAGAATGGAAATCGAATAAGCCCCAGTTTATGGCAAGGTCTATCCCTGCGCCCATCCTGACACGCAACGCTTCGTGACCTTCGAGCTGATATATCTCGTTGCCGGGAGCGCAAGTGATCAGGCTGAAGCGGGGTGTATCGCCGTTTTGAGCTTTTGAAATATTCCATGCGGTAGCGATGAGAATCATGATTATTCCCATGCTGATTCTGTGCGGCATGTTGCGTAGTAAGTCCGTTTTCATAAAGTTTTCTGTCTGATATGCCTGTGGTTTCGGCGACATCTCCCTTAAATTTGGTGGTACAGTAATATCTTGTCGCTATAATCCACCCTATGCAGCAGTGCAAAATTACAATAAAAAAATATAATCTTCCGGCAATGTCGGGTATGAAAAAGCTAGGAAATTTCCATGAAGGGTCATAAAGCCATTTTCGTGTTTGAATTGGAAGAAAAGTGTTAAGAAATTTGGTTGATTGTTTAAATGTTTATACTTTTGTGGTGGTCAAATGTGATATTGGATTACAAAACTGGTTAATTTAGTTTTGAAAATCATACTGATATTATGCGTGATGCATAGCTATTTGGCTGCTGTTTATAAAAAATTCTCAATATTGTTATCATATTTCTTAAGGTATGAAAAAGAATTACATTTATTCTACGTTGTTTGTAGGTGCGTCTGCTATCGCTCTTGCCGGAGCGGTGGTGATGGTGGCGCAGAATCACAACACGTTGGGACGCGCTCCCATCATTCAGGATTTCTCGAAGCCGCAGCAGAAATCGGACGATGAAAAGCTTGCCGAGCAGAAAGCTGCCGAAGAAGCAGCTGCTCAGGTAGCTTATCCGTCAGCTATAGCCCGCAAGGCTCCCGTCGGGACTGAACTGCCTCCCATCGTGGCATCGGTTTACGATTATGACACGAACACTATCGGTATGTATCAGCTTCCCACCGAAGAAGGAGGTGAGTTTACCAAACTCAGTGATGTTTCGTCGTATTACGGTGGTACGCTGTATAACGGCGTTTATTACGCATGTCACGACGGTCGTTTCGAAGAGTATTGGGATACCTCTTCCGATCCTCATGGTCACAGAATTCAGGCTTATAATCCCGATAGCTGGGAAAAGATAGGCGATGAGGTATATTTCTCGACATATCGCGCCAGCGATATGGCTGTTCATCCGGAGACCGGCATGGCGTATGCTTTCTGCGACTATGGCTCTGTGATGTATAACCTTTATGAGCTTAACCTCGAGACTGGTGCCTCTATCGAACATCGTCCGGCTTCGACGATGTTCTCCGACGATTCCAGCCGCGCACTCGCTTTCAACAGCGAAGGTGTTCTCTATGGTGTAACGAAAAGCGGTTATTTCGGAACAGTAAGTCTGGAGGATGGCCGCAACAGCAAAGAGTTTTATCTGAAGTTGTCAGGCGACCTCCAGCATGGCTGGACAGGTGAGTTCGACCCCGACAGCGGCAACTTCATCTTTATCTATAACTTCAAAGGATCCAAAGGTGACGATCCCGAATCTTCATATTGCGATCACAGTGTGGTATATTCTGTCAATCCCAACACCGGCGATGTTACCGAGCTCGCATGGTTCCCCAAGAAGTGTATCACATCTATGTATATCGCTGCAGATCCTGTTGCAGCGGGAGCCCCCGGTGAAGCTACAGATCTTGAGACAGATTTCCCCGAAGGTTCGCTTTCTGGAACACTTACCTTCAACATGCCGGCTACTCTGTACGACGGATCGGACGCATCCGGTTCCGCTTCATGGGCGGTGTTCGACGCAAAAGAGCAACTGGCTTCCGGAACCGCAACTTATGGCGAGGCAGTGACTGTGCCTCTCACGGTTGAGAACGGTGGCAAACATACCCTTTCAGTTTCTGTATCAAACGATGAAGGTGTCGGTAAAAAAGCCCGTCTGGTATGCTGGATCGGTCCGGATGTGCCCTCCGCACCCGCAGAAGTGGCAGTTGACTACAATGAGGAGGAAGGAACTTTTGCAGTAAGCTGGAGCGCAGTGGATACTGGTGTGAACGGCGGTTATGTAAATGGTGAGGATGTCCGCTATACCGTTACCCGCAATCCGGGTGAGGTTGTTGTAGCTGAGAATCTCGATGTACTCTCATATACCGATAACTATACTCCCGAAGGTATCGAGAGTGTTACCTATTCAGTGACCGCATCGCAGGGAGATCTCGTTTCGGCGCCTGCCGTAAGCGATCCTGTTGTAAGTGGCTCGCTCAAGTTGCCATACTCTATGAAAGCTGTAAGTGACTATTATAAAGGCAGTGACTGGTCGGTATTCGATGAGAATGAAGACGGTAAAACATGGGAGGCAAATTACAGTGGTATGAAGTACACCTACCACAACGCAAACTCTGCTGATGACTGGATGATTTCACCTCCCATCAAGGTGTATGTAGGTTGCAAATACCGTGTGAAGGTCAGTGCATATGCACAGATGAGTAGTTTCCCCGAACGTATTGAAGTCAAGATGGGTTACGTTGCAACTCCTGATGGTATGACCGAAGAGTTAGTCGAGCCCACAGTGATTGATGCCCTCAGCAGCGATCCTAAGGTGCTGGAATTTGAGGTAGCTCCCGAACAGGAGGGTAAATTCTTCATCGGTATACATGCAATCAGCGACCCCAACCAATATAATCTATTCATTGAGGATGTCACCATCAGTGCACCGGAAAGCACCGAGGGACCTGCCGCTATCACCGGTCTTACTGTCACAGCCGATCCTTCCGGCGAACTTTCTGTTACCGGTAAGGGTGTGGCTCCGAAAGTGACAGCCCAGGGCCATGCGCTTCCGTCCATCAGCTCGCTCAAGGTGTTCCGCGACGGCGATGTTGTTGCCGAACTCGAGGATGTTACTCCCGGTGCTGAATTTACCTTCACCGACGGCAATATTGATTCCGAAGGTGTGAAATCGTATACAGCAATAGCATATAACGGCGAACTGAATGGAACCGAGTGTGATCCGGTATCGACCTTCGTAGGTGTGAACTATCCCGGCGAACTGTTCAATATCACTGTCTCCACCGAGAACGGCGAAGTGACTGTCAACTGGGATGAGGCTGCTACCGACTTCTATGGCTATCCTCTCAACGGCGAGAAGACATATTGCGTGGAGGTTTATCCCGATAACGCATATTATCATGGCAATGTCAAGTACGAAAATATCACCGAAACTACCTTCACCTTCACCCCGCAGTTCGAAGACGACCGCGATCACGGTTTCGTATATGTCAAAGTGAACGCAGTCAACGAGAAGGGTGGCGGTTATGCCAACAGGTCTGCCAATATCCCCGTGGGTACACCTCTGACCCTGCCGTTCAAGGAATCGTTCCCCAACTATACTCTCGAACATCCGTGGGGCGACGGCGAGTCGAACGGCCCGCAGGTAGGCTCTATCAGCGACGACGAACGCTCCATGAGCTGGAGCCAGTACAACGGCTGGAACCGACTGATGGATCGCTCGTTCAACTCGGCGGAAGGCTCGCAGGATGGCGACAACGGCTTTGCCGGTATGTTCGGCTGGTCGTATGTGGAGGATACCGAAGGTAATTACCATAACGAATGGACCGAACTCCTTTCTCCCTACATCGATCTCAGCGGCGCCGACTGTCCGATGCTCTCGTTCTATACCTACAACTGGCTCAATAACAATGGCAAGGATCTCAACGAACTTGAGGTTTATGTAGTAGAGGGTGGCGAGCGCCATCTTGAGCATGCTATGGTAATTGGCGATCTCGGAACCACTCAGGCATGGGAACATGTGGCTGTCAACCTAAGTGCTTACGCCGGCAAGACGGTATATCTCATCTTCAAAGGTACCATCAAGGCTCAGGGCGACAACGGTTACAACTGGATTCTTCTCGACAATATCCGCATCGAAGGTGTTGCTGAGACAGATCTCGGAGTTGATAATTTCGCCGCTCCCGTGGAGGCGAAGCCTGGTGAAGCATTCACCGTTTCGGCACGTGTCACCAATCTCGGCTCAAAGGATGTTGAGGCTCACACCGTCACTCTCTACAAGAACGATGTTGCAGTCGACAGCAAGGAGCTCGGCGCGCTTGCTTTCAGCCGCAGTGAAATAGTTGAGTTTGAACATGCCCTTGCAGTAACCGATCCTGTCGGAAACGATTTCGTGATCGAGGTAACTGCTGACGGCGATGACAACGCTGACAACAACCGCACAGCTGCCGCCACCGTCGGACGCAATCTGCTCCTGCTTCCCGAGCCTACCAATGTGGGTATCGAGGATGGCACATCCAATATCATGGCTTGGGATGCTCCCGACATGGAAAATGCCGATCCCGCTCCGTTCACCGACGATTTTGAGGATTACGGTGACTTTGAGACCTCAGGCAACTTCTCGCGCGTGGCCGGTCAGTGGGTATTCGAGGATGTCGATGAATTCCCCATCGGTGGTATCGTGAGCGCATCAACCTGGGAACTTATTGAATTCCCGGGCATCCCGACCCATTCGGTTCAGTCGTGGTGGGTTCAGAACCGCTTCTTCGAGGAATTCAACGACGACTATTACGGTCACTCCGGTTTCCAGTATCTGGCAAATATGTATGTTGTCAACGAGCAGTTCAATGCTGCCGAGCAGCAGGACGACTGGGCTATCTCGCCGCTCCTCTGCGGTAAGGAGCAGATGATCTCGCTCTGGGCACGCAGCTACGACCGTTACACTCCCGAAACTGTCGAATTCCTCTGGAGCGACGGTTCGGTAAATCCTGAGGACTTCACCCTGGTACGCCGTGTGGAGAATATGTCGGGCGACTGGACAAAATATGTTTTCGTTGTTCCGGAAGGTGCACGCCGATTCGCTATCCGCGGATGCTCCTATGCTGAGATGGGCACCAACCAGACCTTCGTCGACGATGTTACCTTCGTTCCCGCCGATGGTGAGGCCCAGCAGCTCGAGCTCCTTGGCTACAACCTCTACAAGAATGATGTTAAGCAGAATTCAGAGCCTGTCACCGATACCAACTTCGCTGTCGACGCCGCTGATCTGAAGGCATATGCTGTATCGGCTGTCTACGACAAGGGTGAATCGCGTGCGGTTCCCGTTGGAGAACGCAACGGCATAGAAGCTGCCACTGCAGCAGCTGTGGCAGTCGCTACCGACGGCGGTCATATCGTGATAACCGGTCTGTCGGCTGACAGCTATTCGGTTACCACTCCCGCCGGTGTGACACTGGCATCGGGTGTCGCCGACGGAACAGTCCGCATCCCCGCCCAGACAGGCGTTTATGTGGTTACCGCCGCCAAGCTCACTGTGAAAGTTGTCGTGAAGTAATCCAAGCGATTACAGACAAATCAAATAAACCGATCGGCTGCGTCCCCGGGGACGCAGCCGATTATTTTAATTTAATGTATATAGATTATCTTAGAGAATTACTATAGCAAACTATACGACTGTGCTCTACGAGTAGAGGAAGCGTTTGATGGAGCGTTTCGGGGTTTTTTCGAACTCGTGTGGGGTGAGCTGAATGTGGTCCACACGCTCGTAGGGGGCGACAAGGGTGTTGAGCTCGGTGCGGTTCTGCTCCATAAGTGCGGGAAGATGAGAGGAGTCCAGGCCGTCGGTGTCCATGCGTTCGTAGTCGGGATATACAAGGGCGGTGAGGCCTTTGCCGCGTTCAACAATAAGGCTTTCGGCCACGTATGGCATGTTGTTCAGTTTGGCTTCAATCTCCTCAGGGTATATGTTCTGTCCGGATGCGCTGAGGATCATTGTTTTGTATCGGCCCTTGATGAAGAGAGTGCCGTCGGCTGCGCGTGTGCCCATATCGCCGGTGTGGAGCCATCCGTCGGCATCGATGGTCTCTTCCGTGAGATCGGGGCGGCGGTAGTAGCCTTTCATTCGGTTCTGACCGCGTACGCATATCTCGCCCGGGATGTGTTCGGGGTCGTCGCTCGTGATCTTGCTCTCCATGTTGGGGAGAGTGCGCCCGCAGCTTGTGGGCACGAATTCGCGCCAGGGTGTGTAGCTTACGAGGGGTCCGCATTCGGTCATGCCGTAGCCTACGGTGAATGGGAATTTGATTTTATGCAGGAATGCCTCTACTTCGCTGT
>CAZDWY010000082.1:0-9515 GCA_964509345.1 uncultured Alistipes sp.
ATGGATGTCACACCATCGAAGCGGAAGCTGACGAAGCGGTATTCCTCAAGCCAGAATTTGGAATTGCTCAACAGGAAGTGCAATACCTCGTTCTTGCCGTAGTCGAAGCAGAGGGAATCCCACGCCGGATGCTCGCGGCGGTGGTCGCCGTAGAAGTAGAGATCATAGGAACCGTCGAGGCGTCCGAGACCTTCGTTCTCGTTCTTCACCGCGTGGCTGTGGACTATATCCATGATAACTGCGATGCCGAGTTCATGGGCGCGGTCGATAAGGCTCTTGAGCTCCTCGGGCGTTCCGAAGCGGCTGGATGCGGCGAAGAAGCTCGACACATGATAGCCGAACGATCCGTAGTAGGGATGCTCCTGAATAGCCATTATCTGTATGGCGTTGTACCCGTCGGCTGCTATTCGTGGGAGCACGTTGTCGCGGAATTCTGCATATGTTCCGACACCTTCGCGCTGCTGTGACATTCCGATATGGCATTCATATATGAGCAATGGGCGGGTGTCGGGAACGAAATTATCGACCTTCCACCGGTATGGCGCGTGTTCCCATACCTGGGCTGAGAAAATATGGGTGTTTTCGTCCTGAACCACGCGGGTTGCATATGCGGGAATACGCATTCCTTCTCCTCCGGGCCAGTGGACGTTCATCTTATACAGCTGTCCCTGGCGTATGCGGTCGGCGGGGATATGTAGCTCCCAAACTCCCCCTTTGAGGGGTTTCAGAGCGAATTCAGGCTTCTCCTCCCAATTGGTAAAGTCGCCCACAAGGTAAATCTGCGATGCGTTAGGTGCCCATTCGCGGAATACCCACCAGTCGCCCTGACGGTGAAGTCCGAAGTACTGATGTGCATTGGCGAAATCGTTGAGGGAATGGCAGCGCTGGGTGAGCTCCGCCTCTTTTTTCATGGCATCCATGTGTCTGCCCTCGATGGCGTCAGCATAAGGCTCGAGCCAGGGGTCGTTGCGGTATATGGCAAGTTTTTTCATAAGTCGTTGGTTTGACATAAGAAAATGTAAGTAAGTCGGTCAGATGTCCTCTCCGAGGAGCTGGGCGGCCGCTGCGAAGGGGCTTAGGCGGTTGGAGAGCACCAGGCGCTCGCAGGTGGCGATGCGTGCTGCCCGGTCGGGGTCGTCGTAAAATCGGCGGCGCAGTTCCGAATCGATGGTCTCATACATCCAGTAGCGTGCCTGCTCGTGGCGTCGGCGTTCGAAATATCCGTTCTCCTTCACGAAAGCGAAGTAGCGGTCGATCATATCCCACACTTCGGCTATTCCAAGTTCGAAATATCCTGAATAGGTGAGCACCTCTGGGCTCCATCCCGAGGGAGGAGTGGGGAAAAGATGCAGAGCGGAGCGAAGCTGTGCCTGTGCCAGACGGGCACGGTCTATGTTGTCGCCGTCGGCTTTATTGATGACAATGCCGTCGGCCATCTCCATGATGCCTCGTTTGATACCCTGCAGCTCATCGCCTGTTCCGGCAACCTGTATGAGCAGAAAAAAGTCTACCATAGAGTGGACGGCTGTCTCACTCTGCCCCACTCCGACGGTCTCGACAAATATGTTGTCGTAGCCTGCAGCCTCGCATAAAACTATTGTCTCGCGGGTTTTGCGGGCCACTCCGCCGAGGGATCCCGCCGATGGGGAAGGGCGGATGAAGGCATCCGGATGTATGGAGAGTTTTTCCATACGGGTCTTGTCTCCGAGGATACTTCCCTTGGAGCGTTCGGAAGAGGGGTCGATGGCGAGCACGGCGAGTTTACCGCCATTGCGAAGCACATGGAGCCCGAACACATCGATAGAAGTAGACTTGCCGGCGCCGGGAACACCGGTTATCCCTATTCGCCGGCTGTTGCCCGAATAAGGTAGACACTTTTCTATGACTTCGCGGGCTATAGCCTGATGGGCTGGGGCGACACTCTCTACGAGGGTTACAGCTTTTGCCAGACGGGTAACGTCGCCCTGCAGAATCCCTTCCACAAGATCTGATGCACTCGGGAGCGGAGCCCGGCGGCGAGGTTTCAGGTAGGGGTTTACCACCGGCGGCTGGCTTACTCCGGCGTTGACGTTAAGTCCGATGTATTTTGAGTCGTTTTCGGGATGGTTCATCTCAGAAACTTTGATGTAGTTATTTTAGTGTATGCTGTATATATGAATTGATAATTCTTCTCAGTGTGCTTCCAGCCAGTTTTCGCCTGTTCCTGCCGAGACCTCCAGAGGTACAGATCCGCTGAAAGCTCCTTCCATCAGGCGCACGACAATCTCTTTCAACTCTTCGAGCTCATCTGCCGGGACATTGAACACAAGTTCGTCGTGAACCTGAATTACCATTTTTGAACGCATTCCGCGACGGTTGAGTTCGTCGAAGATCCGTATCATGGCAATTTTTATAATATCGGCTGCCGATCCCTGAAGGGGAGCATTGACAGCGTTGCGTTCGGCGAAACTGCGTACGGTGGCGTTGCGCGACGATATGTCGGGCAGATAGCGTTTACGTCCCATTACGGTTGATACATATCCGCGTTCGCGTGCTCCCTCAATAGCCTTGGCGATATATTCTCGTATATGGGGGTATGTGGCGAAGTAGCCGTCGATCAGTTCTTTCGCTTCGGCACGCGGTATAGCGAGGCGCTCGGACAGACCGAATGCCGAAATGCCATATACGGTGCCGAAATTGGCTGTCTTTGCGTTGCGGCGTTGTGTGTCGGTTACCTCGTTGAACGGGACGTGGTAGATTTTGGCAGCTGTGGCACGATGTATGTCGAGCCCCTCCCGGAATGCTTCTGTCAGCTCCGGATCTTTTGAAAGGGCTGCCAACAGGCGAAGTTCGATCTGGGAGTAGTCGGCAGATAGTACCAGGCATCCAGGATCGGCTATGAAGGCCCGGCGCACTTCGCGGCCATCGTCGGTTCGGATCGGTATGTTCTGCAGGTTCGGATTGGTGGAGCTTATACGTCCGGTAGCTGTTACAGTCTGGTTGTAGGTGGTGTGTATTTTCCCAGTCGCGGGGTTCACGAGTTCGGGGAGGGCATTGACATAGGTTGCGAGTAGCTTCTTGAGGCTACGTGCGTCGAGTATGAGCCCTACGATGGGATGGCGCGATCGATGTTTCTCAAGAATCTCCTCGGTGGTTGAGAATGCTCCGGTTTTGGTCCGCTTTGCTTTAGGATCGAGTTGCAGTTTACCGAAAAGGATCTCTCCTACTTGCATCGGGGATCCGATATTGAAACGCTCCCCGGCGAGTTCATATATGCGTTGTTCAATCTCTTTTACCCTTGCTGTCAGTTGCACGGATAACCGCGCAAGTTCTCCTGAATCGATCCGTACCCCGGTCCATTCCATGTCGGCGAGCACCCGGGCGAGGGGGAGCTCTATCTCGTCAACCAGCTGCAACATGCTGTTTTTCTCCAGTAGGTCGCGCAGAGGTTTGTGGAGACGACGTGTGATGTCGGCTTGCTCTCCGAGGCGGTCAGTGAGCTCGGCAGGCGGTATCGCCGCGAAGGGTTTGCGTGTTGAGACGGTGTCGTAGTCGGCTGTGTTGTAGTTGAGCACACTCATCGCTATATCTGCCAGGCGGTGGCGCATTTCCGGCTGCAGGACATAGTGAGCCAGCGAGGTGTCGGCGTAGGGCGCCGAGAGTATGATGCCTTCGCGGCGCAGAAGAACCATGTCACGCTTTATATCGTGGCTGATGATGGTTGCGGATGGAGTGGTAAAGAGTGGCTCGATCAGCTGCATTACCTGGCTGCGTTCATCTCCGTCGGGCGGAAGATTGATCACTATGGCTTCCCTGTCGGTATGTGAGATGGCTATCGCTTTCAGCTCGGCAGTCATGGCTTCCGGACCGATTGCGTAGGTTGCGATTCCGATATGTGAGGCTCCCGCAGAACGTTCTATCTCTTTGGCGATATCCGCAATGGTTGCAACTTCGCGATAGTGTGCGCCGGATGTTGTGATTGAACTGACGGTTCCGGTCTCTTCAGCTTCCCCTTCGACAAAGTCAAACAGTGATCCCATCGGCCCATGTGCCGGGGTTTGTGGCGGTGCAGAGGGTTTTGGAGGTTCAGCGGGTGTTTTGAGCCGCGACAGGAAGGTCTTGAACTCCATGCGGGTGAAGATGTCGCGCAGGCGCTCCACATCTTCAGGCTGGCGGCGGAGTGTGGCGAAATCTACTTCCATAGGAACGTCGGTGCGTATGGTGGCGAGTGTCTTCGAGAAGCGTATGTTGTCAGCATTGTTTCGGATCTTCTCACCGAGAGCCCCCTTTATATCAGCGGAATGGTCGAGCATGTTCTCGACCGATCCGAATTCGCGGATGAGTTTGGAGGCGGTCTTCGGACCTACGCCGGGACATCCGGGGATGTTGTCGATGGCGTCTCCCTCGAGCGCCAGGAGGTCTATGACCTGACGCGGGGAGCTTATGTCGTATTTTCCGCATATCTCTTTCACTCCGCGGATCTCGAATCCCTGACCTTTGAGCGACGGACGGTACATGAACACGTTGTCGTTCACCAGCTGACCGTAATCTTTGTCGGGGGTCATCATGTAAGTTGTGAACCCTTCGGCAGCGGCAAGCCGGCTGAGGGTTCCGATTACATCGTCGGCCTCGAATCCGGGTACTTCAAACACCGGGATACGATATGCCTCTACAAGTTCTTTTATAATTGGTACGGAGAGGGATATGTCCTCGGGCTGTGCCTCGCGCTTGGCTTTGTATTCCGCATATAGCTCATGGCGGAAAGTGTCTCCTTTGGGGTCAAAACATACGGCTATGTGTGTAGGGTTTTCTTTCCTCAATATCTCGTCGAGGGTATTGCAAAAGCCGAACACCGCCGAGGAGTTAAATCCCTTGGAAGTGATGCGGGGTGCCTTTATCAGAGCATAGTAGGCGCGGTAGATCAGCGCATATGCATCGAGAAGAAACAGTTTTTTGTCTTCCATCGTATTCCGGGGCATCCGATTGGGGAATGCCACCCTACAAAGTTAACAAATAAAATTCAAGTAGCGTTATCCCGCGCGGTCAGTGAACAAGTTTTTTTCGTAACTTTGCAACAATAAAAGAAATATATGGATAAGAAACCGTTGATAGGGCTTAGTCTCGAAGGATTGCGGAAGGTTGCCGCCGAATGCGGCATGCCTTCGTTTGCTGCGGGTCAGATGGCGAAGTGGCTTTATGAAAAGCGAGTGACAGAGATCGACGCGATGACGAATCTCTCGAAAGCAGCGCGTAGCCGTCTTATTGAAGCCGGATATACTGTGGGACGGCATGAACCTGTCGCATCAGTGCGCAGTGTCGACGGAACAGCCAAATACCTTTTCCCCGGCGAAGGGGGGCACGATGTGGAGGCGGTATGTATACCCGATAAGGATAGGGTTACTATCTGTGTGTCGTCGCAGGCAGGCTGTCGCATGAACTGCTCTTTCTGTATGACTGGCCGGCAGGGTTTCCATGGGTCGCTGTCCGTAGCGAAGATTATCAATCAGGTGTTGTCGGTTCCCGAAAGTGAGAGGCTTACCAACATTGTGTTCATGGGTATGGGTGAGCCGCTTGACAACCTTGATGCCGTGATGGGGGCGATTGAGATACTGACAGCAAAATGGGGGCTTGCGTGGAGCCCTAAGCGAATCACGGTGAGCTCAATAGGCAAACTCAGGGAGTTGCGCAGGCTTCTTGACGAAACCAAGGTGCATGTGGCGATATCCATTCATTCGCCATATCCGGCCGAGCGTGAGCGTCTTATGCCTGTGGAGCGGGCGTATCCGATGCGCGATGTGATAGACCTTCTGCGCGGCTACGATTTCTCTCACCAGCGGCGTCTTTCGTTCGAATATATCATGTTCAGCGGACTTAATGATGATCGCCGTCACTGCATGGAACTCGCCGATCGTCTGAAGGGACTTGAATGTCGTGTGAATCTCATACGGTTCCATGCCATTCCCGGAAGCGATCTTAAGCCGTCGGAGGCGGAACGTATGGAGCAGTTCCGTGATATGCTGAACGCACGTGGCATCACAGCTACTATCCGCGCATCGCGCGGGGAGGATATTCTGGCTGCATGCGGCATGCTTGCCGGCAAGAAAAAAGATGCGCGGTAAGACCTTTCTGCACCGTGGCGGTGTTAATAATCTATGTATAATTAAAGTAGAATGGTTATTATGATAATGAGAAAACTTTTATTCGGCATGGCGTTTGCCGTGGGATCGTTCGCGGCTTTCGCGCAGGATCCTGCGATAACGTTTGAAGATACCATATATGATTTCGGCACTATAGCTGAGGATGGGGGAAATGTCACCCATGAGTTCGTATTTACCAACACAGGGGATGCCCCTCTGATGATAGTCAGCGCTACAGCATCCTGCGGATGCACCCGTCCGTCTTTCCCCAAAAAGCCGGTGGCACCGGGTAAGAGTGACAAGATAAAGGTTACGTATGTCCCTGCCGGCCGTCCGGGAGAGTTTGTCAAGAGTGTAACTGTCAAGAGTAACGCTGCCAAGAACAAGACAGTGAGACTGAAAATAAAAGGAACCGTAACCCCCAAAAAGACAGCTGCAGATAAATGAAAAAACTTATGATGTCGGCGCTGACCGCGCTGATCTGTGCAGTAACGGCTTCGGCGCAGGTGGAATGGCTTGAGACGGAACATGACTTCGGGGCGTTCCGCGAGGATGACGGTAAGGTGACCTGTAACTTCCGTTTCGTGAACAAGGGGAGCGAGCCGGTGAGCATCCGTGCAGTGAAGGTGTCGTGTGGGTGTACTACACCCTCATATACCAAACAGCCGATAGAACCGGGCGATACAGGCAGTATCATGGCGACATTCAATCCCGCCGGTCGCCCCGGCCGTTTCAGCAAAACGCTCAGCATCGACATAGCCGGAGCGGGAGCCGGTCCGAGAAAAATGCTCACTATCAACGGTGTGGTGATAGGCTCGGAGAGCACTTTGATGTCGCGTTATCCGGTTCAGGCCGGTCCGCTCAAGATGCGCACACAACTCGTTCCGTTCGGAACCGTGGTGAAGGGGCGCGCCAAGTCAGCCTTTGTAGAGGTTTACAACGCCTCGGAAGTGCCTGTGGTGCCGGAATGGACCGGTGTCCCTCCCTATGTGCGTATTACCGGTTCCGAGGGGAGTGTTCCCCCGGGTGAGCAGATTGTATATACGATGACCATCACTCCGGATGATTCCACGCCATATGGTATTATCAGTGATACGGCATATATTAGCGCTCCTGGAGAGGATCCCTTGAAGCTTGATCTCTCGGCTATCCTCGAGGAGGACTTCTCGAAGCTTACTCCTGGTCAGCGGCAGAATGCGCCGGTTGCGGCGGTAGATGCCGAGCGGGTGGATTTCGGACAGATAAGCCGCTCAGGCAGCAGCGTGAGCCGCACATTCACGATAGAGAACCGCGGCAAAAACGATCTGCTGGTGAGGCGTGCATATACCACCGATTCCGGAATCACCGTAACCCCCTCGAGCGGAAAGGTAAAGAAAGGGAAGGCGATGGAGATTACTGTCACTGCCGATCCGGCTCAATTGCCCTCAGAAGTGATGAGTGCCCGCATACAGGTTATTACCAACGACCCCGAACAGTCTCTTATAATAGTGAGGGCTATCGGAGAGATAGTTGAATGACCATAGCCGTTATTCCGGTCCGGCTTGCCCGCGACCGTGAACCTTGAATCATCTACCATCATGCGCCATGGCAAAAAATCTGCTTAACCGATATATCTGGCTGATCGATACGATCCGCCGTTACGGACGTATATCGCGTAAGGAACTGAACGAGTGCTGGTCGCGGTCGCCATACAGCAATGGTGAACTTGAGATTCCGCGCCGAACATTTTTCAATTACCGCCAGAATATCGAACAGTTGTTCTCGATCAACATCGAGTGCGACAAGAGTACATATGAATATTATCTGGTGGATCATCAGCAGGGGCGCATGTCCGACTGGCTGCTCGATTCGTTCGCCACAAGCAATGTTCTGCAGGGCTCGCGCGACGTTGCATCGCGCATCCTGCTTGAGGATGTCCCTTCCGCCCGCGAGTTTCTGGCTCCTATCATCGAGGCGCTGAAACTGAACAGCGTGATAAAATTCGACTATCATTCGCACATCCGCGAGCAGCCTACCCGCGGAGTGGTTCTTGAGCCATATTTCCTGCGAATCTACCGTCAGCTCTGGTATGTTACCGGACGCAACGTGGGTGACGGAAAGGTGAAAACCTATTCTCTAGACCGCATGAGCAATCTGCTCAACATGGCTGATACCTTTACTCCACCCCCCGATATCGATCCGGTGGAATTTTTCCGTGATTCGTTCGGCATGATGGTTACCGACGACGAGCCGTGTACGGTGAAATTGCGTGTGGACCTGCGTCAGGCTAAATATCTTCATGCTCTTCCCCTCCATCCCTCGCAGCAGGAGATGGTGTCGGACCGCTATTCCATATTTACCTACCGTCTTAGGATTACATCGGATTTCGTATCCGAGATATTGAGCTACGGTCCCCGCATCACTGTGATATCCCCGCCTGAATTGCGCGATATGGTCACCTCGCAGCTTCGCGCTGCCCTGAACAATTATACTAAGGAATGAAATTTCGGGTAAAATGAGTGGCGAATGGAATTTTTGAGTAACTTTGCCGTCACTTCAAAGTAACCAATAACCTGACATGGATAACACAAACAGTAATTCTTCGCGCGTCCGCGAAATGTCGAAAGTGGCCGTGCGGTTCTCCGGCGACTCCGGCGACGGCATGCAGCTTGCGGGCAATCTTTTTACAAACGTATCGGCGGGTCTGGGTAACTCGGTGTCGACATTCCCCGATTATCCTGCTGAAATCCGCGCTCCACAGGGTTCTCTGGGTGGTGTCAGCGGTTTTCAGGTGAGCGTGGGCTCGGGTGTGCATACTCCCGGCGACAAGTGTGATGTGCTTGTAGCGATGAATCCTGCCGCTCTCAAGCAAAGCTATAAGTTTCTGAACCGTGGCGGTATAATTATTATAGATATAGATTCGTTCAAGGAGGATGGCCTGAAAAAGGCAGCCTTTACGACTGATGATCCTATCCGTGAGCTTGGTATCACCGCGCAGGTGGTGGAGGTTCCGGTTACAACGCTTACCAAGGAGGCGCTCGCCGATTCGGGTATGGATGTGAAGGCAGTTCTCAAATGCCGTAATATATTCACGCTGGGATTGCTCTGCTGGCTTTTCGACCGTCCGCTCGAGAGCACTCTGCGTATGCTGCGCGAGAAATTCGCTAAAAAACCGGCTGTTTACGAGGCTAACGCGAAGGTTCTGCGTGCAGGCTACGACTACGGACATAACATACATGCGTCGGTGTCGACCTACTCTATCGCCACAGATGAGATCCGCCCGGGAATATATACGGATATAAAAGGGAACGAGGCTACCGCATGGGGTCTGATCATGGCTTCCGAAAAATCGGGCCGTCCACTTTTCCTCGGCAGCTATCCTATCACTCCGGCTACCGATATCCTCCATGAACTTGCCAA
>CAZDWY010000083.1:0-9361 GCA_964509345.1 uncultured Alistipes sp.
GAATTATCTAACTCTTTATGTTTAATTAATTATAGTGTATGAAAAAGCTGTTTCTATTACTGACGGCAGTGCTGATGGCTGTGGTATGCGCTTTGGCGCAGACCCGCACCATTTCCGGTACAGTCGTATCCGCCACTGACGGCGAGCCCCTCGCCGGCGCGACGGTGATGCCGGTTGGCGGCGGACAAGGAACCGCCACTGACATCGACGGTCAGTTTACCCTCAACCTTCCTGCTAATATAAATAAGGTTGTGGTTTCCTATGTGGGTATGGTCTCTCAGACCGTTACACCTGAGAATGGCATGGTTGTAAAACTTGCCGACAACGAAAACAACCTCGACGAAGTTATGGTCGTGGCTTACGGTACAGCCAAAAAGTCGGCTTATACCGGTTCTGCATCAGTAATCAAGGCCGATGAGATCGAAGGCCGTATGGTCACCGACGCTGTCGCTGCCCTCTCAGGTACGATGGCAGGTGTGCAGGTTACCACAGCCAACGGTCAGCCCGGTAGCGCTCCTACAGTGCGCATCCGTGGTATCGGTACCATCTTCGGTAGTGCCACACCTCTTTATGTAGTCGACGGCATGCCTTTCGACGGAGATATCGCTACCCTTAATACAATGGATATCGAATCGATGACCGTACTGAAAGACGCCGCTGCAGCTGCTCTTTACGGTGCACGCGGTGCCAACGGTGTCATCCTCATCACCACTAAGAAAGGTAAAGCTGGCGATGCCAAGATCACCCTCGATGCCCGCTGGGGTTCCAATACCCGTCAGATCAAAGGCTACGACGTGATCACCGATCCCCGCATGTACTACGAAACCGCCTATGGCGCCCTCTATAACGGCTACCGCACAAACGGCTACAATCACGCCGAAGCAAATCTCCGTGCCAACAACCAGATGGTCGGCAACGGTGTGGAATCGGCTGTAGGTCGTCAGTACAATATATGGACAGTGCCTGCCGGTCAGCTACTTATCGGTAGCAACGGTAAGCTTAACCCCAACGCAACCCTCGGTCGCGTTACTCCCAACGGCAACTTCATCACCCCGGACGACTGGTATGACGAAACCTTCATCCACGGTCTGCGTCAGGAATATAACCTGAGCGTCACCGGCGGTACCGACCGCTTCAACTTCTACGGCAGCGTAGGTTACCTCAGCGACGAAGGTATCATCAAAGGATCAGGCTATGACCGTCTGTCGAGCCGTATCGGTGCCGAATATCAGGCAAAGAAATGGCTCACATTCGGAACCTCGATCTCTTATAACTACGTGAACATGCAGGCTCCTTCGGGTCAGGAAGCAGGCGCGTCGATCTCCTCAGGCAATGCATTCGCCATGATCGACAATATGGCTCCCATCTATCCTATCTACGTGCGCGACGCAGCTGGCAACAAGATCTACGATTCAGCTACAGGTTATCCTGTTTATGACTACGGTGACGGCAAATATGCTCTCGGAACATACCGTAACTACATGGCAGGCGGTAACCCTACCTCCGGCTTCCTCTACGACAAGCAGGAATCGCTCATGGATGTGCTCGATGCAAAATGGTATGCTACCGTTACCCCCATCGAGAACCTTACCGTGACCGGAACAATCGGTTACTTCCTCGACAATACCCGCCACCATTATGTGAACAACCGCTTCTACGGAGCTTACGCTCAGCGCGGCGGTATGGCGGAACAGTATAACACCCGTACACGCGGTCTGAACATCCAGGCTATCGCCAACTACCGCAAGACTTTCGCCGATGTTCACCACACCTCTTACATGGTGGGTTACGAAAGCTACGAACTCAATGCCGAATCTCTCGTAGGCTACGGTTTCAATCTCTACAACCCCAACAGCTGGGCAGTAAGCAACACCCTTAACAACGACCAGCGTCAGGTATCGGGCGGCTCGAGCGGTTACGCAACCCGCGGTATCTTCGGTCGTGTCAACTACGACTACGACAGCAAATACTTCGCAGAGGTTTCTTTCCGTCGCGACGCATCTTCGCGTTTCGCTCCCAACCACCGCTGGGGTAACTTCTTCTCTACCTCGCTCGGCTGGGACGCTGCCAAGGAGACATTCCTTCAGGACGCTACATGGATCGATCTCCTCAAGGTGAAGGCTTCTTACGGTCAGCAGGGTAACGATAACCTCGGTCTGACATATCAGCCTTACTACACCGACATCTATGTTGTTGAAGGTGTCGACGACTGGGCTGACGGCGAGCTCGCGCAGAAGGGTAACCCCGATATCACATGGGAGACCTCGAACGCATGGAACGCCGGTGTTGACTTCAGCTTCCTTCAGAGCCGCATCTCCGGTAGCGTGGAATACTTCCTCCGCCAAACATCCGACATGCTTTACAACAAGCCTGTGGCTCCTACCAACGGTTACTCTTCGATTCCTATGAACGTAGGTTCGATCCGCAACTCAGGTATCGAAATCGAGCTAAACACCCGTCCCATCGTGACCCGCGACATCACATGGGAAATCAACCTCAACGCCACATGGCTCAAGAACCGCATCATCAAGCTTCATCCCGACGTGAAGGGTGAGATCATCAGCGGTCTCCGCATCCTCCGCGAAGGTGAATCGGTCTACAACTACTACCTCCCCGAATATGCCGGTGTCGATCCCGCCAACGGCGCGGCTCTATACTGGGCTAAGGATGAGGAGAGCGGTGAAGAATACAAGACCGACAACTACGACATTGCCTACGACACCAACCGCAAGATGACCGGTAACGTGATGCCTACCTTCTACGGCGGTTTCGGAACATCGCTCAACGCTTATGGCTTCGACGTTTCGGTTCAGTTCGGCTACCAGCTCGGCGGCAAGATGTACGACAACGGTTACGCAGCGCTCATGCACTCAGGCAAGACCGCCCAGATCGGTAACAACTGGCACGTCGACGCTCTCAACCAGTGGTCACCCGAGAACCCCAACACAAATATTCCTCAGCTCAACTCTTCGAACACATACAACTTCGGCGACAAGGAGTCTGACTTCTTCCTGGTAAGCAGCAACTACCTCTCGCTCAACAATGTGACTGTGGGATATACCTTCCCCTCGAAGTGGACCAAGAAACTCTTCCTCGAGACAGTACGCATCTATGGTGCAGCCGACAACGTAGCAATCTGGACTAAGCGCAAGGGTCTTGACCCCCGTACATCGATGACCTCGATGAGCAACGGTGCTTACTCGCTGATGCGCAATATCTCCGGCGGTATCCGCGTTGTATTCTAATCCGACATCCTTTACTTAACCGGAATTAAGACAAAGAAAAAATGAAAAAATCCAAAATATTTCTGTCTCTTCTCGCTGCAGGTGCGCTCGCTACCTCCTGCAACGACCTCGACCAGTTCTCCAACGGCGGAACTGCTACCGAGGAACAGAAGAAAGAGGTTGCCGATCTGAACCCCGCCCTGGTGTCGGCGAGTGCCAATGCGCTTCCCCAGCAGCTTACCTCGTACTATACAATTTTCGAGAATCATATCGACTACGGTCTGCAATCGAGCTTCCTCGCCGAGGATTGCCGCGGTATGGATATGTCGTCGGCCGACGTAGGTTACAACTGGTATAGCCCCGCACTTGAGATGTCGGACTTCAACGGCCGCTACTTCCTCAACCTCATGTGCTGGTATTACAACTACTATACCATCCGCACCTGTAACACCCTGCTTGCAAGTACAAGCCCCGACACCGAGGATGCTCAGATCCTTTACTTCCGTGCGCAGGCATTGACATTCCGTGCCTACTGCTACTTCAACCTGGCGCAGATGTATACCTTCGGCTATCAGGTGTTCTATGATAAGAATGCCGACCTCGCTCTCGACGAATGGCCCGAGCAGAACGCCAACGTAAGTGTGAAAGACCTCTGTGTTCCTGTGATTACAGACCAGAATATGGACCAGGCTGGTACCGACGGTATCGCCCGTGCAACTGTAGCAGAGGTTTACAAGCAGATAATCGAGGACCTCACCGCTGCTATCGACCTCTTCGATACAGCTGAGGAAGGTGGTGTTACCCGCGCTTCGATGGCTGCTTCGGCCAACACGGTGAAGACCTTTGCAAATGCAACTGTTGCTTACGCTCTGCGTGCCCGTGCAGCTCTCTTCTGCTGCAAGTACACAGCGGCAGCTGCCGACGCTACCAAGGCTCTTGAGCTTTGCGAGGAAGAGGGTCTCGCTCCTATCTCTATCGAGCTTGCATCCGTTCCCGGATTTACCGATAACACAGCTACCAACTACCTGTGGGGCACCTATGCCGATCCCGGCGAGGCACGTTACGATGCTCTCGTATGCTGGGCTTCGCACACTACCGGTTTCCAGACCAACGGCTATGCCGGCGCAGGTGTTTACCGCTGTGTGAACAAGGCTCTCTACGAAAGCATCTCTACCGACGACGTGCGCAAGAAGTGGTGGCTCGACGGCGCGGGCAATCCCCCCTCGTCGCTCCCCTCAAGCTACGCCAACTTTATCAAGAGCGGATATGCTGAAGTAGGTAACGAGAAGTTCCCCCCGTATGCTCAGCTCAAATTCGGTGCATACCAGGATGTTCCCTCGACCAAAGGTTGTATCGACTTCCCCTGGATGCGCGTAGAGGAACTCTACCTTATCAAGGCTGAGGGGGAGGCCAAGACCAACGTGGCTACCGGCCGCACCACCCTTCTGGATTTCGTAAGAACCTACCGTAACCCCTCGTTCACCTGCAACGCTGCTGACTTCGAATCGTTCCAGGATGTGGTGTGGAATCAGCGCCGTATCGAGCTCTGGGGCGAAGGCATCTCTTACGCCGACCTCCAGCGTCTCCACAAGGATATCGACCGCCGTGGTGGTGGTTTCCCCGAGAATTTCGTTCTGGTGGTATCTGCCGACGACTGGGTTCGTTGCTACGATATTCCTCAGGCGGAGATACAGCGCAACCCGCTTATCGTCGACGGTACTCACGGAGCTACTCAGCCTACCCCTGTTAAGGAATAACCGCAACCCCGTTTCCAGACAGTAACAAAGAATACTGATGAATCCTGCCGGGAGAATCCCCGGTTCTCCCGGCAAGGTTTAACCAATCAAATCAAAGGAAATACAAATTATGAAATTCAACAAGATATTTCTCGGTCTCGGCGTAATGGGATTCGCGCTCGCTTCCTGTAGCGATGAGGTGGAATACGCTCCCGCCGCACCGGTAAACACTCCTCCCGTTTATTTCAGCATGAACGATGAGACACAGGTGGACCTGGAGGAGGACGCGACATACTTCACCATGAAGGTATATCGCCAGGACGCATCTGCAGCAGGCACAGGCAAGCTTACACTCAATCTGTCTGCCGATAATGGTACGGATGCTTCAGGTCTTTTCACCATCGGTCAGATTGTGGTAAAAGAAACTGCTGATATTGCTGCAGATGATGTGAATCTCGGCGATATCACCGATGCGAGCGGTCAGCCTACCGGCAAAGCGAATGTGTTCGTACCGGCTGCCGGTCAGTTCTCATTAATGAATGCCGAGGGTGTGTCTTCAGCTGATGTAGATGTCAACTTCCCTGCAGGTGTAGCTGAAAACGATCTGGCCTTCTATTTCGGTGGCGTAGGTAATCTCAAGCAGATGCTCAACTATAACTTCGATGCAGTGGTAGCAGGCGAATCGAGCCCCTACTTCATCACATCAGTCAATTACGATGTAGCCTTCACTCCCTGGGAGACTATTGAAGAGGGTCCGGTTATGCTACGTGACTATGCGATACTTTCTCCCTCTACCGCCGGTCGTGAGATCGAATTCGAGGTTAAGTGTCAGAAACACCCGATCAAGACAGATTTCTTCCGTCTTATCCGTCCTTATGCCGATTGTGGTCTGGGTACTTACATTCTCGACGTGAATGATCCAAACTACCTCTACATTAATGCAGCTAACCCCAGCGAAGTTTTCTTCTCTGACAAAAATGGTAAATATAAGACCATTTACGATACCGGTATCGAATTTTATGATGGTGTTGAAGGTTCTATCCGTCTGGGTTGTAACTATTGCTTCAATAAGCTTGAGGAGGATCTTGATTGGGAAGGCTATGTTATTCCCTACACCGACCTGACCGGTGCAGGCGAATATGTAAACGGTAGAATATCGTTCGGCTCAAGCCTTATAATACTTCTTCCGGGAATCGATTTCGCGTGGTCATCCAAGGGCTGGACACTCGTCTTCCCGTGGGCTTCGAGTGAATGGGAGGAAATCGGTATTGGTGAATATACCGACGGCTTCCTTACACAGTATTTCTTGAACAATAAGACAATCACAGTTTATCCGACTCCATATCCGGTTACCGTAGAGCGTCATCTTGAGCAGCCCGGACTCTACCGCATGATTGCTCCTTATGCATACGGCGTATGGCCATCAGACTTGGCAGTGCCCTGGAATGTGACATACAATGTGGTTTTCAACTGCGAAGATCCGAACTTCGTTCTCGTTGACGATCAGATAGCCTTTGAAGATGAGGAAGGTACTGTATCAGTATTGAACGAAGGTTTCGCCCTTACGAACTATTTCGGACCACAGGGTGGAAATCGTCCTTATACCAAGGATGAAGTCATTGAAATGGAATATAACGATACTTTCGATGAGGCTACCGGTACAATTCTGATCAAGAATCCTATGATCTATCAGACAGATACTAAGGGCAATTCAGGTGACTTTGTATTCTTGACTGAAGAAACCAAGAAATGGAATACTCCCGCCAAGCTTGTTCTTCCTACCGAGGAAGAGGAAGGTGGCGAAGCGGAGAAAGCTCCAAAAGCCGGAGATGTAAGAAAGATTGATTACTCGAAGGCGCTTCGTAAATAAGTTTCTCTCTGAGGAAACTTCCTGAATATCCGTCGGGATGCCGTCTCAACAGAGGCAGCATCCCGACGCTTTTTTATGCGCATTTCTACCTATGCGCATTTTTCGCGTGAACAAAAATAGCTAACGGAATGTTTCTAATTTTGTAAACTTTTCGTTACCTTTGCAAGGTAAACGAATTCTGAGATGGATAAACCGCTTTTCAAACTCGTAGCTCTCAAAGAGGCAGAAGATTTTATTAATGGATTAGCTCTTTCGGTAATCCGAAAGATATTCTATAATATCGATAAGGTTGCGGGAGGAGTTAAGGATCCGGAACTATTCAAGAAGCTTGGCGATACAGATATCTGGGAGTTTCGCACTTTATGGCAAGGAATGGCGTATCGTCTGTTCGCCTTTTGGGATAGTGATGGTGAGACACTTGTCGTTGCCACTCATGGATTGGTAAAAAAGTCTCAGAAAACACCGAAAAGCGAGATTAAGAAGGCTATAGCAAAAAGAAAAGAGTATTTTGATAGTAAAGAAAAAGAATAAATATGGCACCAATGGTAACTGCAACTTTTGAGGAATTGAAAAACCGCCATCTTGGCGAAATTGGAACTCCTTACCGCGACGCTTATGAACGAGATGTGAAAGAGGCAATTCAGACTTACCATCTTGGCGAGGCGATCAAGGCAGCCCGTAAGGAGAAGAATATGACGCAGCAGCAACTCGGCGAACTGATGGGGGTGAAAAAGGCTCAGATCAGCAGGATAGAGAGCGGGCGTTCGTTTAATCTGACTACAGTTGCCCGTGCATTCAAGGCAATGGGGCTTCATGTAAACCTTGAGGTGGAGGGTGGATTGAAAGTCGCCCTATGGTGATATGTTGACAGCGCCGATTTAATCGAAAAAATCAGAGACTGCCCGACCCGAAGTCAGGCAGTCTCTGTTTTTTCGATAATGTTTCGTTTTCAGAAGCCGGTATAGCTTGTGGGGGAGAGGCGGTGGAGCTCGGCGCGCACCTCGTCGCTTACCTCGAGGGTGTCGATGAAGGCTGCGATGCTTTCGGCTGTGACGGCGCTGTTGGTGCGTGTGAGCGCCTTCAGGGTCTCGTATGGGTGAGGATATCCTTCGCGGCGGAGAATGGTCTGTATGCCCTCTGCAACGACGTTCCACATCCCTGCCAGGTCGCGGTCGATGGCGTCGCGGTTGAGGAGCAGCTTGCCGAGACCTTTGAGGGTGGAATTGATGGCGATTACCGAGTGAGCCATGGGCACTCCGACGTTGCGGAGAACGGTGGAGTCGGTAAGGTCGCGCTGCAGACGCGAAACGGGGAGTTTCTGTGCCAGATGGGCGTAGATGGCGTTTGCGATACCGACGTTTCCCTCTGAGTTCTCGAAATCGATGGGGTTTACTTTGTGAGGCATCGCCGACGAGCCTACTTCCCCTGCCTTGATCTTCTGTTTGAAGTATTCCATGCTCACATACATCCAGATGTCGCGGTCGAGGTCGAGGATTATGGTGTTGATGCGGCGCAGGGCGTCGAACAGGGCTGCCAGATTGTCGTAGTTGGATATCTGGGTGGTGTAGGCTTCGCGAACGATGCCGAGCTTGCTGCTGAGGAATTCTGCAGCGAATGCAGGCCACTCGTAGCCGGGATAGGCAGCGCGGTGGGCGTTGAAATTGCCGGTAGCTCCTCCGAACTTGCCGCTGACAGGCACGCTTTCGAGCTGCTTGATCTGCTCGCGAAGGCGATATACGTAAACCATCATCTCCTTGCCGAGACGTGTAGGGGAGGCGGGCTGCCCGTGGGTTTTAGCAAGCATGGGGATCTCTGCCCATTCGTTGGCTTTGGTTTCGAGAGCGTCGACGAGCTCACCCAGAAGCGGGAGGAACGATTCGTGGATGGCGTCGCGCACCGACATGGGCACGGACGTGTTGTTGATATCCTGCGATGTGAGACCGAAATGAATGAACTCCTTCCACTGCTGCAGTCCCATACGGTCGAATTCCTCCTTGAGGAAGTATTCAACGGCTTTCACATCGTGATTGGTTACAGATTCGTGGGCTTTGATGCGCTCGGCATCGGAGATGGTGAAGTTGCTGTAAATGTCGCGCAGACGGCTGAAAATCTCCTCTTTCGAAAGTTCCTTGCCGTCGGCTTTCATGCTAAGCGATTCGAGCTGGGGGAGGGGAAGCTCTGCCAGAGCGATGAAATATTCTACCTCAACCTTCACGCGATAGCGGATAAGGGCGAATTCTGAGAAATATTTATCAAGATCGGCTGTCTTGCTACGGTAGCGGCCGTCGACGGGAGAGATTGCGGTTAATGGGCTCAGTTCCATATACTGATTTGTATAAAGTAAATTATGATAGCGGCTTACGATAAGCCTTGATGAGTTTCGCAATGCAAAGTTAGAAATTTTTTTGAAAATATTTAGTGAAAAATTTGGTGGGAATAAAAAAAGTGCCTACCTTTGCATCGCATTTGAGGCGAGAGGGCGCTTAGCTCAGCTGGTTCAGAGCGTCTGCCTTACAAGCAGAGGGTCGGCG
>CAZDWY010000084.1:0-8941 GCA_964509345.1 uncultured Alistipes sp.
TACCAGCGGGCTTTCCGGTGTAGCTTCGGTCAGACCGAAGTTCTCGGTGGCTTCGATATGCTCGAGCACCGAGCACCAGAACGTGGGTTCGATCACAATGTTCAGGAACCCTTTCACTACATTGTAGCGGTCAACGGCAGGCTCGTTGTCCGCGAGCCATTGTCCTATTTCGTTGCCTACCTGTTCGGGGCTTTTGCGGGCGGCTTTCACCCAGGGGAACACTACCACGGTGAGGTTCCCCTCAAACTCCTTGCGCGTTGTCTGCGGCACTATCTGGTCGGCCGGGGTATCTACGCCGTAGAGTTCTTTCACGGCTTTTGCCACACCCTGTGCTATGATCTGGTCTATCGACATCTCTTATTTTTCTGTTATTCTTACTCGGTTTTGTCTGTGAGACGCAAAGTTACAAAATTCCATACAATTTATCGGGGAAATAATTGCTATATTTGCGTTATAATTAAAGTCATCAATACCTTTAAACCCCGATTATGGAAAAGAACGAAATACCTGTGCTTCTGCTTACCGGATATCTTGGAAGCGGAAAAACTACACTGCTCAACCGCATACTCACCAACCGCCGCGGCATCCGCTTTGCAGTAATAGTCAACGATATAGGCGAAGTGAATATCGACGCTGCCCTCATTCAGAAGGGGGGAGTGGTAGGATCGGACAGCAAATCGGGCGATCTGGTGGCGCTCCAGAACGGATGCATATGCTGCACCCTTCAGACCGACCTTGTCAACCAGCTCATGGAGCTTGCCTCAGCCGGAAATTTCGACTACATCGTGGTGGAGGCGAGTGGCATCTGCGATCCGGCTCCTATCGCCCAGACAATCGATTCGATCGGCAGGATGGTTGAGCCCGGCTACAGTGGGGCGGTACCTGTTCTGGACTGCATCGTGACGGTTGTCGACGCCCTCCGCATGCAGAGTGAATTCGGATGCGGCGAGAAACTGGTGGCTCACAAGCCTGCGGAGGAAGATATAGAAAGTCTCGTGATTCAGCAGATTGAATTCTGCAATGTTGTGTTGCTCAACAAGATCTCGGAGGTTACGCCTCACGAAGCTGAACGCATACGCGCCATTATCCGTGCCCTCCAGCCGAAGGCGAAGATCATAGAATGCGATTATGCCGAGGTGGATCTCGACGAGATTGTTGGAACCGGTATCTTCGACTTCGAGGATGTGGCTACCTCCGCGACATGGATCCGTAAGATCGAGCACCGCGACGAGGATGAGGAGGATGATCATCACCATCACCACGAGCATGAGCATCATCACCACCATGATCATGAGGAGGATGAGGAGCATGACCACCACCATCATGAGCATGGTGAAGGGTGTACCTGCGGCCATTGCCACCATCATCATCACCACGGAGGAGGGCATGCCGAGGAATATGGCATCGAGACTATGGTGTATTACCGCCGCCTGCCGTTCGATCTTGCGAAGTTCGACCGTTTTGTAGCCCGCTCATGGCCGTCGAACATCATCCGCGCCAAAGGTATCCTTTATTTCGCCCATCACCGCGACATGTGTTACCTCTTCGAGCAGGCAGGCGTGCAGAAAGGGCTCACTGAATCGGGGCTCTGGTATGTCACAGCTCCGCAGGCTGAGATCGACCGCCTGATGGCGTCGGATCCTACCCTGCGCAAGGACTGGGATCCGGAGTTCGGCGACCGCATGATAAAACTGGTGTTCATCGGGCAGCATCTCGATAAGGAAGCCCTCACGGCCTCCCTCGACGCCTGCCTCTCTAAATTCTGAGCCGGGCTTCCGCCTCTGCGCGGCCGATAATACTATGAGGGCGTGTCAAAAATGAACTGACACGCCCTTCTATTGTGTCCGGATGGCGAGGGTGCTGTCAGAATGGTTCAGATGGTAGGAGCTGAGACTGAGGCTGATGGGAGCGATCTGGAGATCGTGACCGAAGCCGAATGTCGATAGCGACGACCCAGATGAGCCATTATGACACACCCTCTCATGTTTTGTCTTGGAGGTATAACATATCAGCTGCGGACGGAATCGCGGCGGATAAGATATGGCGGAAGGTATATGTTGTTGACCGGCTCTCCGTTGTCGAGGATGCGGTTCATAAGCATCTTGACAGCCGCTACGCCTATCTGCTCGACCGGCTGGGCGACACACGTGACGGGTGGGTTGAGATAGTTGAGATAGATATTGTCGTCGAACGACACAAGCGACACATCTTCGGGCACCCTTCTGCCATGCTCCCTGAGCGCCTCTATGGCGCCGAGCAGATTGGTGCTTGAAAGGGCGAATATGGCGCTGAACTCCCTTCCTGAATTCAATGCCAGGCGTGTCTCCATATAGCCGTTCTGTTTCGAGAAGTTGTTGCCGCATATAAAGGCATTCTCCTCGAGACCGGCATCGGAGAGTGCCGCCAGATAGCCGTCGACGCGCCGCTGCGACGTTATGGATCCCGGAACGCCACTGATACACATTATGTGGCTGTGTCCCGCATCCGTAAGCAACCGGGTAGCCTCGTAAGCGCCGCGGAAATTGTCAGTGCAGACATAGGGGAGGGGGGAGTTCTCATAGTAACGGTCAATCAATACCACCGGTTTCTCGGTGTTTATCTCCTCCATGCGGGAGCTGTCGGCTCCGCATGGAACCATTATGATGCCGTCGACATTCCGTGACAGGAATGTGTCGAGAGCCAGCTGCTCCTCGGCGGGATTGTCGCGGGTATCGATCACCATTACCGGATAGGTGTATTTATAAGCTTCGCGGATTACGATACTGGCGATAGCGGCGAAGAAGGGATTCTCGATACATGGAATAAGCAATCCGAGGGTGTGGGTGGCGCTTACGCGCAGGCTGCGTGCAGCTATATTCGGACGGTAATCGAGCTCTTTTACTGCGTTCATGATCACCTTCTGCGACTTCTCGCTTATCCTGAACTGGTCGGCTTTGCCGTTCAGCACCCTTGATATAGTGGTGACTGAATAGCCGGTTTTAGCAGAGAGATCAGATAATGTGCTTCGTTTCATTTGACGTGACGGTTTTCTGATGCAAATTTAACACATTCGCGTAAAAAAATCAACTTCACGCCATTGCGTATTAAAAATATATGCGTACCTTTGCGCAAACGATTGCGCACATCCGGTGCGCTATAATTTTCTTATCTTAGTTAACCTGCCGGTAGCGACCGGCGTTTATTCCGACTACCATGACCACCGCGCTCAACCGCAAGATTGTTGTAATAGGCAGCAGCAACACCGATATGGTGATCCGCTCACCGAGAATGCCTCGCCCCGGCGAAACCGTATTAGGGGGTGAATTTATGATGAATCCCGGAGGGAAAGGAGCCAATCAGGCTGTTGCGGCAGCCCGTCTCGGAGGAGAAGTCACCTTCATAGCAAAGGTTGGTGACGACGTTTTCGGGAAGCAGACCTTGGAAAATCTTGCGAAAGAGGGTATCGTTACCGATCACATAGGTGTGGTTGCCGACGTTCCTTCAGGAGTAGCCCTTATTAATGTGGATGCTTCGGGAGAGAACAGTATTTCTGTCGCTTCCGGAGCCAATTCCACTCTTTCCACTACCGATATCGACGCTGCAGAAGATGCGATCGCATCTGCCGGTGTGGTGTTGATGCAGCTTGAGGTGCCGGTTTCGACGGTAGCATACGCTGCCCAGGTTGCAAAGCGCCACGGCGTTCCGGTAGTTCTCAATCCGGCGCCGGCTCCCAATATGCCGCTTCCTGCCGAACTGCTTGAAAATGTAGATATCATAATTCCCAACCGTACAGAGATGGAGCTTATTACCGGAGTCGGGTGTGATCAGCCGGTAGAGGATGGTGTTGCGCGCCTGCGTGAGCTTGGCGTGGCTACCGTTGTTGTGACTCTCGGCTCCGAGGGCTCGCTCGTATGCAGTGGAGATACTATAGCAAAAGTGGCTCCTTTCAAGGTGGCTCCGGTCGATACAACAGCTGCCGGCGACACTTTCTGCGCCGCTCTTTGCGTAGGTATCGCCGAGGGGCTGTCGCTCGACCGCGCGGCTCTTTTCGGCAATCTTGCAGCTTCAGTGACCGTAACACGCGCAGGGGCTCAGCCCTCGCTACCGATGCGTTCGGAAATCGACGCACTTATCGCAGGGGGCGCTCTCGGCTGATTCCTCTCCTCCCCGTAGTCGCCCATTTTTATTCTCAGATATTTCAAATACCTTCAAAATACCGGAAAACTTATGTTTATCGTAGAAAACTACACCATGGCGGTGGTGCTCTGCTTTATTACGATGCTCTGCTGGGGCTCGTGGGGCAACACCCAGAAACTGGCAGCGAAGAGCTGGCGTTACGAACTTTATTACTGGGACTATGTAATAGGCATGTTCCTGTTCTCCATCCTTATCGGACTTACTTTCGGCAGCTTCGGCGCTCATGGACGTCCGTTTGTCGAGGATCTCATGCAGTGCTCCCTGGGATGTATAGGCAGTGTGCTACTCGGAGGTATCATATTCAACGCCTCCAATATCCTTCTTTCCGCATCTGTATCGCTTGCCGGTATGTCGGTCGCTTTCCCGCTCGGGGTCGGTATTGCGCTGGTGCTTGGAGTCATCATCAACTATATCGGCGAGCCCAAGGGTAATCCCGTGCTGCTTTTCCTCGGTGTGGCTTTCGTTATGATAGCTATCATCTGCAGCGGCATGGCGTCGGGCAGGGTCAGCCGCGCTTCGGGCGAGCAGTCCAACAGCCGCAAGGGTATTGTTCTGGCAGTATGCGCCGGTGTGCTCATGTCGTTCTTCTACCGTTTCGTGGCGGCTGCCATGGATCTATCCGATTTCGAGAATCCCGCTCCCGGTATGTTAACACCTTATGGCGCACTCTTCATCTTCTCCGGCGGTGTGTTGCTCAGCAACTTTGTATTCAACACTTATGTTATGCGCAAGCCGTTCGTGGGAGCTCCGGTGTCATATTCCGAATATTTCCGTGGTTCCTTCCCTACTCATATGGTAGGCGTGCTGGGTGGTGCCATATGGTGTCTCGGAACAGCATGCAGCTATATAGCAGCCGGTAAGGCTGGCGCGGCGATCTCTTACGCTCTCGGTCAGGGCGCGCCGATGATAGCAGCCATCTGGGGCGTGTTCATATGGAAAGAGTTCAAGGGAGCCGACAAGCGTACCAATATGCTGCTTACGCTTATGTTCATCCTCTTCATAGCCGGTCTCGCTACAATTATCGCTTCGGGTAACAGTTGATAAAGAGCCGATGTTATGATAAAAGGAATTTTAAAAACAGCCGCATTAAGCGGAATATGCTGCCTGATATTCTCCGCGTGTGGCGGAAGCAAGACAATTCAGGACACCGGCGATGCCGGACCCATGAAGGTTATATTCGAAACTGATATGGGCAACGATGTAGACGATGCTCTTGCTCTGGATATGTTGTTCAAATATGTTGAGGATGGAGATATCGATCTTCTCGGCATATCGAGCAACAAGCGCGACAGCGGTTCGATGGAATATCTTGATATTCTTACTACATGGTACGGACGTCCGGACATACCGCTGGGATATGTTGTGAATGGAGCTCCGTGTGATGATGCGGTGAATTACGCCGAAGCTGTCCATTCGCTCAAGACACCCGATGGCGCTCCTATGTTCAGCCGTTCACATGCCTCAGATGCCCATATGCAGCCGAGCGTGGCTATGTATCGATCATTGCTGGCGCAGCAGCCCGACAGTTCAGTGACTGTCATTTCGGTAGGATTCTCCACAAACCTTGCCCAACTCCTCGACTCAGAGCCAGATGCATTCTCACCTCTCCCTGGTAAAGAGCTTGTGGCTCAGAAAGTGGCGCGTCTGGTAACAATGGCAGGCGATATGGTGCATCCCGGAGTTGGGGAATATAATGTTATCCGCGACGTCGATGCAGCCCGGAAAGTATTCGCCGAATGGCCAACTCCGGTGGTGACATCACCCCACGAAGTCGGCGCACAGATCGAATATCCCGCCTCAAGTATTGAAAACGACTTTGCCTGGGCAGACGTACATCCCGTCGTGGAGGCATACAAGGCATATCTTCCTATGCCCTACGACCGTCCGACGTGGGATCTTACCTCGGTGCTCTACGCGGTGGAGGGTGAGGGTGATTATTTTTCGCTCTCCGAACCGGGCGAGATTCTTGTCGACAGCGCAGGAGTGACCACATTCAAGGTTGACGCTGCCGGTAACCGCCGCTATCTCATGGCTGATCCGGCTCAGGCAGCGCGGGTTCTCGACCGCTTTCTCACTATCATTCCCCGCCAACCCCGGGTCTACGGAAATTAGCACACACACACAAATTTTATATATTTTTATTCCAAGTAATCGATCAGCCTGGTTTAGGGACGCACGCATATGTGCGTCCGGCTGATCGTCAGCGGGTTGTAGGCTGACGATAATTACCGTGAGTCATTCAATACCGCCAATTAGTCAATAAGTTTCTTTGTTTCATTTGAAGTCGGGCGAGCTCTGCAGATAGAGCTTACCCGATTTCGTGTCTTTGCCTCAAAAATAACCTCATAGTTGAATTTATGGGAAATAGTCTTTAACTTTGGAGGAAAATTATATTGTTATCCCATGGCACTGATACTCCCGAAAAATTACAGGCAGAAACTTACGCCGGAAACCACAGAAGTGGCGATAAAAATGATAAAACAATACTTTCAGAAGGCGCTCTCGGAGGCTCTCGATCTACGGCGTGTGACCGCACCGCTTTTCGTATTGTCAGGCACCGGACTTAACGACGATCTCAACGGAGTGGAACGCGCGGTATCTTTTCCAGTGAAAGCGCTTGCCGACCGCAGGGCGGAGGTTGTTCATTCGCTGGCCAAATGGAAGCGGGTGAAGCTCGGGGCCTACGGTATAGCTCCGCACTACGGGCTTTATACCGACATGAATGCCATCCGTGCCGATGAGGAACTTGACAATCTACATTCGCTTTATGTGGATCAGTGGGACTGGGAGCAGACCATAAACCGTGAGGACCGGAATCTCGGCTATCTGAAGGCTACCGTACAGAAAATTTACAGAGCTCTGAAAGCAACCGAGCGGATGGTGTACGAGCAGTTTCCGCATATCACTCCCCGCCTCCCCGAAGATATCACCTTTATCCACAGTGAAGAGCTTCTCCGGCAGTATCCCGCAATGAGCCGCGAGGAGCGTGAGAACCGGGCAGCCAGGGAATATGGCGCGGTTTTCCTAATCGGAATCGGAAATCCACTGTCCGACGGCGAGCCACACGACGGGCGAGCTCCCGACTATGACGACTGGAGCTCGGATAACGGTGAGGGTTACCGCGGGCTCAACGGCGACATCCTGCTGTGGGATTCGGTGCTCGGACGGTCTATTGAAATCTCATCGATGGGTATAAGGGTTGACGAGGAAGCTCTCGAACGTCAGCTCCGGCTCAGAAACTGCGAGGAGCGGCGGTCTCTCACATTCCATCGCAGATTACTCGCCGGTGAGTTGCCTTATTCTATCGGAGGAGGGATCGGTCAGAGCCGCCTGTGTATGTTCATGCTTCAGAAAGCGCATATCGGAGAGGTACAGGCATCTATCTGGCCCGAGGATCAGATCGCGGCGTGTCTCAACGCCGGCATCGAACTGCTGTGACCGCTATGAATAATTAGATTAATAAGACCAATACGACAAATAGGGCGGATTAGTCTAATAGGTCGGTGCCCCATTTCCGGTCACAAATCTTAACCTTAATTAAAAGAGAAAGGGCGATTTTGGTTATTTCGCGGAAATTCCGTATCTTTGCGCGATTTATGACGATTAAAAAAATTAGATAGAATGAACCCAATCAAAAAGACCATCACCCTGCCCGACGGAAGAGAGATCACTCTCGAGACCGGCAAGCTTGCAAAGCAGGCTGATGGAGCTGTGGAGCTGCGCATGGGCAACACCATGCTTCTCGCCACCATCGTATCCGCAAAGGAGGCTGGCGAAGGGGTAGACTTCATGCCCCTGACTGTAGATTACAAAGAGAAATTTTCATCGGCAGGCCGTTTCCCCGGCGGTTTCCTCAAGCGTGAAGGTCGTGCGTCAGACTACGAGATTCTGACATCGCGCCTTGTCGACCGCGTAATGCGCCCGCTGTTCCCAGATAATTATCACGCTGAAACGTTCGTGAACATCACCATGTTCTCGGCCGATGGCGTGGAGATGCCAGACTCGCTGGCAGGTTTGGCAGCCTCGGCTGCCATCACATGCAGTGATATTCCCTTCAACGGACCTATTTCGGAGGTGCGTGTGGCACGCGTCGACGGCAAGTTCGTGATCAACCCCACATTCGAGCAGCTTGAACGCGCCGATATGGAACTCATGGTAGGTGCAACTGCCGAAAACATAATGATGGTGGAAGGCGAGATGAACGAGGTGTCCGAAACCGAACTTCTCGAAGCTCTCAAATTCGCACACGAAGAGATAAAGAAACACTGCGCGGTTCAGCTCGAACTGGCAGAGGCTGCCGGAAAGACAGTGAAACGCGAATACAACCACGAGGTTAACGATGAAGAACTCCGCAAGGATGTTCATGACAAGTGCTACGACAAGGCATACGCCGTTGCCAAGGCCGGATGCGCCGACAAGCACTGGCGCCAGGATTCGTTCGACGCCATCTGCGACGAATACATCGCATCGCTCCCCGAGGAGACCCGCGATGAGAAGACACCGCTTGTGAAGCGCTACTACCACGACGTGGAGCGCGAGGCAGTGCGTCGCTGCATCCTCGACGAGGGCATCCGTCTCGACGGTCGCAAAACTACCGAGATCCGTCCCATCTGGTGCGAGACCGACTATGTTCCCGGACCTCACGGATCGGCAGTGTTCACCCGTGGAGAAACCCAGAGCCTCTCGACCGTTACCCTCGGAACCAAGCTTGACGAGAAGATTCTCGACGACGTGCTCAACCAGGGTCGCGAGCGCTTCCTCCTCC
>CAZDWY010000085.1:0-8781 GCA_964509345.1 uncultured Alistipes sp.
TCCCAAGAAGTAAAAATACAAATTAAATTTCCCACAATGTCACATAGCGACAACCGCGCTATCTATCCGGCAAAACTACGCTGCTCGGATTCTGCCCGCAAAGTTAACACATTTTTTCATAACAACGACTGCTATCAACTCAGAAAAACTAACTATTATAACCGATGGAACACAGTTGATTTAACATACGTATTCCACCAGTAATAATTAAAGCAAAGAGACAGAGAAGACCCTACATTTACACCACTTGTAATAGTCGGTTTGCCTGAATTTTGCTTCCGCTTCTGCAGCTGAAGAAGCCTGAACATTATACTGCTGATTATCCTGAGTTGTTCCAAAGCGCACCTTATACCATGCCATATTCATCATTTTTTGGATATACGCCTACTTCCTTTCAAGCGATTCGGCTTTCTCTTGCGCTACAAAGTTACGTATAAAGTCTCACAACACCTGAGTTCATTTTGTTCATTTCTCAATCAGTAGATTTATCCCTATTTTTCTTCATTTCCGAATACGCATAAGAAGCTAAAAACCTGTAATTTGGAAGCCAAATATCACTCGAAACCAAATGAGCCGGATGGAGTTCATTCCATTCTTTAATCAGATGCTGGAAATTATCCCTTACATAGTTGTTCAAGATAGTCAGTCCTCTCATATCGATGGTATAACGACAGTCTTCCTCTTCCGGATAATACTTCGGCTCAGTAAGACAGAGTTGTGTAAGCACTACCCCGTTATCTGCCACAATAGAAAAATACGCTACTGACGTATCCTCCTTCCCGACCTCTAACCTTACAGGAATCTCGATTGCCCTACCGGGAAGCCGGGCAACCAACCCATCATCATCCATAGAACGACGAATAGCAATCACAGAAGCATTATCTGTTGAGTTATCCTCAACACTCGGTCCATACATCGCCTCATTAAGAATGTCTATATCACCGTCATAATATATCTTCCTTATGCCGTTCACCACCTCCGTTCTGAATCCGTATCTCTTCTGATTTTCCTCAGAATCAAGGAACTCATCAACTGCCGCAACCCTTGACTTCTGCTCCTTTCTCATCTTACGATACTTCTCCATCCTCTTCTCCAACGGTGAAGCCTCCTTGTCACCCTGAGCCGTATTCCCCTCGTTATCTTGCACTGTAGACCCAGCACCATCCTCTTTTGATGGCGTAGGCTGAGGCTTATACTGCCTGTTTTTAAATTCCTTCTCAGCACGTCTCGTCAAGATTTCCTCCCTCTCTTCCGGATAGTATTTCATACTTCAAATTATTTTTTCGTTGATTATAAATTAATCGTTATTATTAAATTTTAATCTTTGATTTTATACTACTGAATCTTTCGCAATAAAAGTAATAATAATTTTTTAAACAGCAATAGTTCAATTTGTTCACTTCATATTCATAGATTTTTTGTAATTTTGTAATATGACTACTGATACCTCCACATCCGCCTTCTGTTCAGACCTATCTGACGAACCAATTGATAGTATAACTGCGGGCTTTAAAGAAGAAAATGTCTGTGGTGAAGGAGCGTCTTGCACAGTCTACAGGATGCACATTGACGGTTTGCAGGTAGCGGTAAAAAGATTAAAAAGCCAATACCGGAATCAACCAACCTATGTTAGCTCATACCGCAAGGAATACCAAATTGGACAACGGCTTAAGCACGATGCCCTACCGGTTTATCGTGATAAGAAGTTTGGCTTTGATGAAGTCTACATTGTCATGGACTATGTTGACGGAATTTCATTGGCAGAGTTCCTAAAAACCGAAGAAGGCAAAACATATTTCAGTAGCCTAGAGAACGTAAAGAGGTTCCTTTCCGAATTACTTAATGTTGTTGCTTATCTTCATAGAAGCGGGGTCATCCATTGCGATTTAAAACCGGAAAACATAATGCTCCGGCATATCGATCGTGGTGTTATGCTCCTTGACCTTGATAAAGCTTATTCGGACACGTTAGACCAAAGCCATGGTGGTACCCTTTCAATCAGCGATCCTTTAAGCAGTGATCAAAAGCCTACCAGATACAAAGATTTCTCGGCGATAGCCAACATCGTTGATATAATTGCTAAAAAAGCACCTAAATTTCCCACTAAAAAATTAAAGGCGTTCAGGAAAGAATGTCTTAATGTTGATACAGATGCTAATATACTTGCTGCATCACTTAATCAAAAAAATCCAAACAAGAGTCTTATCGTTATTGGAATAATAGTGTTTGCTGTATTTCTTTCTTTAATCATATGGAAGCTACAAACACCCACTACCCCACCTCCACTTACTGTTCCATCAAATGATGATACTGAAGTTTCAACCCACGAGAATCAGGTTTTTAAAGAGGAGGTACCCAAAGATACCATATCAGTTGTGCCTACGCCCAAACAACCGATAAAAAAACAAAAATCACTTCCGAAAACACCGGAACCAATGCCACAAGAAGCAGACGAACTCGACATTGATATCGACACCCCTATGGCGAATTTCATTACAGAAATAGAAGCAGCTCAAAAAATATTGGTGTCCGGATGGGATGAAAAGAGAGATTATAGGATTTTACAAGATCTTACAAATTCCTATCTCAGTACCTATCGACAGATACGTGAAGAGGCTACCGCCAAATATTCTGATATGAACGCAGTTGATGTGGAATTGGCGGTAGCGAAAGCATATGAAAAAAGTCGTGCCGGAAAACTTTTTACCAAGTTCAACAATGATTTACGTGACACGCTTCGCAAACGTGACCCTGAATTTGATGCTTTCTTCAGATAATTTTATTCCATTAATACAAGACAAACCACACATTAATGTACAAGGATTGGAAAAGTCACCTTCCAATCCTTGTTATAAGTCAGGCAATGATTTCAAGTGTTCTTAAACCTCCATCTTTAGCAGCCCGGTATCCACCAAGAGAACGCCCGTCACGTATCACCTCGCTTACTATTACCTCTTGTCCAAGTATAAGGTGAGTCAATCGAATTCTATCTCCTTTTTGCAACTTACTATTTTGAGTCTCGTTGATCAAAAACTCACCTTCACCGAGATAGGTCATAACAATTACACGTGCCGGTTCGTAACGCAACTGCACTTGAGTTCCATCTTTCAATCTGTTTACCTCAAGAGTCTGCATCGAGATAAACTCTGAAGAGAAATCACCATCACCTATTTCACGCAACAAGTCATTATAGCAATCAAATCCAAGATATCTTGCCACTATATCCATAGTACTATTATGAGGAGTTCGATTACGTTCAGGAGAATCCTTTCCAACAAGTCCAAACATTCGCTTGACCGTAGTCTCACTCACTCCAATCTCTTTTGCCAAAGGCGCACAGTCGGATGAAAATATGGGGTTCTTACCATACTTCTCCATCATTCTATTTAAAATTGATTGAGGTAACATTATTAATTTTGAATAACAGCGCAAAGGTAACAGGTTTTTCTAATTCTCGCCAACTATGAACAATGAGAATCGTTAAACTATACGATCATCATTCGGGCATGTATAATGCTAGCTCCGTTTTCAAGAAAGCAAAGATTTGAATGTATATAGCTTGTAATTGCATATTCTCCACCACTGATGAGTGAATTATAGGTGTGAAGAGATATGGTATCCTTTTCGTGATAAAACTGCTTATAACCACTAGGGGAAACATAAGTGTAAAAAAATTGTACCCTTACTTGTTCTTCTTCAGATAACTCGTTTAATTGTCTTTGAAGGTCTTTTACTTGTTGTTTTAAATCATTGATATCCGTACAAGTTACATTAGATATTTGATTATTTGCAGTGTCTATACAATCAATATCAGAATTATGGTATTTAGAATCGTCGTATGCTGCGTAATTATTCACATAATCGATCACATCCTTCGCACCGCAAGTCGTGATACGCTTATAAACCTTTTCAAGATAAGCAGCAAAATTAGACGTATAATCATCCAGAGATTTCGATTGATTATTCATAATATTTAAAAATTAGTTAGTACTTGAAAATCGCACCTATCAAGTTATGGGATGGTATAAGTAGTTGATAAAAGATAGCAGTGCATCATAAGTTAAAAATTGAGAATTATAAAATTAATATCCTATTATCAATAGTTATAATGTCAATTTTATACTCAACTTATGATACACCTCTCAAAATTAGAACCAATCCCAAAAACTGTCACAAGCACAGCCACCAATATGACCATAGCCATGATCACGAAGATACTTCTCAAGGAGATACCAATCTTTATTTTGAGAAGTGATGTGGACTGTAAAGCCCGGTTCGAGACCGTCCTTGATGTGGTGTTTTAGACGGACTGTCCATACGCGTGTTGCCATACTTACATTTTTAAAATTAGCCTACCTCCTTTCAAGCGAATCGGCTTTTTCTTTACATTTTAAATTATTTAATGAATATTTATAGTGACTCAGTGGAATTACTAATCCGATCCATTATTGTTTCCCCAAATGTTTAGAAAAAAAGGATTAATGCCAGAAGTGCTAGAAGAGCCCAGATGATAAATTTTATAGTGCTTTTTGACTTTGTGCCTACAATTGAAGCTTTGTCAGATTCAATATCATTTTTATTTTTTGTTACTCTTAGTTTATTAGGATTAGATGGGACTTTTCCCCTAGCTTCCTTCTCTAAAAGTCTTTTCTTCTCTATAGCCTTGAAATAATTGGGGAAATAAATTCTCATTTCCTCATCACTAATTTGAAGGTCAGAATCAACATAATTATTTTGGACAGGATTCCACAGTTCTATCTTCATCTTTGGATTCTCATCTGGAAGAGAACTAACTTCTTTTACCACCCAAATAGGCGTATTTTCTAAGTTTGATTCGGGAATATTATCATGCGTCACGAATTGAGGGGCCGAAGAATTACCTACTCTTAATCTATTGGAAACATGATGCAGACCATGATTTAATCTTTGTGAGCAGTAAGGGGTGCCATCGGGATTAATGATTTCCGGATAACAGACTTTATCTAACGCCCACTCATCATTAGTATAACTGATTACACCATTTGTTGTCCAACAAGTTAGCGCAATGGTAACTCCTGGGAATTGTTCCTCAATAGCCTCAAAGAATTGTGTAGGGAATCGTTCCAAAGAAAGGATTGTGTAGCCTCTATAAGCCATCTTATTTTTTACGAATATTCCAAGATAATCCCGTGCCAGGCTTAAATCAATAGAAGATTCCTCAAATTCATCACAGTTATGAAGATCCAACGTAGCGTACCGAAGGCTTTGGAAATCATCATCCTTTGTATTTGTGTCGATAATTTCGCAAACTCGTTTGCACTGCTCGCTGGAACCTCCGAACTTGACCATTATTATGTACTTACCGTCCATGTTACCCATAAGATAAAAATTTATCGTTGCCTACCTCCTTTAATGCGACTCGGCATTTTCATTGGATTTCTTTATTTCAAAATATTCATCCAAAGCCTCATTAATTTTTGTAAGAACCTTCCCATTACATTAATTTCAAGAGGATAGTTTAGATTCACCTCTATCAAACAAGTATATTCATGGAATAGGAATCGGTTCTTATTCTGAATGTCTCAATGTTTGCTTCCACAGTCTCAAGACTGCCTTTTATTACGAACTCAGATATACCTGCCTTTTCCTTTAGAGTTTCCAAATGGTGTATACTTAGTATAGTTCATTTTGGATTCAGAATTATTCATAACCTTGCATATTAAACTCATGATGCACCCTCTCATGAAAAATTAATAAAAAAGCGTGGTGCCAATACCGTTGCTCATTCCACTCTTCGAGGCCTTCGCATTGCCTATCTCTGTTGAACGAGCAACGCAGAAGCCCACGCGTATATGTAGCACCCCAAATGGCCGCAGACACCTCACGGAGCCTTGGCCATCGGATATGGGTGGAACATATCCATGAACATCTACCGTTGCTTTACCCTGACAGAGATAAAAGGAAGTTGCGAAGTTCCGAAGAGTCAGAATCAAGCGTCAAGTAAACGCCTTTTATTATGTCTTACCGAAGATGAAATCTTGATAGGCTTCATCTCCAATATTGCAAAATTAATGAATATATTTTGATTACAAAAAAATTCATCCGAAAAAATTTGCAATAAGCTTGTTTGGGTTTAACCCAAAGCAATCTTACACCTCACAGGGCTTCTGCATCCACAAAGTTCGGAATTATTTCCGAGACTACCTGAGTTCACTTTGTCCACTTATTTCCAACGGATGTAAGGCAAAAAAAAGAATCAACAATCATCAGGCAGGAATGGTATCTTAATGTATGGAAGGTTGAAATAGTCATAGTCCACTATAGATGGAGAATATGGTTTATAAATCTGTAAGATATTTTTATGACTAGGAACATTCGAAAAAACACTTAACAGAGTTTTTCTTATATCATTGCCCATATCCATAAGGTTAGAATTTGGCAATGATCGTGAAACATGCGCACCAAGCTTCGTATAAATATCTTGATATGGAGACATGGTTCTACTAATTGATCGTGATGAGCCATAGAGATCTCTAATTACCATCTCCAGTTTGTGCATATCAAAATCGCAAATCGCCATTAAGAGAAGATGTTCCAGAGAACGTAAATTTCCACTAAAATTTAGAACATTCTCAAAATATTGGTTATCTACAATAGCTTCCTCAAGGAAATTACGAATAGGATCTGATGAAGTGTTCAACAAATTAGAGAGCTTTGTTTCCTTTAGTCCAAAAAAATGCCGGATACGATCAATTGAATTCAGATTCAATTCATACCGAACCTTGTTACGGAAATAGTCAAGTTGGCTTTCATGGTTCGTAACGGTCTTAAGGAAATCCTCATTTACCTTACGACTCATTTCAACCGCTTTGTCATATATCACCATCCGTGCTTTTTTTCGTTTGGTTGTACATGTACGTTCAATCGTATATCTATTGTTAGTTATATCTCGGACACACCATTTCTTATTATTACGGAAAGTCATATTGTGCTGAAGCTCGTTGATAGGGATGTTACAAGGAATATCTTTAGTAACATCGCATTGTAACACGACTGCGTAGGCTAATGCTTCACTCGGCAAGATATAACATACTTTATATTGATTGATATTCTCAAAGCAGTTAATTATATTCCTATAATTGATTAATTCGGGATATCGATCAAGCAGAACTTTACCGTTGAATTCTACTATACCACACCGTTTTATTTCATCAATCTCTATTGAATAATAAAATGGAGAGGTCTGCTCGTATTTCATGCGTATGACTTCGCCTGTGCCACTCACAGTGGAACGGAACATTGTCGGCTGAAGTATTTCAATAGTTGATAATGGCAGACTAAGCCTTAATCTGTCGAAAGTTATATATTTATTCATTCTTACCTGCTAATTTGCAAATTTGTTACACTATGTTCTATGTCCATTTAACAATGCAACATTTCTACTTAGAACGCAATAAATTGTTTTTGGTAATGTATTGAACATTTGCTGGTAACCGGGTGAGGTTTCGCCTACAATTATTCTATGCCTCCTGTATGCTTTTTGCTCCTTGAGTTGGTTATTTAATTATGTTTGTTGGTATTTGGCACTTTGCAAGGAGAGGATGTCGCTTTTGCGATATAGACACTTGCGTCTTATCTTGACAGGCGTTAGAAGACCCATTTTTGTCCAGGCCCATAGAGTTGTGGACTTTATACCAAGATACTCCATTACACCTTGTCTCGTGAGCAGCTCATCTTCCATTACAGGGTTGGAAGACTGCTGGGGAAGAATTCTGGCGACAATCTCATTCGCAAATGCAGAGAGATCTGCTGGTGTCATCGTCACCAATACGGTTCCACAACCACTATTAATTATATCAGTTATTGTCATTGTTATTAATTTTTAACAATTATACCATCGACTATCGATGATAGCGCAAAGTTAAGGCAAAAGAATCAACAAAACAATAGCCATTATCTTGTAACTATTTACAATACAATAAGTTAATTCAAATATACCCCTTATCTAAAAATCCAACTGTGACGAGTTTCTAAAATCTCAAGTCTTTTGTATATAAATAAGAATTAGAATATTAGAGCCAAAAACAAATTTTTAAAAGTCGTCACTTTTGGATCAAGATGTGACGAGATGTAAAAATTATCTAACTAATTGATATTTAACATACTTTAATAATTCAACAACTTATAAGCTAAGTGTACACTCAACGGATAAGGCAGTGGTACATTTAGAATAATATACCAGCAGATAACAATATGGGTTGATGTTCTTTATTTATACTCTTACAACTTAATCCTCCTGAGTGATTACATAATACTTTTCTTTGTCATTCTACCCTGCTTCTCCTTATTACACGCCTTATACGACATTATCCTCCTTTTACGACCTGAGGGATGCCTTCGAGTAGAGGGAGACAATCTTCAATTTTTATAAAATGACGAGCAGGTTCGTAAAAAGATACACTTATATCTGCCGGTCAGCTAACAAAGAATAAATAAAAGGTAGAAACTAAAATGGATAAAAGGTAATAACAAAATAAATTGAAGCAGTAACCTAAATTATCTCTACCCAAGGTAGAGTAAGGAGATTTATAGAAATATTAGGAGAATTTAGGAATTTAGCTAGTTCAAAGCTTTATAGTGGTTCATCCTGATTCACTACTTCTTGGATACTTTAGTGGACAAGTTAGAGATAATGAAGAAAGAATAAGTCGCTAACTCATTGTGAATTAGCGACTTATTCTTTTTACCAAGTGGTGCCACCAGGAATCGAACCGGGGACACAAGGATTTTCAGAACTCTGCA
>CAZDWY010000086.1:0-7981 GCA_964509345.1 uncultured Alistipes sp.
ACGACCGCTACATTGCCGTATGCCGCAAATGCTGGCGCAACAAGCGCATCGAGCAGTCGCAACGCGGAACCCTCCCGTTCCTCGAGGATCTCCGTTGAACTACTGTTGTTAGTTTTTAGTTGTTAGTTGTTGGTTGTTAGTTGTTAGATTAAGGTTTTTAAGTTGGTTATGCCTTATGGCATGAGGTAGCACTGAACCTTTCCGACAGGAAGTTTTCCCTCGAGTTTCAGAGGAATGCGGTCGGGTTCGGTCGATATCCACGCGTCCATGTCGTCGGACGTTTTCTTTCCGCCATCGCCGGTGAACTTGAAAGTTATATGATAGGCGGGATATTTCTTCTTGCTGATTTCAACATCTTCCCTGCCCTGGTAGGTGATAGTCAGCGTCTCCTTGCGTTTGCCTGAAAACACGGTCAGGGTTACGGTCTTGTTTTTTTCGAGCGAATCGTAGTCGATCGAGCGCATGAAATAGAACGAGCTGAGCATGTCGAGGGTCAGCCCCTGCGATTCGAGAGTCAGAAAACGTTCGGTCATCGGCTTCTTGGCATTCTTCTGCTGCCGGCGCGTACATTGACCCACAGTCTTATTGCCTGAGCGGGTGTAGGTTATGAGGTCGTGCTTGAATTCGCCATCTTCGTGGGTTATCTTCTGATAGATAATAGGTTCGCACGTTGTCCGCGACATCGTTCCGAGCAGAGTGTCGCGCACCTGATACAGACCGTCGGCCCATTTTTCGGTGCGGGCGGTCAGAATTGCGTCGAACATTCCGTTGTCATTGTAAACAACGCGCATGTTCACCCGTCCGGCCTGCTTGTTGATGAGTCCCCATTTGAACATCACCCTGTAGTTGAGCGACTCGCCGTCGGGAGCCACATTCCCGGCCGAAACAGCCAGCCCGATTGCCATAAACAACAATAAAAACAGTTTTTTCATAACGTTCAGCTTTATGAGTGGGAACTCTTTGTACTAATATCTGTTAGACAGCAGCCTGAGGGAAAGGTTTAACCGATAATGTGCGAAATGACATTCTGCATCTTAACGGCAATGCGGTCGTTGCAGAGATTTCCGATCGAACCCTCGTGGGTGTGATGGACGCGGCGGGTAGGAACATACGAACCTTCCTGCACCTTCATGCCTACGGTACGGTAGGCGTCGCGGAACGGCATTCCGCTCTGCACCAGCCGGTTGACATCCTCAACGGTGAACAGATAGTCGTATTTACGGTCGCTGATTATATCGGGGTTGACCTTGATGTGCTGCAACATGAAGTCGCACATGTCGAGACACGAAATCATTTCCGTTGTGGCGGGGAAGATAATATCTTTCAGCAACTGCAGGTCGCGGTTGTAGCCGAGCGGAAGATTGGTGGTCAGCAGGGCCACTTCGTTTGGAACCGACTGCAGGCGGTTGCATTTGCCGCGCATTATCTCGAACACATCGGGGTTTTTCTTGTGGGGCATTATGCTCGAACCGGTTGTGAATTCATCGGGGAAAGAAATAAAGCCGAAGTTCTGGCACATCCACATGCACACATCCATCGCGAAACGTCCGAGCGTGGAGGCAATAGCCGAAATGGCCATTGCGACGGCGCGCTCCGTTTTTCCGCGGCTCATCTGTGCGGCAACGACATTATAGTGCATGCATTCGAAACCGAGCAGCCTGGTTGTCATCGTGCGGTCGAGGGGGAACGAGGAACCGTAGCCGGCAGCCGAACCGAGAGGATTCTGATTGGCAACGTCGAAGGCTGCGGAGAGAATGCGCGCATCGTCGATGAGCGATTCGGCGTAGGCGCCGAACCATAGTCCGAACGACGAGGGCATCGCAATCTGAAGATGCGTATAGCCCGGCATCAGAACATCCTTATAGCGTTCGCTCAGTAGGAGCAGGCGGTCGAAAAGATGATTGACCGAACGGGCGATGCTGCGGATTTCGTCGCGCATGAACAGTTTCAGGTCGACAAGCACCTGGTCGTTGCGCGAGCGGCCCGAATGTATCTTTTTGCCGACATCGCCGAGTTTGTTGGTAAGAAGGAACTCAACCTGCGAATGAACGTCCTCGACGCCCTCCTCGATTACGAATTCGCCGCGCTCAATCATTCCGGCAATGTTGCCGAGTTCGGCGAGCAGCAGTTTCAGCTCGTCGGCCGAAAGCAGTCCGATCGACTCGAGCATGCGTATGTGGGCCATCGAGCCCTCTACGTCGTAGCGCGCAAGGCGCAGATCGAGCTCGCGGTCGCGGCCAACGGTAAATTCCTCTATCATTTTATCGGGTTCGAAACCCTTGCTCCATAGTTTCATTTCAGCAATTTATTTGGATGTTTTAAGAATACCGGCTACTCCGAGAATCAGCCTATCGTACAGGCCGATTGCCTGCTCTATTTCACCGGTGCGGATATATTCGTCGGCGCGATGACTGCGGGATGAGTCGCCGGGACCAATTTTCAACGAAGGAATGTCGTACATGAGCGACATATCGGAGGTTGTCAGCGATACAAAGGGCGTCAGACCAAGCGCTTCGGCCGATCTTACGAGCGGATGACCGGCAGGAATTACCGAAGGGCGCACCCTCGTGGATCGCTCTTTAAGCTCGGAATGCTCCACTGCCGAGCGGAGCAGCGCGATGGTTTCTTCGGGCGTGTAGGCGTCGGTAGTGCGCACATCGGCCACGAACCGGCAGATGTCGGGCACTACGTTATGCTGACGTCCCGCCTCAATCTGTGTCACGGTTACGCTTATGTCGCCCAGCAGCTCCGATTGTTTTTCGAAACGGTAGTTGCGCAGCCGGTTGATATCGTCGATGGCCCTGTAAAGCGCGTTGACACCCTCGCCCCGGGCCGCATGCCCGGCAACGCCGCGCGTGGTGCAGTCGAACACTAAAAGGCCGCGCTCGCCGACGGCGGGCTGCATGCCGGTGGGTTCGCCGACAATGGCCATGTCGATTCTTATTCCCTCGCGCTCCATTTCAGGCAGGAACGCGCGCATTCCGTGTTCTCCGCCAACCTCCTCCTCAGCCGTTATGGCCAGCAGCAGATTAAAGGGCAGTTCAGTTTCCCTGAGGCGGAGGAATACGGCGATAAGCGAAACAACCGATGCGCCGGCATCGTTGCTTCCGAGGCCGTAGATACGGTCGTCGCGGCGTTCGGCCGCAAACGGATCGAGAGTGTTGCCTTCGGCCGGACGCACCGTGTCGTGGTGTGAATTCAGAAGCAGCGTGGGCAACGAGGGATTATACGGTCTGGCAAATGCCCACACGTTGTTAGTTGAAGGTACCTGATTGACAACGACGCCGCGGTCGGAAAGATATTTCGAAATGATGCGCGCCGTTTTCTCCTCCTCGCGCGAAAACGAGGGAGTGCGAATCAGCGATTCGAGCAGTTGCAGCGTGTCGGTCAGTTCATTGTTCATCGGCTGGAAAAGCGGAAAAATTAGCGAATGACGGTACCTTTTGACGACAATATGTTGTCGGAGTGGCAGATTCTTACACTGCCCACTCCTCCGGCAATGGCCTGAAACGCATTATCGATTTTCGGAATCATTCCGGCGCTGACTGTGCCGTCGGCACGCAATGCAGGATAATTCATGGCGGTTATTTCAGCTATAACCGAGTCGGGATCGTCGACATCGCTCAGAACTCCGTTCTTTTCAAAGCAATAGATGAGTTCAACGGTTTCGGTTTTCGCCATAGCCTTTGCCACGGCCGATGCCACGCTGTCGGCATTGCAGTTGAGCAGCGTTCCCGCTCCGTCGTGCATTATGGCGCAGAAAACCGGAGTTATGCCCATGTCGAGCAACGCGGCTATAAACCGTGTGTCGACACCGCTGTCGCTTATGTCGCCTACAAAACCGTAGTCGACGGGGTTGGCCGGACGGCGGCTGGCCGTAACGGCATGGCCGTCGGCACCGGTCAGTCCGAGCGCGTTGCATCCGGCAGCCTGCAGAAGGCTGACAACCCGTTTGTTGACAAGGCCGGCATAAACCATGGTTACGACATCGAGCGTCGGGCGGTCGGTTACGCGGCGTCCGTCGATCATCGTTGTAGGTATTTCGAGACGGGCGCTCATGCGGGTGGCTTCCTTACCACCGCCATGAACGAGAATCTTTTTTCCCTCAACCTTTACAAAATCGTCGACAAAGCGCGATAGCGCTTCGGGATTGTCGACCACGTTACCGCCTATCTTGAAAACCTTTATCATAAGCTTCGGAGCATTCGGGCAAGCACGGTCTGAGCCGAAATCTCGCGGTTGGCGGCCTCGGGAATCACAATGCTCCGGGGCGATTCGATTACGTCGTCGGTAACTATCATGTTGCGGCGCACGGGCAGGCAGTGCATGTAGAAGGCATTGTCGGTGAGTGCCATTTTTTCGGCATCGACCGTCCAGCTGCGGTCGGTGGAAAGCACCTTGCCGTAGTTGGGATCGGCGAATGCCGACCAGTTCTTGGCATAAACGAAGTCGGCGCCTTCGAGAGCGCGCCGCTGGTCGTAATCAACGCGCGCGTTGCCTACGAATTCGGGAGCCAGCTCGTAGCCTTCGGGGTGGGTGATTACAAAATCGTAGTCGGTGGCGTTCATCCATTCGGCGAATGAGTTGGGAACGGCCTGAGGAAGCGCCTTGGGATGCGGCGCCCAGGTCATCACCACTTTCGGACGTTCCTTCGTCTTGTATTCCTCAATTGTGATGAGGTCGGCGAAGCTCTGCAGCGGGTGGCGCGTGGCGGCCTCCATCGAGAACACCGGACGTCCCGAATAGCGGATGAACTGTTCGATGACCCGCTCCTCGTAGTCCTCGGCCTTGTCCTTGAGGCCGGCGAACGAACGTACGCCGATTATGTCGCAGTAGCATCCCATCACCGGGATAGCCTCGAGCAGATGCTCGGCCTTGTCGCCGTCCATAACCACGCCGCGCTCCGTCTCAAGCTTCCAGGCACCCTGATTGACATCGAGCACCGTGACGTTCATTCCGAGGTTCATGGCGGCCTTCTGTGTTGACAGGCGGGTGCGCAGACTCGAGTTGAAGAATATCATCAGCAGGGTCTTGTTCCGTCCGAGCGATGAGAGGGCGAAACGGTCGCGCTTCAGTTCGAGCGCTTCTTTAACGGCGAGGTCGAGATTGCCTATATCGCCGACGCAGGTGAATTTTTTCATTTTATAGCGAGAGAGTTATATATTAAAGTAATTGTGCGAAATTTTCGAGGAAAGTGTCGGCCTGTTCTTTGCCGAGACAAAGGGCGGGAAGCAGACGCACGGTCGAAGCGCCGGCTCCGCCGGTGAAGATATGGCGTTCGAACAGCAGCCGGCGGCGCATTTCGGCGCCTGAGCCGTCGATTTCAACGCCTATCATCAGGCCGCGTCCGCGCACATCCTTCAGCTGCGGCATTTTCCGCAGATTCTCAAGCAGATATTCGCCCACGGCGGCTGCATTCTCGACAAGTTTCTCACTCTCCACCACCTCGGCTACGGCTATGGCTGCCGCGCAAGCGAGATGATTGCCGCCGAAGGTTGTTCCGAGCATTCCCTTCACGGCCTTGAATTCAGGCGAAATCAGCACGGCGCCTACCGGGAATCCGTTGGCGATGCCTTTGGCCATGGTTATCAGGTCGGGACGGATGCCGGCATACTGGTGGGCGAAGAAACGTCCGGTGCGTCCGTAGCCCGATTGAATTTCGTCGAGGATTAGGACGGTTGAGGTGCGTTCGGTCAGCTGGCGGAGCTGACGGAGGAAATCGTCGCCGGGCATGCGTATTCCCGCAACGCCCTGGATTCCTTCTATCAGCACGGCGCAATATTCGCCGGTTGCAAGTTCGCGTTCAACGGCTTCGATGTCGCCGAGCGGAACGAACGTCACATTCGCGGTGCGGTTGAACGGCGCCTGAATCTTAGGATTGTCGGTAGCGGCGACTGCGCCGGAGGTGCGTCCGTGGAAAGCGCTTCCGAAAGCGAGCACCTTGGCTTTGCCGGTGTGGAACGAAGCGAGCTTTATGGCGTTTTCGTTGGCTTCGGCTCCCGAGTTGCACAGAAATAGCGAATAGTCGTCGTAGCCGCTGATTCTTCCGAGTTTGTCGGCAAGGGTCTGCTGAAGCGAGTTCAGCACCGAGTTGGAATAGAATCCGAGCTTTGCCACCTGATCGGAAACCGCCTTGACGTAGTGCGGATGGCAATGTCCGATTGAGATGACCGCGTGGCCTCCGTAGAGGTCGAGGTAGCGGTTGCCTTCGCTGTCGAACACGTAGCATCCGCGTCCTTCTACAGGTTCTATGTCGTAGAGTGAATAAACGTCGAATAGTTTCATAATATACAATAGGTTACGCCGACGATTCAGAATCCCGACGATTTGAGGTTAAGTCCGAGTGTTTCGGGGAACCCGCACATGAGGTTGAAGTTCTGCACGGCCTGTCCCGACGCGCCTTTCAGCAGATTGTCGATTGCGCTTATTATCAGCAGTTTGTCGCCATGTTTCTCGACCGAAACGAGCGCTTTGTTGGTGTTGACGGCCTGTTTGAGGTCGACCGGGCGGTCCATCACGTGGGTGAATGGCGCCCCGGCATAGAACTGCCTGAACAGTTCGCGGGCCTCCTCTTCGGTGAGGTCGGTTGAAAGATATGTCATGGCGAAGATTCCGCGCGCGAAGTCGCCTCTTACGGGGACGAAATTAATCTCCGGGAGCGAAGCCCCGTCGGTTCCGGCGAGCGCGGCGAGCGTGCGTCGGATTTCGGCGAGATGCTGATGCTCGAAAGCTTTGTAGACCGACAGATTATCGGTGCGCCAGCTGAAATGGGTGGTAGCTCCCGGCTTGACTCCGGCACCGGTGGAGCCGGTCACACCGGTCACATGAATCGAGCCAGTAAGTTTTCCGGCGGCTGCCAACGGCGCGAGGGCCAGCTGTAGCGCGGTGGCGAAGCAGCCGGGGTTGGCTATCAGGCGTGCCGAGGCAATGCGGTCGCGGTTCACTTCGGGGAGTCCGTAGACGTAGCCGCACGATTCGTCGCGGAAATCCTGCGCGAGGTCGATAACGCGCAGATGGTCGGGGAGCGTGTTTTCCTCCCAGAACTTGCGGCTGAATCCGTGACCCGAGCAGATGAACACTACGTCGACGGCATCGAGATTGTAGTCGGCCGAGAATTTGAGGTCGGTGTCGCCGTAAAGGCCTTCATGCACGTCGCTGACGGCATTTCCGGCGTTACTTGTGGAATGGACGAAAACGATTTCGGCCTCGGGATGGTTGACGAGCAGGCGCAAAAGTTCGCCGGCCGTGTACCCGGCTCCGCCAATTATGCCTATCTTCATTATTTCTTGTTGTTGCGTGACTGGACGTTATGGAAAATCTTCATCTGGTTGCCGAGGATTTTGGTGAATCCCTTCACATCGTCGGCTGTCCAGGCCTTGTTGACCTCGCCATATTCGCCGAAGTCGGTTTTCATAAGGTCGAACGGCGAATCCACGCCCACGAGAGTGTAGGAATAGGGGCGCAGGGTAATCTCAACCGTTCCGCTGACGTTCTGCTGCGAGCTTTCGAGGAAGCGTTCCATGTCGCGCATGACAGGTTCGAGATACTGCGATTCGTGGAGGAACATTCCGTACCAGGTTCCGATCTGGTCTTTCCAATACTGCTGCCATTTTGTCAGCGTATGTTTTTCGAGCATCTTGTGGGCGTTGATGATGAGAATCGGAGCGGCGGCTTCGAATCCTACGCGTCCCTTGATGCCGATAATGGTGTCGCCGATATGCATGTCGCGGCCGATTCCGAATTTCGAGCCTATTTCCTCGATTTTGCGGATTGCGGCAATCTTGTCGTCGAATTTCTCGCCGTTTACAGCGGCAATCTCACCTTTATCGAAAGTTATTTTCAGCGTTTCCTCGCCCGAAGCCGTTATCTGCGAGGGATAGGCGCTGTCGGGGAGGGTCTGCTCTGAATGGAGCGTTTCTTTACCGCCGATACTTGTTCCCCAGAGGCCCTTGTTGATGGAATATTCCATTTTCTTGAAGTC
>CAZDWY010000087.1:0-7963 GCA_964509345.1 uncultured Alistipes sp.
TCATGGCTCTGACTTTCGATTTGCGTCTGACCGCCTGCGGATTCACCGTCCGTTGGCGGCTCTTTCGCTATCAGCCAATCGGCATGGTATTTTTGCACGATGCCGTCCATGATTTCCTTTTTATCTGCATATACAACTTCACGGCCGCCGTTGTCCTCTACGGTGTAGGGCTTATCTTTGTTGAATTCAATTCCCCATTTGAAAAACAGCTTCAGCTTGACCTTCATCGGATGAAAGCCTGTTTTCATAACAACGAATTGTCCTTTGGGCATAGATTTGAGTTCGTCCGGCGTCATGAGCGGTCGCTCGATCATTTGCAAAGACTGTGACGGATCATTCTTGGATCGGCTGACAGATCCGCTCATGACCGTTCGGCTGCCGAGTGCTTTGGACAGCACCTCTGCCGAGGAGCTGTTGGGAGCGAAACCGCCGAACAGCGTGATCTGCGTATTGTCTACGATGATCTCAGCACCTTCCTTGCCGTAGTTCTTGTCAAGCTGTGAGAAGGACTGAATGATCGGCACGATCTGCAAGCGTCGAGACCGGGATGCAGAAAACATCATCTCGGCAGACTCTATTTTCGGCAGCGTTCCGAACTCATCACAGAAGAATACACAGCGATTCTTCAACTTGCCGCCGTTTTCATCGGCTACTGCAAGGATTTCACGGTACAACTGTTGGATAATAAGTGATACCATAAAGAATTTTCCAGGGTCTTCCTCCGGCATGATGACGAAGATAGCAGACTTTTCATTGCAGAATTTCTCCGCGTCAATCTCGGTATCAAAACACAAAAGCTGTTCCAGCTCTGAGTCGAGAAAGGAATTCAATCGGGAGAGGGCTGTTGACATAACTGAAGCCATTGACTGCTCAGCCGTGTTGAGGGCAGCTCCGGCAAACCATTTTGCCTTATGGTCATTCGGCAACATTTCCATGAGCTGCTGAAACTGGTTTTTGCCTTTCTTATTAGATGGCGCAAGCAATTCCTGAATGATCTTGAACACCGACACAATGTGCCGCTTTTTCGGCTCGCAAAACTCTGCCACAAGCAGGATCGTTGCCGTGAGTAAGCCCTCTGCCGCATCGTAGAAATATGCGTTCTGCCCGAAGGATGCCGCATCCATGCCTGAGAGGATGATGGTTTTGGAGATGATCTTTGCATACTTTTCTGCTTTGGCTTTGTATATGAGCTGCTTTTCCGATTGATACAAATCCATATACTTGTTTACGAGGTGGAGCAGATTGTTGCCATTGCTTCGGGTTGGATTTCGCAAGTCAATAACCGATACATGGTATCCATATTTCTTTGCGATGTTTCCGTAGTTTCGCATGACATCGCCCTTGGTGTCGGTTGAGAGAAACGACATTCCCGAAGCACAGGCATATTCAATGCAGGGGTACAGCCAATAGGCGGTCTTGCCGACACCCGCAGCACCGATCATCAGCACATGGACATCGCCTGTATCTACAAGCGCCGTTGTGCCGAGATTTCCACCGCTGCAGCCGACCACGATGCCTTGTGGAAGAGATTCTTCAGTCGGTTCATTCTTTTTCTTTCGAAACCATTTCTTTTTCATAATGTGTGTGGCTGTAGGAGTCTGACCGCTTTCGGCTTGCTTTCGCCATTTCTCCGGCGTGAATGGTATATGCCGATAGGTTTTTCGTATCTCCGATTTCGTTGCCCACCGTGCTGTTCCGTGCTGACCATCACCAACAGTTTTGGATTTGATGTTGTTGAGATTATAGATATGCGCTACGACCGTAATGCCGCCGAGAATACAGGTCATCACAGCGCCGACAAATATCAGAGTACCAATGCCTGACACGGTTCTTCCACCTCTCTTTCTTCGTTCTGATATAACAAATCCTCGTTCCAATCCTTATGGATCGGTACGAGGATTTCTGATTGTATTCCTTTTTCAGACAGCTTTTTGCTGATCCGATGTGCCGCCGCCTGACCGGGTTCATCGCTGTCGAGACACAGATACACATATCCGATGTTAGGATTGTCTTTGATCATCTGCCACAACACATGATCTGCTACACCACAGCAGGCGGCATAGCTGTGGCTTCGCCAATTCTCCTTGTGCATGGAGATGAAGGACAGCATATCCACAGGTGCTTCAAACAAGCAGAGGTATTTGCTTGTTCCTGTCCAGTGGAAGCTGTATTCCGGCTGACTGTTCGGGGCGTTTCCTTTGTAGGTACTCTCTGAGCCTGTTCCGCGCATACTTGCGTGTCTCGGAATGCCGTCTTTATCGTATCCAACGAACACGACATTGTGATACTTTTCCGATTCACAGATCATCTTACTGTATGCAAAGGTGTCCAATACATCTTTATCGATTCCGCGCCGGTTGAGCAGATAGGTGTAAGCTCTGCGCATATTGTCATTTTTCAGCGGTAATTCAAAGGGCTTTATTTCCTTGATAATGGGCGGAGATACTGTGAGCACACCTCCGCTGCCGCCGAGCAGGTAATCCATCGCTTCGGGATATGACTTTCCCATAAATCTACGGACGAAGTCAATGGTATCGCCGCCTTGACGGTCATATTGATGATACCATAGGTTTCCGCGGATCGTGACTTTCTGCGATCCGTCTTTCCATTCGTACTCCGAGCCGGAGCGTTTCAGCGTTTTGCCCTGACTGCGGAGTAGCTCGGTGAGATCGATTTTCCGAGCTTGTTCTTTCTGTTCGTCTGTAAAATGAATGAAGGTTGACATCGGGACTCCTTTCAAATATATTAGTTAAAATAAAAACCGCCTAGTTTCGATAGAAAACTAAACGGCTGTGTATTGGTGATTTAATTATGAAAGTGTGTATCAAAAAAATTTGCAGTATGACATCTCAAAGAATTAAGAAATGTTCATTAACAATGTTAAGCGCATCTAATCCGAATTTGCAATCAGCAGCTTTACTATCCTCAGATGTTTGTTCAGACCAATTATGATCAAACAAAACTCGCCACTGCCTGGGTATCGGCATATCCGGTTTCATACCTGTAATCTTAAATAATAAATTTGAGGTGTTGGCCAACTCTTTTTCACGTAATTTTTTGTTAATAACAAACATTCTAAATCGTGTTCCTACCTTTGGGGTGTTTTGCCACGCATAACGAAAATCAGAAAACATAAGTTGTTCCAACGAACTAGTGTATACAATAACTGCTGTAATCTTTTCATATGCTTCACTACAAATTGGCTCTTTAAATGGTAGCTTTGTTCCTATCTCAGGATGTGTTAGAATTCCATTAACTTCATTTGTAAGCAAAGACCATGCTTCCAAAAAACCATTTGACGGAAAATCACTATATGACCAGTTAATATATAACAAGTTATATTCATTTTTATTGGGTTTTGCAAATTTTTCAGCAGCACTATTGATGAATTGAACTAGTTTTGTCACTCGAGGAAGAATGCATATCGAATTGTTTTCCTCACATAATTTTTGTATTTCTCTTCTTCCTTTATCCGATAACAAGATGGTTGGAATAACAGTTCTACTCCTCATATTGCTGACTATCGGAAATTTCGGCGTTTTAACCTCAATATTGATTTTGATATCAGTTGGAGCAGACTCATCCTCACTAGGTAATATCGCCTCAAATCCAGCTTCAGGATTTGCTCCGTTTATGCCAATCGTCGGCTCATATATGGCTTTATTCCATTTGTATCTGCAACAATAGAAACTCAATATCTCAATTTCTGATAGTGCTTGAAAGAATTTATCTCTATCATATTTATCTTTGCCGGCAGATAATTGATCCTCGATAAATCGTTTGATTTTATTTTCTCCGAATGTTTTACTTATGCCAAATAATCGAGAAGATAAATTAACAATAAAATTCAATGAAAATATATTGAAATCTATCTCTCCGTTCTGATTTAAAGGCGTGTTGATTGAATTTGAGTTGTTGAACATCAACTGTGTCTTCCATTCAATATCTGTTATTTGGTTCTTAATTGCTCTAATCAAAAAATGCTCATCAGAGTATTCATCAAACCATCCTTTTATCCAAGCATTTTTTATATAACCAATCAAGTCAAGATCACCCATTGGGAATACATTTTCACTTCTTTTACTCATCCAATTTTCCCTCCCACAAAATCCGATTTGTTGAACGAATTTTCCTTATTATACCACAGAATTTCAAATTATTCTACCGTGATATTTAAGGTATTAAAAACGGAACGGATTTTTCTAGTCCTCTTGATCTTAATTCATTATTGCTGAGTAGAATGCAAACCATGCGCCTGCTTTTTATTGTCGATCATCCTACGCAGTTTACGATCTATTGAACCTATTTTGCCTTTGCGATCGTCCTCCAAGCGATTCTGTATCGCACGGCTGATCTGTCCGAGCAGACGAAGCGATCCCAATGCCGCCGACCAGTTTCGGTTGGATTTGATGCTATGGAGAAGCTGTGCGACGTACTGATTTCCATGTTCAGCCGAAGCAGTAAGGTATGCAATCGCTTTCTCGTAGTCACGCTCGACCTCTCTGCCGTAAAGATAAATCTTGCCGAGTTGGTATTCGGCATAATCATTTCCGTTCTCTGCAGCGATCTCAAAGTTGCGGATCGCTTTCCCGATGTCCTTGACCGAATCCTCGGTGAGCCGTAACTTTCCGGCAAGGTATGCAGCGTAGGGATTTTTCTGTCCGGATGTTTTTTCAAGATAGTCGATGGCTCTCTCCAAGTCCTGCGGTATGACCTCGCCGTTGTATAACAGCTTTCCGAGAAGATACTGTGCAGGAGCGAATCCTTTGTCTGCCGATTCGGTGAGCAGCTTGATCGCTTCGGGAATGTTTTGCAATAACAGCTCGCCGTCAAGCAGATTCTTGCCGAGTGTGTACTTGGCATATCGGTTGCCCTGTGCAGAGGACTTTCGGAGCAGATCTTCCGCACGGGACAAATCCTGTTCCACATCCTCGCCTTTGAGGTATGTCTTTCCGAGCAGGTATTCCGCATACTGATTGTGTTCGTTCACCGATTCTTCCAACCACCGCAGGGCGTAGTCCAAATTTTTTGTCACCTCATCGCCGCGCAAAAACATTTTACCGAGACGGTATTTTGCAACGCCGCAGCCGAGCTTTGCCGACTCAATTAAAAATTCAACAGCCGTATTCGGATCATAGAACTCATTATCTTTGTCGAGATACTCTTTGGCTCTGCTGTAATATTTCCACATGAGAGATGTTTTTTCTTTCGCCGTCAGCACAGGTTCTGCTTCTTCCACCATCGGTTCGGGATCGGGAGCTGGCTGTTCTTCCGCATCTTCTATGGGAGTACGGTCGGCAATAATATTCATCGCTTCCTGTATGACAGCGTTTTTTATTGACTTGAATTCCTTATTCTGTGACAGCGGAATACGCTCCGGCATCTCATCCGTATAGGTGCGAATGACATTTTCACGCTGTTCGTACCACAGATCATAGAGTGCGGCGATTCGTTCATCGGCGGCAAGCTCATCCACTATGGAATCAATAATTGCTTTCACATCCGCTTTCAAATAGCCGTACACTTTCTTTCCCGATGTCTTGGAGAGGCGGTCGGCGAGGCGCAGAAGCATTTCTTCGAGCTTTGGATTATCGTATGTGCCGCTGTTGATCTTTGAAATGATCTCCGCAATTACCTCACGGCCGTTCGTCCGAAGTTCATCACGATGCTCGGTCTGTTTTTCATATACGCTTATGAGATCCTGCCTGAATATTTCTTTTGCAAGCGTTGCCTTGATTTCACAAATTCCCGTTTTCGTCAGATACGCTTCGCCGGGATCAGTCGAATATGCCATCATGTGAATATGCGGATGGTGGGATTCATTATGAAAGGCTGCGTACCATCGAAAGTTTTCGGGAGCAATCTTCATGTTCCGTGCAATCATATTTCGGTTTGCACGAATCAAATTCATCCATGCGTCGGCAGAATTATATCCGAGCCGTTCTGCATCCTCACGCCGAAGGGAAATAATGTGCGTCCATATATTGCTCTCGCTCTCTGCAACTTCCTTTGACACATCCGAAAGAATAATCGGAATACCTTCATCAGTAAAGAGACCGTGCGAAGAAAGTTTTTCAACACGTGGACGCTCGGCGATGTATTTTACATACTTTTCTCGGTCACCGAGCAGCTTGCTGTGCATCTCTGCAATTCGCATGATGAGTTCATCCGCATTCTCACGAGTGGGATTTGTCATATAATCCTCATGCTCAAACAAGTCTTTGCTGTCGGGATATGCTTTCACAAGTTTATCTATCAGCTTCTTCTGTGTTTCAAAAGCAGGCATTGTGTTTGTGCTTTCCTTTGCAGGTTCAGCTCCTTCACGGGTAGCAATGTAGCGAACATAATTTTCAATATGCACCTTTGCATTCGGTTTCAGATACGGGGATTTCAATATGATCCTCGCCATAGGTTATTCCTTCTGCCACTCCACAGCATCTTCAAATGAGAAATTGCCGTTGAGCTTTTTGACTTCTTTGACACAGGAACCACGCAGTCGGTCAAGGGATTCCTTGTCCACCTCATTGCTTGCGGCAACCACATTCATCATCATCGCCATTTCTACCGACAGCTTGAACAGCAAACGGGCGAGCCTGTTTTCCGTATCTGCGATCTTTGCTCCGATTACAGATTCAAGAGCAGGCGTCAGCACCTTGCTGTTTTCCTTTGAATTCAGCCATGCGATATACATTTCTACCGCCTCTGATATAAACTCACTGCGAGAAGCGGCGTTGGTTTTCGATATATTCTCATCGCACTGTTTCAGAAGAGTTCGGCTGATATAGATTCCTGTCCTAACTGCATCATTTCCGTTACTCATAGCATTTTCCTTTCCGGAATACCTTTTGTATCCCTGTATTTTCCTTTGAAATCGGCGTATTTCGGCATATCGGCATACTCGCTTTAACACAAATCCCGAAAGGTAACACACTTTGAACCTCCCGAACGGCGTTGCCGGTCGGTGTAAAACGGCAGTTGCCGCCTTTCGGCGGCATACAGCCTTTATCCTGCTTGATTTTCGACCCTCGAAAATCTTCCGAAGAGCCGATTCCCGTGCTTCTCTCGCGCTTGCCGAAATCCCCCCGAATTTCGGCGATTTGCTCTCGGTCGGCTACTTCGTCGACCTCGCAGCCGAAACCGTCACACAGGGCGACACGGTGGCTCACAGGCGGTCACATTTGCATGGTGGGAGTTTCTGCTTCGGACGGCAGCTCATCTTCAATATCGATCTCCTTACCCGCAAGAGCGCTTTGAAATATACGCTCTCTTTGTTCGGTCGAATAATAATCTCCGCGGAACGCTTTGAATGCCGCAACAGATATATCATGAAGTTTGTACGATCTCCATGCGTTATCACCGCTGTCGCATACGCTGAATGTTTCGTTTTCCAAGTCAAAATCTACAAGCATTGTTATCCGAAAGTCATTCGGCATCCTGTCACAGAGCGCTTCATAATCAGCAGCTGTGATCGCATCATTTCCGATGAATGCATCGGTAAGGCACTGCGGTTCAGCGTCTAATTCACCTCTTTGGTATAACCTGTATCGGTAAGCTGCAGCACGGAAGCTGAGAAAATGCTCACTTGTAAAATAGGCATCCGATCCGTTCTCGCACACATGAAAAACCGCAAATCGTCTTTGCGCTTCCATTCGTTCTGCTTCTTCTCGCTCCTGTTTTTCAATAAATGCTTCTGTTTCCTTGCGCTCATCGGCAGGCACAAGTTGCTCATACAGACAATCAAGCGCTTTATATAACTCCTGTGACAGATTACTTCCTTGCTCATTAAGATTGATTCTTAATGCATTAAGACGGTGTTCGTTGTAATATAAGGTAATTTCTTCATCCATTCTCATTTTGATTCTCCTTACTGTTTTTGTCTACGGCAGAAGAAGTTTTATGCTTGCGAGGATGTATTGGTTCGGAAGTAACTCCCGAACGCATCTCTATAAACTCTCTGACTCCG
>CAZDWY010000088.1:0-7916 GCA_964509345.1 uncultured Alistipes sp.
TTAAATACTAATACTTTAACCATAGTGGTTGGATTTTTATCGCACCACTACTAATAGCGGATGATAAAGTAATACTTGCCATCTTTGTATACGCCGCCCCCGTTGGAGCGCAACATATCGTCGATCTTTACAAATCTGACACCGTCGTTGCCGTTAATGGGAATCCTGTAGATTCCGAAGGGGGTGTAGTCATCGTCCCAGTTGTCCGACCAGTCAAGACTGCCGTATATCCATGTCGCGTCAACGCCCCCTTCGGCCTTGGCGGGTTCGCGTTTCGTCAGTGGATTCACCCGCAGTGTCTCGCCCGGATGGCTGTTTGCCATGCGGAGGCTTCTCTTTTTCGTTTCTTTTATTGACTTTGGCTGAACATACTTGGTGTCCGTGCCGGAAAGTGTATGTATAGAAACTGTTTTACTTGCTCTCTTTTCAAGAGCGTTACCTGCGGTAGCTGTCATACAGCTTACAAGCAGAATAACAAAAAGTCGACATAAGCCGTAATGATTTAATCCTGCAGTTAGCTTCATAGAATGGGTATTTTGACGTTTTTATATTTTTGAATCGATAAATGGCGATAAAATATGCTGTATCGCCATGAAAAGTTAGATTAAATCGTAATGATGATTGATTTTGCAAAATTAAACATTTATAAAACGAAATTAGTAGTCATATACGTTAATTAAAGTTAATTGAATTATCAGGCCAAATAAAGCGTTTAATTTGTAATATTGTTTTCAAATAGATAGCGGTTTTATATAAAATGACAAAGTATGCTTACTTATGGTGAGCGGTATTGATTATACTTGAAGCCGTGTGCATTGTACGGATACTGTCGGGAGTGATATTTCATCATTGAATTAAGAGTAAAATGTTTGGAATGAATGGTTTTTATCGTACATTTGCCGGATATATAATCAATCATTTTCCAATAGGCAATGAAGAAATATTTACATTCGGTTATCGTGATGGTTGCGGTGGTGATGTGCAACCTGATACCTCAGGCTATTGTGGCTCAGCCGTTGAACAGCAATAGTTCTCTTACAGAGCTGATTAAAGGTCGTCAACTTTTATCCCGAGGGATTCACAAGGCTCCCTCCGGCGATGTGAGCGTGAAAAAGCTGCCTGACATTAAAGATAAGCCCCGCCAATCAGGAACGCGTTCAGGTGCTCCCGCCAAGGTCTCCCAGCATTACGGCGATATTTTCGGATACATGAGTTATTGTGATACTCCAGGATTTGTGCCCGGAGTATATGCAGTGAAGTCGGAAGGTGTGGTCAGGATGTGGGATGATCCGGTTTATTCCGAAAAAGGTTATCGGATGACAACCGGGTGGTATGCCGGTGGAAAAGTCTGCGGCTTCGCTGCGGAGCATGCTTTCGGTCAGCTCATCGGAATCTATTATGTAGAGATCGATTTCGCGTCGGGAGCGCTTGAAAAGTGTGAGCCGATCGACACCAGTAAAGGCTATTTCTCGATTGCTGCCTACAGCTCTGCCGACGGCTATATCTATGGTTACGGTATCAATGCCAGCGGTGAGGTAGTCTGGATGAAAGCTCCGGCGGATAATCCCTCGGCAGTGGAGACTGTGTGCAAGGCGAGTGTCGATGTTGATATTTGCTATTCGCTCTGTTATCAGCCGCTTGGCGATAATTTTTACGGCATGACCGTAGCCCAGCAGTTTGTGGTGATAGAGAAAGACGGAAGTGTGTTCACTATCCGTGAGATTCCCGATGGCGATTCCCTGTCGACCTATCGTTCTGGACTGGTATACAGTCCTTTCGACCAGTGCTATTACTGGAATGCTATATCCCGGAGCGGTGAATCGCTGTTTTATGAGATCGCTTTGGGAGGTTATATGGAGGTGGTCGATACTTTCGCCGGAGGCGAGGAGTTTGATTTCTTTTTCACTACAGATGTGCCTCTGCTGCCGGGCCAGCCCGACAAACCTCTTCTGAAGGAGATAATTTTCGAAGGAAACAGCCTTGATGGGAAAGGGGTCTACCAGATGCCTCTCTGGGCTGGTGGTGGTGAGGCTATCAGTGGCGAGATGGGCTGGACTGCCATGTGCGATGGTTATACTTGTGATACAGGAACAGCTTCTGCCGGAGAAGATGTCGAGGTTGAATATTCGTGCCCGGTTGACGGGCTGCATCAGCTCGAATTTTATGTGACTCTCGGAGATATGGAAAGTCCACATGTGGTAACATCGGTCTATACGGGTAATGATACCCCGAAGGCGCCCGCAAATGTGGTTCTGACTACCGGAAGTGTTACGTGGGATGCAGTAACAGAAGGTGTTCATAACGGATATCTCGATACGTCGGTAATGTACTATGTGGTCTATGTCGACGGCTACCTCAAGGGATACGCCACCAATGGTACGACACATGTGGATATAGAGATCGGCGACGGGGAATACAGTGCCCATGTTGCAACTGTGGTGGCTCATTGCAACTCGCTCAAAAGCGAGCCGGGGGTATCTAATCAGCTTGTATGTGGAAATCCCCTTGACCTCCCTCTGAAAATAGTTCCTACGCAGGCTCAGTTCGAGCTTCTTACGGTAACTGATGCAAATGTCGACGGCGCTACATGGACCTACAACGAGGAGGAAGAGTGTCTCGAGGCCTCATATTCGATGTTCCTGCCGATGGACGACTGGGTATTCCTTCCCCCTGTCAGTCTTTCTTCCACAGAGCGTTACTATACCTTCACCATGAATGCCAACGCCCGTAGCACCCGCTTCAGCGAGGAATATATAGAGGTGATGGCGTTCCGGGGCGCTCCATCGCCCGCAGGTGATAAGGTAGAGGTTATAGGGCGTTTCAGTCCGGTTCTTCAGAAACAGAAATATACGGGTGTATTCAAGGTTCCCGAAGCTGGTACTTACTATGTGGGTATCCACTGTGTAAGTGCTGCCGACATGTACGGTGTGCAGGTCCGCGACATATCGCTTGTCGACAACAATGTGACTGTCGGATCGCCTGCGGCAGTTACCGGTATCTCCGCCACCGGTGCGGCTGAGGGAGTTCTGACGGCAGAGGTTACTTTCACACTTCCTGCCCTCACTCTCGGCGGCGAACCTCTTCCCGATGGCACAGAGCTCGGTGTGACAGTGGAAGGGGCAGAAACGGCTCACTTTACAGCAGCCGCAGGGACAGAGGTGACCTATACGGTACCTACCGTTCAGGGCGTGAATACAATCTATGTTTATACAACCTTGAACGGCTGCAACAGTATCCCGGTGGAAGTAGAGGTATTTACAGGTGTAGATAAGCCGATGACGGTGGAGAACTTCCGCATGGAGACCACCGAGGATATGCTTGGGGTAGTGATCTCATGGGATCCTCCTGCAGCGAGTGTGGGTGGCGGTTATTTCGATCCTTCAAAAGTTGAATATGAGATTATGGTGCCGGTTCAGCAATTCTTCGGAGTCACATGGGAAACCATATACAATTGCGGTACAGAATGTAGTTTCCATCTCCAGCTCCCTGAAGGTGCTCCTATGGATATAATGGAGTTCGGTGTGCTTGCAGTGAATGCAGCTGGCGACTGCGGTAGCCTTGTAAGTTCGCGTGCGCTTGTCGGTACACCCTATAACCTCCCGGTGGAAGAAGATTTTGAAAATCCCGATGAACCGATGAAATTCGAGCCATGGCTCACTTACGACACCGGAAGCGACGTATATTTCGGAGTAATACCCACTTCGGAACTCGGGTTGAGCGGAACTGCCGGTGCGCAAGTGCTTTACGGCTATTGCGCCGATGAGAGCGGTACCGGTATTCTCGGACTGCCGCGTTTCTCAACCGCAGGAACTGACGGAGCTCATGTGGAGATTGGCCTTCTTTGTGGCGAATGGGTTCCCGAAGTGACCTTCCTGGCTCAGAAACATGGTGATATGGCTCCGGTAGTCATACATACATGCGATGCGTCCGGCTCCGGATTCCGGAATATAACTTTTAACCTGCCCGATGAGTTTATAGGGCAGAAATGGGTACAGCTTTATATGCAGTGTAATTTCCGTTCTGCTTCGGAAGTTTTTGTAGCGGATTATGTCAATATCCTTGACGGAAAGGCGGCTGTAGCCACAGTGGATGCAGACTATTCAGATGTCGCGGTTACAGTTGAGGGTAATGAAATAGTTGTTACCGGCAATATTTGCGGTATGGTGGAGGTATACACCCCCGATGGCCGCAAGGTCGCTTCCAAAGCGCACACCGGCTCAGTTAGCCGCGTTAGAGCAGAAAGCGGAGTGTATATTGTCACAGCACCATCCCTCACGGTAAAAGTGGTGGTGAAATAAAATGTGAGCGCAACATAAAGGAGGATGTGTCAAAAAAAACTGACACATCCTCTGTTGTATCCGGATGTCATGCTGCTTTTTATGCTTCCTCCCGGGAACTTTTCCCGCTCAAACCGGGTATATAGTATATAAAACCACCCCTTTTGATTGAGGCGGGAATGGACTATTTTGCGATTTCCGCAAAATTTTTACTAATTTTGCCGCCGATTACACATTAGATAAAAAAGAAACCCATGGTTAAAAACCTTGTCATAGTAGAGTCTCCCCACAAAGCGAAGACTATCGGAAAATTTCTCGGACCTGATTTCACAGTGATGTCGAGCCAGGGACATATACGCGATTTACGCAAAAAAAACTTCTCTATCGACAAGGACAACGGTTTCACTCCGGAATATGAGATTCCCGACGACAAAAAAGCTCTGGTAGCCGAACTGAAAAAAGCTGCCAGGCAGGCCGAGATGGTATGGCTCGCTTCCGATGAGGACCGCGAGGGGGAAGCTATTGCATGGCATCTGTATGAAGTTCTCGGGCTGAAACCAGAGAACACGCGTCGCATCGTGTTTCATGAAATCACCAAGCCGGCAATTCTCAACGCAATTGAACATCCCCGCAGCATCGACCTCAACCTTGTTGATGCCCAGCAGGCGCGCCGTGTGCTCGACCGCATAGTGGGATTTGAGCTTTCGCCGGTATTGTGGAAGAAAATAAAACCCGCCCTTTCGGCAGGGCGCGTTCAGTCGGTTGCTGTGCGCCTGATAATGGAACGGGAGAATGAGATAAAGAATTTCCATCAGGAACAGTATTATCGTGTTACGGCAGATTTCGCCATGGCTGACGGCACGGTGGTGAGCGCCGAGCTGTCGCGCCGGCTTCCCGACCGTAAGGCCGCCGAGGAGTTCCTGAACGATTGCATCGGCGCTCCATTCAGCGTTTCGGAGGTAACGGTTCGTCCGGTAAAGAAATCTCCCGCCCCCCCCTTTACAACTTCCACCCTGCAGCAGGAGGCTGCCCGAAAGCTCGGCTTTACCGTATCACAGACCATGATGGTGGCGCAGCGGCTTTACGAGGCAGGACATATAACCTACATGCGTACCGATTCGCTCAATCTGTCGGCTCTCGCTTTATCGGCAATCGAAAAGGAGATCACTGCCGGTCTGGGAGAGCGTTATCTTAAGATCCGCCATTACCATACCAAATCGAAAGGGGCTCAGGAGGCTCACGAAGCCATACGTCCCACATATGTCGATAAACAGACTATCGAGGGTACTGCTCAGGAGAAACGTCTCTATTCCCTTATATGGAAACGAACTCTCGCATCGCAGATGGCTGATGCCGAACTCGAAAAGACAACGGTGGATATCTCTACTACGGCTCGTCCGGAGCATTTCACTGCTACCGGTGAGGTTATAAAATTCGATGGTTTCCTGAAGCTTTACATGGAGGGAACCGACGATGAGACCGACGATAACCTTCAGGGAATCCTCCCTCCGCTGAAAGAGGGAGAACAACTCGCTACAACACGCATCACCGCAACCGAACGGTTCACTCAGCAACCTCCACGCTACACCGAAGCTTCCCTTGTCAAGAAGATGGAGGAGCTCGGAATCGGACGTCCGTCGACATATGCACCTACGATTTCCACTATCCAGCAGCGTGAATATGTGGAGAAAGGTGAGAAGCCGGGCGTAAGCCGCGATTACGAGGTGATAACCCTCCGCGACGGTAAGATTACAGATGAAACACGTACAGAAACCGTTGGATCGGAGCGTGGAAAGCTTATACCTACTGATATCGGTGAAGTTGTTAACAAGTTCCTCACTGAGTTTTTCCCCGACATTCTCGATTATGAGTTTACCGCCCGCATCGAGGAGAAATTCGATGAGATAGCAGAAGGCAATCTTCCGTGGCACAACGAGATAGAGACCTTCTATTCCGATTTTCATCCTACCGTCGACAATGCCCTCAACATGCGCACCGAGCATAAGGTAGGCGAGCGCATCCTCGGCAACGACCCTGCCACCGGAAAACCTGTGTCAGTTAAAATAGGTCGTTTCGGCCCGATGATACAGCTCGGAGCAGGCGACAGCGATGAGAAGCCTCAGTTCGCATCGCTCCTAAAAGGGCAGTCAGTGGCTACAATCACTCTTGAGGAAGCTCTGAAACTCTTTGAGTTTCCCCGGAATATCGGAGAATATGAAGGGGGAGAGGTTACTGTGGCTATAGGTCGTTTCGGCCCCTATGTGAAACACGACGGTAAGTTCGTGTCGATTCCCAAGGAACTGTCGCCAGCGCATATCACTCTCGATGAAGCCATTGAGCTTATCAACGAAAAGCGCGCTGCAGAGGCAAACCGGGTGGTAAAGACATTCCCCGACGATCCCGACCTGCAGATTCTCAACGGGCGATACGGAGTGTATATCTCTTATAAGAAGGGTAATTACAAGATTCCTAAAACCGTGGAGAACCCGGCAGACCTCACCCGCGATGAGTGTATGGATATCGTTGCGTCAGCCGACGCCAAGCCCAAACGTCCACGCGCTACACGTAAAAAATAATATCCACCCGCTTTCACGAAAATGAAGATTCCTGCCCATAAACCGGGGGCGGAGAAGCGACGCTTCACCCCCGACACCATACTCACGTTCACGGTTGGTGATGAGCCGGCTCAGCTGCTCGAATTTCTTATCTGCAGCATGCCCGACCGCAAGCGTACCAACATTAAGGAGCTGCTCAAATATGACCAGGTGATGGTGAACGGAACAGTCGAACATCAGTTCAACGCCGGGCTTCACCCCGGCGACGAGGTGAAGGTGAACCTCACCCGCGCTTTCGTTACGTTCTACAACCGCCGTGTGCAACTCGTTTACGAAGACGACGATATACTCGTCATAAACAAAGGCTACGGCCTGCTCTCCATGGGCAACGACAAGATAAAGGAGGGAACGGCATACACCATTGTGCGCGATTATCTCAAGGATAAGGATCCGCGCAACAAGCTTTTTATCGTTCATCGCCTCGACCAGCACACTTCCGGATTGATGATAATGGCGAAATCAATTGAAGCGAAGGAAAAACTTCAGCACAACTGGAACAACATGGTGCGCCAGCGCCAGTATGTATGCGTTGTCGAGGGCAAGCTTGATCCGGCAGAAGGGGAGGTGCGGAGCTATCTCGCCGAGAACTCGCAGTATCTCGTCTATTCTACAGATAATCCCGAAGAGGGAAAACTCGCGGTCACCAACTATAAGACTGTCAAGAGCGCCAACGGCTACACTCTTGCTGAAGTGGAGCTTGAGACAGGACGTAAGAATCAGATCCGCGTACACATGCACGACCTGAAACACTCCATCGCCGGTGACCGTCGGTACGGGGCGAAAACCTCACCCATCCACCGCCTCGCTCTGCATGCCCGTACCATAACCTTCATCCACCCCATCACCCGCCGCCTGATGAATTTCTCCACTCCTATCCCAGCCTCATTCCTCTCGATGGTCAAGTGAAATTTAACCTACAAAAACGTAGTTATATGAAAACGGTCAGCCCCGCATATGCGGGGCTGACCGTTTTCATATGTTTTAGATAGAATAGATCTTTAACAAACCAAATTATCCTTAATCT
>CAZDWY010000089.1:0-7873 GCA_964509345.1 uncultured Alistipes sp.
AAAATAATAAGATGTTGACGCGACAAAGGACTCGTCGCCCAGCATTCGGCCGCTTTGCGCCCGTGCCTTTTTACAAAAAGGCATAGCTTATTAGGGAATTTTCTCTCGTAATATCGGCTGTGGTTCGGCAATCCAAACAAGTTTGATTGCTCTCACCTTGCACGATATTTCCGAACCGCATTGCTTCGCAACGCTGAAAATTCCCTAATAAGGCAAAGGTGCTTCGCCCCTCTGCACTCCCCCAAATCACAAACACCTAAAACTAAATGATTATGGGCTATGTCGTATTCCATATGCAAAAAGCGCGAGGGACGGACAGCGGAACCTCCGCACACATCGAACGCAAAGTCAAACCGGCCAATGCCGACGAGGAACGCACGCACCTCAATAAGCAGTTGGTCGAATATCCCGCCGGCATTCATACCCGCACGCAAGCGATCCAACATCGACTGGAAACTGCAGGATTGACCCGCAAGGTCGGCAAAAACCAAGTGCGGGCGATACGCATCATGCTGTCGGGAAGTCCCGACGAAATGCAACGCATCGTGCGTGAGGGACGGTTGGACGAGTGGTGCGCAGACAACATGAAATACCTTGCTGATACGTTCGGCAAAGAGAATATCGTATCGGCCGACTTGCATTTGGACGAAAAGTCTCCCCATATTCACGCGACGCTCGTACCCATCGTAACGACCGAGCGCAAACGCAAGAAACAGGAGAAACGAGTAACCAAACGTTACCGAACGAAATCGGCGTCCCGTCCTCGGTTGTGCGCCGACGAGGTAATGTCGCGCGTCAAGCTGAAAGAGTATCAAGATACCTATGCCGCAGTAATGGCTAAATACGGTCTGCAACGGGGTATTGACGGCTCCGAAGCCCGACATATCAACACGACGCGATTCTATCGCGACACGAAAGCCCGAACCGAAGAACTGAAAGCCGACATAACAGAATTGCAGAAACGGAAAGAGACGGCACAGGAGGAGTTGAACCGTGCGAAAAAAGAAGTGCAAACCGAGAAACTGAAAAGTGCAGCGACCACCGCTGCAACCAACTTCGCCGAAAGTGTCGGTGCGATGTTCGGAAGCAACAAGGTCAAGACATTGGAACTGGAGAATAAGGCCCTGCATCGGGAGGTAGCCACGCATGAAGAAACCCTCGAAGCCCTACAAGCCAAGATACAGACCATGCAGAATGACCATAGACGAGAATTGACGACTATGCAGGCACAACACGCTGCCGAGACAGCGAATCTGACAAAGCAACATGAAAACGAGGTGTCGCTACTGAAAACCGTTCTCTCGAAAGCCGTAAAGTGGTTTCCCTATTTCCGTGAAATGATCTGCATGGAGAGCGTTTGCCGAACAATAGGCTTCGACGAAGCCCAAACAGCAACGCTTCTTAAAGGTAAACCGATCGAATACAGCGGCGAACTATACTCCGAAGAACACAACTGCAAATTTACGGCAGAACGGGTAAAGGCACAAATTACACCCGATCCGGCAGACAAGCGAAAACTCCAACTGAATATCGATAAAATACCGTTCAAGGAATGGTGCAGAGGAAAGTGCGACAAATTACAACAGCGTATAAATATAAGATTCAAACTACAATAAATACGATCCTATTGCGGGGAATAATCGAATAAAATCGTATATTTGCCAAATAATGACAAGTTAAGAAGCTGCGACATGCTATTTCCTGAAAGAATCAAATTCGCAAGAGAACAAAAAGGATTGTTGCAAAAACAGTTGGCATCGGCACTACGAATTGATGTCCCGATGTATAGTAAAATCGAGCGAGGAAAACGCAAAGCGAAAAGAGAGCAAGTCGATATTCTCGCCGAGGTATTAAATACCGATAAAGAAGAATTGATGGCATTGTGGTTAGCAGATAAAATACATGATATTTTGGCACATGAATGCAATGCCATTGAAGCGTTGCGAATAGCACGAAAAACATTATAATATGAAAACATTAGGAACTACAGACCATAAAATAATTCATTCCGATGCAATTGTCGCTTTGCATCAAGAAATTCCCGACAATTCGATAGATTTGATATTTGCAGATCCTCCGTATAATATCGGGAAAAATTTTGCCGGATGCAAAGATAAATGGAATACGGATGAAGAATATCTGGCATGGTGTTACGATTGGTTGGATTTATGTGTTGAAAAATTAAAACCTACAGGAGCGCTATATGTCATGACCTCTACCCAGTTTATGCCGTATTTCGATATTTATTTACGCAATAAACTAATTATTTTATCTCGCCTTGTATGGGCATACGATAGCTCCGGAGTGCAAGCAAAAAAATATTTCGGATCCATGTACGAACCTATTTTATTTTGTGTGAAAGATAAAAACAACTATACATTCAATGCGAATGATATACTGATCGAAGCCAAAACTGGCGCTAAACGGAAATTGATCGATTATCGGAAGAATCCGCCGCAACCATATAATACGGAAAAAGTTCCCGGAAATGTATGGGATTTCGCTCGAGTACGATATAGAATGGATGAATATGAAAATCATCCTACGCAAAAACCTATCGCACTATTGGAAAGAATAATAAAAGCCAGCTCTAATGTAGGAGATTTAATTCTCGATCCATTTTCCGGATCGTTTACGACCTCATATGTGGCAAAAATTTTAAGTCGCAGATCCATAGGAATAGAATTGCAAGAGGAATATGTAAAAATCGGACTTCGACGGTTAGGAATAGCAAATGAATATGCAGGAGAGCCTTTGCTAAAAGTTCGTAAGATATACAAATCGACTATTTCAACGAATCGAGAACAACCTTTATTATATTAAATTATGGAACATAATTTTACAAGTATAATCAAAAATATTTTATCAAGTAACTTCAAGGAATATTCGTCGGAGATTTACGACAAATGTTTGCTTATTCAATATATCAATGAAAAAACGAAATCGGCTGATCGAGGGTCGAAATCACGTTCGAGTTTCGCTAATTTATATGCAATCTATGTCATTATCGAGGATTATGTGGCTAATGGATTCGATGACAACGATTCATACAAAGATTATGAAGGTGCTCAATATTCACGGTTGTTCAAACGACAACGGGAGCTTCCATTCGGCGGTAAATTGCAAAATCATGCACTGAATAATAGGATGAACGCCGAATTTCAAAAATTCTTTCCTACTACTGATATAATACCGATATTGAGGAATCTCGAAACGAATAGATACTGGATTAACGAAAATCTTTTACGCATCGATATCGGGAACGAAAAGGTCAATATCGCAAAAGCCGTACTTGCGATTATCGATGAGTACATAAAAATCAAACAAGACTCCTTCCAGAGATTCATTGAACAGTGCGAAACGATACAAAATATCGAAAAATACGGCATCGCCGATATTCGTAATTTTATAATCGGATTGCTTGCTCCCAATGTCGACGCGAGATTATTCGAAATAGTCAGCTATTCCATTCTCAAGTTCTATTATGAAGAACAGTCGATCGTTTGGGGATTTTCAAGAGAGGATTTAAGGGAAGATTCGCTGAAACTATACAAAACAGGACGAACTAATGCGAATGACGGCGGAATAGATTTCGTTATGAAACCGTTGGGGCGTTTTTTTCAAGTTACGGAAACATTGGACTTTAAGAAATATTTTCTCGATATCGAAAAAATCGAAAAGTACCCGATAACATTTGTAATAAAATCTACGGATAGTATCGATTCGCTTAAATCGAAGCTACGCGAAGACGCTCTAAAAACTTACGTCGTCGAAAATATCGTCGACAAATATATGGCTTGTATCGAGGATATTATCAATATTCCGTTTTTGATTTCAGCTTTTCAAAAAATAGAAACCGACGGAATGGCAACCGATGTTTTGAATGAAATCATATTGCAAAGTAAAATCGAATTCAATTATGAGGATGAGGAATAATGGATTCGATTACGAAAAAAAACCATCGATAGAAGTCATAGACTTATTTTGCGGTATCGGAGGTTTGAGTTTCGGCATGAAAAGCAAGGGGTTCGATATCCTTGCAGGATACGATCTCGATGCCACATGCCGATATGCCTATGAAACGAATAACGACGCGAAGTTCATCTATAAAGATATCAAAACGGTATCCGCCGATGAAATAGGATCCATATACGGCAAAAATTCGATTCGGGTTTTAGCCGGATGCGCTCCTTGCCAACCGTTTTCTTCGTATGCGTTCAAAAACAAAAAAAAGGATCCGAACAAATACGATTTGTTATACGAATTCGGACGCCTCGTCAAAGAGGTTCTTCCGGATATCGTTACGATGGAGAATGTCGCCCAAATTCTATCGTTCAAAGAGAAACCTGTATTGCTTGATTTTGTGGAATTATTGAAAAAGTACGGTTATCATGTCAGTGTAAATAAGGTTTATTGTCCGAAATACGGAATCCCCCAAACGAGAAAGCGATTGGTGCTATTGGCATCGCGATTGGGTAAAATCGAATTGATTCCACCGACCCATAACCCGAGCGAATACAAAACTGTCGAAGATGCGATAGGCGACCTGCCGGAACTGAAAGCCGGAGAGACCGATCCGAACGATCCATTGCATCGCGCTAAAACATTGTCGCCGAAAAATCTCGACCGTATCCATCATACCCCGTATGGCGGAGGATGGAAAGATTGGCCGGAAGAGTTGAAATTGCAATGCCATAAAACGGATGGCGGGAAAACATTCGGAAGCGTTTACGGCAGAATGGTCTGGGAAAAACCGGCACCTACCATGACTACCCAATGTACCGGATTGGGAAACGGAAGATTCGGGCACCCGACTCAAGACCGAGCGATATCGGTCAGAGAAGCCGCTCTTATACAAACATTTCCGAAAACGTATAAGTTTTTCGCTGACGAACAAGATGTCGCTATTACAAAAGCATCGAGATATATCGGCAACGCCGTACCTCCGAGACTGGGAGAAATAATAGCGGAAAGCATATCCAAACACATAAACACTAACACAACCGACTTATGAACGCTTACACATTCAATATTTCTTTGAGTATATTGAATCATCTCGGAAGAAATCTATATCGAAGTTTTATTACCGTGTTGGGAGAGGCTATTTCCAACGCTTGGGATGCCGACGCGCAAAATGTACGTATTACAATAGATCGGGATAAAAATATCCTCATCATCGAAGATGACGGACGAGGAATGACTGAAGATGATTTTCAGAATAAATTTTTGAAAATCGGTTATTCAAAACGTAAGGATAATGTTTCGGTAACCGAAAGCGGAAGACCGTTCATCGGGCGTAAAGGTATCGGAAAATTAGCCTTATTGTCTTGCGCGAAAAAGATAACCGTTCTAACTAAAACAGCAAATACGGATTGGGTCGGCGGCATCATCGATAATTCGGGATTGGATGAAGCAATCAAAGACGATGTTTCTGCGAATGAGTATAAATTAGGTATTCCCGAGGTCTCTATTGTTGACCGATTCGGGAAAGATATGATTTCAGGAACAGTTATTTTGTTCGAAGAAATCAACGATGGTATCCGCAACAAAATCGAATACATACGGAAATTAGTCGCTTTGTACTTCCGATTTTCATTGTTGGATCCATCATTTCGTATTTTCTTGAATGATTCTCAAATAACATTGGACGAGTTGACTGATTTGATCAATGGAACACAATTCTTATGGAAAATCGATAATCCGACCGATCCTTATATTTCCGACAAACTTCAGAAAAGCGAAGTATTGAAGAGAGAAAAAGATTTACGAACCGGAATCGAATCCATTTCAGGATTCATTGCATCCGTCGAGAAACCGTCTATGCTGAAAATCAGAGAGTCGGAAGAAAAGGTAAGTGTCGATTTATATGTCAATGGACGATTGCGCGAGAAAGATATTCTGAAACATATTCCGACAACACGAGTCGTCGAAAGTTATTTGTACGGACAAATTCACTATAACGCATTGGATGATGAAAACGATCGATTTACGAGCAGCCGAGAAGGCATCGTATCGGACGATCCTAAGTTCGTCGCTTTCTTGAAAGAAATAGAAGAATTATTGAGAGCTGTCATTGACGACTGGGATAAATGGCGTACCGAATTGAATCAAGATGGAGATTCGGAAAACAAACGAATGACTCAAAAAGAACGTAAATCTAAAGAGTTATTCAATGCAGTCGTAGATGATTTCATCCCGCCGAAAACGAGCCCGTCGAGTCGACAAAAAGTGGAACAATGGGTTAATGATCTTGGAAGAGATGCTGAATTCAATTTTGCATCGTATGGAGAATGTTTTGTTGCAGAAAACCTATTGAGGAAATATATAGATGATAAGAATATTCCCCATAAAATTTTTTTAACCCAAGAAATAGAGCAATGTAAAGAGTCCGAAAGAAAAAACAAAGAGTCTGCAAATATTTGCATAGATATTCGCCAAAACAACTCGGACTTATCTTACGCTTCTATGTCCAATCTTGCTAAAAATGTCGATAATTCCGGAACAACTACAACCGTCGTTCAAGATGCAAAAGAGTTCAAGCCGATCAGGGATGCACTGGCACATACTTCATTATTGACTAATGAAGCAAAAGCGAAATTGACAAGTGTATTCAATAATATCAAAGCTCGAATCATACAGTTATTAAATATGGCATAACTGAAATGGCGGATACGGTCAGCAAAGAGAAGCGTTCGGAAATAATGTCCCATGTAACGGGAAAAGAAACGAAACCCGAGATAATCGTTCGGAAATATCTGTTCGCCCGCGGTTTGAGATATAGGAAGAATGTAAAGCGATTGCCCGGAACGCCGGATATAGTTTTGCCGAAATATAAGACGGTCGTATTCGTAAACGGATGTTTTTGGCATGGGCATCGAGGATGCAAATACTCTCATTTGCCATCTACGAATCTCGAATATTGGGAGAAAAAGATCGCGGATAATTTAGAACGGGACGAACGGAAAAAACGTGAACTGGAAGAACTCGGATATCGCGTACTTACGGTCTGGCAATGTCAGCTGAAAACGAAAGTCAAAGATTGTAATTTAGAAAAATTATACGATGAAATCGTCGGACTCGTTTGAAAGACAATTGGAGGCATGCATCTGTATCCTCAAATCGACAACCGCTCTTATCAACAGCGGTACGCCTTGCGATAGGATAAATCATCGCGATTTATATGAAAATCTTTATAAGCTGCTTCCGTTATTTCCGGAAACATTGGATATGTACCGCGATAGATTGCGGGACATACTCTTGCCTAATTTGAAAATCCATGACTATGAGGGATTGAATCGATACGGGCAACGCATAATAATCGCTCCGAACAACGGGATCAATCCATTCATATTAGGTCAAGTAATAGCAACTCTGAATTACATCTCGGAAAGCCTTCGGATTAATGTGAAATACGATCCATGGACAGATATTCATCCGACGATAGCGGAGGCAACGCGAAAATTATTCGAAGATTCCCATTATGCAGAAGCTGTCGAAGCCGCTTTTCTCGAAATAACAGTTCGTGTCAAACGTATCATTAAAGTCGTTACCGGAGAAGATCTAGATGGAACTGCTGTTATGCAAAAAGCATTTTCCGTAAATAATCCGATAATACGTTTGGGAGATACTACAAAAACCGGAAAAGATATTCAGCAGGGAATAATGGAATTATTTACCGGAGCCATCAGATGTATCAGGAATCCGAAAGCCCATGAGAAAATAATAATAAATAAGACCGAAGCTATCCGCAAGTTATATTTTGCGAGTTTTTTAATGTCCGAAATCGACAAAACGGAGATTGATATATAAATATTTCATTATCTTTGCATCGGGTTCTTTATCAAAATGAAGATTTGCAGCAAAACCGTGCAAA
>CAZDWY010000090.1:0-7779 GCA_964509345.1 uncultured Alistipes sp.
GAGCGTCTGCCTTACAAGCAGAGGGTCGGCGGTTCGAATCCGTCAGCGCCCACACTTATAAAAGAGGTTTCCGGATTCCGGGAGCCTCTTTTGCGTGATACCCCTATCTGTCTTCCACATCCTCCGCTGGTCGCGGTTCAATTTTTTGGATAACAAATATAATAGCTACATTATAAACGGATATTTCCATCACCATTTTTAGTGTGGGACAGAAAGATTGATGAATTTTGAGGCTGTTACCGGTTTGGGCAGAGAGTTTATTTATATTGATCCAAAAATATGTGCTATCTTTGCAGATTTATTTATTCTAATCAAGGAAAATGGATCAGAGAGAAATCACAAGGCGTGCGCTCGGCGCTAAAGAAAGGGCGCTAAGGGTGCTGGAGGAATCGGGGATTGCGGGTGTATGGGAGCGGGCAGGTTGTCGGGTGAATATCGTGGGGTCATTGAGGATGGGTCTTATTGCAGCTCATCGTGATATAGATCTCCATGTGTATTCACGTGGTGTGACGGAGGAGGAGAGTTTCTTGATAGCCGCAGAAATAGCGCGATTTCCGGGCGTTACCGAGATTCGGTGTATCAATGGTCTCAATACTGAAGAGCATTGTGTCGCCTGGCATATCTTTTACAAGTATGAGGATGAGATATGGCAGTTTGATGTGATTCATATCGAGGAGGGTACGGAATTTGACGGTTATTTTGAACGGATGGCCGACAGAATTGTTGAGGTTATGACCCCAGAACAGCGGGATACGATATTGCGTCTGAAATTCGAGACACCTGCCGACATGGATTATCACGGTGTGGAGTATTACGAAGCGGTGATAGTCGATGGTGTCAATGATCTATCAGGGTTGGACAGGTGGGTTGTCAGCCATCGTGATAAAGCGCCGTATTACTGGATTCCTTAATGTGTGGGTTTATGCATCTGGAGCAGTGGTGTAGGGTCGACGGGATGTCCCTGGCATCTGATTTCAAAATGGAGGTGCGGCCCCGTGCTGTTGCCTGATGTTCCCCCTATCGCAAGGGGGGTACCAGCCTGAAGTTCTGCGCCACGTTGAACCAACGGGCGTTGCAGATGGGCATATCGTGTCTGCACGTTATCCGGATGACTGACAACAACGAAATGTCCGTAGCCCCCCCTTTCGTAGCCTATGCGCTCAACGGTTCCGCTGAGTGCAACCCTCACGGTATCGCCTCTGTGGAGAGAGAGATCCACTCCCTTATGGACATGGTCGCTTCCCGGTCTCTGACCGAAGCGTGATGTTATTTTGCCTGTTATCGGAGCGATGAAACTGCTTGCGATGTAATCAGGCAGATAGCCGGTAAATGGGGTCGTTTCAGGATGACCGTTCCCTTTGTTCCAGGAGCCGCTGTCGTAATATGTATTTTCCTCGTAGACTGACGATAGAAAATCGAGGGCTCCGAGTGGCAATTCATCTGCAACAGTATCAGTCTGCAGATCGGTCTGGGGAGCGGCAACGATTGAGTCTGCGTTCCCTATGAGTTTAACCAGGCTGATGAACAGTTCTTCGGTTGCCACGGAGTCCTTCACGGCGGGTATTATATCAGTAGCCCTGACACCGGTCAGGGCTACTGATATAATTATTAGGATGGCGGCAACAGCGCTGGTTTTCATCAGGCGTTATCGTTCTTATCGGTTTTCATCGTCTTCTTGTGTTCGGCAAGCATCGGCTGAAGGAAGAGGATCCAGCTTGCACAGGCCACCACGGCAAGGAATGTGAATCCAATGAGTATCATGACTTTGCGCGGCGCAACCGGTCGGATCGGCACGGTGGCAGGAACTACAATGGCATATACAGGTGTGTTTTCCTGTACTTTAGCCTTGGCTTTCTGCACCTGCTGGGCTGTCTGGTTATAGAGGCTGAAGGCAAGTGACGCCTCGTTTTCAAGGCGGTCGCGGGTTATACGGGCAGCCTGTGTCGCCAGTCCCTGATTACGGTCGCTATAGTCGGCGAGCGTCTGCTGGGCGCGGTAATAATCCTGTTGCGCCTCCGTGTTGAGTTTCTCGGCATATTCGAGATCCTGACGGGCCTTGTTGGTGCGGTAATCGGTCACATATTTCTGGAGGCGGCTGACAACTGTATCGGCAAGTATTGCCGATACAAGGGGATCCTGCATCCTCACGTTTATAGTAACTACCGAGGTTTTCTGGTCAACTGATGCCGAGACACGCTCTGAAAGGGCTTTGACAAGCATTGACTCTGCGGTAGTAAGGCGGAAGTTGTCGAGCACATGACCTTCCTCAACCTCCTCCTGCGAGCGGAACAGACCGATGATCTGCCCGGGAATACCCATAATGACGCTCCACCAGGGAGCGGAGTTTTCTTCGGTCATGAATTGCTCTACGGTGAAGGTCTCGTTGTCATCTTTTGTTTGTACCTGCACATCAAAAAGACTTGTAAGGAACGGTACGGAGCTCACTACATCGGGGTAGAGCTGAGGGTAAACGGCATCGGCACCTGACGAGGCTGCCCCTCCAATTCCTGCCATCGTGGCGAGTGCACCGAGACCTCCAACCGACTGTTTGGCGTCCTTGATCTCCGGTGCCAGTTTTACTTCGGTTGAATATTCGCGTGGTATGCTGAAAGCTATGATGAGCCCGACCACAGCTCCGGCTACAGCCCATTTGATGATTTTCCTGCGGTTGTCCCACAGTTTGGAGGCGAGCTCGAGAAGGTCGATTTCGTTTTCGTCGTTTTCCTGCTTAGAGATATCCTTTTCGTCCTGCATGGTGTGGGTATGTGTCATTTGAGAATGTTAGATACTGTTGCGGCCATGGTCGCTACTGACGAGAAGCTTGTTGCGAGTGTCAGTATCTTTGTCCAGTCGGTTCCGTCCGATGTAGGCTTTGTCGGGATGATTATGTGGCATCCGGGTTCGATCGGTGTGTTGCGTTTGGCTCTGGCAACAGTTCCGTTAAGATATACGATGAAGGCTTTTCCCTTCTTGGCGCGCTGACCGTATCCGCCTGCCTGATTTATATAGTCCTTGAGTTTCTTCCCCGGTTCGTAGACTACTGTATTGGGGAACATTACCTCGCCGGAAATCTTCACTGTACTCTGCTGTTCGGGGATAAAGAGCTGGTCGCCAGGCTGAAGCACTATGTCGTATGTGCTGCCGGGATTCGCCAGGGCTTTCTCCAGATCGATGCCGACATTGTAGTGTCGCGAAACCTGGATAAGGCTGACGGCGATAGAGTCGCCTTGATCCTTGTTGCTGTTGGCCATGGCAAGCCGGAGTGCTTCCTGTCGGGCAACGTATTCGTCTTCTGAAAGGCGGCGGGTCATATGGGCTCCTTTGATGTAGGCATCGTTCAATATACCTCCCGCGCGCCTTATGATGTCAGAAACACGTTCATTCCGTTTTTCAAGAACGAAGTCGCCTGCGAAGAGTACCTCTCCGTTAACGGATACGAACTTCTGGGAGGAGTATCCCGGGCTGGTACGTACCTGAACGTGGTCGTAGGGCTTCATCATAAACCCTTTGTTGTCTCCTACAACCAGTCCGTTTTCTATGGATACGGAATATACCTTCGAGAGCATCTGGGTCTGGGTGGTGGCTTCCGGATCAGAGATGCGCCGCGATATGTCGACACGAGCGGTAGAGGCACCTTCAAGCAGACCTCCTGCCTGAAAGATAAGGTCTTCGAGCGTAGTGTTGTCGGCATAAGGGTATGAGCCGGGGCGCGCCACCATTCCGCTGATGGTGAGCTGGCCGCGCTCCTGAAGTTCATGGATGGAGGATATTACGAGGAGGTCGTTGCGTTTGAGGGTGATGTCAGGTGCCGTTCCGTTAAGTATATCTCCGAGATTCAGGGCGATAATCTCGAGCTGGAGGTCGTCCCCCTCACGATATAGCAGGGCGCGCTGCGTGTATGCGTCATCCGTCAGGCCATCGGCTTTCGCTATAAGCTGGCTGATGGTTTTCAGACCGTCGTTAATCGCGAATGTTCCCGGACGGTACACTGATCCCTTGAGCTCTACCCGGTTTGCGAAACGGTCGAGGATGGTTCCTACGGAGATCATGTCGCCATCTTTGAGCGAGTAGGCGGCGTATTCATTGTTGCCGATGTTGTGGAGCTCGTTTTCTGTTCCCGACTGGCGCGAAAGGCGAACCATGTCGGCGTAGGCGTCGGCCGTGAATCCTCCGGCATAATCAATGAGATTCTGCAGCGTTTCGCCTGGTTTGAGCTCGTAGTACATCGGGCGTTTCACGTTGCCTTCGATGTTGACAAGATTGCCGTAGGGGGGCACGATGATTACATCTCCTTCCTGAAGGCGGATGTTTCCGTCGGTTTTGCCGTCGAAGAGGTATTTGTATATATCTATTCCGGCGATTTTGGTGCCGTTGCGGAGTACCTGGATGTTACGCATCGAGCCGATGTCGTTGATGCCGCCGGCGCGATATAGCGCATGGAATACCGTGGAGAATGGCGACATGCGGAATGTTCCCGGGGTGGCAACCTCGCCCATAAGGTCAACCTGAATGGTGCGCACCTGTCCGAGTGTAACCTGAATGTCGGTTTCTTCATCGCTTACACCGGCATATTTCTGAGCGAACGAGTTGCGGATGTGGTTGCCTGCCTCGTTGATGGTGAGACCATTGAGATATACCGGTCCGAGCTGGGATATCATTATGCTCCCTTCGGGAGAAATGGTCTGTCTGAGATGATCTTCAGAGGTGCCCCATATGTCGATTACTACTTCATCGCCCGGCCCGAGGCGGTAGTTCTGTGGTGTGGCGAGATTTTCGCTTGGTTCGAAAGTGAGCGCGCGTGAGTTGAATACGTTGTGACCGTAGATATGGCGGGCGGCTACGGTTTCGTTCCTCCCCTTGTCGACTTCCTGTGAAATTTCGTCGAAAGATTCTTCTGCTATTTCTGTGGATGCATCGTTGCGGCGCTCGGCTCTTGCGGCACCGATTGACATGGAGGTCACGTTGGTCTCACTATTCTGGCGCGTATTGTAAAGAGCCTTTATGCGTTCTGCCTGTTCCGGCGTAACGCCTCTTGCCATCAGCTCTTTGCCGATCTGCTGCTCGGTTTTGCCGGCGGCAGTCTGTTGTTTGATATAAGCTATCACCTCATTATCGGTCATGGACCATGCCGATAGTGAACATACGGCAAGTAGTGATAAGATCAGATACCTCAGTCTCATATGAAATCAGTCAGTTACGTAATATTGTCAACAAAAACACCGCTGCGGTGGCTCCGCAGTGAGGGTTCCAAACGAGAGCCCATACGATGTTGCAAAGTTAGCAAATTAGTTAGTAAACTCCAAAAACGCTGTGTCCGTGGATGTTTTTCTGTGGGAAAATTGATTTATAGGGCAGTGGGGGTGGCGTGTTTTATGATATTCAGCCATTTGCCGTAGGTGAGCATTCGCCATATCCATTCGAGGGGACCGTATTGGAAATAGCGGAGCCAGATCATACTGAACAATGTCTGGAAAGTGAATACGCCGATGGCTACGAGCTCAGTCTGCGCCAGTCCCAATGAAGCTCCCAGCGCTCCTCCTGTTCCGTAGAAGAGAAGCACGCCGATTATGGATTGCGAGATATAGTTTGTGAGCGCCATGCGCCCTGGCGCCGCGAACCATTTCCATATAGACAGCCGGGAATGGCGAAGGCAGAATAGCCCGAGCAGGGCGGCATACGCGGCTCCGAGCGGATATACACTCACGGTGTAGAGAAGGGTGTGGATTGTCGTGCCCCACGGGTGGCTGTTCATGCCGCTGAAAGCGTATAGAAATGAAAAGGGTATGCCGATGCCGATGCCCCATCTCGCGATTGTCACCAGCAGTGATCTGTGTTTTCCCAGATCGGCATAGATCTTATGGCGTCCGACAACGAAACCTATGAGAAACAGTCCCATGACCTTGAAGTAGCGGTTGCCGTCAACGAATTCATATAGCCGCTCCCATGCGCCCTGAATGAGAAATTGCGATACTTCGCGGTAGGTTTGCGCATCGCGAAGCCAGGTTCCGAAGTTTTCTTCCGTGATGCCGTAGATCGCGGCGTAATGCCACCATTTTTCGTACGGGTATCGGCCGGGGAAGGTGTCTGTTATCTCGCAGGCGGCATCTATGGCAACCGGAAGCAGCAGGAGGATTGCCGCCACGGTGAGTGTTTTCCTGTCTGTCATGTTGCGGAACAGGGGGAGGATCATTCCGAGAATGGCATACAGCAGCAGTATGTCGCCGCTCCATATGAGCATCAGGTGGGTACACCCGATCAGCGCCAGGATAATCATGCGGCGGTAAAATATACGGAATCCGTCGGCGCCCCGTTCGGCGGCGTGGGATATTATTATGGAGAAGCCTATGCCGAAAAGCAGCGAAAAGAGGGTGTAAAACTTTCCGTCGATGAAAAAATATTGGATGAATTTCACCACACGGTCTATGCCTGCGGTTGGCATGGCTGCAACCACCGTCTCCGGCTGGAAGGTATAGAGGGAGAATTCCGGGTAGTTCGCGAGGCATACCCCAAGAAGGGCGAACCCTCTGAGGGCATCCAGAAAGATGTGGCGCCGCGAGGCGTTGACCGGAATAGCGCCTGCGTTTTTTGATTTTTCGGACATATGCTGGCGTGGATTGTCTGGCTGTCAGTGATTGTGATTCAAACAAGGAGCGCCGTAGCGGGCTTGAGAGCGGCTACGGCGTGATCCTAAAAATGCATTCTTCTTTTTTCAGAACTGGAATGTCTCGAGTTTCATCTCGGCCAGCGAGGTCATGAGGTCTACTTCGCGTACGAATACATCCGAGGCACTGTGGGCGTCGAGGGCAGCCTGGTCGCGCCAGGTCTCGCAGATCAGCAGTATCTCGGGGCGTGTGGCGCTTTCGAATACATCGTAAGCGATACATCCGTCCTGAAGAAGAGAGGCGGCGGTAAGGCGGCGCGCAGCTTCAAGCACTTCGCTCCGGTGGGAGCTTTCCACTTTGATAAAACAGTTTAGTCTAAGCATGGTATGTGACATTTTTTTTTATATGGATTCACTTCTTTGCCGCAAAGTTACCTATTTTTGTGACAATGCAGCTACTGTGGTGCCCGTTTTTTGTGTTATATAACAGTTTAAAAAATATTTAACTGCCAGCGAATGTTCGGAAATCGGGTGGTTAATGTTGCGTATTGCGCAGCATATTAGAGCGTTGTAATCTCCAAGCATATATCCTGTTTATTACCTCTCAGGTGGGTGTCCATGTTCTGAGGGTAGAATTATTTATCTATTCATAGGAATCTATCTTAAAAATTTTAGTAACTTTGCGAAACCTTTAGTATCTCTTCGTGAGAGAGTGTGCTGTATAGCCATTCGCCCGATGATAAATAAGGTTTCAACCACCCGGAGAGCTCCTGTATAGGCTAATCCCTGAGATCCGAAGATAATGTGTGCAAGCGGACGGTTGCGAATAATGCATGACGATGGCTGCGGCCTGCTGCCTTGCAAAAAGGTGTGCTGTAGCCAAAAAGAGGACAGAATGATGACAGATACCGATTTCGAATCGAAATGGTTCGCCATAAAAACGCGTCAGGATTTCCGCGCCGAGGAGGAGCTTGCTCCGCTTTGCGACGATCTGCTGTTTCCTAAGGAAAAAGTAATCGTTCCAGGCGGTAAGGGGCGCCTGAGGGCTGTGATTCCGCGGGTTCTGTTTATAAAGACCAGCCGCGAACACGCTCTTGAGCTGGAGCGCAGAGGGCGGCGCCATCCCGAGCTGTCGGTGCCTTTCTGGATCTACCGCTACCCGAAGGATGAGAGCATTC
>CAZDWY010000091.1:0-7565 GCA_964509345.1 uncultured Alistipes sp.
AAAAATCGTCTCATAAATATTAAATTTTTCCAAAGATAGTGCTTTTTTATATATTATTCGGCGTTAAAATAAAAAAAATGGCGTAGAATGAAAATTTATATTATTGAGGTGTGGTGCTCCGGGAGGATATAAAGATGAGGGTGTGTCAAAAAAATGACACACCCTCATCTCGAGATTAGAAGTTTTGTAAGCGGAATCCGGAACGAGGAGGCTGCTCTACTTTCTCAGGGGTTATTTTACGGTAACCTTCACTCTGTTTACGATATATATGCCGGGGGCGAGAGAAAGCTTTTTCTCACCGAGGAAATTAGTGTCGGTAGCGACAACGCGTCCGAGCATATCTGTTACCACGACATCGGCAGGGGAATCCGAGGAGATGACGATGCCTCCGTTTACTGCGGTTACTTTCAGTGATCCTTCCATTGCAGAGTCAATAGATGTAATGCTGGGGTTCATCGAAATATCGTGTGTGGCGGCAAGCTCGGAAAGATCCAGGTATTCGGCGCTTTCATAATCCTGATGTTCCTCTTTTGAAGCCTTCACCTTGTATTGCTTCTGAGGCTGGAATACCCGGAGGGTATATGCCCCGTCAGCGTCGCTCTTGGTTCTGTAGACTACATTGTCGTCAGATTCAACGGCTACATCGACGTCTTCAATCGGCAGACCCGTTTTGCTGTGGGTGACAGTTCCTGACACGGTGGCCACATCGCTTACGATTCCGAAACCGACTGAAGGCAGGTAGGAAGATTCAGCACCCGATGCCGGATAGGGAGAGGAATCAGAGTCGGCCGACCATCCCGCATCGTATCTGTACTTGCCGGAGTACCTCACAGTATCATACGAATATGTGTTGTCTGTTTCCGATCTAACCTGTATCACTATCGATTCTCCATCATATACGAATCTTTCATCAAGAGTGATAGTGAACAGTTCTCCACCCTCGCAGGGATTGATTGTGACTGTGCCTTCAAAAACCTTTGTCATCTCGTCGGGATCACTGAACTGATAATATGTGTACCAGCCGGATGAAGACGGATCTGCCGTAAGCGTCACATCGGTTGTATTCTTCATGTAGACGGTTATCTGCGCGTCAAACGCATCTACTGATCCGTAATAGGAGGTATACTGACCGTAATATGTCAGTGTCGAGATCGTGGCCCCCGCGGTCAGGGCTGAGCCATATTCCTTTATTGTAGCGGAGGAGTAGATCGACTCCGAGATGCAGCTCTTGTCTCTTAATACGGGACCGTGTACGCTGTAGTCGTCGGTCGGTCCGACAATGAATGTTTCAGAGTCTTTCTCCTCAGAGATATTGACGGTCACAGCAGACGTCATGATTGAATTATCATCTATTTTCACTTCAATGTATGCGTCGAACTCTCCGTCGGCATGCGGTACACCCGATAGTGTGAACACATGTTCTTCACCTGCAGCCAGGTCAACGGTCTCTGCTGTGGCAAGGATCTCGTCGTTCAAATACAGTGTCACGGTGTAGTCATCGGCGCTGACAGGTACACCGAGGTTCAGGACAGTCGCCTCGGCTCCGAACGGATAATTCACTTTACCGCCCTCGGCTATTGCCGACGATCTGAGGTAAAGATCCTTTCCGGCTGGAGCTGCCGTGAAGCCATATATCTCGTCGATCAGCATGCGTGAACCCTCCAGTTTCAGGTACCAGTCGCCGGCAGGTACATTGTCTACAGTTATGAAACTGCGGAGCTTGCAGGTCTGGTCGCCGTTGAGATCGATGGAGAATTTATTGCATACGTCAGCGTCATATGTGCTGTAGACCTGGGTCCAGTTCATGCGGTCGGGCGAATATGAAACCGTGAGGCTCATATCCTGGTATCTGTGGGCGTAGCCTGCTATAAGGAGGGATTCACCTTCGGCAACCGTCAGCAGGGGTGTCACGATATTTGCGGTTGAATATTCCGCGAACAGGGTCTTTGTATGGTTCTCGGATGAGTAATCCGCAGGCATATCCTCGAACATCCATTCTCCCGATGCAAGGAATCCGGCGGGAACGGTACCCTCCTCGAAGCCTTCATGCCACTTCTCGTTGTCGGGCACAGCTGCCGAAAGATAAGCCTTCATTTCGGGAAGTTCTTCGGTAGATACGGTGAGCTCGCCCATGTAGACCCCGGGAACGTCAGTGTCGAATTTCAAGGTTACCTCTGCTGACTCTCCGGCCTCGATGGTCACGGGAGCTGTGAATCCCTCTATGGTGAAATTGTCGGTAGCGTAAATGCCTGTGATCGTCACGGGAGCTTTGGGAGCTACGTTCTTTACAGCCACTGTTGTCTGGCGCATGGCATCGTCATAAACAGCGCCGAAAGTGAGATGGGGGATATACGGACCGCTCCAGCGGTTTCCTGTGGTGATATATTCAGCTTCGCTTTCCGGGTTGAAGAGTTTTATTTCCGGAACATAGGGGGTGTATGTCAGCGTGCTGATGCGTGTCTCATTACCGGTTACGTTCTCCTTTACCTTGAAGTCGTAGGCGGCGAAGGGCTCGTCGGTAACTGTGACAGTCACAGTCACATTCATCTTCTTGGTCTCACCTGGGGCGAGCTCTTCAGGAATCTCGGTATCGGCCACAGAACCCTCGATAAACATTTCCGACGAATTCTTGTAGATATAGTGGCTGAAGGTGTAGTTCTCATCGCCGGGGGTGTAAGTGAGATCCCCCTTGTTGTTGAGGGTGATTTCATAATTGACCTCGAAGCGGTTTTCAGCATCGCCGGCAACCTGATAGCTGCTCAGAAGTTTGGCGCTTTCAATTACGAGATTCTGATATGCGGTCACATCGCAGCTTTCCGCATAGAAGTCGTCGGCGTATACCTTGTCGAGACGGATACCGACGCGGGCATTGTCCTGAACCGGAAGATCGACCTTCACCCATTCCCCGACAATGAGGGCGGGGATGTCGGCGCTCAGCTTGTCGCAATAGAATTTCTGGTCGTCATAGCTATATCTGTCGCCGATCGAGAAGAACGACACACTTCCACCCTCCTCTTTCAGTTTGATATAAATGGAGGAGTTGCCTGTAATCGGGGGAGTGATCAGAAGGTCGTTGTACTCGCTCCAGCCTGTGGGGCTCTGTGTACCTTCCAGGCAGCCTCCCGTACGGCCTCCGTCAGCTGTCCAGACATATACCGACGGGGTGGACCAGCTGTTGTCCTTGCTGTGGAACCATCCCAGCGGATGGAATGCCGGATTCGACGTGTCAAGCTCCTCGTCGAAGGTATAGGTGTAATCCTGTATGATTTCTCCCTGAACGGTCATGCTACTTGCTCCCGCAAGGATGAGACCTGTCAATAATCTTAGTATTCTCATAATCATGATTGGTTTTATTGGTATGGAACATCTCCAAAGATGTTCCATACCGGGTTATTTTATTTTACTGTTACTTTTTTAGTGAGGCCATCGGCTGTTACGATATATGTTCCGGGTGAGACGGATATCTGTGTACGACCTGCGGCCGTTGCGGAGAATACGAGTATTCCCGAGGGGTGATATATCGCGATGTCGGTGTCTGCTCCGCATTCTATCGTGACTGTGCCCTTACCTCCTGCGATAGAGACTGTTTCCGGCATTTCGATAAGACCGGTTCCGGAGCGTTCAACCGTTACCTTGTCTGATCCGGCCGATTCCCCTTCGGCATACAGTGCTGTAACACTGAAAACGTGGGTGTCGCTGTCGCAGCCTGTATCGGTATAAGATGCAGTCGTTACAGGCGATTCATTTACCAGACGGCTGTCGCGATACACGTTGTAGCCTTTCAGATCGAGAACTGAAGTGGGTGCGCCTTCGGGGATAAACGTGATATCATCGATCAGAAGGGCGAAACGGTCGTCTGATATGCAGCGGATGGCGAAGTAGACAGCTCCCTGCGGCAGTTTGGCGGCATACTCGGTCCACTCTGTTGGCACGTCAGTTCCGTCGATGGTGTCGATCTTGCGGAAGCTTTCTATGGCAGTATCTGTAGTCGAATAATAAACTTCAAACGATTCGTAGCCATAGTATGAGTTGAGACTTCTGGCGAAGAACGATATCACCTGGCTTTCACCCGATAGTCTGGGGGAGATCATCCAGTCGTCGTTGGGAGTGTCCACCGCTCCGAAAGCCACGAACATCTGGCTGCCGGAATGGGGTTTCATTCCCTCGGCTTCCTCCTCAGGCATTCCGATCTTATAGGGATCGAGAATCTGGAATGCCATCGGCATACCTACGCCGGGATAATCATACAGGTCGTCATCAGCGGTCATGAAGCTGTAGGTATAGGCTCTGTCAACATCGACCATCAGCCAGTCGCCGATTCCGGTCAGGGCGAAGGTCTCATATTCTTCTGCACTGTCTGTGACGGCTTCCGTAACTTCCGGATCAGCTTCGTTCCATGTGAGCGCCACATCTCCCGCAGCGTTGACATTGGCGGTAAGGCCGGTGACACCGGGCAATCCCGAACCACTTGCGAAGCTTATGGCGCTTTTCTCATTGTTGAACTCATTCTGATCGGCGCTGTAATCAACCGAAACTTTCCATACCGCTTCGGCAGGGCTGTCGGCTGCGGGTACGAAGGTGTGGGTGTAAGCCCTCGAATCACCGGGAAGAATCCTTATCCCGGGCATGGTTGCCTGCAGCTCGTCGTTCAGGTAGAACTGTACGTTGTAGTTTTCGGCAGCTTTGTCGCCGAAATTGACAACAGTGGCTGTTACTGGCGTTACATCTCCGGCTGACAAACGCGACGGGGTTGCCACCGCTATGATTCCAAGATCATAGTCCAGAGCCTCCCTTACTGTAATATTGTCGATGCACAGGTTTCTCGCGGGGGTAGCGGCCGTTACAGCGAAGGCCAGGCGGATGAATTCAGCGCCGTTGAAGTCTTTCAGCGCGACGGTAGCCTTCTTCCATCCGGAGTTCCCTTCAATGCCGGCAAAATCGATGGTGTGGATTGCGTTGAATTCTCCGCCGTCGGCGGCTGCTTCCACTCTCAATATCTCATTTCCGGGTGAGAAATAATAGTAGAATTCAAGCGTTGGGTTCACGCATCCTTTCAGCGAGATCTTACCCCCTACCATAGTGGCTTCTTCTCCATCTTTAGATGGGAGGAAAATTGCCATTCCGTAGTCGCCGTCCTGTGGCGATGCGGCGGGGGAGGAACATGAGTAGTCGATGCCCCACTCTCCCCGGCTGCCTTCGGGCCGGCGGGTAAGCCAGGTCGGGTATGTGAGACCGCAGTTGGCGAAAGATTCCGTAAACGGCAGGGTATAAGGCGCTCCGGCGGGGATGGCATCGGTAAAGATTCCCTCTCCGAGCCCCTTGTCGGTCTGGGCTATGATAAAGTACCGTTCTATCTGCTGGTCGGTCGTGAAGGGGGTATCCTCGAAGTGACGCTCCGCCATCCCGAGCGCTACCAGTTCTTCGTCATGTTCACGGATAATCCAGTATGTAAGCGACGACGCATCAATCGTGCCGCCATGTCCACCGGTGACCGGTTCATCCCAGTCGATGCAGATCTTGCCGGAAGGGGTGTCTGATATTCTTATATTCTGCACAACTCCGGGAACGTCGAAACCAACATACACTTCGGTAGTACCCGTTTCACCGCGGTCATTGCCGTTCTCAGCCACTGCAGAGTAAGTGTTCATGCCTTCCGCAGGGGAATCGTCGGTGAACGTATGTGCGGAGCCGGGAGCGGGTGCGTCTATCGTTTTTATGAGTTCCTCTCCGCGATATACCTCCATGCGGCTTACCGCGTTCAGAGGTTCCCCTTTTATATTTTTATCGGGAACAGTGACTGTCACAGTGGCTTTCAGGTCGCCTGCCGGGTCTGCCTTGACCTCAACAACCGGGGAAGCAGGGGCGTTCAATGAAGCGCCGGGGATTATCTCCACGTCGTCGACATACAGGTTGAAGTTATTGGCGTTGCTGATTCCGTGGATTCCGAAATAATAATCGCCCGTCACGGTCGGCCTCACTTTTGCTGTGAGAGTAACGAATGCAGTGCCTTCAAGTTCGGTAGGTCCGATGATGATATCGGTCATGGCAGCTGCCTGGGGCGATTCTCCCCATGCGGCTTCCACTTTCTCGTTCCATACGGAGTGGGCGGCGCTTGCCTTGAAGCTGAACTGATAGTAACGGTCAGCCTCCAGACGCACGGGGGGAGTGATCATCCAGTCGTCCATCTTCCTTGTCATTTCAAAACGTACGTGAGCGCAGGGCTCTCCGGTATCTTCCCTTACAATGTGGGTCCATGTGTTGTCATTATTCACATTGATGATGGTGTATACATCCAGGCCGAAGGGGGTGTCGAATGTCTCTTTGTACGGTGGAATGATCGACCCTAACGAGACGGCATTGGAAACGGCGGTCTTGCCTCCGTTGTTTTCCATATAAGGTGTCACCTCATAATAGTATACCGTATAGTTTTCAGGGAGCGGGATGTTGTCTGTGACTGTGGTTTCGCCACAGTTGTCTGCCACAGTTATGCTGCCGGGCATGCGAACAACCTTGTATGTCACGCGGGTGGGGTCGATAACGGTGTTGTGCTCGGCTTTTTCGGGTAGAGTCCATGAGATCCGGAAGCTACCTTCGTCACCGGTCTTTGATGCCTTGAGGTTTTCGACAGCTTTCGGCACGTCGGGCCCTACCCATTTTTCGATTTTGGCAATGGGCCCTTCCCCTGCCTGATTGCCGGCCGTTACTTCAAATACGCATTGCGCTGAATTGGTGATGGTGAACGGAACTGCAACGGCTTCTCCGGGCATTGCTTTCCCGGTTGCCAGATCTTCTCCATTAAGGAGCGCTTTCCAGCTTAACTCTTCCGAAAGTGGTTCGCCGGTATAGGAAACTTCCGGCATGTCGAATCCGAGAACACCCGTCAGGGCCTCACCTTCAACATCAACCTTGAGGTTGCGGGGAATGTCGGGTGCATCTGCCTCGGCTTTTGGAGGAAATATAAACATGCCGGTAAACTGCTCGTTGAGAGCCGGTTGGCACACCTTGCGCAGGCTCGCATCCGATGTGTTTACCTCGTAGAGATATGTAAACACGTCGTAGCCGGAATATCCTGATTCAACAGATACATTCCAGTAGAACTTGTCGGTGGCAGGGTCAAAGCAGCCTGAGGAGAGATAATCGGATGCTACACCGGTGTCACCTATGAGGGTAGCCTCTCCGGTCTCCTTGTTGATCTCATAGAGTTTTCCGCTGGTTCCGATCGCGTAGATTTTACCGGCATTACTTGCCGCCACAACGATATATGTCTCCTCTGCGGGAGCTATTACCTGGGTTGTTCCTGTCTCCAGATCTAAGGTTGCGAAATTGTATTTCCAGAATTCATTCGCATCGTGGAAACAGCCGTAAACCTTATCACTGACAGCATCATAGGTCATATCAGTCGCTATCGACCCCTGTGATACGGGAATCTCATTTACGATCAGCTTCCAGTTGTCCTCGGTGTCGGCAACCGACATGTAGGGGAACTCGTTTCCCCACAGACTCTTATAGCGGATTACTACTGGTGCGATAAAAATCGCGTTAGTTTAAAAATTATCAAATAACGA
>CAZDWY010000092.1:0-6924 GCA_964509345.1 uncultured Alistipes sp.
GTTTCATATCGGACTACGACACTATCCCTTGCAATAGGGTGGTAATATGGGATAGTATCGTAGATAGTCGTTGTTGTTATGATTGGTTCGTCAAGAGGCGCAGACCGCTCCGTGAAGAAAATAGCAGTAACTATTACACCCACGATGAACGCTGCGACGAAATAGAGTAATTGTTTCATCTGTGGTGCTTGTTTATATATGAGATAATTCCTTCAAAGTGCAGTAATACGATGGCTCTTTTACCCTCGTGCGACAATAAAAATTCTACGTCGGCTTTATTGTCCTGAAACAGTGACTCGGTAAGAACCGCCGCGCACTTCGTCCCTGTCAGTATAGTAAATCGAGCTTCATAGTCAGGGTCACCGTCACTCCAATCTGCCCGCATTGGCTTCTGCTTACTGTCATACTCTCCTTGCTGTTGCAAGATTGGGAAACGGTCGATATATGGTTTCAGACATGCGTTAGCTGCATTCCACAAATCGGTTGCAAGAATATCCGATTTTGTTTGTCCGGGAGACGTGTATACACACCAACCACCGGCTGATTTCCATTTACCGTCGCCGCCGGCGGCATTAGAGTGAATAGAGACAAGTAAAACATTATCTTTGCCGTGCTTATCGCATAGCGCATTGACACGACGACAACGCTCGGTCAGTGAAATATCTGTTTCTTCCGGCACAAGAAGTCTCGCGTCATATCCTTTGGCTTTCATGAAGCCGCAGAGTTCATTGGCGATTTCTCGTGCCCACTTATATTCACGAAGTCTTTTGTCAGGGCTACATTTCCCGGCTGTATTGATGCCGTGCCCATTATCAATTAAAATAATCATTGCTATTCTGTTTTGGAGTCTTGAATTTTCTTATTCTCTCCGAGGACAAGTTGAGCTACCAGCTTGGCAATATCTTCCTTATTCTCGATTATGATATTCATGGTTTTCTCTGCCTTTCGCAATTCGGCCTTTGTCCATGATTTTTCTCGGACACTCTTAAATTCACAAAATAAGCAGTATGCCGACCATATCATCGCAAAGAAAGGAGCGGGTAATATTACACTCGCAATCAAATCAATGCACATCAAAACAGCAAACGGGGTAAAGTATTTCTTCCCTTTCTCGCAAGTCTTTTTATAGCCGGTGCTTGTTGTGGCCTGTCCGAGTAATTTAGCTTTCTTAATGCCAAATATTAAATCGACGAGCATTGCGAACAACATGCCTCCAACACAAAGGCAAATTATGACAATGTGCTGATATAGGTGATCGTGTAAAAGGTATCTTACGGCTTCTTCCATATTGCATTATATTGGTTTTCGCTTCAAAGATAAATAGAGTATGTCTAACAGATGTGTTAAGTTTATCCGTTTAGGCCTATCAGATATGATAGCCCGGCGAATAAATTATATAGCAAACCTATCTCTACCCAGAAAAGGAAGTGCTTCTTGTCTATAATTGCCACGCATAAACCGATGATCGCTATCCACGGCCAGCCGAATGTCAAGATAAGCCATGTAAGTGCGCATATCCCGAGAACTGAAGCTGCCCCGGCATGCACCTTGTTTACAAATTCTTCCTTAAAGGCAGGTGCAGAGGCGACGAAAAGTATTGCGGCCACGATGAAGAAGGCCACAAACTGATAGCTCTCTGGGGTATGGTTTAACAGTGGGACAAGGGAAAAGACTCCGCTTGTGCCGATTGTTACCGGGAAAAGCCATTTTTTTTCGGTCTTATAGTAGGTTGCGCTCAAGGACGCAGGAACACCTACATTACAGATATAACTCGTTATATACAGTGTCATGATGGCGCAGGACACTGTGACTGCTGCAATTTCTAAAAACATGTTGAGGTGATTTGATTGTTACTGTTCGATTTGATATGCGGTCATGTCAGCCAGAGCTGATATTTCTTCCCATTCCTGTTTGCATACTGCTGTTTTATGGGCGACGATAGCGGCGGCCACTGCTCCGATTTCTTTCGTCGATGTAAATGTATGGAGTGATGGCGTGCCGTCCTCCGACGAACCAAGATTTAATTCGATGGGGAGTTGTGCAAACCCTGCTTGCATTCCGACGAGTATGCCCGTGAGGTCGCTTTTCCGCTCTTCGGTGTATTCCACTGTGAGCCCATTCCATTTTAGGCCGTAGCGTAGTTGATGTGCGCTTTGCTCCTTGATTGCACTGATGATTGCTGATTTCATTTCATCAAGGGACGGACGGTGTGTGAAGCGTTGTCTCCAATTCCACCCGGTTTCGTCTGTGGCGTTATCCTTTCCGAAGCCATAGATTAGCTCCCATTTGCTGCGGCCAATCTTATATAGCCCGTCTTGCCGCACCGGGCTTCCATATACTTTTTCCATTAGTCGGAAGGGTTTAAGTTGAGGTTAAATTTCTGGAAAAGTGTCTGAATTTGCTCTTCGGTCGGACGTATGATATTGAGCGTCGCGGGATCAACAAAATTCAGCTTCGGGTATTGTGTGGAATAGTCAATTTGTATGCCGACAAAGAAAGGTAAGCCCTTTTGAGCATCAATCTCGTCAAGTATATGCCATATTTCTTTATCTCCGGTCCACATTTTGTACAGATTACCGTCACAGATTAACTGAATGAGGTATTTCTGTTTGGGTGGTTCTACCAGAGACAGGTCTACATTCTTGGCTGATGCGTCCTGACAGCGGCGCATATAAGCTTCGTTTTCTCTTTTCGGGGTTAAATTCTCAAAGTCTACGATTATGACACCACGTCGATCGAGTTCACGGGCAGAAATTTTCTTGCCTTTGAAGTTCTTTTTGCCGTCAAGCGTCATGGGGGAAACTTTGAAGCTGCTAAAGTCTTTCATTTTTCTCTTGTGTTTTAATTTTCTAAATTCGGTTGGTGTAAGTAACTTTTTAAGAAGATGTCGGCAGTCGGCATGAGCGGCCATGCCAAAGAATGAACCTATCAGAACTTGTCGCCGTTTGCGGGACTTAACGTCCTTTAACCGACGGGCGAACTTCTGCTTTGTTCGTTTCCTGATGCGTGAATACACAACTCGTTCAGGTTTGCTATCGTCTACATAGGTATTATAGCCGAGATAGTTGATACTGACTTTTAGGGGGCGCACGGCTTCACTCGGTTTGATTGTTAATCCGAGTTCTGCAAGCAATGACTTCAAGTAGTTGCGGAGTTCCCACAACTCTTTCTTTGTGCGGGCAATGATAACAATATCGTCACAATATCGGTAATAGTGAAAGCGTATCTCCTTGCCTTTAATTTTGATTTTACCCTCGCCCTTGACCGCTATACCTTCATGTACATTCTTGTCTGCGTCCTCGACTTCTACGATGTGGAAGCTAACCTTTGAGCACATCTTATGGTCAATTTCGCTCAAATATAGATTAGCAAGGCATTGAGAAGAACGAAGTCCTTTCGACAAACCTGCCGGCATAAGGGTTATGAAGTTATCAATCATAGGTAATGCTACAGGGTCAGCGATATATTGCCTTACTATTCCCTGCATTTTACACTGATTTACATGGTCGTAATATCCAAGAATATCACTCTGATAGAAATAGAGCATATTATCTTGGTCGGCTAATAAATCTTCCTCTATGATTTGATGAAGCCAGTGCATGCCGCGGCCTTTGATGCTGGCCGCCGTGTTCTTGATAAACGTCGGGTGTATGTATCGCTCAACGGGAACCATGACGGCATGACAACCTACACGGTAGTAAACTCGTGGGCATTGGCATACGCGAGTTTTAGGGCCATCTTTAACCGTAAGTTCGCGTATATCAGCCATAGTTATTCTGAACGTGCCACTCCTTAATTCCTCTTCAAGTTTTTTACAGTATTCAGCCTTTTTAGGCCTCATCTTTTTCCTTTGGTCAGCGTTCTCAAGGTGGTCTATTACATAGTCGAAACTATCAGATATGTTTTTAGGATCTGCAATCTCGTCAATCAGATTACAGATAGGGAATACTGTGCCGATTGGTAATGCCGGCGCGGTATCTGACATATATGGAATTTCGTCTATTTTCATAAAGCCTTCAGGCGCTTCAGTGATGTTCCGGCTTTCTTCCTTGCGGAGAGGGTTGCCGAGGCTCGTGTCCCTCGCAGTTGCGTTGCTCAACTCGTGAGCATTCAGAGCTACGATTATGTTGTCCAAAGGGGCATTTATATTGCGTCTTAATGTGAGCCGAGAGCCGTTGTTCGTGTTCGAGTTCGTAGATACGTTGTTCGCATTCGAGTAAACGAGCCCGCCATTCGCATTCGCGCTGTTGTTCGAACGGCCAACCACACGGCACCATGGGACACTCTACCTTTCCGTTCTCGCTATCGCCGAACGGATAACGTGTTAATCTTTTCGTTAATTTTCTCTGCGGAGTGACCCCGACCGCTTAAGGCGGCCGGGGATTAGTTACCTTTTTCATCTTGTTATGCTGCTTCATCAAACACTATATCTCCACTGAAGGCGAGCCGCGAGCCGAAGTTCGTGTACGAGTGCGTAGATACGTAGAACGCAACCGAGTAAACGAGCCCGCCATACGCATACGCGCTGCTGATCGAACGGCCAACCACACGGCACCGGCTTGCTGAATATTCCCATTTATCGGAATAGTGCTTATTCCACTGTGAGTTATCGTTAGAACATTTACCAGCTACTGTATCCATGAAACGACCGTGGCGAACACGACTGATACAGTATCCGTTACCTTGCGAAGTTGCCTGTACCACTCTTTCTGTGTCGGTCTGCACGTTATAGATGCGCATTTTGCAATCAATGGGGTATGATGCATCATCTGTCGGACACTTTTTGGCTTTCCAATCCTTGAACGAGGACACATTCATGGCAATATGTGACATCCATTCAAAGTTACAACCAACAAAGTTCTGAATACCAAACATCAGGTTACCTGCGCTATTACTTGTATTAGCGAGTGTACAGTTACCCCATTGATTTATATTCTTGCCATTTATGGTTTGTGCGCCACAAGTATATCCGGCACTGCAACCACGTCCACAAATAGCCTGAATATCTCGATTGCCGGTCAATTCCATGATGATATTCGCAAGGTCTTTCGACTGTTCATAACTGATGGCATGGAAGCCGGGGCCGCGCATTTCGCAAAGGTTAATACAATCTTGGCGAGTGCGGTTAAGGTTCGACGGAGGATTGAGGTTAGTGACATTGCCGTCGGCATCGTAAGTCCACGCGATTGAAGTCGTAGCAGTGCCTGTACCAACCTGCGCTTTTGTACCGGAGATAGAACGTGCACGACCGAGGGCGTCCAATCCCATGCCATAGACACCTACGAGGAATTCCTTGCGGAAAACCCAATCAGGCTCTATTGCTTCGATCGCCGCACTATCAACCGCGATTGCTTCTTGATCGTCACAACCTGTCTGCGAAGTAAATTGGAATTTCACCGCTCCTGCTGGAACTTTGCAGAAGATATAATCCTCTCCCGCCATGAAGTCAAACTGCGCATTGCTGATAGCCATTTTGAAGATAGATATAATCTTATCCTCTGCATTAAGAAATACACAACCGAGGTCATTAGAGTTTACACCGGGCCAACGCACCTGCTTCATACCCTGCACGTCTATCTCATAGACACTCATGTTAGCATTAAGTGTGCGGGTTGGTGTATCTCCAATCGCCATAGACGATACGACGAGCGCGGCATTAGCTTCAACCAGAATGTCAGCAAGGTGCTTGCGGGTAATCTTCTGGGCTGTTGAGATTGGCTCATTGGCACATATTGAGCGGAAGCTGTGCTTTTGCTGCGCCTTAAAGTCATTGACACCTTTATACCAATGGTTTGGAATATGCTTGAAAATGTCATAGCCCATACCACTCGTGTCAGTAAGGTCAATACTTGTGCTATTGTTGAGGTAATTATAATCTTCGTCCGAAAGGGGAGTGCAGTGCATTTTATTATCGGTCGTATTGTATGTACCTCTCACGCCATGACTCAATTCATCTAACCGTTTGAAGTGCCCGCTCGCAACAAATGGAGTATTGTACAAGTAGCCGGTTTGATTATCCTCGTTGGTAATATTTTCGCTGTCTTCTTCGGTATCGGTATATGTTACCATTGAATACTGCGAGTTATGGAGAGTAAGCTGGGGAAAATATGCCTCAAATTCTTCGAGTATATCTTCTACAATCAAGTCCTCCATAATCCAACGACCTGTGATACCAGAGCAACGGCCAGTTTCCTCATAAGCAGAGCCGGTGGAGTCGAGACCGATAGCACCGCTGTTTTTTAACGAGGCCAAAATTGACGACGGTGCTGTTATATTCACATTCGGCAGACGTATATAGCTGATGTTAGACGACGACACAATACCGTTAATCAGCGACATTGGGTCTACATTCGGGCATCCGTCAAGCATCAAACGGCTGACATTATCCATACTTGCGATAGTGAGGCCACCCGGATATGTGAGGTTCGGAAGGTTCACAAGATCAAGACGTGTTACTGTAGCGGGAAGATGCAATATTTTAACCGGTGAAGTTTCGGCAAGGCTAAATTCTGCAACCTGACTACCTTCCGCCAACAATTGCTCCAGACGCGGACACTTGGACGCATCAACAGACGTGGCGGGAGTATTGCGAATGTCGAGGACTTTCAGGAACGGAAGCTCTGACAGTGCAAAATTCGTGAGTGGATTATAGCCGATTGTATATTGAGTATAGTTCTCGCCGCCGATGATTATCTTCTCGGCAAGTTTCATCACGGAGAAGTCGAAGTTATCCGACAGCGACACATCAATAAACTCAATCTCCCTCATGCGGTCGGCCTGATAGATATACAGGAGTGCGCCCTGCTGATGCGAGAATTTCGTAAAGATATATTCTTCGCCCTCTTCAAGATAAACCGCGCCGTCGGCCGACAGTGAACCTGACGAGTCATTACCCATGCCGAAATATCCGCTCTTGGCTGCAAC
>CAZDWY010000093.1:0-6850 GCA_964509345.1 uncultured Alistipes sp.
AGTTGACGATGCGATCACCTTGAAAACTCTTCTTCAACTACTTGATGAACTGTAATAATTTTATTGTAAACTCAGGCATATGCGGATCCTATATCTTATCATAGTATGTGATTAAAAGGGTTGCTTAGAACGATGACCTGTAGAAGAATACCGGTCAGACTAAGTACTTTTATTAGGTACTTCGAGAAACCAGCGATACCCATAGCGCAGAAATTAAACCCTAATATCAGTTTGCGAAATACTACATGATGGAAGAGTATTAATAGAAATCTTATTCTTTCACAAAAGAGCGAGGTATCCGGGCGATATGAGCGAAGAATTTTGTATCTTTGCAGTTTACCGCGCGGCTTGGAGCTGAGGCGGTGATTACAAGGATTATATATGGATTTCAAACTTAATTCACAATATAAGCCTACCGGCGACCAGCCGCAGGCTATCGAGCAGCTTGTAAGGGGTGTTGACGACGGCATGCCTGCACAGACACTGCTCGGTGTGACCGGCTCGGGCAAGACTTTCACCATGGCGAACGTCATTGAGCAGGTGAAGCGTCCTACCCTGATCCTGAGCCATAACAAAACGCTCGCTGCACAGCTCTACAGCGAGTTCCGCCAGTTCTTCCCCGAAAACTCGGTGCAATATTTCGTATCCTATTACGATTATTACCAGCCGGAAGCCTACATCCCCTCGGTCGACAAATATATCGAGAAAGACCTGATGATCAACGACGAGATTGAGCGTCTGCGCCTCGCAACGGTGTCGGCTCTCCTCTCTGGCAGGCGCGATGTTGTAGTTGTCAGCTCAGTATCATGTCTGTTCGGTATGGGGAATCCGGAAGATTTCAATGCCAACGTAATCGACATCCGGGTCGGACAGAAAATTGCCCGCAACGCCTTCCTGCGCAACCTCGCCCAGTCGCTCTACTCACGTAATGAGGTGGAACCCACCAGCGGAACATTCCGCGTAAAGGGCGACACCGTCGATATCCGCCTCGCATACGAAGAGATCATGCTCCGCGTAGTGTTCTGGGGCGACGAGATTGAGCAGATCACCACCCTACATCCTGTCGACAACGTCAACCTCGGCTCCCACGACAGCTTCCGCATCTATCCCGCCAACCTGTTCGTGACCTCACGCGAACGCCAGGCTGCCGCGCTCGCCCAGATGGAACTCGACCTGGGAGAACAGGTGGAATTCTTCCGCAAGGAAGCACGCGAACTCGAAGCCCGGCGCCTATACGAGCGCACCACCTACGACATAGAGATGATCCGCGAGATAGGACACTGCCCCGGCATAGAAAACTACAGCCGCTATTTCGACGGACGCGAGGCCGGGATGCGACCCTTCTGTCTACTCGACTATTTCCCAAAGGATTATCTCACGATTATCGACGAAAGCCATGTAACGGTGCCCCAGATACGGGCCATGTACGGAGGCGACCTTTCGCGAAAGCAGAATCTCGTGAACTACGGATTCCGCCTCGATTCGGCACTCGACAACCGTCCTTTGCGATTCGAGGAATTCGAGCGGCTCACCAACCAGACCATCTTCGTCAGCGCCACACCCGCCGACTACGAACTCGAGAAGAGCGAAGGTGTGATAGTGGAACAGGTAATCCGTCCCACAGGTCTGCTCGACCCGCTTATTACCGTGCAACCGTCTGAGCATCAGATCGACCACCTGCTCGAGCAAATCGAGCAGCGCCGCCAAAAGGGTGAGCGTGTGCTTGTGACCACCCTCACAAAACGCATGGCCGAAGAGCTCGACGACTACATGAAGAAACTCGACATCAGTTCGGCATACATCCACTCCGATGTCGACACACTCGACCGCATAAAGATCCTCGACGACCTCCGCGCAGGAGTTTACGATGTTCTAATCGGCGTCAACCTTCTCCGCGAGGGACTCGACCTGCCGGAAGTGTCGCTTGTAGCCATCCTGGATGCCGACAAAGAGGGGTTCCTGCGCTCGCATCGCTCTCTCACCCAGACTGTTGGACGCGCCGCCCGCAACCTCAACGGCACCGTGATTATGTATGCCGACAAGATCACCGACTCCATGCGCCTCACAATAGAGGAGACCGAACGGCGCCGAGCCAAACAGCTGGCTTACAACGAAGAACACGGCATTACCCCACAAGCCATCGTCAAAGCCCGCAACCGCATCATCGGAGTCGACACCGAGGATGTAGCCCCGTCGCAGACCCCACGGGGAGGAAAACGCAAGACGACAGGTCAGATGGCAGCCTCCCCCGTACCTTACGAATCGGAATACACCTCGAATGTCAACATCGCCGCCGACCCTGTAATCTCCTATATGACAGCTTCCGAGCTCCAGCGATCCATCACCCGGATGCGTTCGGAGATGGTTGCTGCCGCTAAAAACATGGAATTCATGGAAGCAGCCCGATTGCGCGATGAGATTCTGAAAATGGAGGAACTGCTCAAAACCGCGAAATGATGAAAGCTTCCCGAAATCCAACCCCGCGGAATAGCGTCCCGACACCCTCCCGACACCCCTCCGACACCCCTCCGGGACCCTCCCGGGACCCTTCCGGCACCCCCTCCGCACCCTACCGACCCCTCACCGACTGGCTTCCGACTTCGGTAAAGGAAGCCGCCATGCGCGGATGGGACCAGGTCGACATCGTGATCTTCTCGGGCGACGCTTATGTGGATCATCCCTCGTTCGGAGCTGCCGTCATCGGGCGGCTGCTCGTTGAAGTCAGAGGATACAAAGTAGCGATTGTGCCGCAGCCCAACTGGCAGGATGACCTGCGCGATTTCAAGAAATTCGGACGCCCGCGCCTCTTCTTCGGCATATCCGCCGGTGCCATGGATTCGATGGTGAACCATTACACCGCTGCCCGCCGTCGGCGCAGCGATGACGCCTATACACCCGGCGGGCGCCACGGAATGCGCCCCGACTACCCGACCATCGTCTATGCCGAGAAACTGCGCAGTCTCTTCCCCGATGTGCCAATCATAGCAGGAGGCATAGAAGCATCGTTACGCCGCAATTCCCATTACGACTATTGGCAGAACAGGCTGCGCCCCTCGCTTCTTGCAGACGCTCCTGTCGACATGATAGTCTACGGAATGGGAGAACTCCCGATGCTTGAGCTTGCCCGACGCCTCGACGCAGGTGAAAAGATATCCGAGATCAAAGATCTGCGCCAGAGCGTGGTGTGGGAGCCGCGCGACCATATGCCGGCACCTGACGACTACAACATAATTCTCAACTCATGGGAAGAATGCCGCGCCGATAAGAAAAAGCAATCGCTCAACTTCCGCCATATCGAGCAGCAGTCGAACCGCCGCCATGGTGCCACTCTCTGGCAGCCCCACGGCAACCGCGTGGTGCGGGTCAACCCTATGTTCCCCCCAATGACAACCGAGCAGATCGACACCTCCTTCGATCTCGCATATACCCGCCTGCCACATCCCCGCTATAAAGGGAAACGCATCCCGGCCTATGAGATGATACGCCATTCAATAAACATGCACCGCGGATGTTTCGGAGGGTGCGCCTTCTGCACCATCTCTGCGCATCAGGGTAAATTCATAGCCTCACGCAGCAAGGAGTCAATTATCCGGGAGGCGAAAGAGGTAGCACGGATGCACGATTTCAAAGGATATATCTCCGATCTGGGCGGTCCCTCCGCCAACATGTACCGTATGGGAGGCAAAAATCTGGAAATCTGTGAGAAATGCATGCGCCCCAGTTGTCTGCACCCCAAGCCATGCCCTAATCTCAACAACGACCACTCCCCTCTTCTCGACATATATCACGCAGTGGATGCATTGCCCGGGATAAAGAAATCGTTCATCGGCAGCGGCGTGCGCTATGACCTCTCCATGCATCCGTCCGGAAACAAGGATACCGATGCCACCAACCGGCGCTACAACGAGGAGCTGATACGCGATCATGTGAGCGGACGCCTGAAGGTAGCTCCGGAACATACGGAAGACGCCGTGCTCGAAGTGATGCGCAAACCATCGTTCTCACAGTTCCACGACTTCAAGAAGATTTTCGACCGTGTAAACGAGCGCTACGCCCTGCGCCAGCAACTCATTCCCTACTTCATCTCCTCCCACCCAGGCTGTCACGAAACAGACATGGCGGAACTGGCGGTCAAGACCCGTGAACTCGATTTCCACCTCGAGCAGGTACAGGACTTCACCCCTACCCCGATGACCGTAGCTACCGAGATATACTATTCCGGTTACCACCCCTACACCGGCGAGAAAATATTCACTGCCACGACACCCGAAGAGAAACTGGCCCAACGCCAGTATTTCTTCTGGTATGACCGTGCCTACCGCGTGGCGATCACCCGCTCGCTGACGCGCCTCCACCGTCCCGACCTCATCCGCCGGCTTTTCGGCAGCAGAAATACCGTCGCCGGGGGCTTCTCACATCACGCAGACACCAGAAAGAAAAACAGAACACGTAACTGATATTTTTGATATTCAAAAAAAGGCGCTATATTTGCAAGAATATAAATCAATATAATCATATCACATAACCATGAAATTTTCGTATGTATTGGCAGCCATAGCCCTTGCGACTGCAGGGAACGCCGTGGCTCAGCGCGCCCCTCTGATGGGGTGGAGCTCATGGAACACCTACGGGCTCGGAATCAGCGAACAGTTAATCAAAGAGCAAGCCGACGCAATGGTATCTACCGGTCTTAAAGATGCCGGCTACCAGTTTATAAACATCGACGACGGGTTCTGGAACGGTCGCGCAGCTGACGGAACCCTCAACATCGATACCAATAAGTTTCCCAACGGAATGCGTGTGGTATCGGATTATATCCATAGTCTGGGTCTGAAAGCAGGTATATATTCCGATGCCGGCGACAACACCTGCGGGTCGCAGAACCGCGAACCTTACGGTCTGAACGTAGGGCTTTTCCGCCACGAGGAGGATGACTGCAAGACCTATTTCATCGACTGGAACTACGACTTCATCAAGGTTGACTATTGCGGAGGAATCAACCGTAACCTCGACGATAAGATGCAGTACACCAAGATAGCCAACGCCATCAAAAACTGCGGTCGCGACGACATACAGTTCAATATCTGCCGCTGGGCCTACCCGGGCACCTGGGTTGAGGGGATTGCCGATTCATGGCGCACGACCGAGGACATCTATGATTCGTGGAACTCCGTGCAAGGAATCATCAACCAGAATCTTTACATGAGCGCCTATTGCCGCAACGGGCACTACAACGACATGGATATGCTCGAGGTGGGACGCAGCATGACCAAAGAGGAGGACCGCACCCACTTCGCGATGTGGTGTATGCTCAGCTCCCCCCTTCTTGTAGGCTGCGACATGCGCAATATGAAAGAGGAGACTATCGAACTGCTCACCAACACCGAACTTATAGCCCTAAATCAGGATCCCCTTCACCTTCAGGCATATGTAGCTTACAAATCAGGCGACTGCTATGTACTGGTGAAAGATATAGAGGAGCGCTTCGGCAATACGCGAGCCATCGCCGTTTACAATCCGTCGGCAGGCACCCGCTCCGTAAACCTCGACCTTCCCAAACTCGAACTCGACGGCATGGTAGAACTACGTGACTTGATGAACCATGAGGATCTTGGAACTATAGATACGGGCAAATACCGTATCAGCGTACCTTCCCACGGCGTGGCTGTGCTGAAAGCTGTTGCTGAAAAGCGCCTGGAACGCGAGCGCTACGAAGGGGAATGCGGATATATCAGCGACTATCAGGAGATAGCCAACAACGAGGTGATGCGCACCGGGATCTACGCCGGCGATTCATCATGTTCAGGGGGAATGAAAGCAGGTTGGCTCGGCTACAAGGAGGAGAACGACCTGCGCTTCGACGATGTTTACAGCGCCGACGGTGGGGAATACGACATGACCATAGCTTTCCTTTCCGGCGAGGACCGCGAGCTATTCGTTGAGGTGAACGGCGAGCTGATAGCCATGATCATGGCAAATTCCGGAGGCTACAACCGTGTTGCTACCAAAACAATCCCTGTAACCCTCAAGAAAGGGATGAATACGGTTCGTTTATCCAACCCTGAATACTTCATGCCCGACATCGACTACTTCGATCTGAAATATGTAAGACCCAGCGGCATCGGATCGGTAAACGAGGATATCCGCGCCGGGAAAGGTGAGATTTACAATCTCAACGGCGTGCGGATGCAGAACAGTTCCGACCTCCCCGGTGGAATCTACATTATCGACGGCAAAAAAGTTGCGAAATAACTGAATTTAGTTTCCCCGAATCAGCAAAAAGTTTTGCAGGTTCGGGGAAAATGCGTACCTTTGCAAGCCATTACTATAAGCCGCCCTACCAGCGGTGCTTCCCAAGTAATTAAACAACAACAAAATAAAATGAAAAAAGACCTCCATCCTTCCAATTACCGCGAAGTAGTATTCAAAGATATGTCGAACGAGGAAATCTTCATCACCCGTTCCACAGTTGCCGCAAAGGAAACCATTGAGATCGATGGCGTTACCTATCCTCTGGTAAAGCTTGAAATCACCAGTTCCTCACACCCCTTCTTCACCGGCAAGCAGAAGCTGGTTGACACCGCAGGTCGTGTGGACAAATTCCTCTCCCGCTACGGCGACCGCAAAAAGAAATAAATCATTGCTCCCGGTTTCGGGAAGCAAGTCCGATACAACAGCGTGGCAGACCTTCTGGTCTGCCACGCTGTTGGTATATATGGATGAGGGGATTTGCAGTAGTGGATAATTTGGTGCGGTTGCCATGGTTTTTGCTAGTCGGATATAAATAATCTCAATATTTTGGGGCAGCACCAAACTTCCGTGGATAAACCATAGGCATGAGTAATAAAAA
>CAZDWY010000094.1:0-6839 GCA_964509345.1 uncultured Alistipes sp.
CGTTGATGGGGAATATCTCGTAAACGAAGCTCTTTCAGAAGGGCAGACAGTTCTTTGCGAAGGAGCGCAGGGCACTATGCTCGACGTTGATTTCGGATCATATCCCTTCGTCACATCATCCAACACCGTCACAGCAGGTGCATGCACCGGGCTGGGAATAGCTCCCAACAAAATAGGCGATGTATTCGGCATCTTCAAGGCATACTGCACCCGCGTAGGTAGCGGTCCGTTCCCAACGGAACTGTTCGACGAGACCGGCAAGCGCATCCGCGATCTCGGACACGAATACGGAGCCGTGACCGGTCGCGAACGCCGCTGCGGATGGATCGACCTTGTCGCCCTCCGGTATGCCATCATGATCAACGGTGTCACAAAACTGATAATGATGAAGAGCGATGTTCTCGACGGCTTCCCCACTATCAAGGCATGCACAGCCTACCGCGTCAACGGTGAGCTTACCGACCGCTTCCCCTTCAGCATCGACCCGGCTAATGTTGAGCCCGTATATGTGGAACTTCCCGGCTGGAAGACCCCTATGTCGGGCATGACAAGCGAAAAGGAATTCCCCAAGGAATTCAACGACTATATAGCGTTCCTTGAGAAAGAGCTCAAGACACCAATAGCCATCGTATCTGTAGGTCCAGACCGCACACAGACAATCGAACGTTGAAATTTCGGGCGCAAGCCCACAAATCACAATCCGCTCAGATTATATCGGGAAAGGGATCCTTTTTCCGATATAATCTGAGATCTTATAACCGGATCTGCGTCGTATAACCGGTTTTTCTCTCCCGCTACCCATCGGAAGAAGTTACTTTGTGTTAAAAATGTCATCACACACTCGGGTATCGAAATAATTTTATTAATTTTGAAAAATGTAAGGCGCGATGCGAGGAACCACGACCTTCTGCAATCCCCCTACATCATCATCAAGCACTAACCAATACGACGGTATTACGCTTACCGCATACCGCAAAACATATTCAATACCAATGGATCCTATTAAAGTAGGTATTATCGGTCTGGGACGCATGGGTGGTTTCTATCTCAACGAGTTCCAAAAGAACAACAGATGGGCGGTAACCACCATCTGCGAGAGATGCACAGACCGTCATGAAAGCATAGCTGACCGCGCCCCCGAAGCGCGAATCGTAACTGACGAGGACGAAATTTTCAACGATCCCGAAATACAGGTCGTTGTTCTCGCTGCACTTGCCGACACCCGTCTTCGCCAGATTGAAAAAGCTGTCGCCGCCGGCAAACATATCATTGCTGAAAAGCCAATCGCCGATACCCCGGAGAATGAATGGAAAGCGGTAGAACTCGTAGAATCAGCGCCGATCCTCTCTACCGTCAATCTATATATCCGTAATTCCTGGTATCTGAAAGAACTTGACGACTGCATCAAGTCGGGAGAGATCGGTGAGCTCGCCGTAGTCCGCATATGCCACATGACCCCAGGCCTATCGCCAGGTGAAGGTCACGAAGCGGAGGGACCCGCGTTCCACGACTGCGGGATGCACTACGTGGATGTAGCCCGATGGCTGGCCCATTCCGACTACAAGACCATGCGCTCGCAAGCCGTCAGGATGTGGGAATACAAGGATCCATGGTGGCTTCAGTGTCAGGGCACATTCGAGAACGGAGTAGTTTTCGACATCACCCAGAGCCACGCCTACGGACAGCTCTCCGACAAACAGACCCACAACTCCTACATGGATATACTCGGCAGCAAAGGTATAGTGCGCATGAGCCATGACTTCAAGACAGCCGTAGTTGAGGTTCACGGGGAGAACCGGACGGAACGCATAGAGAAACCATACGGTGGGAAAAACATCGGAAAACTCATTGACGTTTTCGCCGACTGCATCGAGAACGGCACGCGCGACAGTCGGTTGCCATCGTTCCGCGATTCGGCAGTCGCATCTGAATTCGCATGGAAATGTCTGACGGACGCCTGGACCCACGACATGCCCGTAAAGGGGACCAGCGAAGAGCTTGACCGCATCCACCACCGCCGCCGCACGATGACTGACGGCTACGGGCTGCTCAACAAACAGACTACACGCTAAACGCCTTAAACCTGCGTCAGGGAAACTATTTGAAATAAATATTCTTTCCGATATTCTCAAATCCGCAGCTTCTGAGGCGATAGAAACAAAGAAACTGATATCATTCACAAACAAAACAAATATTAAATTTATGACAAATTCACTTCCACTACTTTTCCTGGGCAACCTCGGTGCAGGGGAGATTACCGTAATCTGCCTGATCGTGCTGCTTCTTTTCGGAGGCAAGAAGATTCCCGAGCTCATGAAAGGTATCGGTAAAGGAGTGCGTTCCTTCAAAGAGGGTCTCAACAACATCGAGAAAGATATCGAGAATGCCGGTACCCCCGAAGAAAAAAAGGAGGACAAATAATCTCTTTCCATCAACCGACGGCTCCCGCCAGGAGCAACCAAACAGACACCAAATCATTTTCACCTTAATATACTAAACCATATGTCAGGAGAAATCTCAAGACGACAGTTCCTCAAGTCGGGCGCTACAGCCGCCATCGGACTTGCAGTGGTACCTAACACAGTGTTAGGCAAAAGTTTCGGTCACACCGCCCCCAGCGATAAACTGAATATCGCAGTTGTAGGTATCGGCGGCATGGGTCACGCTAACATCAACGCCGTAAAAGACACAGAAAACATCGTGGCTCTCTGCGATGTGAACTGGGATTACGCGAAAGGTGTATTCGACGAATTCCCCAAAGCAAAGCGCTATTGGGACTACCGCAAGATGTTCGACGAAATGGGTCCGGAAATCGACGCAGTTATTGTCGCTACCCCCGACCACACCCACGCTATCATAGCTGCCGACGCCATGACACTCGGAAAGCATGTATACGTTCAGAAACCTCTTACCCACTCGGTTTACGAATCACGTCTGCTCACCAAACTCGCTGAGACTACCGGTGTAGCAACCCAGATGGGTAACCAGGGCGCTTCATGGGAAGGAACCAATCAGGTATGCGACTGGATCTGGAACGGCGAAATCGGCGATGTGACAAAAGTTGAGTGCGCAACCGACCGCCCCATCTGGCCCCAGGGTCTCAACACACCTGAAAAGGTCGACAAAGTGCCCAAGTATCTCGACTGGGATCTCTTCACCGGTCCTGCAAAACTCAATCCATACAACGCAGTTTACCAGCCCTGGAACTGGCGCGGATGGTGGGACTACGGTACAGGTGCCCTCGGCGACATGGCCTGCCACATCCTCCATCAGCCCTTCAAGGCTCTCAAGCTTAAATATCCTATCCTCGCAGAAGGTTCTTCGACACTGCTTCTTAACGCATGCGCTCCCCAGGCACAGCACGTTAAACTCGTGTTCCCCGCCCGCGACAACATGCCTAAGGTTGCTATGCCCGAAGTTGAAGTTCACTGGTACGACGGCGGCATGATGCCCGACCGTCCCGAAGGCTTCCCCCAGGGTATGCCCCTCATGCGCGAAGGCGGTGGTCTCACCATCTTCCACGGCACCAAGGACACCCTCGTATGCGGTTGCTACGGTCAGAACCCCTTCCTGCTGTCAGGCCGCAAGCCCGACGCTCCCAAGATCTGCCGCCGTGTCCCCACCTCTCACGAAATGGACTGGGTACGCGCCTGCAAGGAGGACAAATCAAACCGCGTGAAGTGTTCTTCAGACTTCTCGGAAGCAGGACCCTTCAACGAAATGGTAGCCATGGGTGTACTTGCAGTTCGTCTGCAGGGCCTGAACAAGACCCTCGAATGGGACGGCGAGAACATGCGTTTCACCAACATCGGCGACGACGAGACAATCCGCACCGTAATCAAGGACGGCTTCACCATCCACAACGGTCACCCCACTTTCGACAAGACATGGACAGATCCCGTGAATGCACAGCAGTTCGCGGCTGAGCTCATCAACCACACTTACCGTGACGGCTGGAAGCTCCCCGACATGCCCGCATGATACAAGGACAGACAATCAAATCAATAATTCAACAACTACAACACATCAGACAACAATAATGAAAAAGATTCTTTTCATCGCTTCTGCTCTCGGGCTCGCTGCCATGACCTCATGCGGCAATAAAGCAGCTAACAATGAGACAGCGACACCTGAGGAAGATACCGTAGCTCAGGCACCTTACACCGTTCTCCAGAACGAAGAAGTAGACCTGACAACCTTCCCCCAGGACGCAGAAGGTTACTATGTGATTTTCAACGGCAAAGACTTCACCGGCTGGCGCGGCTACGGCAAAGACACCGTTCCCGGACGCTGGGTTGTTGAAGACGGTGCCATCAAATTCAACGGATCAGGCGGCGGCGAGGCTCAGACAGGCGACGGCGGCGACCTCATCTTCGCAAAGAACCTCGGCAACTTCGAACTCGAACTTGAATGGAAGGCTTCGAAGGGTGGCAACTCGGGTATCTTCTATCTCGCGAAAGAGGTGGTTTCAAACAAAGAGGACGGCACTCAGCAGCTCGAGCCGATCTATATCTCGGCTCCCGAATACCAGGTGCTCGACAACGCCAACCATCCCGATGCGAAACTCGGTGTGGACGGCAACCGCATGTCAGCTTCTCTCTACGACATGATCCCCGCCAAGCCCCAGAACCAGAATCCTTACGGAGAATGGAACAAGGCTAAGATCCTCGTTTACAAAGGCACTGTTGTTCACTCTCAGAACGACAAGAACGTTGTGGAATATCACCTCTGGACTCCCCAGTGGACCGAAATGCTCCAGAACAGCAAGTTCAGCGAGCAGAACTGGCCCCTCGCATTCGAGCTGCTCAACAACTGCGGCGGCGAGAACCACGAAGGCTACATCGGTTTCCAGGATCACGGCGACGACGTATGGTTCCGCAACATCCGCGTTAAAGTGCTTGACTAATCACAGCATCCTTGACGATGAAATTGAAATCTATCCTTACTCTGGTTGCAGCAATAGCATTGGGCTTCAATGCTATTGCTACCAACCTTCCTAAAAAGGAGGTTGGTATCCAGCTCTATTCGGTCCGTCAGATGCTTGAACCCGGTGCCAAATATGAAGGCAACGTGGCAGGGCTGATGAAGGAACTTGCAAAAATGGGCTACACCCAGTTTGAAGCCGCCAACTATGGCGACGGTAAATTTTACGGTCTGACACCGCAGCAGTTCAGCAAAGCTGCCGCTGATGCCGGCACCAAGGTCACCTCATCCCATACCGGTCGTCCCCTGAACGACGACGAGCTCCGCTCGGGCAACTTGACCGACTTCTACGCTTACTGGGACAAAGTTCTCGACGACCACAAGGCCGCAGGCATAGAATATGTTGTTCTCCCCTGGATGAACGTCCCCTCTACCCTCGCTGACCTTCAGAAGCAGTGCGACGCTCTCAACGAAGTAGGTCGCCGCGCCGCAGCCAAAGGGATCAAGTTCGGCTACCACAACCACTCGCATGAGTTCAAGAAAGTAGAGGATAAGGTGATGATCGATTACATGATCGAGAATACCGATCCGAAGAACGTTCTCTTCGAGCTCGACGTTTACTGGGCAATGATGGGTCAGGCAAGTCCCGTTGACTACTTCAACAAGTATCCCGGACGCTTCAAGCTTCTCCACATCAAGGACCGCCGCGAAATCGGTCAGAGCGGAATGGTTGGCTTCGACGCCATCTTCAACAACGCTTCTACAGCCGGTCTCGAAAAATACTATGTGGAAATCGAGGAATACACCGACGGAATGGAGAAAGGCGCTAAAGAAAGCGTAGACTATCTGCTGGCCGCTCCCTACGTAAAACCGGCTTATTCCAAAAAGTAATTCAATCCTACAGCATAGGCTCATTCTCCCCTCTCCCCTTTCAAAAAAACACTCCCATTCACTGCCATGCCGGAACAGAACGAAACGCAAATGTCATTTTGGTCGCATCTCGAGGCCCTGCGATGGGTGTTGATGCGCATTGTAATCGTTTATATGATTCTTGTAGGCATATGCTTCGCAGCGATGCCCTACATATTCAACGGCTTCATTCTCGGTCCCACATCTTCTGATTTCATTCTCTACCGGTGGCTTGCCGGTCTGGGAGGCGACGGGACCTTTTTCCCCGATTTCAGCAGCGACTTCAAGGTAGAGATCATCAATGTGAAGCTTGCATCGCAATTCGTAACCCATATCACGACATCGTTCTGTCTTGGTTTCCTGCTTGTATTCCCCTATCTCGTTTGTGAGGCTTGGATGTTCATACGACCAGCGCTGTACGATGGCGAACGCAAAAGCGTAGTGGCACTTCTTGGCTTTGGTGTGCCGATGTTCTACCTCGGCTGCGCCGTAGGCTACTTCATAGTTTTTCCTTTCACATTCAGGTTCCTGGCTCAATACGAAATATCTGCAGAGATTACCAATATGATATCGCTCGGATCGTATATCGATAATTTCCTGATGCTTATATTTGTAATGGGAATCGTGTTCGAGCTCCCCTTCGTATGCTGGATACTCGCTAAGATGGGGCTTGTCACCTCTTCATTCCTGCGCGAATACCGCCGCCACGCTGTAGTTGTGCTTCTTGCGCTGGCAGCCATCATCACCCCTACCGGCGACCCCTTCACTCTGCTTGTCGTGTTCGTGCCGCTATATCTTCTTTACGAGCTCAGCATCGTACTTGCTGACACACAGAAAAAGAAAAAAGAGAAGGAAACTCTCCCGGTCAAGACTTCCTGAACGGTCCAGGCCGGAAACCTCAAAATGAAAAAACATAAAAAGGAGGAGAAAGGATAATTCCTGACTCCTCCTTCACGTTTCAACTATTTATTTATGAGAGCCTCAGTATCCAGTATCACTACTCGATA
>CAZDWY010000095.1:0-6603 GCA_964509345.1 uncultured Alistipes sp.
CAACTCCAAGGGTAAGATGGTTCCCGTCAAGGAAGTAGGCTGGGACAGCGCAGACGCCACACCCACACACCTGATGGTGATGTTCTCGGCAGGCAGCGGCGAGCCCTACTCCGGCACCCCCGGCACCACCTTCTGGGTCGACAACGTAGGCCTGGTGTACTGAAAAAGAATAACTGTCATACTAACAATAATACTAAACGCAGCTGCGGCAACCATCCAGGTTTGTCGCAGCTGCAGCATTATATAGATTTTGCAGGGCTATCATGCCTGGAGTAATGTCAAGGCTTTTGGCAATAAAAAAATCTATAAAAACGAGTAAATATCCATTTTAATTGCTATATTTGCAAAACTTTTACAAATACTGACATTAAAATGATATTAGAAATCACTCTCGCCAATTTCTTCTCAATAAATGAGAAAGTAACTCTGGATATGCAGGCCGCAAATATTCAGACAAAAGAAGCCCGCGCACTTGACGACAATACTTTTAGTGTCGGAAATGAGCGACTGCTTAAAACTATTGCTATTTACGGAGCAAATGCTTCCGGCAAGAGTAATATTATCAAAGCCATCAAGGCATCTGTCGACATGATACTTGATTCCCACAATTATAATGAGGGTGACAATTTCGGTTTCAAGCCTTTCAAATTTGGTGATAAAAATGCTCCGAGCGAGTTTTATATCCGTTTTATGATTGATGGCATCGAGCATGAATATTCATTCACCTGTACCCGTGACGAGATAATTACAGAGAGCCTGTACTACTATCCCAAAGGGAGGAGAGCTTTGATATTTTCGCGCGACGAGCGCAAAGCAGGAGGTAAAAAAGAGAAATATGAGTTTACCAACGTGATAAGGCGCCCCATGGATGTCGCGTCTAATACCTCACGCAAGACTCTGTTCATATCTCGTGCAAGTCAGATGGACAGAGAAAAAGCAAAGGAAATCTACCGATGGTTTAATGAGCAGTTGGTATTCAGCTATCGAGGCAAGAGCTCTGTTGGCATTGACCGTTTCCTGGGTGACAATAAAGATTCTGTACTCAGGGTATTAAAAGCAGCTGACAGTGACATAGTCGAATTTACATTTAAAGACGGAGAACTGACAACGTTTCACCGCCGCGATCCTTCATTGCCATTTGACTTCAACACTGAGGAGTCTGAAGGCACCAAAATTCTGTTCAAAATAATGCTGACAGTTATGGATGTGGTGCGGAACAACAAAGTAATGTTTCTCGACGAAGTGGAAACCAGCCTTCACACCCGTCTGGTGGAATATCTTATCAGCCTGTTTCACTCAAGCAAATCGGCCCAGCTGATTTTCACAACCCATAATACACACCTCCTTGATATGACGCGCTTCCGAAAAGATCAGATTTTCTTTGTCAACAAGCGCGAAGACAGCTCTTCCGACCTGTACTCTTTGTTTGACTACAAGGATTTCAGGGAGAAGATGGACCTCGAGAAGGCGTACCTCCAGGGACGTTTTGATGCCGTGCCATTTATCAATGAATTTGAGGGAATCTGACTATGGCAAGAAAAGCGAAACAACCGTTGGGCAAAAAGATGAACCCGACATTCTTTGTTTTCTGCGAAGGAAAGACAGAGGCGGCTTACGTCGACTTGTTGCGACGCAGTTTCCGTGTTCCCGTTGAAATCATAACAAAGGTGAGCGACTCCAATATATCACAGCCCTACATTGACCGCTGTAAGCGGGATAGGTTTACAACACAGGACGATAAGACTTTTTTGATGTTCGACCTTGATGTTCCGGGGATGCTGGGAAATCTGAGAAAGATAAAGGATGCTGTTCTTCTGCTCTCAAATCCATGCATCGAGTATTGGTTTATTTTGCATTATAAAGATGCTAACAAAGTGCTGTCAGCGGCCGAGAGTCTTGCCTTATTAAGAAACATTGACCCGGATTATATGAAAGGCTCCTTCTCAACTGCTATGAAAAAGGTGCTGATCGAAAAGATTGAAAATGCAGCAAAGAGAGCAAGAGCCAAAGAAGCTTTCGCCAACCCATCATCGACCATTCACCTATTGCTCGATGAAATAAATAAATATAAGAAATAGGATACTTATCAGGAATAAAGCTGATAATAAAAAACTGCGTAGCTACAACATGTCAAGATGTCGCAGCTGCGCAGTTCTATGGTTTACGGACTCAGTCTTTCTTAGTCTGGCGGAGAAGTTCTTCTACGGCAGCCTTGAGCTGGCGGTCGTTGTTGCTGACGATGTCGGCCGGAGTGTTGTAGACCTCGATGTCGGGCTGGAGCTGCTTGTTCTCCAGGGGCTCACCGTTTCGGTCGAGTGACGTTACCTGCGGAATGCCGAAGACGATGGAGGGGTCAATCTGTCCTTCCCACCATACAGCAGTCATGGTGCCGGGCACGGGAGCGCCTACGAGCTTGCCAATGCCGAGGGTCTTGTAGGTGTAGGGGGTGCCGTGAGCATCGGAGTAGTTTGCTTCGTTGATGAGCATCACCGATGGTTTGGTCCACTGCGAGAAGGGATCCGAGCCGATGTAGCGGCCGCGGGGTGCGTAGCGCACATACTCCTTGCCGCTGAGCAGGAGAGCCACGTCGTTGTGGAGCCAGCCGCCACCGTTGAAACGGGTGTCGACGACAACGGCATCACAGTTGCGGTACTTGCCCAGAAGGCGATCGTAGGTATTGCTGAAGCTGCGGCTGTCCATGCCTTGGATGTGGACGTAGCCGACCTTACCGCCGGAGAGACTGTCGACGAGCTCTTCGTTGCGCTTGACCCACTGCTGGTAGACGAGTGAAGCCTCGTCACCGGGCCAGATGGGACGCACGTATGTTGTCGTATCCTTGCCGCCGGCCTTACGGACGGTGAGGCGGGTCTTCTTGCCGGCCTTGCCGTCAAGAAGCGGGAAGAAGTCCTTGCCGGGCTCGATAGTAACACCGTCGATAGCGAGGATGATGTCGCCCTCGGCCACACCGCTGTTTTTGGCTGAAAGCGGTCCGCGTGGCATGATGTACTTCACCTTCAGACCCTCGCCGGTATAGTCGGGGTCGTAGTATGCGCCGAGGGTTGCCGTGGTCAGCGACGCACCGCCACCGTAGGACGATGCACCTGTGTGCGAAGCATTGAGCTCGCCCAGAAGTTCGCTGAGCATGATGGCGAAGTCGGTGTTGTTGTTGATGTGAGGCAGGAACTTGCGATATTCCTTGCCATACTTCTCCCAGTCGACGCCGTGGAGCTTCTCGTCGTAGAACTTATCCTTGACCTGCTGCCATGCGTGGCCGTAGATATAGTCGCGTTCGAGCGAAGGATGGCGGTCGTAAGGTGCCTGGAATTCGATGGATTTCGACTCGCCCGACGAGAGGTCGAGCTTGCTCATGCCGCTGCCGGAAATCACATACAGATTCTCACCCTTGCGGTCGGGCAGGAAACCACCGCGAATATCGCGAGCGAGCACAGATACCTCGCCCTCGCGGAGGTCGCGAACGTAGAGGTTATACTGACCCTCGGGTGTGGGAGCCGCATAGTAGAATTTATCGCCTTTGGGCGCGAGGAAGCTGCCGCCCATACGCGACGACGAGGGCGTCAGGCGCGCCATGCGGTAACGTCGGTTAGCCAGGTCGGGCTTGAAGACGTCCTTGTCGTCATCGCCTTTCTTCTTGTCCTTTTTCTTATCTTTTTTCTTGTCCTTGCTGTCGTCGCCTTCGGCATCCTCCTTAGCCTTCTCCTTGGCCTTTTCGGCAAGCTCGGCCTCTTCTTCGGTCATGTTGAAGTTATCCCAGGCCTCACCGTCGAGCACCATGAGCATCACATCGCTCTCGTGCCCCCAGCTGCCGTGGCTCTTCATGCCGTAGCGACCGGTGGCATAGGTGATGGCCTTGCCGCCGAGTGCCCATTGGGGCGAGTAGTCGCTGTAACCGCTCTCGGTGAGGTCGACCACGGTTGCGCCGTCCTCACTCACGAGTGCGATGTCGCTGTTGTTCCAGCCACCTTCGCCTATATAGTCGATGAGGAACCAGCGGCTGTCGGGGCTCCACTCGAAGGAGATGTCGCCGTCGGCATAGGAGTAGTTGTACTTGCCGTCGAGAGCCGTGTGCACATCCTTGGTAGCCATATCGATGACGCGCAGCTCGGTGCGGTCCTCAAGGAAGGCAACCTTCTTGCCGTCGGGGCTGAACTCAGGCTGCTGCGAGGGCTTGTCGCTGCGGTAGAGAGGCTCTTCGACAATCTCGGTAGCGTATGCGAATGACTTCTCGTCGTCATTCTTTATTTTTGCCGTGAAGAGCTGCCACATACCGTCGCGCTCGGAGTCGTAGACCAGTGTGCGGCCGTCCTCGGAGAAAGACATGCAGCGCTCCTGTGCGGGAGTATCAGTGATGCGTTTTGTTGTCTTGTACTTTACAGAGGTCACATAGATGTCGCCGCGAATGGTGAATGCCACCTCTTCGCCAGTGGGAGACACGGCCATATTGTCGGCGCCGGAAGATAAGTAACGGCGAATATGATCGGCATCGAAGTCGTCGGCGATTATATCGACCGTAACCTTGCGAGGCTCACCACCGGGAGTGAGTGTGTATATCTCGCCGTCATAGCTGAACGCGAGCACCTTGCCATCGGCCGACGCCGTGAGGTGACGCACTGGTGTGCCGCTGAAGTGCGTCAGCTGCTGCTTGCCGGTGCCGTCGATGTTTGAGCTGTAGACGTTGAGAGTACCGTCCTCCTCGCTGAGCCATGCGTAGCGGCTGCCGTCATTTCCGAGCCACACGGGGTTGTGGTCGCTGCCGCCGAAGGTAGTCAGGCGACGGAAAGTTCCGTCCTTATAGAGGTGGATGTCGCTCGTACCGGACGATACTTCGTGCTTGCGCCATGCATTCTCATAGCTCTTGACGTCCTCGAAGAGGAGCTCGCCGGCGGCATTAATAGCGGCGGCATTGAGGTCGAGGGGCAAGTAGAGCGCGGGGCGTGAGCCGGGGGTAGCATTGACAGTGTACGTCTGTCGGAAGAAAGCATTATTGAGACCCATCTCCGACACAGGCAGGTCGGCACGGAAGACCAGTGTGCTGTCATCGAGCCATGCACGCAGAGTCTCGGGGACGCTGTGTGTGGTGATACGTCGCGGCGTTCCGCCGGTGGCTGCAACGACGAAGATATCGTTAGAACCCATACGGTTGCTGACGAACGCTATGCGCGTGCCGTCCGGGCTCCACATAGGTGTTGTGTCATAGGCCGGGTCGGAAGTAAGCTGACGGGCCTGGCCTCCTGCAACAGGCACCGTGAATATATCGCCCTTGTATGTGAATGCAATAGTCTTGCCGTCGGGCGAGATGGCTGTGTTACGCAGCCACAGCGGAGACTCGGCAGCCGAGACGCAGAGAGCGCCTGTCAGCAGGGCCGGGAGTAAGAGTTTTTTCATAGGGTCGCAAAAATAAGTAATATATATAAGACGCACGATTTTGCCGTTTGTTACATCGCAAGCCATAAAAAAAATCCCCAAGCGGGGATTTTTTTCAGGTTCGTGCCGCGCACCGCTTAACGGTGCCGGCTCTAAAGTCATCAGGGCTCGTCTTTCTCAAGGTCGCAGAAGCCGCGCCAGATATTACCGAGCACCATCTTGATGCAGTTCTCCACGATATACTCTTTCGACACCTCTTCATCGAGGAGGAAAGAGTACTCCATGCGCACCTTTCCGTCGCGCACGAGAGCTGTAGGCAGATTGCGGCGCACGTTGTGACGGTTGGCAAGATAGTAAGGGTCTTGCGCCGGCTCATAGCCGGGGGCACCAGCGGCGTAGCTCAGTCGATTGTTGTTGACAATGACGTATATCACCACATCATAGCCGAAGTCCTCGTCAGCACTCTGCACTATCACCAGGTCGCCGTCCTCATCGAGGCGGCTCGCAATGGACAGCTCATCGAAATAGCTGCGAATGAGATTCTTATCTATTGACTTTATCATATTATCGCATGTTTGAAGTCAGATTACAGAGACCACTCGACGCCGTCCTTGGTATCCTTGACGGTGAAACCAGCCTGAGCGAGACGGTCGCGGATGAGGTCACTCATGGCCCAGTCCTTACGCGCCTTGGCATCGGCACGGAGACTCAGCAGCAGGTCGACAGCATCGCGGTAAGGCTTGACGGCGTCGGCACCATCCGATGCCGAAGCAGCGCCATCGGGCACAATGCCGAGAATTTCAACCAGGAAGGTATCCATAACCTTACGCAGAGTGTCGATGTCGGCCTGTGTAGCTGTAGCCACGTGGTCCTTCACCTGATTGATCATACGCACTGCATCGAAGAGGACACCTATCAGCACCGGAGTGTTGAAGTCGTCGTCGAGTGCCTCGTAGGCACGGCGCTCGAGGTCCGATACGTCGATGGTCGACTTGTCGGAAGCCTTGAGCTCGCCCAGTCGGCGATAGCCGTCGAGCATACGCCCGAGGGCCGTCTCGGCAGCCTTGAGGGCTTCGTTGCTGAAGTCGACGGTGCCGCGGTAGTGGGCCTGAAGGATGAAGAAACGTATGGTCATCGGCGAGTAAGCCTGCTCCAGAAGGGGGTGCGAGCCGGTGAAGAACTCGTCGAGGGTGATGAAGTTGCCCAGCGACTTGCCCATCT
>CAZDWY010000096.1:0-6257 GCA_964509345.1 uncultured Alistipes sp.
AAGCGCAACAACGGTTTTATTCCCGGAGTAAAGCCCGGTAAGAAAACCGCGGAATATCTGGATTCGATTATGTCGCGAATCACGTTGCCCGGTTCGATATTCCTCGGTATCGTGGCTATTCTCCCTGCCTTTGCACGTCTGTTCGGCATCAGCCAGAATTTCGCGCAGTTCTTCGGTGGAACATCTCTGCTGATTCTGGTAGGTGTGGTTCTTGACACTTTGCAGCAGATTGAGTCGCACCTGATGATGCACCACTATGACGGTCTGATGAAGGATGGTAAGATCAAGGGGCGCACAACCGGCAGTGCATATTAATTGATTAATAAGATACAATTTTGATTGAGTTGTTCGGGAATTTCCGGACAATCCGCTTCTGAAACACGAGTGGGGAGGCGCTTATGAGCCTCCCCGCCCCTACGGAAGGACGGCTTAAACTCCTCCTCAAAATCTGTTATTTTTCCTGACGGAGCAGTAAGATGATATATCTAAAGACACCTGAAGAGATTGAGCTTATACGCAAGGCATGTGATCTTGCAAGCCGCTCATTGGGTGAAATGGCCAAATGGGTTACTCCCGGCACAGCTACGCATAAGATTGACTCCGTTGCCAAGGAGTTTATTCTTGACAACGGCGGACGCCCGGCCTGTCTGGGTTACGGTGGTTTTCCCGGAGCAGTGTGTATAGAGGTGAACGAGACTGTGGTTCACGGTTTCCCTTCTACATATTGCCTTCGCGAAGGCGACATTGTCGGTCTTGACGTAGTTGTTGAACTTGACGGTTTCAACGGAGACATGTGTTATACATTTCCGGTTGGCAATGTCGATGAGGGGGTGCTCAAGCTGATGCGCACAACTAAAGAAAGCCTTTACAAGGGTATTGAGGCGTGTCGCGAGGGTCATCGCATAGGTGATATTGCCAACGCTGTTCAAACCTATGCTGAGCGTCACGGTTACTCTGTTGTACGGGAAATGTGTGGTCATGGTATAGGCAGGAAGATGCATGAGGATCCAGAGGTTCCAAATTACGGTCGCCGTGGCACCGGTCCTTTGATAAAGAATGGGATGGTTATAGCCATTGAACCGATGATAAATCTCGGAAGCCGCAATATAGTAATTGAAGGCGATGGGTGGACATGTCGCACCCGTGACCGTAAACCTTCTGCCCATTACGAGCATACTGTAGCGATTCTTGGCGGAGAAACACATATTCTCACAACTTTTGATTATGTGAAGGAGGTTCTTGGCGACAGGTATATCTGATCGTGTAGATTTCTTTATTGACCTGTGCAACCCAGACAAAATAGCAGACTTAAATCATAAATATGGCAAAACAATCGGCAATAGAACAGGATGGCACCATCGTGGAAGCTCTCTCCAATGCGATGTTCCGTGTGGAGCTTGAGAATGGTCACGAGATCACCGCTCATATATCGGGCAAGATGCGTATGCATTACATCAAGATCCTGCCCGGTGACAGAGTAAAGGTAGAAATGTCTCCTTATGATCTTTCAAAAGGTCGCATCGCTTTCCGATACAAATAATCTTCACCTCATACAAATAACCCCACTTTTCACGAAATCTCATGAAAGTAAGAGCTTCAATCAAGAAGCGTACCCCCGAGGACAAAATTGTTCGCCGCAAGGGTCGCCTCTATGTGATCAACAAGAAAAATCCCAAAAACAAACAGCGTCAGGGATAACAACACAATAGTCTGAGAATCAGATATTCCCATCAGGATATTGACGGTTCTGCCATGGAACTGCCAATGGGGTTATATGTAAGGATTTTCAGATGTGTGTGAAATTTGTTATTTTTGCAAAAAAATAAGTGTTATAAAAGTATTATATGGCAGTAAGAATCGTGGGAGTTGACCTCCCCCAGAACAAACGAGGCGAAATCGCCTTGACTTATATCTTCGGCATCGGCCGAAGCGCCGCAAAGACCATCCTGGAGAAAGCCGGCGTGGATGTGAACATAAAAGTCCAGGACTGGACAGACGCCCAGGCCGCTAAGGTTCGCGAGGTAATCCAGGAGAACTACAAGGTAGAAGGTGACCTTCGCAGCGAGATTCAGCTAAACATCAAGCGTCTTATGGATATCGGCTGTTATCGCGGAGTACGCCACCGCAACGGTCTGCCCGTGCGCGGTCAGAGCACCAAGAATAACGCCCGTACCCGCAAGGGACGCAAGAAAACTGTGGCCAACAAGAAGAAGGCTACCAAATAATAGGCTACACTAACAGCAATTACATTAGCATTATGGCAAAAAAGACAGTTGCAGCTAAGAAAAGAAACGTCAAAGTTGACGCCGCAGGCCAGCTTCATGTTCATTCATCCTTCAACAATATTATAGTATGCTTAGCCAATAGCGAAGGTCAGGTTATATCCTGGTCGAGCGCCGGCAAGATGGGCTTCCGTGGCTCAAAGAAGAATACTCCCTATGCAGCCCAGATGGCGGCTCAGGATTGCGGCAAGGTCGCTTATGATCTTGGTCTCCGCAAGGTGAAAGCCTATGTGAAGGGTCCGGGCAACGGACGTGAGTCTGCTATCCGCACCGTGCATGGTATGGGTATCGAGGTAACTGAAATTATCGATGTTACTCCGCTTCCTCACAACGGTTGCCGTCCTCCCAAGCGCCGTCGCGTCTGATTTTTTATTTTGTCAGCCGACTTAAAGGGAAAATCAAAACCAATACCTTCAGATAATCCACACGGGAAACTGCCGGATTACTCCTGCTTATGAGCAATGTCTGTATGAGGTGACATTACAGCGCTCAAGTGCGGTGTCCAGTTGCCGGTTGTTCCGGTAACCGAAGTGTGGAAATCACAATCTTTTTAAAAATTAGAAAGAAAAATGGCAAGATATACAGGTCCCAAGACCAAAATCGCACGTAAATTCGGGGAACCTATCTTTGGCGAAGACAAGATTCTGAGCCGCCGCAACTTCCCCCCCGGTCAGCACGGTCAGAACCGTCGCCGCAAGACTTCCGAGTATGGCACCCAGCTTCGTGAAAAGCAGAAAGCCAAATACACCTATGGTGTGCTCGAGCGTCAGTTCCGTAATCTCTTCGAGAAAGCCTCTTCAATGAAGGGTATCACCGGTGAGATCCTTCTTCAGCTTCTTGAAGGTCGTCTGGATAATGTCGTTTACCGTCTGGGCATCGCTCCAACCCGTGCAGCAGCCCGTCAGCTTGTTCTGCACAAGCATGTAACCGTAAACGGGAAGGTTGTAAATATACCCTCTTACGCAGTGAGTGCCGGCGATGTAGTCGGTGTGCGCGAGAAATCCAAGTCTCTCGAAGTTATCGCTGATGCTCTCGCAGGTTTCAACCATAGCAAATATCCCTGGCTTGAATGGGACGAAAGCACCAAGAGCGGCAAGCTCCTGCACGTTCCCACCCGTGAAGACATCCCCGAAAATATCAAGGAGCAGCTTATCGTCGAGTTGTATTCTAAGTAATCATCTTTAAAACAAGATCCATGGCTATTTTAGCATTCCAAAAACCTGACAAGGTTGTGATGTTAGAAGCTAATAACTTCTACGGCAAATTCGAGTTCAAGCCTTTGGAACCGGGCTATGGTATCACTGTCGGAAACGCATTGCGCCGAGTGCTTCTTTCGTCGCTCGAGGGCTATGCAATCGCCGCAATCAAGATCGACGGCGTAAAACACGAGTTTGATACCATCCCCGGTGTTAAGGAAGATGTGACCAACATCATCCTTAACCTCAAGAAGGTTGACCTCAAACAGGTGACCGAAGATGCCGAGACTGAAAAGGCAACCATCACCGTGTCGGGTCAGGAGGTGTTCAAGGCCGGTGACATTGGCAAGGCCCTGTCGGGCTTCGAGGTCCTCAATCCGGAGGAAGTCATTTGTCATTTGGATCCCAGCGCGGGTTTCACAATTGAAGTGACCATCAACAAGGGTCGCGGTTGGGTGCCTGCCGATGAGAACCAGATAGATATCCAGGATATCCAGACACTGGCCATCGACTCGATCTACACTCCCATAAAAAATGTGAAGTACGCAGTTGAGAACTTCCGCGTTGACCAGAAGACCGACTACGAGAAGCTCATTATTGAAATCACCACCAATGGCTCCATCCTGCCGAAGGAGGCGCTCAAGGAGGCTGCAAAAATCCTCATCTATCATCTGATGCTCTTCTCTGACGAGAAGATTACCATCGAGACTACTGAAACCGATGGTTCAGAAGAATTTGACGAGGAAATCCTCCACATGCGCCAACTGCTTAAAACCAAGCTTGTCGACATGGATCTCAGCGTTCGTGCGCTCAACTGCCTCAAGAGCGCTGAGGTAGAGACCCTCGGTGAACTGGTTGTGTTCAATAAGACCGACCTCCTTAAATTCCGCAACTTCGGCAAAAAGTCGCTCACAGAGCTCGATCAGCTTCTGGCCGACCTCGGGTTGTCGTTCGGAATGGATATTTCAAAGTATAAATTAGACAAAGAGTAATAAACAACGATGAGACACAATAAATCTTTCAATCATCTTTCGCGCAAGAAAGCTCACCGCGACGCCTTACTCGCCAACATGACAATCTCTCTTTTCAAGCACAAGAGAATTTTCACCACTCTGGCAAAGGCTAAGGCGCTCCGCATGTATGCAGAGCCGCTGATCAACCGTGCGAAGAACGACAGCATGGCAAACCGCCGTCTGGTTTTCTCATATCTCCAGAACAAAGAGGCTGTTAATATCCTGTTCCGTGAAATCGCAGAAAAGATCGCTGAGCGTCCAGGTGGTTACACCCGCATCCTCAAAACTGGCAACCGTCTTGGTGATAACGCCAAGACCTGCTTCATCGAGCTTGTTGACTATAATGAAAACATGCTCAAGGAGAAGGCTGCCAAGAAGAGCTCGCGCACTCGTCGCAGCCGCGGTAAGTCAGCAGCTGCTGCAGAGGCTCCTGTTGCTGAAGCTCCCGCTGCGGAGGCACCCGCTTCAGAGGAGGCAAAGGCTGAATAATTTGATTCTCCAGATACCATGCATCACCGGAAGCGGCAGATTCGCTTCCGGTGATGTGTTGTTTAGTTAATTCCCTACACATTATGGATTATGGTTATGTGGCAATTATTTGATACGGTTTATGCAGACTTGAATTCACTTGAAGTGACGCTTGGTAATTCGGTTTTCAAGCTCATAGTGAGTATGATTCTCGGCGCGCTTGTCGGCGCCGAGCGAAAGCGTAAGGGGCAAATAGCCGGCGTCCGTACTTTTGCGCTGATATCCATGGGGTCGTGCATGGCTATGTTGTTGAGTATCTACGTGCCTCAGGTTTATCTTGGTCTTAAAAACGGTGATCCGGGCCGAATCGCCGCACAGGTAATCACCGGTGTGGGCTTTCTCGGAGGTGGCGCTATGATTCACATGAAAGGGTCTGTGAAGGGACTGACGACGGCTGCCGGTATCTGGATGACAGCTGCGATTGGAATGGCCGTGGGCGTGGGGATGTATCTGTGTTCAATTTTAGCCACGGTGTTGATACTTGTGACCCTCGTGTTGTTCGAGAGTTTCGAGCATAAGAGGAATATGGGGCAGGAGACGCGTACGCTGCGATTGCGTATAAATGGAATAGTAGACGATCTCACGCGGTACCGTGAGATTCTGGCCAGTCATGGTATTCATTTGTCGACTTATTTCATTCAGTATGATTATGAGCATAGTCAGACGGAAATTAATTTTGTTGTTCTTGCCCCTTCTCACCGCGATTACCTGCCTTTGTTTGAGGAGATGAGGGAGGTGAACCCAACTTCATCACTTTTGCTGACAAGCGAGTATTGAACTTTAGGGGACGGCGATTGGATGTAGCATTTTTTTTATGTGCGGGCAGCTGCCTTTTTTAGATGTTAAAAAGGTGAATGTTATGAAATTTTTGTAACTTTGCCGTTGGAAAAATCTCTCCTGTCCCCCCCGGGTGTGCTCTGCGGTAAGAGTTGTCTACGGAGATAGCCGGAAGATTCAGAATAATCAAAACATACAATCTGATAAAGCTTAAAGCAAATCAATTATGAAAATCGAAAAAATTATTGGTCGTGAGGTGCTTGACTCACGCGGTAACCCCACAGTAGAAGTAGATGTAATCCTTGAAAGCGGTGCTCGTGGTCGCGCTTCTGTTCCCTCAGGTGCGTCTACCGGTGAGAACGAGGCTCTCGAGCTTCGCGACGGGGATAAGGGTCGTTACATGGGCAAAGGCGTTCTGAAGGCTGTAGCAAATGTGAACGGACCTATCGCAGAGGCCCTCA
>CAZDWY010000097.1:0-6221 GCA_964509345.1 uncultured Alistipes sp.
CGCAGGCCCGCTCTGTCGCCGCCGGGAAACCGGGGGAGGAAAGTCCGGGCAACGCAGAGCGCCGCGCAAGCTAACGACTTGATATCCGTGAGGGTATGGGAGCGTAACAGAGAACGACCGCCTGTCGGGCGACCGACGGGTAAGGGTGAAAAGGCGGGGTAAGAGCCCACCGCGGGGGCAGCGATGCCGCCCGGCCGTACGTCCCGCGGGTTGCAAGACCGCGTATACCGGCAAACGAGGGCTGCTCGTCCGATGCCGGGGGGTAGGTTGCTGGAGACGACGGGCGACCGCCGTCGTAGATAAATGACAGGGGCCCGGGCTTCGGCCCGGGAACAGAACCCGGCTTACAGGGCCTGCTTTCCAACAAGAAAGCCGCTGCGATGCAGCGGCTTTCTTCGTCATACCCGGCGTCGGAGCCACACTACAGCGAGCGCACATGCCGCGACGCCCGCGAAAAAGAACTTCCAGCCGGTGCCCGAACGAGGTGCGGCTACGGTTTCGGTGCGGACCTCCCGCCGCACGCTGTCGGCCGACAGAACCCGCAACGCCTCGGCACGAACCGCCGCTGAATCGGAGCGGCTGCGGACAAGAATGCGCCTGACCCGCTCGACCGTTCGGGGAATGCTGTCGCTGCAGGCCGTGACAACCACGCTGTCGCCGCAGCGCAGCGCCTCGACCGCAAGGCCGTCGTACCGCCCGGCGAACCGGCCGCCGTCGGGCAGGGATGCGAGCGCCGCCAACGAGACCGCGATCTCCGTCTGCCGGGCCGGAACCGCTTCGGAAGCGACGACGGTTTCCTCGCAGAACGACAGCTCCTCGGCGACATGCGATGCCGCGCCGACGGAAAATTGCTCGGCGGCCCGTCGGGAAACCGCCGTCTGCATCCCGGCATGGGTTCCGCGCGAAGCGGCGCACGAAACGACCGACAGGGCCAACAACGCAGCCGCGAGGGGCCGCCGCAAAAAGAGAATCGGATTCATAGAATTATTCGGTTAAAAAGTCGGGGACTGATGTTGCGGCGCAGGCTCTCGACCTCGCGCGTCAGGCGGTCGACCTTGGTGAGCAGCGTCTGCTGAGCCACCTGCCACTGGGCTTTCTCCTGCCGCAGCAGGACATTCTCCTGCAGGACCTGATTGTACTTCTCGCTCAGCAGGTCGATCGACCGCTGCATCTCGGCGAGGAAATCGTTGTTGCGCTTGCGGCGGCTGACCGCCCATGAGACGACCGCACCCAGAAAACCGCCGGGCAGGGCGAAAGCGCACAAATCGCTCAGCCATGAAAAATCGGACATAACAAACGGATTTAGGAAAACTATTTCCAGTCGAACCCGGGGAACAGGCGCCGCAGCTCACGGCGGGAGACACGGCTGCGGATCAACCCGGCGAGGTAGTCGTTCTGGTCGGCGAGAGCATTGGCGACGGTGCGCTCCTCGACGAAGAACTCGTTGTCGCACAAGAGCCTGCGGACATCGTCCTCGCGCCGCCGGCACAGCTCCGTCCAATAATAGTAGCGGGCGGTCAGCGCCCGGTTGCGCTGCTGCACGCGACAACGACGCGGCGAAAGGACCCTGCGGGCCTCGGAAGAAAGAAGCATCGGCAAAAAAAGGAATGAAAGTATGCGGGCGAGAAAGGCGCTGTAAAACTCGACCCGGCAACTATGCGGACAACCCGGCGAAACGGGGTTTTCGAGCCGGAAGAACTCCGGACTTCGGGCGAACGGCTCTACAAATATAATATTGCAAAATCCCCTTGTCAAGAGAAAGCCCCGGAAAAAATTTTCCGGGGCTCGATATCAATATGTTGCAGAGGCACAATCCGGCCGCGGCCGGATCGGCGGCGCGGGATTCAACGGCCGGATTTCGTCTCCGGCTTCTTGCGCACGCTCCAACCGAAGCGTCCGAGCGCCTCGCCCAATGCGAAGTATTCGCCGTGCGAATAGACGATCGGCCGGGCCTGCTCCAGACAGAATTTGCCGCTCTGCGGATCGATGTAGGCCGCATCGACCTGCACCCCTGCGACCTCGGCGATGAACATATCGTGCGAACCGAGCGGCACGACCTGCTTCACGCGGCACTCGATGTTGACCGGCGCCTCCTCGATGATGGGCGCCGCCACATGCAGCGCCTTGCCGGGCGTGAGCCCCGTCTCGCGGAACTTGTCGAAATCGCGTCCCGAGCGCACGCCGCACCAGTCGGCGGCACGCGCCAGAGACTCGGTCGTGAGGTTGATGACGAACTCGCCCGTGCGGCGGATGATGTCGTAGGAGTGGCGCTCGGGCCGCACCGAAATGTAGCACATCGGCGGATCGGAGCAGACCGTACCGGTCCAGGCCACGGTCAACATGTTGTATTCTTCGGGCGCTGCGCCGCAGCTCACCAGCACGGCAGGCAGCGGATAAAGCACCGTGCCGGGTTTCCAAGATTCTTTCATAAAAACATCTTATTAACTCTCAATCCGGCGGGCTGCAGCCGGATTATCGGAACAAAGGTAGCGAAAATTCGCTATATTTGCCCTATGCTCGCCGAGTTCATCCGCTATTTAGAGGCCGAACGCCGCTACTCGCCCCTCACCGTGCGCAACTACCGCCGCGATGTGGAACTGTTTCTGGCGTGGATGGACACCGACGACGCCCGCTTCGACCCGCGAGAAGTGAGCGTCGACCGCATTCGCGAATGGATCATCCACCGCACCGAGGAGGGCGGCATCGGCGCCGCGTCGATGAACCGCGAACTCTCGTCGCTGCGGGCCCTTTTCCGCTGGCTCCACCGCACGGGCCGCACCGAGAAAGATATCATGCACGCCCTGCCGTCTCTCAAAACCTCGCGCCGTCTGCCCGTCTTCGTGCCGGAAAGCCGCATGGCGACGATCGTCGACGACTGCGAATGCAACAGCGACGAGTTCGTCGTCGAACGCAACTCGCTGGTCGTGCTGCTTTTCTATTCCTGCGGCCTGCGGCTGGCCGAACTGGTGGGCATCGACCGCGACGACCTCTCGGCCGACGGGCTGTCGCTGCGCATCCGCGGCAAGGGCGACAAGGAGCGCATCGTCCCGATTCTGGAGGAGGTGCGCGACAAAATCCGCCGCTATCTGGCGGTCGTCGAACGGCAGAAAATTTGCAGCCCCGAGGAAAAGGCGTTGTTCCTGACCCGGAAGGGCAGACGCATCTCTCGCACGGCGGTCTACCGGCTCGTTCAGGACGAACTATCCCGCGCGGGCGTACAGGGCAAGAAAAGCCCCCACGTACTGCGGCACACCTTTGCGACCCACCTGATGAACGGCGGTGCCGACATGCGCGAAATACAGGAGCTGCTGGGCCACGCCTCGCTGCAGGCCACGCAGGTCTACACCCACAACAGCATCGCCCGTCTGAAAGAAGCATACGCCCAAGCCCACCCCCGGGAGAAAAAGGGGACGAAAACCTAAAAACCAAGACTATGAACGTGCAGATTCAATCCGTGAAATTCGACGCCGACCAACGGCTGGTCGACTTCGTGAACGCCAAATTGACGAAACTGGACCGCTTCGCCGAGCGTGCGACCGGGGCCGACGTCATCCTCAAGCTCGACAAGGACCGCGAAAAAGGAAACAAGATCGCCGTCGTCACGCTCCGCATGCCGGGCGAGGAGCTCGTGGCTACGCATCAGGCCCGCACTTTCGAGGAGGCCGTCGACGAAGCCATCGACGCCCTCAGACGCCAAGTGGACAAGGTCAAGGCCAAGGTCGAAAAATAGGCCCCCTCAGTACTACGCCGCGGCGCATCGCCGAAGCCTGCCCGGGTTCGACCGTTCTGAATGGCCTCGCGATACGCGGAACGACCGCCCAGCGTTCGCAGCCGCAGGCCCGGCGCGAGGTGGACGAATGGCTGAAAAAGCTGGACTTCTGAAAACCCCGAACCATACAATCCACCCGACCCCGCACAAAAAATCGCTGACGGTTAACAACCTGTCAGCGATTTTTTTGTATCCGGAACCGGTCCGGGGAAAGCCGGGAGCCCTATTTGTTGGGCGTCTCCCACTTCCGGGTTCCGGTACAGGCGGCGGTCACGGTCCGGTCGCCGATCTGGAAGCGGAAGTCGCCCTGCTCGAGCACCCACTTGCCGTCGTAGCCGACGAACGCAAGGTCCGAACCTTTCAGCCGCAAAACCACGCTCTTCGTCTCGCCGGGCTGCAGCTCGATCTTCTCGAAAGCCCGCAGGCGGCGGTTGTCCGGCGACAGCGAAGCTACCAGATCGCTGCTGAACAGCAGCACGCTCTCCTTGCCCGCACGATCGCCCGTATTGGTAACGTCGACGGTGAAAGTCAGCTCGTCGTCGGCCGTGAAGTTCGTTTTGTCGACCTGCAGATTGCTGTATGCGAAATCGGTATAGCTCCGGCCATAACCGAACGCCCACTGCACGGCCACCTGCGCGTCGTAGTTGTAGGCGCCCTCCATCTGACGGCCGATATGCTCGCAGGGCTTGTAGTCGTAGGTAATCAGCGAATTGATCTCTTTGGGATAGGTGAACGGCAGCTTTCCGCTGAAGTTGGCATCGCCTGCCAGCAGATTGGCCAAGGCATCGCCGCCGTAGTTGCCGGGCAGCATGATATCGACCACGGCTTGCGCCAGCGGCTCGATTTCGGCGATCAGACGCGGACGGCCCTCGTTGAGGATCAGAATCACGGGCTTGCCGGTTGCCGCGAGCCGCCGGACCAGCTCGCGCTGATTCTGCGACAGCGTAAGGTCGGTGAGGTTGCCCGGCGTTTCGCAATAGGAGTTCTCGCCGATACAGGCCACAATACAGTCCGCCTTGTCGGCCAGCGCCACCGCCTTGTCGATCGCGGGTTCGTTCTCCTCCCACCAGCTGCCGCCCTGCTTGTAGGTCACGCCGGCCTCGTAGAAAACGTTGTCGGCACCGAACTTGGCGATAAGAGCTTCGAGAATGGTATTGTACTCCCCGGCGCATTCGTCGGTCTTGTCGCCCTGCCACGAGTAGGACCAGCCGCCGTTGAGCGTGCGCATGGAGTTGGCATTGGGTCCCGTAACGAGCAGCTTGGCACCCTTGGCCAGCGGAAGCAGCCCGTCGACGTTCTTCAGCAGCACCATCGACTCCTCGGCGGCCTGCAGCGCGGCAGCGGCATGTTCGGCGCTGCCGAACAACGGAAAATCCTCGACGTCGTAACAGGGTTTCTCGAAGAGATTCAGCCGGTATTTCAGCCGCAGGATGCGGCGCACGGCGTCGTCGATGCGGCTCATAGGCACTTCGCCCTCCTCGACCAGTTCTTTGAGCAGGGTGCAGAACTTCCAGTCGTAGGGATCCATCGACATATCGATGCCCGCATTGATCGCCAGCTTGATCGCCTCTTTCTTGTCCTTGGCGATGCGGTCGCGCTTGTAGAGGTTGTCGATATCGGCCCAGTCGGTTACGATCATGCCGTCCCAGTTCAAGTCCTCTTTGAGCCATTGGGTCAGCAGTTCGTAGTTGGCGTGCATGGGCAGGCCGTTGTTCATCGACGAGTTGACCATCACCGAAAGGGCCCCGGCCTTGACCATTTCAAGGTAGGGCGCGAAGTGCTTTTCGCGCAGGTCCTGCACGGTGATCGACGCCGGCGTGCGGTCTTTGCCGCTGACCGGCACACCGTAGCCCATGTAGTGCTTCATGCAGGCGGCGACATGGCTGTCGTCGATGCGGTTGGGATCGCCGCCCTGGAAGCCCAGAACGGCTTCGCGGCCCATTTCGGCATTCAGGTAGCAGTCCTCGCCGTAGTTCTCCCACATGCGCGGCCACCGCGGGTCGCGGCCCAAGTCGGTAACGGGCGCATAGGTCCACGGAATACTCCCTGCTTTGGTTTCATAGGCCGAAATCCGGGCACCCTCGCGGACGAGCCCCCGGTTGAAGGTCGCAGCCATGTTGACGCCCTGCGGGAAGAAGGTGCCGCCCTGCGTGTAGGTCGTGCCGTGAATCTGGTCGACGCCGTAGATGCAGGGAATGCCGATCGTCTCCATCGACTTCTCCTGGATGCGGCCGATGATCTCCTGCCACTTTCGGGGCGTCTGGGCCACGCCGGCCGGCACGTTGAGGATCGAACCGACCTTGTAAATGCCGATCACCGTGTCGAGCATCGCTTCGTCCAGCCGGAAGCCGTCGGCGTTTTCGATCGCCATGACACGCATATAGATCGCCATCATCATCTCCTGCGAAAGACCCCCGGAGAGGTCGAATTCCTTTTCGATGCCGTATTTTTC
>CAZDWY010000098.1:0-5893 GCA_964509345.1 uncultured Alistipes sp.
GGTTGGTGGTATCCCGGCGAGCCCGAAAAGATGCAACACACTCGCTGATAAATAAGCATCCCTTATTTTTACCACGTTTTGTTGTAACCTCATTGATTAATAGCAGACAATATAATGTTATGATAGTTTAATCTGCGTGGTCATAGAATGCAATTATTTATTTAAAAATTTTTATCTTTGCGACGCAAGGGAGAATATTCCTTAAATTTTATCCTTTCCTCCGCTATTCCTAACCAATCTACATAATATTCCATAAAAACTTCCGAGTATGAAATTGCTAAAAAGTCTGTGTTTTATTCTATTTGCTCTATTAATTCATTTTAATTCCTCAGCTTTAGACTTTAATATTAACGAAATTATATACCACGTTAATCTCGATACTGACACAGCAACCGTGGAAGGCTTGGCGACTTCCTATAAAAATGAATTAACCATACCTGAAACCATCACAGTAAATTCACGCACATATACTGTAACGGCTATCAGAGGACGGGCTTTTTAGAACTGTAGGAGTCTGGGTATTCTAACACTCCCCGGTACAATTAATTATATCGGACAAAACGCTTTCGATGGGTGTGACTGCTTGAAGAATGTTACTTTTGAGGATGGCGCCACAGATCTTCAAATTGATTCATATGCATTTAATAACTGTCCGATAGAAACTGCATTTTTAGGCCGAAATCTCATTTACAGAGGCCTTCATGCTAACCCATTTGATAAAAACAAGTTAAAGACGTTAACTATCGGCGATTCTGTAACTGCTATACATAATGGGATGTGTTTTGATTGCACTGATTTGACAGATGTGTCAATCGGAAATTTGGTTACTTCTATAGCAGAATACGCCTTCTATCAATGTAATAGTTTAACTCATCTTATTATCCCTCCTTCAGTAACTTCTATAGAGAGATATGCCTTTAAAGGATGTAGCGGCTTAAAGGAAGTCATTTTTGAAGACGGTGAGAATGAGATAACAATGGATTATGAGTGTTTTACTAATAGCCCTATCACTACCTTGTATTGGGGCAGACAAATCGATACGTCCACAAATAAATGGTCCTTCTTCGGTAATAGCACCTTAGAGAAACTGACTATAGGAGATGCTGTAACAAAGTTTGACTTAGTTGTGTCTCAATGTGCTAAGCTTAAGGACGTGGAGATTGGTAATTCGCTTTTGGAAATTCCTGATTATTGTTTCTACAAATGTGAGGTATTAAAAAGTCTGGCAATTGGAAATAATGTTTCGTTAATTGGTGACAATGCTTTTGAAGGATGTAAGGAATTGACTTCAGTAACTCTTCCCCATCCGGTTACCAGAATTGGTAAAAACGCTTTCTATGGCTGTGCCGGTTTAACTGCAGTGAATATGGGGAATTTCATTGAGACCATTGGGGACGGTGCATTCTATGGCTGTGCCGGCTTAACTGAGTTATCTATTGGTTCAACTGTTAATACAGTCGGCTCGGAAGCTTTCCGCTATTGTTCAAGTTTGAAACGTGTCGTTTTTGAAGATAGTGTGACAGAAATATCAATCGGTAGAAATACTTTCGCTAGAAGTCCTATTGAAACGCTTTATTGTGGAAGAAATATAAAAGATACGAATGATGTATGGTCCCCTACATTCAAATCGATAACTACATTAAAATCGGTGGAGATCGGAAATTCGGTTACTACCATTATTCATGATTTGTTTCGAGATTGCTCCTCAATCACAGAGTTTACTATGGGTAATTCTGTGGAAACTATCGGGTCTGCTGCATTTATGGGATGTACCGGTTTAACCAATATTTCATTGCCTAACTCGATAACCCTCATCGGAACAGGAGCATTCAGAGATTGCTCAAATTTAGCTAATATAGAATTTGGCAACTCATTAGTGGGTATAGGTGACGATGCCTTTATGGGGTGTAGTAAAATAAAAAACATAATATGGTCGAATACCTTAACTACCATAGGTAATGGTGCTTTCTCCGGTTGCAGCGGACTGACAGAATTGACTATACCCGAATCAGTAAAGAGCATCGGTAGTTCTGCCTTCTATTCCTGTAAGGGACTTAGAGCGGTGACACTTGCCGATGGCGAAGATATTTTATCAGTCGGTCCACAAGCATTTTCAGAAACGAAAATTGAGTCACTGTTTCTGGGGAGAACAATAGATTATTCAGAAAGTGCGTACTCTTCGCCCTTCTGTAATCTGACAAGCTTAACCTCTCTTACAATAGGAGATAAAGTTACATCCTTATGTAATGGAGCATTCTATTCCTGTAAGGGGCTGTTTGAGGTGAAGATTCCAAATTCCGTTACTTCTATAGGAGAAGAAGCATTCGGATTTTGTTATGGTTTGATTTCACTCGATATCCCAAATTCTGTGACCCGAATCGGTTCCCAAGCTTTTCATTGCTGCACAGGATTGGTTGAACTTAAGCTTGGCTCCGGTTTATCGTATATCGGAATGGAAGCTTTTGGCGTCTGTTCTTCATTAAAAAAGATAGTTTCCACTTCTGTTGTTCCACCCACACTTCATCCGGAGGCATTCTATATTTTTACATATGGCGATGCTACGCTATATGTACGGGAAGAATCTTTAAGCGCGTACCGTGACCACTTGGTGTGGAGTAAATTCTCAAAGATTGAAAAAATGGATCCCGCATGGGAATCAGGTTTTGATATTGTGGCAGTCAATGAAACGATTGATACTAAAAAACCTTACTCGATTTATGACCTGCAAGGAAGATACGCCGGAGATGATATTAATAATTTATCATCAGGTATCTTCATAATTCGTCAGGGAAAGAATTCGAAAAAGATCGTCATTGACTGATCAAGAAATTCGGTGCATTCTATATTTCTAATAGGAATAAATACATTTTCGAGTATATCGCTCTGTTTATTTCATCATCACATTTTTTAATATTTGTGTTTTTTAGTATATATTTGCAGTAGAATAATGTATCAGGATATGAATGAGGGTTTCGGTAATATCGGCTTAGTCGATCCTCTGTAATTCTGATGCGTATTCTGTAATAGGGTTTATAATATACCATACATATACGCAATATATTAACGATTGTATCAGCATGTCGGGCAAACATATGTCAAGGCTTCAGTGGAAACTATATTTCCCTCTGGTAGGGATGTTGTGGCTTATCATAGGCATCACAATAGGCTACTTTGTCACACATGAACGGCAACGGCAGAAAGAGAACCTTGAAAACCGTTTGCTGAATGTAAATAATACAGTGATTGAAGCTTATGAGCGTGGGGGTGATCTACAGAACACGGTAGAGTTTATCCGTCTGTTTACGGATCACACAACGTTGACGCCCCTGCGCATTACTGTATACGATAAGAACGGGGAGATGGTAGCTGATAATCCACAGGCTACAATCGAACTTTATGACGACAATGGCAATCCCAATCAAGGGTTGATGAAACTTATCGGCGAACGCGATACAACGGTCATTGACATGAAGTACAATGACGATATAACAATGATATGTTCGAAAGCGAGTGGCGACGGTCAGATTTATTCCCTTGCAGCTTTGCCTTATGAAGGTGAGGTTCTTGCCTTTTTGAGTATCGACCCTATGGTGTGGCTGGTGGTTTTTATTCTTGGCGTGCTTACATCCGTACTTGCGTACATAGGAGTTAGAGCTATATGCCGCAATGTATATGCCCTGAGAGATTTTACTCAGGCTATTGCCGACGATACGCTTCCCGAGGATACGGATTTCGGTAATTTTTCAAACGATGAGCTTGGAGATGTTTCGAGAAATTTACTTACAGTGTATCGTGAAAAGATTCATGCTCAGCAGGAGAAGGTGCATCATGAGCGGCAGATCTGTATGAATATAAGTCATGAACTTAAAACTCCGGTCGGAATAATCAAGGGGTACGTGGATACGATTATCAGCGACGATGCTTTGCCTGAAGAGACAAAGGCAGCTTTCCTCATAAGAATTCAGCAGAATGTAGATCGTCTGTCAAGTCTGGTTGTTGATGTTGGAATGGTAATGCGTTTGGTGGAAAACCAAAGTGCGCTGAAATGCTCAGTTGTCGATTTGTCTGATCTTACCCTAAGATTATCTGAAGATATAGCTCAGAGTGGTATTACCCAGGAGATGGTGTTCAAATACAATATACCTGATGGATGCAAGGTAATGGGACACGAATCTCTCCTTACAAATGTGTTGTTGAATCTTGTAAATAATGCGGCCAAACATTCGGGTGGCTCAGAAATGTTGCTTGAGTGGGTAGGGGAGAAGGATGGTTTTCATTGGTTCGAATTTACAGATAATGGTTCGGGAGTAGACGAAAAGCACCTTCACCGACTCTTCGATCTGTTCTACAGGGTCGATTCCGGTAGGTCGCGTAAGAGTGGTGGAACGGGACTTGGTCTTCCGTTAGTGCAGAGAGTTATCCGGGCTATGGGAGGAGATATCAAGGTGCAGAATGCACCTTCCGGAGGTCTGAAATTTATTTTCAGCATACCGTCCGCTGATTAGTAGAAGTAGACACTTTAAAGTTCTGAACACCATCCCTCCTGTATCATGCGCATAACATGCATCCGGAGGGATGGTGCACCTTTATTGTATGAACGGACGTACAAGGTCTATGAAATTCTCAAGTGGAATGGTTTCTCCATCCTTTATATCGACTTTGTGGGTATCGTTGTTGATTATCAGCTCAAGTGTAGTTGCGTTCGGCTCATAATCTTTGCGTAAATATGTGATGTTTCCGCCGGAAACCTGTCCCTTTTCCCAGGTGAAGCTTATGTTGAATGAGCCGAGCGCTTTAATGTTGTCGGCTCCCCCATCGGTAACTTCTGCAAAATTGATGTATGGGAGAAATTCGATCCGCCCGGGACTTGTGCGCAATGCGACAACCGGATTGCCCAGAGAGTCTGTAGTCTCGATATTTACGAAAGTCAATTTTTCACCAGTCTCAGACACGCTGTCACTTTCCGTGGTTGTATAACTCGCATAGCTGTCTCCAAGTTGAGGAAGAGCTGCGGTTTCCTGATATTTCTCAAGACCGTTCTTCAGTTTAAGCGACGTGCGGAAAAGTCGCAAGTTGGCAAGATCTTTCGCTTGTGACCGGACTGTGGTGATTATGAATTTTGCGCCCTTGATATTGCAGATAGCCAGCGAAGCGTCGGGATTGGTTGTAATCATCCCGCCACTTCCGGGTATTACTTTCAATAGCATGGTGAAGTCGGACCCGTCCTTACCTTTCGCCGGAAGTTTTCCTTTAAGTGTAATCAGATCGTCAAACGATTTTACATCTGTTGCATAGTCTGATTTAAGAAAAACAGTGCTGTTAAGCGGAACGTCATCGCTGTATTCAACTATAAGCACAGAATCTTTAGGAGCCGCATAGAACTGTTCTTTCCATACACCGTCCGTAAGGGTCATATCGATGAAAGCTGTGCCGTTTTCGGGATTTATTCCGCGTTCATACTTTTGTACTTTCCGTTTTACCGGAATAGAATGGAAGACTGTCAGGCTTGCGATCTTTTCAATCTTACCATCGGGGGTAGTGTAATTAATGTCAATGTTTTCATCAGGAAATGTACCGTAAATAGTAGCCGCAGATGTTCCGCTGCCTATTTGAATGGCTTCTTCCGCGGTAGCAGCCGGTTTGGAATATGATTTATTCTCTTTGGCCATTGTTGAAAACAATGTTATTGTCATCGCTGTGAGAACAGCAATAGTTTTCCTTTGCATATATGTGTTGATATGGTTTGGTGATAATTTTAGTTGAACCTTTACGGGAAGCAGTTGCTGATGCAAATTGTGGATGCCGTAATTCAATACAAAGTTACTCATTATTTTGTTATATTACTGTCCGCTAAAAATTTTTGAAGGTTGAAAAAATTAGGGCTGATTCCCTT
>CAZDWY010000099.1:0-5661 GCA_964509345.1 uncultured Alistipes sp.
AAGGGTTGGGTGTTCACCATCATGCGCAACATCTTCATCAACAACTACCGTCGTGTGGCCCGCAGCGCAACCGTCGTTGACCAGACCGAGGACCTCTACCACCTCAACCTCTCTCAGGACTCGGGTCTCGAGACTCCCGAGGGTTCGTTTGGAGCTTCTGAAATCACCGATGCCATCAACGCATTTGCCGACGAGTATCGCATCCCCTTCTCGATGCACGTGGCCGGTTACAAGTATAACGAGATCGCCGAGAAGATGAATCTTCCCCTCGGCACTGTCAAGAGCCGCATCTTCTTCGCCCGAAAGAAACTTCAGGAGCGTTTCGCCGATTATCGCTGAGCCTCCCGCCGGATTTGTTGCAGTGACCAGCCGCCGGACTGAATGACGGCATCTGCCATCCGATAGTCTGAAAAGATACAAGGACACAAGTCATCCGAATAAAGATATTGTGATATAATAAGATTGGTTTAGTTTATTACTTACGTTTCAACTCCGATAGAGGGACAAGCACAATGTTTCCGAGAGGCAACAATTCCCACTCAAGGTTTTTAAGATAGAAAAGATTGTTTTTCAGGTCAAGGGACACTCCAAGAGTTCCCGCTCATAGATAGATTCAAGGTATAAAGATTGGTTTAGAAACAGAAAAGGCCCGGTCGTGAGACCGGGCCTTTTCTATGGGTGATACCCGCGGTGGGGGATCAATCGTCGATGCGGCGGGCTCCGTCGGAGATGACCACATCGTAGATCTTGGGCTCGTGGCCATAGCGTGCGTTGAATTTCTCGCGTGCCGTGGCTATGAAATGGTCATACTTGTCATCGGCCACCAGATTGATGGTGCAGCCGCCGAATCCGCCTCCCATGATGCGGGAGCCTTCCACGCCACACTCACGGGCTATGTCGTTGAGATAGTCCAGCTCCTCGCATGACACTTCATAGTCCTTCGACAGGCCGCGGTGGGTCTCATACATCAGGCGCCCCACGGTGGCTATGTCGCCGCGGTTGAGGGCCTCGCACACGTCGAGCACGCGCTCCTTCTCCTCGATGACGAATTTGGCACGCATGTAGTCCTCCTCCGAGATCTCGTCCTTTATGGCCTCGAGGGCTGTCATGTCGGCGTCGCGCAGGGTCTCGATGCCCAGCTTGGCGGCCACGCGCTCGCACGACTGGCGACGCTTGTTGTAGGGGGAGTCGACCAGCTCGTGCTTCACCACCGAGTCGACCAGCACCAGCTTGTGGCCGTCGATGCGGAAGGGGAAGTATTCATACTCGAGCGAACGGCAGTCGAGGCGGATCAGGCAGTCCTTCTTGCCAAATACCGAGGCAAACTGGTCCATGATGCCGCAGTTGACGCCACAGTAATTGTGCTCGGTCGACTGTCCTATCTTGGCGAGCTCGAACTTGGGGATGGCACCGCCGTTGAAGAGGTCGTTGAGGGCAAAGGCGAAGCAAGACTCGAGGGCGGCCGACGAGCTGAGGCCTGCGCCGAGGGGCACGTTGCCTGCAAACACGGCGTCAAACCCCTTCACCTCAAATCCGCGTTTGGCCGTCTCGCGACACACACCGAAGATATAGCGGGCCCACTGCTGCGAGGGGGCGTCCCCCTCGCCGAGGCCGAAGGTGGCCTCCTCCTTGAGGTCGAGCGAGTAGACTGTCACTGTGTCCTTGCCGTTGGGACGGATGGCTGCCATGATCACCTTGTCGATGGCGCCGGGGAATACGAAGCCACCGTTATAGTCGGTATGCTCGCCTATCAGGTTGATGCGCCCTGCCGAGGCATAGAGGGTGCCTTTGCAGCCGAAGCGCTCCTCAAAGGCTTTTTCGATTTTTGATTTCAGTTCCATTGAAGGGAGAAAGATTATTGAGAGTGAGAGAAAAGGTGGGAGTTAAAACATCTTGTCGGGATAGACACCCTCCTCGTGGAGGCGGGCAAATTTCTCCACCACACCGGGGCGGTCGGCCGAGTAGGTGACGCCAAACCACTTGGAGTCGGTGTCGAGCACCTTGACCGTGGCCTCGCCGTTGCGGATGAGCGTATCGACACACAGGGGAATGAAGAATTCCGACTTGGGGGTGTCGATATTCTTGTCGAGGAACGTGCGGAACTCGCGATCCGAATAGTCAAAATAGTCGGGAGTGAAGCCCCACAGGTTCATAGACACGGGAGTGGAGGGATCGAGGGTCTGCTCCTTGCCCTCCTCGTCGGTGAACACTATGCGCCCGTCGGGGGCATAGCTTATGGCGGTACGCTCCACCACGCCGGTCAGATTGCCGTCGGCGCCTTTCGAGCACACGCCGCGCGACACTGAGCCGTTCTCGGTCATGGTGTTGCCCACGCGGAATCCCACCATCGAGTAGTCGCCCTTGCGGTCGCGGGGACGCATCAGGTCTTCGGCTATGACGCGAAATGCGTCGCGGCCATAGAAGTCGTCGGCGTTGATCACGGCAAACGGCTCCTTGATGGCTGTCTTGCCCATGAGCACGGCGTGGTTGGTGCCCCACGGCTTGGTGCGGTCGGCGGGACAGGTGTAGCCCTCGGGAAGTGCGTCGGTCGACTGGAACACCACCTCCACGGGGATGTGGCCTTCGTATTTGGAGATGATCTTGTCGCGGAATTCCTGCTCGAAGTCTTTGCGGATCACGAATACCACCTTGCCGAATCCGGCCTGAATGGCGTCATATATCGAATAGTCCATGATGGTCTGTCCCTGCGGGCCAAGCGGATCGAGCTGCTTGAGGCCTCCGTAGCGCGAGCCCATTCCGGCGGCGAGAACAAAGAGGGTTGGTTTCATTGCTGTTGTTTCAGATGAGTTGTTGTATGTGATGTTGATGTTGTCAGGAGAATTTGAATTCTATCGTCTCGGCATATTTCTCGCCGGGGCGAAGGATGCTGGTGGGGAACGACGGCTTGTTGGGCGAGTCGGGAAATCCCTGACACTCCAGCGCCACGCCGGCATAGTCGTCATAAGCGCCTCCGCTGATCGACCCGGGGCAACCTTTGAGCCAGTTGCCGGTGTAGACCTGAACGCCCGGCTGTGTGGTGCTCACCTCGAGTGTGCGCCCCGAGCGCGGCGAGCGGAGGGTGGCCGCCTTGCGCATGGTGCCTTTGCTGTAACCGTCGATGGCGAAACAGTGGTCATAACCCTTGCCTATCTTCAGCGGCTCGAAGTCGGCCCCAAGATCCTTGCCTATGGGCTTGAAGTCTGTGAAGTCCATCGGTGTCCCCGCTACGGGAGCCAGTTCGCCGGTGGGTATCTGAGTGTCGTCGGTGGGGAGATAGCGCGAAGCCTCGAGGCGGAGCTCATGGTCGAGCACCGACCCGGAGTTTTCGCCGTCGAGGTTGAAGTAGGCATGGTTGGTGAGATTGACCACCGTGGGGGCATCCGTCTCCGCCTCGAGACGGAGGGTGAGGCGGTTGTCGTCCGTCCATGTATATGTGGCCTTCACATCGAGATTGCCGGGATAGCCCTCCTCGCCGTCGGCCGAGCGATAGCTGAACTCTACACCGTTGCCACCCTCGGCTATGCGGCTGTCCCACACGCGGTTTTGAAATCCTGTAGGACCGCCGTGCAGGGCATTTGGGCCGTTGTTTATGGCCAGCGAATACTCCTTGCCGTCGATCGTGAAACGCCCGAGGGCTATGCGGTTGGCAAACCGTCCCGGCACCTTGCCGGCACACGGACCGTCGGCCATATAGCTGCGGTGGTCGCGGTATCCCAGCACCACATCCTCCAGCTTGCCGTCGCGGTCAGGCACCCACACGCCCACTATTCCGGCTCCGAGGCTCGAGAGCATCACGCTCGCCCCGACGGCATTGGTGAGTATGTAATATTTCACCTCGGGCAATTCCACCGAGGGATAAACGAGGGTAGTTATCTTCATCTTGATGATTATATTTCGGATGACAATAAGGTTGTATCTGCAAATATAATCATTAATCTTATCGTATCCAAACGCCCCACCCACAAACTTGCCCCCGCGGGGCGAATAAGCGGACCGACGGCTGCCGACCGCACGGGGAATGCGGTCGACAGCCGTCGATATGCTTATGTCAGTATATGATCAGTTCAATACGCGAACATGGGATATGCCTCCATGGTCTTGTTGACGCGCTCGCGCACCTTGGCGATTACAGCCTCGTCCTCGGGGGCGTGGAGCACGGTGTCGATCATCTCGGCAATCTCCTCCATGAGCGGCTCCTTGGCGCCGCGGGTGGTGATGGCCGGTGTGCCGAGGCGTATGCCCGACGTCTGGAAGGGGGAACGGGAGTCGAAGGGAACCATGTTCTTGTTGGCCGTGATGTCAGCATCCACGAGGGCCTTCTCGGCCACCTTGCCCGAGAGGTCGGGAAACTTGGTGCGGAGGTCGACGAGGATACAGTGGTTGTCGGTGCCGCCGCTCACGATGTTGTAGCCGCGCTTGAGCAGAGCCTCGGCGAGGGCCTTGGCATTCTTCTGCACCTGTATCTGATACTCGCGGAACTCGGGCTGGAGCGCCTCGCCGAATGCCACGGCCTTGGCGGCGATGACATGCTCGAGCGGGCCACCCTGCACGCCGGGGAACACGGCCGAGTCGAGCAGCGACGACATCATGCGAGTGACACCCTTGGGTGTCTTCTTGCCCCAAGGATTCTCAAAGTCCTTGCCCATCATGATGACACCTCCGCGGGGTCCGCGCAGGGTCTTGTGGGTGGTGGTGGTGACGATGTGGGCATACTTCACCGGGTTGTCGAGCAGACCGGCGGCGATGAGGCCGGCGGGGTGGGCCATGTCGACGAGGAGGATGGCGCCGATCTCGTCGGCCAGATTGCGCATGCGGCGGTAGTCCCACTCGCGCGAGTATGCGCTGGCGCCGCCGATGATGAGGCGGGGACGCTCGCGGCGTGCCACCTCTTCCATCTGCTCATAGTCCACGAGGCCGGTGGTGCGGTCCACGTTATACTCGAGGGCTTGGAACATGAGACCCGAGAAGTTGACGGGGCTCCCGTGGCTCAGGTGACCGCCGTGGCTCAGGTTGAGGCCGAGAAATTTATCTCCCGGCTGCAGACAGGCCATGAACACGGCCATGTTGGCCTGTGCGCCCGAGTGGGGCTGTACGTTGGCCCACTCTGCGCCAAAGAGCTTCTTGAGGCGCTCGATGGCCAGAGTCTCCACCTCGTCGACCACCTGACAGCCGCCATAGTAGCGGTGGCCGGGATAGCCCTCGGCATATTTGTTGGTGAGACACGACCCCATGGCGTGCATCACGTCGTCGCTCACGAAATTCTCTGATGCGATGAGCTCGATCCCCTTCTTCTGGCGGCGATGCTCACGCTCGATGATATCGAATACTTGAGTGTCTTTTTTCATTGCGAAACTGTATATATTGGTTTTTCGGATTATCATTGGCGGTGTGTGGCGCGGGGGTCATCTGTCCCCGGGCTTCTTCCTGACGCTCCACCCGAAGCGCCCTATCTCGGCTCCCTGCTCGAAGTAGTGGCCGTGGGAGTAGTTGATCAGTGAGGCGGCGGCGAGGTCAAACGCTCCTGTCGCCGGGTCGATGAGCTCCTCCTCGGCCAGCACGTTGACCACATCGGCGATGAACATGTCGTGGCTGCCGAGGCGCACTACCTCCTTGACGCGACACTCTATGGAGAGCGGCGACTCGGCGATATACGGGCAGCCC
>CAZDWY010000100.1:0-5607 GCA_964509345.1 uncultured Alistipes sp.
CGAAGAAGGTATTGATTACCGACGAGATGGTCTTGGCGTTGATAAGGTCGATGGGGGTGAACACCTCGTTGTCGCGCACATTCATGCGCTCACGGATGGTGCGTGACATTCGTGCCAGACCGACCCCAAACTGGTTGTAGAGCTGCTCGCCCACGGTACGCACACGACGGTTGCTCAGGTGGTCGATATCGTCTACATCGGTCTTCGAATTGATAAGCTCGATAAGATATTTGATAATCTCGATGATATCCTCCTTGGTGAGCACACGCACATCCATGGGAGTAGACAGATCGAGTTTTTTGTTAATACGGTAGCGTCCTACCTCGCCGAGATCATAACGCTTCTCGGAGAAGAAGAGGTTCGTGATCACCTCGCGGGCGCTGGCGTCGTCGGGCGCGTCGGCATTGCGGAGCTGGCGGTAGATATACTGTATAGCCTCCTTCTCCGAATTCGACGAATCCTTCGCTAAAGTATTGAAGATAATCGAGTAGTCGGTAGAGTTGTCCTGCTCTTTGTGCAGCAGGATTGTGCTCACGCCCGAATCAATAATCTTCTGGATATTATCCTCATCTATAACACTCTCTCGATCGAGGAATATCTCTGTGCGGTCAATTGATACAACCTCGCCGGTATCTTCATCGACAAAGTCTTCCTGCCAGGTGCGCACTACGCGCGCGGCAAGCTTGCGACCTATTACCTTCTTGAGGTTGGCTTTGTTAACCTTAACCTCTTCTGCGAGGTCAAAGATGTCGATGATGTCTTTATCGCTTTCAAGACCGATAGCACGCAACAAGGTTGTCACGGGCAATTTCTTCTTACGGTCAATGTATGCGTACATCACATTGTTGATGTCGGTGGCAAACTCGATCCACGATCCGCGGAATGGGATAATACGGGCCGAATAGAGCTTGGTCCCGTTTGCATGAGTGCTCTGTCCGAAGAACACACCGGGCGAACGGTGAAGCTGGCTGACCACTACGCGCTCTGCACCGTTGATCACGAATGTACCTTTATCGGTCATGTAGGGGATCGGCCCCAGATAAACATCCTGAATTACGGTAGCAAAATCCTCATGATCCGGGTCAGTACAATACAGTTTCAGCTTAGCCTTCAGGGGAACACTATAAGTCTGACCGCGCTCCAGACACTCTTCGATGGTATAGCGGGGAGGGTCGATGTAGTAATCGAGGAACTCAAGCACGAAGTTGTTACGGGTATCCGCAATAGGGAAATTCTCGGCAAAAACCTTGAAAAGCCCTTCATTCTTCCTCTTTTCAGGAGGAGTATCCAACTGCAGAAAGTCCTTGAACGACTTCAGCTGCACCTCCAGGAAATCAGGGTAAGGAAGCGGATTCTTTACCGTGGCAAAATTTACGCGGGGTTTATCTACTGCTGTTGACATCTATAATATTGTTATTCTGTATCTTATAGGGCGGAGAGTAATTCGTTTGGAGAGATAGGGAGAAGAGAGGGATGGTGTGAAAGCGTTAAACTTAACTAAACTTACGTAAACTTTCACAAATTAAGTTAAAACCAATCCCCTTATTACGCCAAAAAGGTTAAGCGTCTACTTACGTAGACACTTAACCCGTTTAGCCTGTTTGGGTTACAGGTTGATATTATTTCAGCTCAACTTCTGCACCGGCTTCCTCGAGGTTCTTCTTAAGATCCTCTGCCTCTGCCTTGCTGAGACCTTCTTTAAGAGTGCTGGGTGCACCGTCAACCATTTCCTTAGCTTCCTTCAGACCCAGACCAGTGAGTTCCTTAACGAGCTTAACAACCTGGAGCTTAGCGGCGCCTGCGCTCTTGAGCACTACGTCGAAAGAGGTCTTCTCTTCAGCGGCGGGTGCACCGGCAGTGGGACCGGCAGCGACTGCTACGGCAGCAGCAGCGGGTTCGATACCATACTCGTCCTTGAGGATCTGAGCGAGTTCGTTTACTTCTTTTACGGTCAGGTTAACCAGTTGTTCTGCAAAAGCTTTTAAATCTGCCATTGTTGTATGAGTTTGTTTGTTTTGTTCGAATGTGATTGTTGATTATTAGTCTTCTTTTTTGGAGAGGGTTTCGAGGATGCCGTGGAGCTTGTTGCCACCGCTCTGGAGAGCAGAAACAACATTCTTGGCGGGAGACTGCAGAAGAGCCACAACGTCGGCGATGAGCTCGTTCTTGCTCTTGATGCTTGCCAGAGTGTCAAGCTGATCTTCACCTACATATACGGTTTCCTCTACATAAGCTGCCTTCAGGCGGGGAAGCACGTCATCTTTCTTACGGAAATCCTTCAGAAGTTTGGCAGGTGCGTTGCCCACGTTGGCAAACATGATCGATGTGCTTTCCTTCAATGTGGGATAAATCTCGTTGAAGTCACCGTCGATGGTCTCAAGAGCCTTGTGAAGAAGAGTGTTCTTCACTACCATCAGCTTGATGTCGTCCTTGAAGCAGGCACGGCGAAGAGCAGAAGTACGCTCTGCATTAAGACCGGCAGTCTCAACCAGATAGAAGCAGCTATACTCTTTCAGGGTGTCGGCTATCTTGCTTATGATAATTGCTTTATCTTCCTTTTTCATTGTCGTTGTCTTTTAATAGATTATTCGTCAATGGTCTTGGAGTCTACCTTGATGCCGGGACCCATTGTGCTCGAAAGATAAATGCTCTTGATATATGTACCCTTTGCAGTTGCGGGTTTAAGCTTGATCAGAGTGTTGATGAACTCGCGAGCGTTCTCTTTCATCTGCTGGGGAGTAAAGGATACTTTGCCGAGCGAGGTATGAACGATGCCGTTCTTGTCAACCTTGAAGTCGATCTTACCTTTCTTGACCTCCTCTACAGCCTTGGCAACGTCTACTGTCACTGTACCGCTTTTGGGGTTAGGCATCAGACCGCGGGGCCCGAGGATACGGCCCAGCGCACCGATCTTACCCATGATAGCGGGCTGAGTGATGATCACGTCTACGTCAGTCCATCCACCTTTGATCTTTTCGATATATTCATCCAGACCTACATAGTCTGCACCGGCAGCCTTAGCTGCTGTCTCAGCATCGGGAGAGCAGAGTACAAGAACACGAACCTGCTTACCTGTTCCGTGGGGAAGCGTCACAACGCCACGAACCATCTGATTCGCCTTGCGCGGATCCACACCCAGACGTACGTCGATATCGAACGATGCGTCGAACTTGGCATAATTTGTTTCTTTTACTTTCTCTGCGGCCTCAGCGAGCGAGTAGGCTTTCCCGGCTTCAATCTTCTCTAAAGCTAACTTTTGATTCTTTGTCAGTTTACCCATGTCAATTGAAGTTTAAATGGTTTCAGGGAACGCCCCTTTCACGGTGATACCCATGCTTCTGGCAGTACCGGCAACCATACGCATAGCTGATTCTACTGTAAAGCAGTTAAGGTCAGGCATCTTGTCGGTTGCGATGTTCTTTACCTGTTCCCAGGTGATTTCCGCTACCTTCTGACGGTTAGGCTGAGCCGAACCCTTCTTGATTTTGGCAGCTTCCATCAGCTGAATTGCTACCGGGGGGGTCTTGACTACGAAGTCAAAGCTCTTGTCCGTGTAATAAGTAATGATTACAGGGAGCACCTTTCCGGCCTTGTCCTGAGTGCGGGCATTGAACTGCTTGCAGAACTCCATGATATTAATACCTTTGGAGCCGAGCGCAGGACCTACTGGAGGTGAAGGATTGGCTGCGCCGCCTTTAATCTGCAATTTGATCTGTCCAGCAATTTCTTTAGCCATTGTTTCTAAATCGTTATTTGGTTTTACGAATTGCGCGCTGTCTGCTATCGTTCCCGTGCGTAACCATCAGGTGTCCGGTTAACATACAGGCGCTTACTTGCGAACGCTGTCCAAAACGTTTTCTTGATTTGGACGTCAAGATTTCGGATCCTCTCCAAAGCGCTCCCTCGTCGGTTAGGCTCTGTTTCAGAATATCGCCGGCCTTCTCGTCTGTAGCGATGAAGTCCGGCAGCTTCCTCCACGGGGCGTTGGCCTGGGGAGCCTGTCTTGCGGGCGGTTATTCCCGCTCAACCTTCGAATATTCCAACTCCATAGGAGTCTCACGGTCGAAAATCTTGACCACGATCCTGATTTTCTTCTTTTCGGGCAGAACATCAGTAATTTTGCCATGGAAACCGGAAAACGCTCCATCGTTGATTTTTACAATCTCACCAACCATGAAGTCATTCACAACCTCCTCGGCACTTTCATTGATATCGTCGGCAGTTCCGAGCATACGCATAACTTCGCTCTCACGCAACGGCTCGGGCTTTGCGTCCTTACCGCGACCTTTGAGGAAGTCAATCACATTGGTGGTATTCACCAGCTCATACTGCACATCACCTACAAGAATACACTCAACAAATACGTATCCGGAATAAAGGTTCTTTTCTTTTACAACCTTCTTTCCGTTTTTTATAGAAAGAACTTTCTCGGTTGGAATCAGAACCTGAAACACATAGTTGCCTAGATCAGAGTTCTTGATGGCACCATCGAGAACCTCTTTCACCTTGGCTTCCTTACCCGAAATGGCACGGAGCACATACCACGCGCGCTGGGGCTTATTCGGTTTCTGAACCTGAACGCTTTCCGAAGTCTGTTTCTTTTCCATAACTATTACTTGCCGAGGCTATAAATCAGGTGCATGATAAAATCAACCACTTGATCCATGACAAAGATTATCAGAGCGATAATCACGGAAGCTAACATCACGATACAAGCGCTTTTGATTAACTGCGTCTTAGTAGGCCAAGAAGTCTTATAGCGCAACTCGTCATAAGACTCCTCTATATTCGTAAGTAATTTCAGTTTTTTCATTTCAAAGCTTTTAGCACGGGTTGAGAGACTCGAACTCCCGACACCTGGTTTTGGAGACCAGTGCTCTACCAACTGAGCTAAACCCGTATTTAAAAACTCCGGCATCTACCTACCTTACGGATTAGCATCCGCCGGAGTTCTGTTATCCTTTTATCGGTTTTTCCGATCGAGATTAGTCAAGGATTTCGGTGATCTGACCCGAACCTACGGTACGGCCACCTTCGCGGATAGCGAAACGAAGACCCTGGTCGCATGCTACGGGAGTGATAAGATCAACGATGATCTCTACGTGGTCACCAGGCATTACCATTTCTACACCTTCGGGAAGAGTGATCTCACCGGTTACGTCGAGCGTACGGATGTAGAACTGGGGACGATAGTGATTGTGGAACGGAGTGTGACGACCGCCTTCTTCCTTCTTCAGGATATATACAGAAGCTTTGAACTTGCTGTGAGGCTTAACAACACCCGGGTGGCAGATTACCATACCACGCTTAATTTCTTTCTTGTCGATACCACGGAGGAGCAGACCTACGTTGTCACCAGCTTCACCCTGATCAAGGAGCTTGCGGAACATTTCCACGCCAGTAACAGTAGACTTGAGGTTTGCGCCAAGACCCATGATCTGAACTTCGTCACCAACCTTTACAACACCGGTTTCGATACGGCCGGTAGCTACAGTACCACGACCTGTGATCGAGAATACGTCCTCAACAGGCATAAGGAAGGGTTTGTCAACGTCGCGGGGAGGCAGGGGAATCCAGTTGTCAACTGCATCCATGAGCTCCATAACC
>CAZDWY010000101.1:0-5200 GCA_964509345.1 uncultured Alistipes sp.
TCGAACTGAAGCGGTTCGGTAATTACCACATCTGTAACCGATCGGTGAGGGGTATTCTCTACAAAGAAACTTTCAAGTACATACGGTTTGAGTTCTCGGCCTGGTTGCGCAAGAATTTGGCCGATTCTATCCGCGAGAGTTATCAACAGTCATAACAAGTTATCAACAATGAGGAAAGTAAAAATTATTGTGGGCGCAATCCTTCGAGGTGCGCTCCTCGTTGCCCCCGGTGCCGCTTTCGGCTGGTGGGCATGGAACAAAGCAATGGCGTTAATCGCTATCCTCGCCGCCGTCGGTGTCGAAACCCTGTTCCTGTTCGTGTTCTCGTTCATCACCGTGGCGGTCCAGGCCCGCCGCGACCTCCGACGCAAGAAGGCGGAGGAAGCAGAGGCGGACGAGGGAAACGACACCGCCGCACAGTAAACCAATTTTCACTAACTTAAATTTTTGCATTATGTCAGTATGTAAAGACAGTAAGGGGCAGGATAAACTCCTGCACATTCTCGTGGTGTTCTGTATCGCCGCACTCATCGGCGCACTTCTCGCCAACATTCCACCCCACAACGAGTGGACGACCGCGATAGTTGCGTTTATCGTGGCCCTTCTTGTGGGTATAGGTAAGGAAATCCGCGACAGCCGAGAGAAGGGAAACCACTTTTGTGTCTGGGACATCGTGGCCGACATCATCGGCGCGGTTCTCGGTAGTGGTGTCGCATGGCTTGCGGCTCATTTCATCACGCGCACCCTCTAAAGGGTGAACCCTTCCAACTCGTTGCGCACCTCGCCCGAAACCGTGGCGGGGTGTTTTATGTTTTATAACATATACTTTTTTTTATTTGAATATATCGCCTAAATCAAATAATTTGTTTAACTTTGTGGAAACTAAAATAATATACAGTTATGGGCGGTATAGGCAGCGGCGGAGCGCGAGAAGGCGCAGGGCGTAAAACAGTGGACGGAGAGCCGAGGACTAAAATCTCGGTCACTTTGCCCACATGGTTGTTAAACCTCATACGCGACGAGGCAGACCGCCGAAAGGTTTCAACCTCTCAACTCATTACCGAATTTTTAACGAAAGGGCTTGAACGATGAAGAACAGAATTATAAATATACTGGCATGGATAACGATAATTCTCGTTGTCACCGGCTGGGCTTATCTGTTGGAATCATTAAGCCCCGGAACCCCGATTCAGGCGTTTTTTACATCGCTGTTATTACTTTCGCCGGTAACGATTCTGTTAGCCGTCGCCGTGGTGGTGATAATCAGACGTGCCAAGAATGGCGACCCGTTATGGATATGGCAAGAAGAAAAGCCACGAAAACTACCGTTATGGTATAGGATATTATCGAAGATTTTCCGTTAATTAGGTGTCCTTCATAGACTAACCCGAAGGGGGTAATTTTGCCGCAAACAAGATTACCCCCTTTGTCATGGCAAAATTAAATAACGATAAAATCTCGGTCGAACTTGACCTTAAAGCACAAAAGGCACAAGAGGAAATTCACCGACTAACCAAGGCGACTGATGCACTACGAAAGCAGAACGCGGAACACCGTAAGGAGATTTCGCGCCTCGCTGCTACAGAGGGCGATTATTCGGCGGAAATAAAACGCCTAAACGAAACGATTCAGGCTAACACGCGCGAGATTGAGGCCAACAAGCGGGCTATGGAAACCGAGCGTCAGAAAATCGACATTTCCAGAATGTCGGCAGCTCAGCTCGGTAAGGAACTGAAAAACCTTAAACGCGAACTTAACAACACATCAAAAGCCACCAACTCGAAAAGATACAGAGAGTTGGAGGACCAGATACGGCGCACCGAGAAGGCTCTCGCAGAGGCGCAGCGTTCGACACGCGGTTTTCTGGCGTCGCTCCTGTCGCTCGATAAGATAGCCACCTCGATAAAGGGCTTTTTCATGGGCCTGGGTATGGTGATAATGACGCAAGTTATCGGGGCGTTCAAGCAACTGACAAACATTATTCAGGATTTTGAACGGGCTAACTCAAAACTTGCCTCCGTACTGGGTACGACTATCGACGGAGTTTCACGCCTGACAGACCAAGCAAAATATTTAGGACGCACCACAACCGCAACCGCTTCAGAGGTTACCGGCCTTCAGACAGAACTCGCAAAACTCGGATTCACACAGGACGTTATCGAGAAACTGACCCCCTCGGTTCTGAAATTCGCGAAGGCAGTCGATACCGACCTATCGAGCGCGGCAGCGTTCGCCGGTGCCGCCATGCGTATGTTTAACAAGGACGCAGACCAAGCCGAAGCGGTGATGGCCTCTTTTGCCGTTGCCACAACTAAAAGCGCACTTGATTTTCATAAGCTGGAGGCCTCGCTGTCAACAGTTGGCCCGGTTGCTAATGCGTTCGGGTTCTCCCTCGAAGAAACGACCGCACTACTTGGACAACTCTCAAACGCCGGATTCGACGCAAGCAGCGCAGCCACCGCGACCCGTAATATACTCCTGAATCTGGCCGACGCTAACGGCGACCTCGCGAAAGCTCTCGGCAGCCCAGTGACTAACCTCGACGAACTGGTTAACGGACTTAACAAACTTAACGCGGAAGGCGTGGACCTCGCGAAAGCCCTCGAACTGACCGACAAGCGAAGCGTGGCCGCGTTCTCGACTTTCCTTAACGGTTCTGATTCAATTCTCGCGCTCCGTGATTCGATAACCGATTGTACCGGTGATTTCCAACAAATGGCCGCGACAATGGCCGACAACGCAACCGGTTCGTTCGCCGGATTCCTGTCGGCGGCGGAGGGCTTAATTTTGAAATTCTTTGATTTCCGTAAAGCCCTGAAAACTCTCTACGAGTGGGGTACGGCTGTTGTTAACTGGTTAGGTACGTTTATCGACGCACTGACACCCGTCGGCACGGCGATTGGTTTTGTCGTTAAAACAGTGGGCGGATTGATTTCCGTACTCGGTTCGGTGATTGGTTGGTTTACAAATCTATTCACACAAACAAAATTAGGAATCGCGGTTATTAACGCACTGGTAGCCGCTTTCGTGGTGTATAAACTTTCGGTAATCGCCACCTCCGCAGCCGTAAAAAGGTTTATCACCGATATTGTAGCGAAAAAGGTAGCGATGATTTCCGAAATATCCGTTACCAAACTCGCAACCGCAGCCACCCACGCCTTCAACACCGCATTAAAATCGAATCCTATCGGTTTGGTTTTGACCGGCGTTGCTTTGCTAACTACTGGAATCATGTCGTTTATATCCGCTTCAAAGAAGGCTACTACCGAAACCTCATATCTAACCGAGGCTACTAATAAATACCACGACGCTGTGGATAAAGCAAACGCAAAGGCACAAATGGAGCGCGACCGCCTTTTGGAGTTGCGCCGTGTCGCTATGGACGAACTCGAAACGAAGGAACACCGTATAAAGGCAATAAATGAACTGAATCGAATAATTCCGGGCTACAAGGCTCAACTTGATTCAGAAACCGGGGCTTATCGAGAGAATAAAAAAGCCCTCGACGATTATATTTTGTCACTTGAAAAGAAATTAAGAATCGAAGCTGCAAAAAATCAATATGCTGAATTGTTAAAGGCTGACCAAGACGCCATGGAAGAAAGTTACCGAGCATGGAAGGCCGCGCGTATGCGATTAACTTTTTTACAGGCGCAACACGACGAACACATGAGGGAACGAATTAACGGGAATGACCCGTGGGGACATCACCAAATGTTCCTTGATGAAGAAAGTAAATTGCAGCAACAATTATCGGGGACTTTTACGGATTGGTACAAGGCTCAAAATACCGAGCAAAGTCGCGCTTTGGCGGAGTTCAAGACATTTCTGAATGAAATTAGCGTTTCAATCGAGGAACTTGCCGACGACGCTCCTCTAATAGACCCGTTAAAGCCGCTCAATGATTCAGCAAATCAAGCAGTCACACGCCTGAAGGAAATTAACGACGAACTGAAACGCCTCCGCAAAATCGACCCGCAGAGCGATGAAGAACTCGACCGTATTCAGAAACGTATTAAACTCCTTCAGGAAGAAAAGAAGGAAATCCTGAGTAAAAACAAGAAGAAAAAGCGTGAGCCGGGTACTTATGGCGCGGATTCTCTCGACGAGGTTACAAACCCTATTACCGACGCTCATCAACGCCGACTACTGGAAATAAATAAACAAAATCTTACCCAATCGGAGCAGACGATCGCGAAGAGCAGGGAGTTAATTCGATATGGCCGCGAACTGTCGGCAGCCCTCGAAACGCTCCGAGAAAAAACAGACAGCACCCACACGAAAACCCTCGACGCAATCAACGCCGCCCAGACCCAAATCGAACAACAGACGGCGGCAGCTCAAAAGGAAATCGACAAAGCAATAATAAAGCAAAATGATGAATATTATAAAAATAGACTGACCGCAGTAAAACGATTCTACTCGGAACAGGAGTTTATAATAAAAGAATCACAGGCAAAAGGCGAAATCTCACAAGAGGCCGCAAGTTTATACAGCCTTAATTTGCAGCGTCAGAGCCACGCCGACCAACTCGCCGAAATGCAACGGTATTACGACGAGTTGGAGGACGATTATAGCATGGACGCGGAAACGTGGCAGCGCACTCGTGAACAGTTGGAGGAAAAGATGCGCGAAATGAATAGCAATTTACTCACTGATACGGGTAAACTTGTCGAGCAAATTCGCCAACTCGCTACCGATACCACCAGCGCAGAAGGCATAAAAAACGCCTTCGACCTTCAGCGTCAAGGTATCGAACAGACATACGCCGCAGCGGTGAAAGTTGTCGGAGAAGGTACAGAGCAAGCGGTAGCCCTCGAAACGGAGAAACAACGCCGTATCGCCGCCCTTAATTACCAGTATCAAGAGCAGATGTGGCAGCTTCAGGAACTTGTGGGGCTGTCGTGGGCCGACGAGTACGAACGTGAACTCGCCCAACTTGAAAATTACCACCGTCAGGGCCTTATATCAACTAAGGACTACGAAAAGAAAAAATTACAGTTAGGCGTTACCAACGCTAAAAAGTATTTCGATTATTACGCCAATCTTTCTGGCTCGATGTTTTCGGCCATACAAGATGCAGAAATCGCGCAGAGTGACGCGAAATATGATGTCTTGATACAACAGGCAAAGAACAATGGAGAGGACACCGCAGCCCTCGAAGAAGAAAAGGAAAACAAGAAACTCGAAATTCAAAAGA
>CAZDWY010000102.1:0-5149 GCA_964509345.1 uncultured Alistipes sp.
CTTAGCAGTCAGCGCCACCAGCTTGCCTCTTGCGTCATTTGGATTCTCCACACGTTTTACAAACTCCTTCTTTTCCAACTGTTCCAATATACCAAGTGCAGTTGGATGCGTCATTGAATAATACCTTTCTAAATCCACTACCTGTGCAGTTCGGGATTCGCTTAAACAAAGAAATTTGAGAATCCTATATTGCGCCGCCGTCAGATTGTATTCAGCAAAAATCGGATTGGCAACCTTATCAAACTCAAGTGAAGCTTTCTTAATTAAAATTGCAACTCTATCAATATACATATTATTCTCCTATTCGTAGCAACCTACCAATTATTATATCGTAGGTTGCTACGAAAGTCAAGTGGAAATTTGAAATCTCTCCAAATTTAAACAGCGAATGTCGGCGATACTGTTTTCACAATATCGCCGTTTTCGTTTTTATATTCATTTTTCCAATCTGTTCGAGAGCGACTTTTATTTCATAAACAAGAGCAGCAATTGACTTTATCCTTATTATATCAATATAAGTAATAAGGGAAATGCATCATTTTATATGAGGACATAACCAAACAGCTATGAACTTAAACAACCTTAAAATCTTTATTAACGTTGCAGACAGCGGCAACATAATCCGCGCCGCTGAAGCTCTTTTTATATCACAGCCCGCTGTCAGCAAAGCTATCCGATCAATTGAAGATGATCTTGGCGTGAGCCTGTTTATCCGCGACAAGAAAACAGGCATTAAGCTGACGGATACCGGAGAGCGTATATTGCCGTATGTCCGAAAAATGCTCTTGATGGAGGAAAAGATATATCAGACAACAAAAAAACGCCTGTGATTGACCTCTCGTAATTTAGAGATCACTCACAGGCGTTCTATACATTTTATACAAAATAACTCCCCAAAATTTTGTAGGGGAGGGTTCGAGTCCATTTTCGTGTCGAAAATATCTACGGATGGTGATTTCTGTTTTTCAAAAGATTTATGCCCACAAATGGCTTTGCATAGCCTTTTGTGGGCATAATATCTTTTTGGTTACTTTTATATGTCTAAGCACTATAAAAAAGATATTTTCGGCGTTTTGGTGTGTAGACTTGAACTCTCACCGAAAATTTCTTGAGTTTTCAAGTTCGGTGGCGGCTGCATTCAGCCGCTTTTTCAGTTTAGTTGTTCAGTTACTTCAAGGCCGCCGATGAATACCACCTTGATCTGTTCTTTGGATTCTACAATCACGCATTCGAGTATTTGTCGGATGATTTGATCGTCATAAGTCAGCGGGTGATTTTTCAGTCCGTCAAGGATAGTGTAAATTTCATCGAGCCGGGATTTGGCGCTTTCACGCTTTTGCTTGGAAGCGCTGATTTGTTCAAGTTGTCCGAGCAGCTTGTTTTTTTCATTCATGAGCGCAGTCACTCGGCTATCATCGAAGGTATCGGCTGTCTGTGCGGATATTGCCTGTACCATCGCCTTGAATTCGGCATCTATCTCAGCAATTCGTATTTGGATGTCAAGGCTTTTGTCTTCAGTTTCTTCGGCGTCAAGTCCCATGCCGATGTGCAGTTTAAGGGTTTTCAGCACTTCCGCATTCTGCTTTGCTGTTTTCAATACGGCGTTCATAATAGCGTTTTGGATCACACTTTCTTGGTGAGGCAGTCGGTTATAAAGGTTTTGTTTATGACTGCATCGCCCTTGTAGCGTTCATTGGAGAGGATCGACCGAATGGTCGTTTCACACCATTTTTCTTTTCCCGCAGGTGTTGGGATGCCACTTTCCATGAGATATTTTGCAATGACACTGTAACTGTCTCCGGCGAGGAATTTCTCATAAATAAGCCGGACGATTGCCGCTTGTTCGGGATCGATTTCGGGTTGTCCGTCCTCGCCTCTGCGATAGCCGAGGAAGTTCTTGTAATGGAAGGACACCTTTCCGTCTTTCGCGCTCTGCGCTTTGCCCCATCTGACATTGGCACTGATGTTTTCGGATTCGCTCTGTGCGATGCTGCCGTAGATGGTGATATAGAATTCCGCTCCGGGATCGGTACTGTGAATACCCTGTTCCTCGAAGTACACATCTACACCCAGGTTTTTGAGCATTCTTGTGTGAGTTAAGCAGTCAACCGTGTTTCGTGCAAATCGGGCGATGGATTTGGTGATGATCATATCGATTTTGCCTTGCTTGCATTTCTTGATCATCTTGTTGAATTCATCTCGCTTCTTTACGCTCGTTCCTGTAATGCCTTTGTCTGCGTAGATGCCGACCAAAGTCCATTTCGGTTCACTTTGTATTCTCTCGGTGTAGTGTTTGACCTGCACCTCGTAGCTGTTCAGCTGTTCTTCCTGCTTGGTAGATACTCGGCAATAAGCCGCTACCCGAAGCTGTCGGTATTCTTTCTTTAGCTGTTTGGCTGTGTCAATGGTCGGCTGTATTTTGCGTACTACTCTCGCAGGTTGTTGTACTGCTGTCGCTTGCATCGCTTTGCTCCTTTCCGATCTGCTGACCGTTCGTTAATTTAAGGATGACTGAGCCGTTATCGCAGAGCCGAAGCTCACTGACGGTTCGGCTGAATAATTCGGTTGAAAAATCGGAAAGCGGACTCGCATTTGCAAAGTCCGCTTTCAATCGCTTGGCTATATACACTGCATTGTCGATGCCCTCATATTTGAGAGAGACACTCTGCAGCAGTTGTTTTCTTAAGGTTTCCTTTTGGATGGAGAAGCCTTCGAGGGTTCTGCCGATATCGTTATTCAGTCGGCGAAGCTCTGTGCTTGGCTCCTGCGCCACAGGCTTTGGGATATATATCCTTTCGTGATTGGTAATTACGCTATTAAGAAGCTCGATGATCTTGCCGAGCAATTCTTCATCGGATACGGCAATCAGTTTCCGGCAGTCATCATTCTTGCAAGTCCATCGTTGACCGCATTTGATTCGCTTGTCTGTACGGCGGTACATCTCACTGCAGCAGACAGGACATCTGATAGGCACGGTGATCTGAAAAATGTCCGCTTTTCGATCAACGCCTTTCTGTGTGTTCCGTGCCTCTTTGATTTTCTGAACGGCATCGTATATTTCCTTTGTGATGATTGCGGGATAGGTGTCGTTTCCGAGGTAACGCTCATCTTCGAGAATGCGCTTGAGTCGTGCCTTATTCCATCCGATGACACCGGGCATGAATTCAATGCTCTGTGTATTGAGTTCGGCTGCGATGTTTAACAAAGATTTGCCCGACAGATAGCCGTCGTAAATCTCTGTGACGATTGCCTGCTCCTGTGGTTGAACGGCGATACAGCCGTTTGTGAAGCAGTATCCGTAGGGGAGATTGCGATTCTTCATGTTCTCCGACACCATCCTTTCTCGCTTATTTGCTCCGTAAGCTCGATTTCACCGATCAGACGGAAGGTTAGTTGCGTATTATCGTTGACTGTAATACTCTGTACGATCTGCTCAAAAAGTTCTTCATCAAATTCGGCTGTCAATTCGGTTTCTGCGAGAATTTCGCCAAGTTCTCTGAGCCTTTCAAGCCATGCGTCATCCTCATCTTCGGCAAGTCTCTTTCTTCTCTCAACACGCAGTTCTGTGATTCTATTACCTATCTCAGCTGTCTGCGCTGTGTATTCGGCAGAAGGAAGGATTCCGCTTGTGTGAAGCCTTGTGATTACAAGGTTTTGCGCGGCAAGATCGGCGATCTCCTTATCGATCTGATGCACCTTTTCCTGTATGCCGCTTGTCTTATCCTGCATGGTTTCGACCTGACGAATCAGAGTACCGATCAGTTCCTCTCGGTGATCTTTCAGTTTATCGACCATTGTCATGAAAGCATCGTACACGGCGTTCTGCCGTACCCGCCTGTACTGACAGTTGGTCGCTCCTGCGGATCTGCCGCAGCAGAGCCAGTACACGATTCCGTTTGTAAGCTGACGGCGGAATACTCTGCCGCATTCGGGACATTTCAGCTTTCCGGTCAAAGGGGCAGGTTTTCTTTTGCAGCCTTTATTGGCTCTCCGCGACTGCATCAGCTCCTGCGCCGCATTGTATTCTTCCTTTCCCACAATAGCAGGGTTGCTGTTCTCCACATAGTATTTTGGAAGCTGACCACTGTTTCTTACCTTGCGGAAAGGCAATGTTTGGGTAGTAAAGGATTTTTGCAGGATGGCGTCTCCCATGTAACGCTCGTTAGTAAGGATATATTTGATTGTGGAAGCGTGCCATTTCTTTTGGCTGTACCGTCGCGGTATCCCTTCCTCATTGAGCAGGTTGGCGATGTTCTGTGTGCCGACACCTTGCAGGTACAGACTGAAAATTCGGCGTACCACATTCATTTCATCTTCCTTCGGAACAAGCTGTCCGTCGATCAAGCTGTATCCGTATGCAGGAGAACAGCAGTTGAAGTCTCCTGATTCCATTCGTTTCTGATAGCTCCAACGCATATTCCCCGATATGGACACGCTTTCCTGCTGTGCAGCCATACCGGGGAATGCTACGATCATTTCCATATTCAGTTTGTCGGTGTCAATGCCTTGTTCCTCGAAATACACGCTGACGCCTATGCTTTTCAGCAGACGGAGTGCTGTCAGCAGTTCTTCTGTGTTTCTTGCAAAGCGGGAGACCGATTTGACGATGACTCGGTCGATCTTTCCTTTTTTGCAGTCACGAATCAGACGGTTCAGCTCATCACGCTTTTTCATGTCTGTTCCGGTCAGTCCTTCGTCCGCATAGATGTCGATCAGTGTGTATTCGGGATGCTTTCTCTCATATTCGCTGTAGTATCTAATCTGTGCGGCAAAGGAGTGAAGCTGATCTTCGGAATCGCTTGATACTCGGCAGTAGGCAGCTAAACGGATCGGTTTGTCTGATTTTTGTTTTACTGCTGTAATTTCCGTAATTTGCATTGCTTTCGCTCCTTTCTTCGTTTTTGCCTTTTGGCAACACCAACAATACCACATGAGTTCGAGTCTTTCCAGAGAGAATGCGAAGTTTTATCATTTTAGACATATATATTTTCGGCGTCATAATGGGCGGCACTGATACAGACGATCTTCTCGTATTCTTCTTTGGTGATCAGTTTCATACCGAGAAGTAGACGGAGCAAATTTACACTGTAGGCGAACGCGGCATTATTTTTGTCTTTGTTCATTTCTTCAAGCCCTCCAAGTATTCAAG
>CAZDWY010000103.1:0-5143 GCA_964509345.1 uncultured Alistipes sp.
AAACCCCTAAAATTGCATTGGCACCAAGTTTTGATTTATTTTCCGTCCCGTCCATGTCAATCATAAAAGTATCAATTTCTTTTTGATGGGAAGCTTTTTCGCCAATAAGTTCGGGAGCGATAATATTATTTACATTGTCAACCGCTTTTTGAACACTTTTGCCCAAATATTTTGACATATCTCCGTCACGAAGTTCGAGAGCCTCAAAAATTCCCGTTGAAGCACCTGAAGGAACCGCGGCCCTGCCTCTTACGCCGTTAGTAAGCTTTACATCCACTTCGACCGTCGGATTACCTCGTGAATCCAATATTTGTCTTGCATAAACGTCTTCAATATAAGTTGACATATAAACACCTCCGTTACAGAGATTTTGTCATGAAACGTTTATCTTTTCAAGTAGCCTGATGAATTAATTTTTAGGAGAAGGCAAAATAAATTCTTGTCCGACGTAAATTCTATTCGAATTTTTAATTCCGTTCAATTTAACAACCTGTTCTATAAAGTCTGTTATTTGTTTTGGAGTTGCATTTTTACCTAATACATTTTTCGCGATTTTCCATAACGTATCACCGCGTCTGACTGTATGCGTAGTTTGCTGAGGGACAGACTGCTGGGGTGTATCTTGTGCGGAGCTGTTTATTTGTTGCACAGCTTGCTGGACTGCTTGTTGAACTTGCGGAGACACTGATGTCTGAGACTGCTGATTTTGTTGAATTTGTTGTAACACTTGATGCATTTGCTGTTGAATTGTTTGAGAAGTAGTCCCCGCTTCTTTTAGCGGCATCAAGTTAACACTTGTCGCACTCCGTTTAAAATCAGCTATGCTCATTTTTATTTCTTTTTCAGGGTCCCAGGGGTTTCTGAGATAAACATATTTACTGTCTGCTTTTGTAATAGTAAGCGCATGCCCGCCGCCCGGAATAATTTCCCCGTTAACCTCTTGCGAAGAAACAATAAAGCTTGCACTTGCAGCGTATTCATCAAGTTTGCCGTCAGCAGAATCTCGCTGTAATTTTGTTATCAGATTATCAATATTATTGGTTGTCCCTCCGTTTTCTATAACAGGCATAGCTTTTTCTGACAATAATCCGTTATTGCCTTCTACAACCATAGTCATATCGGAATTTATATAACACGTAGGAGTTTTGTGAGGTGCTTTATAATAATCCGATGATTTATGACCTGTCAAAATAAACATAGCATCTGCAGCTTTACCACTGCTCAAGACATCATCAGTTCCGACACTTCCTTGAGCAATTGATATACCGCCGACCAAAATATCCGGTGCTATATTATTATCCCTGACTGTTTTGTCAACATCTTGTCTGTATTTTTCAAAAGCGACTTCAAGCAAAACAACATCCCTGTCACCTACGGAATATTTTTTACCCTGTTGTTTCAATGCGGCTTTCAATTCTTCTTCGGTAACTGTGTATGATTCTTGGATATAAACCTTATCTTCGGGAAGTTTATCTAAAGTTGTGCCGTTATTTGTACGAAGCGACGCGCCGCCTTCTCCGTTTATCAGTGCGTCTCTTGAAACTTTTGCACCAGGGAAAGTAATTGTATAACTGCCGTCAGAGTTTTTAGTTACGGTTTGCTTTAACATATCATGACCCGTTTCGGTTTCGCGCAGCGCATTAATACTTGCAAGCAAATAGCAGTCACCTCTGCCTTGTTGATTGCCTATTTCAAAATTTCCGTCAACTTTTGAATAGTCATAGGTTTTGACATTGCCGTGCGCATCGGTTCTTTTTTGGGCACACAAAATACCGTCTTCATCAAAAGTGTTTTCGATAATTTCCTGAACAGTTTTGCCGTCTTTTGCGTAAATTATTGTTTTTTCAGGCAATCCTGCGGCACTTTTTTTACAATCAGTGAAGGTTTCAGTCAATGAACCTTTTTGATAACTTCTGTTATGTATAGCTGCAGGAAGGTTGTTTTCATAATTTATTTCCGTATACATCGGCTTTCCGGCGTAATCTTTACCTCTTCCGACAGAACGTGTTAAATTTCCGTTTTCATCATATTCATAATTTACATGCGCAGTTGATGTAAGTTTATGTCTGCCTTTTTGCGTTATTGTTTTTGTATCTTTTGTTATCGGTTTGCCATTATCGTTATATGTTTGAACGGTTTGTGTTTTGGTTTTGGATTTAGCGTCTGCAGTGACACGTTTTGATTTCTGTAATTTTCCGTCGTTATCGTATGTATTTTGAACATCGTCTAATTTGATAATTTGTCCCTGTTTATTCTTCACCTGAACTTGTTTATGTAAAAGTAAACCACCAACCCCTAACTGTTCAATCATAGTAACCATATTTCCATCTTTGTCAATGGTATTTGTAACCCTTGTTCCTGAACCATCGGGATTTATCTGTTCTTGCACGGGTTTATTCTTACCAAAAACGGAATTTATTTGGCGAATCACTCCTTCCGTTTGAATTTGATTGGAATTAATATCTATTTTTGACCAATCAATTTTGCTTAATAAATCATTAGAAATAAGCGACATAACATCTCCTTTTACCGAACTATATAACGGATAATTTAAAAAAAACTTTAAAAAAATTAAAAAATTGTTACATTAAAGCACCGTAAAAAAGGCACTATTTTATATCTATTCATTTTTCAAAAAATTTAGTATAATAACATAAAAGGAAAAAGGAGAAAAAATGTTATTCACAATTAAGAACGAAGAATTGGCAGAATTAAACGGAAGTCAAAAATATGATTTTCCAAAGTATACTTCACAGTTGATTAACTGGGCAAACCAAAATGCTCAGGGTACACGTCCAAACGTTGTCGGACAACTTTCTGATTTGTTTCCGCAATTTTGCTGCGAAACATCAACAATTTCAATTGATAATTGGCAGAATTGGTATCTTCAAAGTCACCCCCAAGCTATTAATGATGCAACAAATCGCATTTATGCACAGATGGAAAATCTTAAAGAAGCAATCAAACTTGTTGATAGAGAAATGATTCAAAAATGGGTGGAAGATTTGGTTATCACAAAAACTTACAACGGTTTGTACGTTCAAAAAGCTATTCTTTCAAAAATTGCTGATATGAAAAATCAAACATACAGATTAGCAAGACCCGAAGAAGAATCCCTTGGTATTGACGGATTTATCGGTAACACACCTTATTCCGTTAAACCCGACACTTACAAAACAATGGGGCGTCTGTCAGAAACAATTAATGTAAAAATGATTTATTATAACAAAACAAAAACAGGACTGAAAATTGAAGTTGAAGAATAAACAGTCAGCGGCTCTTTGTTATCCCATCACACTGAACATCACTTAGATAATAAGTGAGTGGTGAAGTGTGAAGGGTTGATGCAGCTAAGAAGCTAAGAAGCCAAGCAGCTAAGTTATTACTTCACCCTGAACTTGATTCAGCATGACGTGAGTGCGGAGACAGAGGGAGAAATCTTCCGAGCAAAGCGAGTGTAAAGAACTTAACGTCTTAACGTCTTATAGTCTTAACGACTTCTTATTGAAACAAGTTCAGCAGGACTAATTGTCGAGCAGAGCGAGCGTAAAGAACTTAGTACCTTAGTATCTTACTAACTTACTTACTAATGTAAACTTATTATATAAGTCCCTTTAAAATTATTGCTTTATCACTTTATTTGCGGGATAATAGCGTAGTAGTTTGGTAAATTATGACAGAGCATAAAATTATACTTGGTGACAGCAGATCATTAAATCAAATTAAGGATAAATCGGTTCAGTTGATTATAACTTCTCCACCGTATTGGCAATTAAAAGATTACGGAACGGATAATCAAATAGGGTTTAATGACAGTTATGAACAATATATTAATAATCTGAATTTGGTTTGGAAGGAATGTAACCGGGTATTATCTGATGGCTGCAGGCTTTGTATAAATATCGGGGATCAGTTTGCTCGTTCTGTTTATTACGGCAGATACAAGGTCATTCCCATCAGAACTGAAATAATTCGTTGCTGTGAAGCTTTGGGTATGGATTACATGGGGGCCGTTATATGGCAAAAACAAACTACCATGAATACTTCGGGCGGCGGTGCGATTATGGGAAGTTTTCCGTATCCGAGAAACGGAATTCTTAAAATGGATTACGAATTCATACTTATATTTAAAAAATTGGGTAATGCGCCAAAACCAACGGCTGAACAAAAATCAGCTTCCGAAATGAGTAAGGAAGAATGGAAAGAATATTTTTCTTCACATTGGCATTTTAACGGTGTAAAACAAACCGGACATATCGCAATGTTTCCGGAGGAACTTCCAAAACGTTTAATAAAAATGTTTTCTTTTGTCGGAGAAACCGTGTTTGACCCCTTTGCAGGCAGCGGAACAACATCCTTGGCAGCAAAAAACTTAGGCAGAAATTCTATCGGATATGAGATTAACAAGGAATTTTTACCGATTATTAAAGAAAAACTTAATTCAACAAATTCGGATGACAGCGTATTATTTTTTGAAGACAAAGACGGTATAAAAAATACATTCAAAGATTTGCCGTATATTTTTAATGACCCTCATAAGATAGATAAGAAAGTTGATATTAAAAAACATCAATTCGGCTCAAAAATCGATAATAAAAAACCGGAACGAGAAGAACTTTTTTCCGTAAAAAATGTACTCAGTCCCGATACAATTGAACTTAATAACGGTTCCACCGTTAAACTTTTAGGGGTTCAAACAATCCCTCAATTTAAGCAAAATGCAATTGAATTTTTGCAGAACAAATTCAAAAAGAGAAAAATTTTTCTTAAATACGATTCTGCTGAAAATATTGATAAAAAAAGCTGCTATGTATATCTTGATAATAAAACGTTTGTTAATAATCACTTAATCAGAACAGGTTTCGTTTCAGTTGATACCAAAAAAGATTATAAATGCAAGACAAAATTTCTTGCTTCACTGCCTAAATAAACGTCACCCTAAATCAAGTTCAGGGTGATGAATGTTCGGCAGAGCGAGCGTAAAGAATTCTTCCAACATTCACTTATTGATACATAAATCCCAAGAATTAAATCTTGACAATAAAAATTGATTGATTATAATAAAGAGGTAACCTTATTGGGATGTCGCCAAGTGGTAAGGCATCTGGTTTTGGTCCAGACATTCGGAGGTTCGAGTCCTTCC
>CAZDWY010000104.1:0-5120 GCA_964509345.1 uncultured Alistipes sp.
GCTCGTGGCAAAAGAATGGATTCCCCTCCAGGACCAGATAAACCGCATCACAAACACATAAGACATGGACACATTCTCAGAAATAAAGGAAGAGATCCTGAAACGCGCACGTACGGCAAAAGCGTGCCGAGCGCAATACTTACGCGCATATGAGGCAGAGACGCTTCCGGCTCTCATGAACGTGATAAAAGACAACTTCGACTGGTGTGTCCGGACGCGCACCATAGACACCGGACTGATCATGCGATACCGGGATGAGTTTGCCGACAACGACATCTTTGTCAATACATTCACAAACAGAGGTTTCCTTTTAGCATCAGGCAGCGCAACCGCAGAGGCATCGAGCTTCACAACAGTAGTAGCATGTGACAACGCCACAGTAATGGCATATTGCATTGCAAAAGTAGTAGCATTTGACAATGCAACTGTAGAAGCACGTGGCATTGCAACAGTAGAGGCGCATGACAACGCAACTGTAAGGGCACAAGACAACGTAGCCGTAACAGCATATGGCAACGCAACTGTAGAAGCATATGCCTACGCAACCATAAGAGCATATGACAACGTAACAGTAGAGGCACATGACTATGCCTATTGCTCATCCTTTGTCAAGATAGACTGCAAACTGTCTGACCATGCGATTTACCGATTAATATCAAAGAACACCGTCTACCATGCAGACAGCTCCATGAAATTTGTCAACACCGCCAACCCTACAGAACCCGCATGATCCACATCCACATGACCCCATTCAAGCTGATAATCCTAACCGGCCTCCTCCTCGTTATTTTCCTCTCCCTCTCAAACCACATCCACAGCAAACGCAAAAACCGCAAACCATGACAACAACCGACCCCAAACAACCCGGAATCAACCCACAGTCAAAATTCAACCTCGGTGACACGGTCCTCTGCCTCTCAGACGGACTCGAATGGACAGTGGCAGGCTTCACCGACCACTACGTGATACTCGGCACACACGCCCATCACGGCTGCATAAAGGAGTTTGCCGACTTCATAACCTACGACCGCACCTTCACCACCTACCGCTTCGCCCGCCCCGAAAAACTAACCCCAAAACCCGACATTGAAGAAAAGAATGGTATGGAAGAAAAAGAATTGAATCTTTGTGAGTTGCTGAAAGGTTGTGAGGGAGAAGTGCTTTACAGCCCTACTTATGGTAAATGCACTCTCAGAGCGATTTATGCCTCTAATAACAGAGGTTTTCAACCTATTATCAGTGTAAGGTTGGAGGACGGCACAAGCCGTAACTTTGCCTCTAATGGTAAGATAGCATGGGCGGTTAGCAAGTTTGCCCCGATTAGTCTATTCCCATATTCCCTCTACGAGAAATATCCGCTTGACGCAAAGAAAGCCTGGCAAGAATGGGAAGAGAGCCGTAAGCCTAAGCGGTGGAGAGCAGAAGAAAGAGAAAGATATTGGGTTATAAACCACGAACTGGAAGTGGACTATTCGGAAGATGTAAATGATGGATATGATAACGCTCGTTGGAAGGTAGGCAATTACTTCCGCACCGCGTCCGAAGCAAAGCAAGCCGCCGAGGAAGTAAAACAATGTCTTGAAGCTTTTCACACAAGAAATGGCAACATTTAGAGTTGGCTGCTATCAGTCATTAATCATCGACTATGGCTACGTGATTCAGAAAAAGAAATGGTATGGCTGGTCAAACTGGTGCTTCTATGATGACGAAGAAGCAGCAATCCAAGCCGCCAAAAGGCTCAAAAAGAAAGGCCATACCATCAAATGGTACATCTAACCCTCCCACAAATCAAAACCACAAACCGATGGAAAATCAAATCGCAACCTCAATCGAACAGAGCAACCGTCTCATAGCCTGCGGAGTAGACCCAAAGACAGCCGATATGTACTGGAATGAGGGTCTATTAAAGGCTCGTCTTCATGTCCTTTTCGCCGAATGGGATGAGCAATTAAGAAACCTGAACTGTTCCCCTGCATGGTCCACCGCTTGCCTTTTATCGCTTCTGCCTGCATCGCTCATAAGTGCAAACGGCAGCGAATACATGCTTGAACTAAGTAAGCTCCGTATGTACGACGCATGGGAAGTCAAGTGGTACAACGGCAGAAACCGCTGGACCACACGCGGTAAATCAGTAAGGTTTTCCCGGCTCTGGGGCAAATCCCCCATAGAAGCCATCGTCAAGGCAATCGAATGGCTCACAAAGGAAGGCCACAAACTTAATCAGATTGAGGAATGAAAATCAAAATCAACCATACATTTGCAAAAGGCGAATGTGACACAAAAGATATGAAACTACTCTGCCTCCCTGCACGTGGCAAAAGAATCTGCCACGCTGATGAACTTGATGCAGAGCTTTGCATTGCAGACGGAATGAATTTAGTCATTGCCGAAATCCACACTGGCGATGTCGAAAGTTCCAATGCACTCTGCAAAGAGATTGTAAGGCGATTCAATGAATTTCCCAAAGAGCAAAAGCAATGAAAACCAAGCTAACCCCCGAAGAATCCGCCTGTCTAATCAAGCTTGGCGTTGACCCCAAGCTGGCAAGCAAATGTGATATGACAATGAAAATAGGTGCAGGCGTGAGAGGAATAATCAAACGTCCCGACCCTAAACCTATATTCGAGTTGTCGGATATTCTCTCTATCCTGCCGAAAGAGATAGTCATTAATGGCGAAAAAGATAGTCTAACAATGGGGATGGATAATGAATGGTGTTGTGCCGGATATATGGCACTTGATGTAAGATATTATCGGTCTGAACTCATAGACTCCCTCTATCAGTTACTTATTTGGTATCTCACTGAATTTAAAAAGAAAGGATATGAGCAAGCAAGACCCACAAGAGTGTAAACACTGCTTTATGAGCGGCAATCCTCCATTCCCTACTTGCCGTAAAAATTTCAGCTACCATATTGATGCTGACAATACTTGTATATTGTGGCGGCGTAGAAATACTTGCTACGACTTCACTCCTAAACCCGTACAGTCATGAAAAAGATAATGTTCAATGATCGTTTCAGGCTCACCGAAGCCGTACTGAGCGGTCGCAAGACGCAGACAAGACGGATAGTGCCACGAAGTTTCTTTACGAACAATGAGGTTGACATTGACGAGAATGGTATCTTTTGCGAAGATATGTGCGGCGATTGGCACGACATAAGAAAGACCAAGTATGCTTACAAGGTTGGCGCACAATAAGGGATGGAGAGTTTAACGGATATTATTGTTGCCCCGATTGCTTGATGGATAGTGATAAAGACTTTAGAGAACCCGTGCCGTCTGTAAATAACGCGCTTATCCACTATAAAGAATGGGTGAGCAAAATGAGAGAGAAATACAATTATTATGACTAAACCAGTTATAAACCCTTCTTCCCTAACCGAGGAACAGAGAGAGAAGATAAGAAAGAGGTATCACAAGGCTCTAATTAAAATAGGTCTTGGATATGACCCCTTTGACAAGGACTTTATTCTTATTTGTGATTTAGAAAAGAAGTACGGCAAGGACTTTTTTGAGAAAGGAGGAAACAATGAGCATAACATTCAGTGACATCTTTTTGATAGGGTTGGAGTTTGGATTCGGATTCTACTGCGCCATATTGCTGACTGACTTCGTGGGAACATGTGTAAAGTGTCTAATAAAAATAATTAAAAGAGCGAAAGCAGAAACCAATGAAAATCAAGACTAAATATAACCTGATATATTTCCCGGTAGCCATACTTGCATTTCCTCCCGGCATTATCCTTTGGCTTTTAGAAAAGCTTGCAGAATGGTACGGAGAATTGCTTATGAACTACAAGGATTGGTGCGAATATAAAAGCAAGATGGTAATCCGCGACAATAATGGAAAACTGGTTTATAACCCTCAATACCTGGAAGAAAGGAGAGAATGACGATGACAGCGAAATTACACCCAAATACGGAAACAATGCTCAGCAATTTAACAGATGAACAGATAAAAGAACTGATGACCCCTCAGCCCGTTAAATCATACGATGAGATTCAGAAGCGGCTACAACTCGCTTTTGATCCATGCGCTCCCACTCCCGAAAAGGCAGTGATCGAAGGTTATGTGGCAAGGGATAGTGACATAGATTTATGGCTATATAAAACTAAGCCATATAGAGATACGGATGATAACATGTGGATTTCAGAGGCCATAATAGATTTACCATCTAATCTCTTCCCTTCTATCACTTGGCAATCAGAACCCCGCAAAGCCAGAATCGAAATAACCCTAATTGACGAAACAGAATGAAACAACTGAAAATCATAGCAACCACCGAACAGGAGTTCAGAGAACAGGCGTATGAGATCGCCAAAAGCGTAAATACTCCCGAAGACCTTGCTGAGTTTGTCAAGTTCATCAGCAACGTTCCACTTGACTACGGAACAGTAGTTTACGCACAATGCGCCGCGATGCTTGCCGCTCAGCATGTAATGAACGAAAGTGAGCAAGGTGGAATCACAGGCTTTCAGGCTGGCTTTATCGGTTGGGAAATGGTAAAGAAGTTTATGAGTGTAGGTGATTGTGGACTTACACTCATAGATTGGGAAAAATGCTTTACCCCCAATATAAATATCGGTTTGAAAAGACCATATCACGCGACATCTTTGAGAAATTGCAGGCAGAGGCAAAGAAACATCTCGCAAAAACAGATGAAGACGAGAGCATAAACGTACACTCCATACACCCCGAAGTCCGCAAGCACATGGAATCCATTATCAACGGCGTAGTGCCCTTCGGATATATCATAATAGAGGATTAACGAGAAAGAAGAATGATATGAACTCACCCCTCATAATGACAGAGGAGTATTGGGCAAACTCAATGCTCTCAATCGCCCGACACTACGGGCGCATACAGTTCAACGGCTCAGAATACATCATAGTCAACAAAGACGGCCTTGACATCTTCGAATGCTCACTCATAGCCGAAAAGGAAGGACGCGACAAAGCCATCGAACCCGGCGAACCTGCCGACCTGTGCCACAAAGACCTCGTTCCCGCCTACCGCAAACTCGGACGTGACCGCATTATCGAATTGATAAAGGAAGGCAAAAATGCCGACGAGATCAAGCAGATAGCCAAAGCAAACAAACCCAAGCGCAGAAAAAG
>CAZDWY010000105.1:0-5032 GCA_964509345.1 uncultured Alistipes sp.
ACATACCCTTCTTCATTTCGCCGCCGTACCATGTGTTGATGATAACCTGCTCGCGTGAAGTAGTGTTGAACACAACTGCGGTTTCAGAGTTCAGACCGAGTTCCTTGTAGTTCTCGACTTTAGCCTTAGATGCGTTGTAAACTACGAAGTCGGGCTTGAAGTCGGCGAGTTCCTCGGCGGTGGGAGCGATGAACATGTTGGTCACGAAGTGAGCCTGCCATGCCACTTCCATGATGAAGCGCACTGCCATGCGGGTGTCCTTATTGGCGCCGCAGAAACGGTCAACAACATAGAGCTTCTTGCCGGAAAGTTCTTTGATGGCGATCTCCTTAACGGCATCCCATGTCTTTTCGGTCACGGGCTTGTTGTCGTTGGGGTATTCTTCGGTTGTCCACCATACATTGTCGCGGCTGTTATCATCGAGAACGATGAATTTGTCCTTGGGTGAACGGCCGGTGTATACGCCTGTCATCACGTTAACGGCGCCGAGCTCGGTCACTACACCTTTCTCGAAACCTTCGAGAGAGGGATCGGTCTCAGCCTCGAAAAGCTGCTCGTAGGTGGGGTTGTAGATTACCTCTTTGACATCCTTGATGCCATACTGGCTCAAATCAATTTTGCTCATTGTTCAGTTGTATTTAAAACTAAGTGTTGTTTTTGAATGTCGGTCGGATTCAGGCACCAATCGCGTCGGTGCCTTGTAATCCGAGTGCAAAGTTAATTACTTTTTTTGAATAACAAACCTATATTACGGAAAAATTTCCGTAATAATATTTTTTTGTATTTTTTGAGATATCGCAGGAGTGGAAATTCTCCCCTTACCATATTTTATAGCTATCTTTGTATTTTGAAACAGATAACAGAATAATGTCAGATCACAATACTCCTCTCTACGACCGACGCCGATGGCTTAAAGCTGTCGCCGCCACCATTTGCGCCGCGGCGTTACGGGACAGACATGCAGTGGCTCAGCCGCAACAGCCATTTTCTGCCATTCCGTCAGCCGATTCCTCAGCGCCACGCAAGGTGAGCCGCATAGCTGCTCGGGAAGCCCTGGCATGCACCCAGTGCGATGCCTGCATGCCATGTGGCTATGGCGTCGATATACCCGGCAATTTCCGTTTCTACAATGAGATGCTTGAAAGCGGAAGCATTCCCGATCTTTCATCCACCGACCGCTCTTCGCCGGAATTCCGTAAAAAGGCCGTGGGATTTCTCCGGAAATATGATGCCACAATACCCGACCGCCATCAGAGCCAGCGATGCATAAAGTGTTTCCACTGCGTGACGGAATGTCGCGAACGCATTTTCATAGTCAACGAACTGGCTGCCCTTACCGCTATAACCGATGAACTGCGCGACTGGGAATGCCGCGAGATCTGATTTCTGACCGACCTCACTACCAACTACAGTGGATTAAAAGATGAAACAAAACATAAAGAGAAGAAAACGTCATCGGGTCCTTACCATAGGCCGGCTGCTGCGCATATCGCGTATAGCCGTCAGCCTGTTCATGTTCATGGGAATGGTGATGATACTGGTTTTTCTCGAGGGGAGCGTGGCTCAGTCGCTCGGATGGATAACCCGCATTCAGCTCTTCCCGCTCGTGCTCACCGGAGCCGCCACCGGAATTGCGCTTTGGATAGGCATCACTCTGCTTCTCGGACGCATATACTGTTCATCGGTGTGTCCTATGGGGGTGCTTCAGGATATTTTCATACGTCTGGGGCGCCTGACGCGGAAGAGGCGCTTCCGGCGCCCGTTCCGCTATGAGGATCCCCGCAACAAAACCCGCTATACGGTTCTCGTATTTGTGGCTGTGAGTGCATGTCTGGGATTGTCGCTGCTGCCATCGCTGCTCGATCCCTACAGTGCTTTCGGGCGCATCGGATCGGAACTCTTGCTGCCATTGGTATCATGGATGCGTGGGAATCCGCTTTTTGTGGCATCATTGCTCGCCGCAGGAGTTGCTGTGACAACCCTTCTGGCCGTTGCCGTAATATCTTTCCGCAAGGGAAGGTTGATCTGCAACTCCGTGTGTCCCGTAGGAGCCACATTAGGGCTTTTCAGCCGCTGGTCGCTGTTCCATTTCGATATAGATACGGATCTATGCGTGAACTGTGGCATGTGTGCACGTGTATGCAAGGCCTCTTGCATCAACATGCAGGATCATGTGGTAGACGGATCGCGTTGCGTCAACTGTTTCGACTGTATGGATGTATGCGATACAAACGCCTTACGCTATACCACCCGTCGCAAAAAGCTCTCAATACCGATGATGCAACCGGTGAAGAATAACACAGCCCCTACTACCACAGCGGAAAGCTCGGCACCGATGAAGATTGACCGGCGTAAATTTCTTGCCACGGGGCTTATCGTGGCGGCAGGCCCGGCTATTGCAGCTGCAGAGAAGGGATCCAAACGGATTCAGGCTCTTGACCGGCAGTCTAAGCCTCTGACACCGTCGAGATATGTAGCGCCCCCGGGACGGCGGTCTATGGCTGAGTTTCTGGAAAAATGTACCGGATGCGGTCTCTGCGTGGCACGCTGTCCCGGAAAGGTTCTGCGCCCCTCATCCAACGAGTTCGGATGGATGAACGCCCTCCATCCTGTAATGGATTTCGACCGCTCATACTGCCGCTACAACTGTACCAGATGCACAGAGGTTTGCCCCACCGGAGCGCTCACCCCTCTGACCGCCGAAGAGAAGCATATCTTCATCATAGGTCACGCCCAGGTGGAACCGGCCAACTGCATCGGGTGCGGTCTCTGTGTGGAACGTTGTCCCCGCAAAGCCGTTACCCTTGCTCCGGCTTCAGCAGGCTCAGGAGCCCGCAGCCGCCTCGTAGCTTCGGTGAACACCGCGAATTGCATCGGATGCGGAGCGTGTGAATACATATGCCCGGCCTCTCCGCTAAAGGCTATCGTAGTCAACGGAATATCGTAGCCGCTCACTCTCCTGCCACCGCTAATCTCATATTGAAAATTTTTAAACTACTGAATATGCGCCAATACCTGGATCTGCTCCAACACATAATGGATAATGGAGTACAGAAGGAAGACCGCACCGGAACCGGAACACGCAGTGTGTTCGGATACCAGATGCGCTTCAATCTCGAAGAGGGGTTCCCCTTGCTTACAACAAAGAAACTGCATCTCAAATCTATCATATATGAGTTGCTCTGGTTTCTGAAAGGAGATACCAACGTGAAATATCTTCAGGACAACGGCGTGAGGATCTGGAACGAATGGGCTGACCCCAACGGTGACCTCGGGCATATTTACGGCTACCAGTGGCGGTCGTGGCCCGACTACAAAGGGGGATTTATCGACCAGATTTCGCAAGCTGTAGAACAGATCAGGAAGAATCCTGATTCACGGCGCATAATAGTAAGCGCATGGAATGTAGCCGACCTTGACAATATGAACCTACCCCCATGCCATGCCTTCTTCCAGTTCTATGTGGCTGACGGGCGACTGTCTCTGCAGCTGTATCAGCGCAGCGCCGATACATTTCTCGGTGTCCCCTTCAACATAGCGTCGTACGCTCTGCTCACAATGATGATGGCACAGGTATGTGGACTTCGCCCCGGCGATTTCGTGCACACCCTTGGCGACACGCATATCTATAATAATCATTTCGATCAAGTGCGAGAGCAACTATCGCGCACCCCGCGCAAACTGCCGCGCATGATTATCAATCCTGAAGTAAAGGATATATTCAGCTTCAGTTTCGACGATTTCAAGCTCGAGGATTACGACCCTATGCCTCACATAAAAGCCACAGTTTCGGTTTAAAAACACCTGTTCCCCAATATGACTACAATTATTGCAGCAATAACAGCGTCGCGTGGAGCTATAGGCAAAAACGGCGACCTCCTGTATCATATCTCCGACGATCTAAAGCACTTCAAGGCACTCACATCAGGTAACACAGTCGTAATGGGTAGAAAGACCTTCGAGTCCCTCCCAAAAGGCGCTCTGCCAAAACGACGTAACATCGTACTCACTTCACAATCCGGATGGACCGCACCCGGCGTCGAGACTGCACGCACACTCGAAGAAGCATTGGAAATGTCGGCAAATGACCCCCACACCTACATTATAGGAGGAGGAAAAGTCTACGCTCAGTCACTCAAACACGCTGATACGCTCGAGATCACACTTATCGAAGCCCCGGAACCGGAAGGCGCTGACACATTCTTCCCACCTATCGATCCATCGGAATGGGAGATGACTGAAATGGGGGAGACAACAATAGATCCACGCAGCGGCGTACCCTACAGATTCGTCACATTCTCACGCAAGAAATCCTGAAGCAGCCGGGCACTATCCTCAACACAGCCGTCGCAGCCCCGTAGCGGAACCCCGCTCTCAACCCCCTTCAATAACTTACACACCGTGGCACCGTTTTTAGCCTGAAAAGCAGAAACGATGCCACGCATGTTTTTCATCGCCGACAGACGGTCAGACGAGACAGCGCCCACAATTAAACCAGCTCCTATCAAAGCACCGCATGTTGCCTCCATACTTCCCATCCCCGTGCCGAAAGCAGCCGCAAGTTTCTCCAGAGTTGCATGCTCCATACCTACCTCATCCGCATATGCACAGGCCACTGCCTGCGCACAATTATATCTCCCTGACCGCTTGTTTTCTACCGCCACCATAACCTTATCATCCACCACACACTTACGTCCGCTAACCACCTCATCACTTCCCACACTCTTCAGCTGCTCTTTCATACTTCCGAATCAATCTAACAATAACAAATATACAAATCAGAGAAATTTCTTTACAAATCACAGAAATCTCGGCATAACAAATTTAAGATCACACTCCCATGAGCCCCCCATCAGCCCCATCCGTCCCCACTGTCCCATTAGTCCAATCAGTTCCGTCATGCGCTCAGCTGAGCGCATCCCCCTTCACAAATCGCCGTTCCCAATCCCCACTCCCCTATCCCTAATTACTAATTACTAATTGCTAATTAAAAAAGGAGCGCCTTCACAACCATTGAGGTGTGAAGGCGCTC
>CAZDWY010000106.1:0-4826 GCA_964509345.1 uncultured Alistipes sp.
GCTCCTGAAAAGACTGCAGTTTGTATATTCGCAGATAAAGAAGAAATCGGAAGTGTTGGAAATACTGGTATGGAATCTCATGTTTTTGATACTTTCGTTTCTGAATTATTAAATAAAACAAATACTAATAAACCTAATTTATTAGATAAAGTATTCTGTAATTCTAAAATGCTTTCTGCTGATGTTGATGCTGCATATGATCCAATTTATGCTTCTGTTTCTGAAAAGAACAATTCAGCATACTTTGGTAAAGGTGTTGGATTAAACAAATATACAGGTGCACGTGGCAAATCTGGTGCTTCTGATGCAAATGCAGAATATGTTGCATATGTAAGAAATATATTAGAAGAAAACGGAATTTCTTATCAGGTTAGTGAACTTGGTAAAGTTGATGTTGGCGGTGGAGGAACTATCGCATATATCTTAGCAAACAAAGGAATTGATGTTATAGATTGCGGTATTCCAATCTTATCTATGCATTCACCTTATGAAGTTTCTAGTAAATTTGATATTTATGAAGCATATAGAACATATCGTGCATTTATGCAATAATATAAATAAGAAGAGCAACTTACGTTGCTCTTTCTTTTTATTGGTTGTTTTCAGTTGTTTCAGCTACTGTTTCTTCACCTTCTACTGGTGCTTCTGCATTTTCTTCTGTCATTTCTGTGTTGATTCTTTTATTTCTATATACTGTAAGTCCTGTTCCAGCTGGAATTAATTTTCCTATGATAACATTTTCTTTTAATCCTATTAATGAATCTTTCTTGCCTTTTATCGCTGCTTCTGTTAATACTCTTGTTGTCTCTTGGAATGATGCAGCTGATAAGAAACTCTCTGTGGCTAATGATGCTTTTGTTATTCCTAGTAAGATTCTTGTTCCTTTTGCTGTGTTCTTTCCTTCTTCTTCCATTTGTTTGTTGATTTCCTTAAATTCATTAATGTCTACTAATGAACCAACAAATAATGGAGTATCACCGCTGTCTTCAATTTTTATTTTCTTAAGCATTTGTCTTGTGATAACTTCAATGTGTTTATCATTGATATCAACACCTTGGTTTCTATAAACTTTTTGAACTTCTGATGTCAAATAATCATAAACCCCTTCTGGTCCTTTTATTGCTAGTATTTCATTAGGATTAATTGAACCTTCTGTTATTGGGCTACCAGCTTCTATAACATCTCCTGGTTTAACTTTGACTTTTGAACCAAAGCTTATTGTATATGTCTTTGCATTATCTTTTCCTGTAATTGTTACTTCTTTTCTTTTCTTAGAATCTTGTATTGAAACTGTTCCTGCAATTTCAGAAACTACTGCTAATCCCTTTGGTTTTCTAGCTTCAAATAACTCTTCAACTCTAGGAAGACCTTGTGTAATATCTCCTCCAGCAACACCACCTGTATGGAATGTTCTCATTGTAAGCTGTGTACCTGGCTCACCTATAGATTGTGCAGCTATAATACCAACTGCCTCTCCTATGTTTACTCTCTTTCTTGTTGCTAATCCCATACCATAGCATTTACTACATACACCATGTTTTGTCTTACATCCAAGTACTGAACGTACTTTGACTTTTGCAATTCCAGCATTTATTATTTCATCTGCTATTGTTGGTGTAATTAGAGTTTCTGTATCCACTATTACTTTCTTTGTTTTTGGATCTACTACGTCTTCAAATACGTATCTACCAATTAGTCTTTCATGTAATTTTTCAATTATTTGATTTCCATCTTTAATGTCTTCAACTTCTATATATTCGTCTGTTCCACAATCATCTTCTCTAACTATAATGTCTTGACTGACATCAACTAATCTTCTTGTTAAGTATCCAGAGTCAGCTGTTCTTAACGCTGTATCTGCTAAACCTTTTCTAGCACCATGTGATGAAATGAAGTATTCTAATGCGTCTAATCCTTCTCTAAAGCAAGCTTTAATTGGAATTTCAACGGCTTTACCAGATGTGTTAGCCATAAGACCACGCATACCTGCAATTTGTCTTAATTGGTTCATATTACCTCTGGCTCCTGATTGTGCCATCATGTATATTGGGTTTAGTTCATCAAAGTTATCTTTCATTGCTTCTGTAACATCGTCTGTTGCTTCTTCCCATATTTTGATTACAGAATCATATCTTTCATTTTCAGTAATTAAACCTCTTCTATATTGTTTTGCAACTTTTTCAACTTCTTCATCTGCTTTTTCTAGTATATCTTTTTTTGCTTTTGGCACTGCAACGTCAGCAACTGACACTGTGATAGCACCTTTTGTAGAATATTTGAAACCTGTTGCTTTTATATAGTCTAATAATTCTGCTGAGACATTTAATCCATGTTTATCTATACATTTAGCAATAATTGTTCCTAAGTTTTTCTTCATAACTGGGAAGTTAATTTCTAGGTCAAAGTTATGCTCTGGATCTGTTCTATCTATAAATCCTAAGTCTTGTGGGATTCCTTGGTTATATATAAGTCTTCCTACTGTTGTTTCTATAGCCTTTGTTTGAGGAACTCCATCTATTTCCTTTGTCATTCTAACTTTAACTTTAGCATGTAATCCTACATCACCATTTTGGTATGCAAGCATTGCTTCATCTTCATCTTTGAAGTACATGCCTTCACCTTTTTCACCAGATACTTCCATTGTTAGATAGTAACTACCTAAAATCATATCTTGTGTAGGAACTGTTACTGGTTTACCATCTTGAGGTTTTAATAAGTTATTTACTGATAACATTAAATATCTTGCTTCTGCTTGAGCTTCTGGTGATAATGGAACGTGTACAGCCATTTGGTCACCATCGAAGTCAGCGTTAAATGCTGTACAAACTAATGGGTGTAATTTTAATGCTCTACCTTCAACTAATACTGGTTCGAATGCTTGAATACCTAATCTATGTAATGTTGGAGCACGGTTTAACATTACAGGGTGATCTTGTATAACTTCCTCTAATATTCCCCATACTTCTGGATTAAGTTTTTCTACCATTCTTTTCGCACTTTTAATGTTGTGAGCTAATCCTCTGCTTACTAATTCTCTCATTACAAATGGTTTGAATAATTCAATTGCCATTTCCTTTGGTAATCCACATTGATATATTTTTAGTTCTGGTCCAACTACTATAACTGAACGTCCTGAGTAGTCAACTCTCTTTCCTAATAGGTTTTGTCTGAAACGACCTTGTTTACCTTTTAGCATATCTGATAATGATTTTAATGGTCTATTTCCAGCTCCTGTAACTGGTCTTCCACGTCTTCCATTATCTATTAATGCATCAGCCGCTTCTTGAAGCATTCTCTTTTCGTTTCTTACTATGATTTCTGGTGCACCTAATTCCAATAGTCTTTTTAATCTGTTATTTCTATTTAAAACTCTTCTATATAAGTCATTTAAATCAGATGTTGCAAATCTACCACCATCTAATTGAACCATTGGTCTGATATCTGGTGGAATAACTGGTAATACGTTTAATACCATCCATTCTGGTTTGTTTTCAGAAAGTAAAAAGCTTTCTACTGTGTCTAATCTTTTTACTAGTTTCGCTTTTTTCTGTTCACTTGATTTTTCTATTTCTTTCTTTAAACTTTTAGCAAGTTTCTGTAGGTCAACTTTTTGCAATAATGTTCTTATTGCTTCTGCACCCATTTCAGCTTTGAAACTTCCTTTTCCGTATTTTTCTTCAGCTTCATGGTATTCTTTTTCGTTTAATATTTGACCTTCTTGTAATCCTGATGTTCCTTTATCTGTTACTGTATATGCAGCAAAATAAATAACTTTTTCAACATTTCTTGGTGAAATATCTAATATTAAAGCTATTCTGCTTGGTATTCCTTTGAAATACCAAATGTGTGCTATTGGAGCTGCAAGTTCAATGTGTCCCATTCTTTCACGTCTTACTTTAGATTTTGTTACTTCAACACCACATCTATCACATACTATTCCTTTATATCTTACTCTTTTATATTTACCACAATGACATTCCCAGTCTTTTGTTGGTCCAAATATTTTTTCACAAAACAAACCATCTTTTTCAGGTTTTAATGTTCTGTAATTAATAGTTTCTGGTTTTTTTACTTCTCCACGTGACCATTCTCTTATTTTTTCATCAGAAGCTAAACCTATTTGTATTTTATCAAATATCTCTAATTCATCTTGTTGTTGGTTTTGATTGTTTTCCATTCCTAGGCTCCCCCTTATTTATACAACCTTGGTTGTACCTAATAATTAATTGTGAATAGTGAATAATGAAGTTTAATCTCTCTTCATTATTCAAAGCTATTCAATACATTTGACCTTATCAATATTTATAAAATATACACCGCTCGAACAATTCCCTCCTGTCATTTCATAAATTTGATAATGTTCTATTCAATTATTTATTATTCCTCGTCAAATGAGTCGTCCTCATCATCAAATTCTTCTTCAGCTGGTTCTGTGTTAAGTTCTAATATATCATCTACTTCTGAATATTCTGAATCTTCTTCTATTGACATATCTTCTTCTAATTCATCTGGATCTGGTGCTGTAACTTCATCTGGTAATAATTCTTTATTATCATCTAAGTTAAAGTCTATTCCATCATCAATGTTTTCTTTTAATTCTAATTCTTCATCGTTTTCAGAATATAATCTTACATCTAATCCTAAACTTTGAAGTTCTTTAATTAATACTTTGAATCCTTCTGGTACACCAGGTTCTGGTACATTTTCACCTTTAACAATAGATTCGTAAGTTTTTACTCTTCCTATAACATCGTCTGATTTTATTGTTAAAATTTCTTGTAGTGTATATGCTGCACCATATGCTTCTAATGCCCAAACTTCCATCT
>CAZDWY010000107.1:0-4819 GCA_964509345.1 uncultured Alistipes sp.
TCTTGAGCCGGCAGAAAATCATCCAGATTGTCAATAATGTGTTTTTGAATATTTTTCAGAAAATCAACCGCACCTTTGTGTGATTTATGCTTATGTTTTAACTCATCAATAGGTTTTTTGACCGCGGCTTTGATAAATTTCTCACGCAGTTGTTGCCCTTCTTTTCTTTGTTTTTCTTCCCAGTTCGGCAGGTCTTGCGCAGTGTTTTCAATTTCTTCCTGCATATAGTTGAGGTCTTCAATGAGTGACTTCTTTTCTTCTTCGGGAAGTTCGTCAAACGCATCGGGACTCAAAACCTCTCCGTTTTTAACCGGAGCGACAACCAACCCGACCGGCATATGCAATAAGGAAACGCTTTTGCCTTTAGCCTTTTTCTGTAAAATGCGGATATATTCTTCTTTTTTCTGCTTATATTTTTCTTTAATGATGCTTTCTGCGGCTTTATATTCGTCGCTGTCTAAAATAGCACCGATAGATGTGCTGAGTTCTTCAATAAGCTTATCAATATCTTTTGCAAACTCGGCAGCTTCTCCGGCCGGAAAGCTGATGGCAAGCGGTTTATACGGCTCGTCAAAATTATAAACATAAGCCCAATCGTCAGGAGTCTTTCTGTTTTTGGCTTCTTTTTCCAAGATTCGTTTAACCAAACTGGTTTTGCCGGTTCCTTCAGGCCCGAGGCAGAATAAATTATAGCCCTTAGATTTGACATTAATGCCTAACTCTACGGCGCTGATGGCGCGGTCTTGCCCTAAAGCGGACAAGCGCTCTTCCAAATCAGCGGTGCTGGTAAAGTCAAATTTCTTCGGGTCGCAAACGCGATAAAGGTCTTCTCTTTTTAATTTGGAAATGCTCATCTTGAAAAAATCCCTATACTTGTAATTTTATAATGCTATTGTTATAATAATGATGAAACACTAATTTAGCGTAAAGATTTTGATGACTGACTTACAATATATAATATTTTTTTTCTTTTTCATGGGTGCGGTGGCTTATTTTTTTGTATTTCTGCTCCGCTTGAAACAAGACTATCTTCTGAAAATAATCAGCCGCTCTTTGTTGAAGCAACAGATAACAAGCGGCGGTGAAGGTTTTTTTTGTGAACCGATTCTCCGTAAAGCAGTCAAAGTGCTGAGCGGAAGCAAAAAATCCGAAAAGGCCTTAAACCAATTGCTTTCAGGCAAAACTGCCGCAGCTGAAAAAGAATTACGAGCCAAAGGATATTTGTTGGAAGAAATGGCTTTGCAGGCACATATTCAGCCGGAAAATGTTATTCCTCATCTGGAAAAATTTGTAAAAAAATATCCGCAAAACCAAATGGCGTTAACGGTGTTGGCTGAATTATATTTTTTCAGCGGACGAACGGATGCCGGACGCCGGATTCTGGATATGATTCATTTGAAAAAAGCCTCACGCTATATCAGCGGAATATACTGGTATTGGCAAAGTCGATTCTATATGCGGGAAGGGGATATGCAAAGCGCCTCTCAGGCTTGTACGCGTGCAGAGAAATATTTTTTAAGAGATAAAGATTTTTATGCCGCCGCACGTTCTTATCTGCTGATGGGAACGATTTACCGCGTATGTTTTATTGATGATGTAGCGTCTTTTATGTTTCGCGGTGCATTAAAGATATATCAACAACTCAAATACACGGCGGGGCAGGCCGTTGTTTACGGTTGTTTAGGAATGTTAAATTCGGTTTCTGAGCATTTTGACGAGGCGGAAGCCTATTTTAATCAGGCTAAAGACTTGTATGCACAGGAAAATATAATCATAGGTCAGGCCGAAATCTTAAACCAGTTAGGATTGCTGAATATCTTACGGGAGGATTATAAATCCGCTGAGGAAAATTTGCGGGCGGCTGAAGCGTTGCATAAGAAAATATCCTCTGTTTCCGGATTGGCCTTAAACGCGGAATTATTCAGCTATCTTGCCGTCGGACGTAAGGACGACAAAAGCAGTCTGCGTTATGCACGAAAAGCGGAAAAACTCTATGCTGAAGCTAAAAATGACACTGCTTTGTTGGAGAGCCGCTATCTGCAAGCTGAAGCCTTATTTCGCATGGAAGAGGATACAAAAGCAGAGAAAATCTTGCGACAGATTATTGACGATGCTCAAAAACACCCCACCTCTTTTCATATTGCGAACGCTTACAGCCTTTTAGGTTTAAGCTTTATGCGCCGAGGTGATTTGTTAAGAGCCAAAGGCCTGTTTCAGCAGTCTTTGGGATTAGAACAAAAGAACGATCGTTGGATTGGTCAGGCGTGTGATTATGCCAATATCGGCTTATTGGAATGGCGCGGGGGAAAAACCGAACAAGCCCGCACCCACTTGCAAGCCGCATACGACCTAGCCGTTTCTTTAGATGATGACAGCTTGGCGAAAGATATTCAAACTTATCTGGATAAGTTAAAAGCTTAATTTGATTAATAACGGATGTTTTGTGTTACCGTCTTTATCTAAAAAGCAAACATTGCTGACGCCGAAATTTTTGTAGGCCAGAACATTAAAACTGGGAACGCTGAATGGATTAAATTTAACGTTGCCATTGCTTAAGATAATGTGGTTTTTCACCTCTAAACCTGTTTTATCAAGGAATTTTTGGAAAGTTCTTGACCATGCCGGAATACCGAAATCTCCGACAATAACAACCGGATTATCCTGAGAGGTAACAAATTCACCCAGGTTTTGATAAACACGTTCTTCCTGCTGACGCGTGATTCCCGCAAAATCAATATTGATTAAAACCATCGGCTGATTTTCGGCAATAAACAGCATATAAGCCCCGCTGTACTTGGGCGAGAGTAAAAGCCGACCGGATTTTAACGGAAGAAATTTGCTGATAATAAAACTTTGGGAAAGATTATTGTCTTCGTTATATAAAAAATATCCGGGGTGTTTATCCAAATTCAAAGCAAAAGACCCGCTGTGATTCAAGGCTAAAATATCAACATTTTTGCTTTGTGCTTGTTGCAACAGGGTGTCAATTTTCTGAGTTTGGTTTTGATAGAGTATCGTCACATAATGGGAGCCGTTATTACTGCTGCTGTTAAATAAATTAGCGCTTGAGGCAATAGACATATAATTAACGATAATCAGAAAAGAAGCCAAAGCCGCCTGAATAAAGAAACGACTGGCCAAGGCATACCCGAAAACCACTAATAAATAAAGATAAATCTGAAATTGCCATTGATTGATAAAAGCGCTGAACGCGGAACTGCGGTCAAACAATGCTAAAAAGGATGTAATGCTGATAACAACAAGTGAAATGTTGAGCAAGAAATTAATGCGTGCGAATTTTTTTTTCTGACTGAGGTAACCCATTGTTAATTTATTTCTGCTAGTGTTTTGACAATTGTGTTAAATATAATTTTTTAAGTTTAGCCATTCTAGACGCTAAATTTTAATTTGTAAATGGTACCCTTAAAAATATGTATGAACAGATAATAACTCTTTTTTCTGCGTTGGACTATCCCACGATTGTGGCCAATGATATTAGTGCATTGGCGGGAATGTTTGAGAACTATCTGTCCGGTGCCGACAATTTAAGAGTAATATCTGTCATATTAATGCTGTTGGCTTTTATTCTGTTTTTATTCTTTGTTATCATTCTTTATGTCAAATCCCTTATCTCGTTTTTAAAAAGCGAAAATAAAAAAATCAAAGATTCCGTTGAGGCAGATGATGAAGAGGAGGAAGAAGACTCCGATACTTTTGAGCTTGATGAAGAACAGGAATTGGAAAGGGAGTTGGAGCGTGAACTGGAAAGGGAGCTTGAACTGAGCCGACAACAAAAACGCCTGCTGGAAGAGGCTGAAATCCAAAATATGCAAAAACAAGTTGCCATAGAAAAAGAGGTGCTTCCTTCAGAGGATGAAGAAGAAAAGAAGAAAAAAGAAAAGAAGAAAAACAACGGGATAGATTTAGATTGGAAGAAAAATCAAAAACCGAAACCTCTGACAGATGTTCCTCCGCTTGATGCGTCTGCGATGCAATATCGACAAAGTTATAAATCGTTAGATGATTTAATTGGTTTGATTATAGACATGATAAGCCGTAACGTAGATGGCTTAAAAATCGCTCAAACCATAATGTTTCGCAACCATGGAAAAAATTCGGAAGAAGATATTATTCAAACCGTTACGGCAATAAATAACTTTATAGCCTTATGTGTAAACGGAAAATTCAAAGGCCTAACCTCAGATGTGGCCTTACCGTCAGAGGATGAAGCTTTATATCATTTAGCTTTGGGAGATGCCTCTTTGGCTCTGGCGTTGTTGGAAGCCGCGATGAGTAAAAATATTGAGTATTCCGCCACCCTTAAATCCGGCAGCAAAAGAGATAAGATTTTTCAGGAAACATCAAATTATGCCGGAACGTTCGGAACACTGGCCGCTTTGTCCGATTCTCGCTTGGCAATAGGCTCTTTTGAACTGGCGGTGGAATTATCTCCGCAAAATATTAATGCCTGGAGCCGTTTGGCGGATATGTATCACTTGTTGGAAGACCGCCAGAAAGCCGCTTGGGCTTATCAGCAGGTTCTGGATATGGCAGATGAGGAATTATCCCCTCAGCAGGTGGCTAATGCCAAAAAAATGCTGTCGCAATACTACTATGCTCAGGGAGATAGTCTGCAAGCGGCAAAACTTTATAATCAAAGTAAGCAGTATTACGATTCTATCGGTATCAACCGCCGTTTGGATAAAAAAGAAATTGAAATTATTGATATCATAGATGCACATCGCCAAAATGATGTGGAGAGTATGATTGCAAGGATTTTAGCAAATTCCGAATCTCGTCAGTATGCTTAAACAAAAAC
>CAZDWY010000108.1:0-4681 GCA_964509345.1 uncultured Alistipes sp.
GAAGCCCTTGGAGCGGGCGTAGTCGCGAGCGAGGGTGAGCATCATGGCGAGGTGCTCTTTCTCGCGCTTCTGGTCGGTGTTGAGGATGCTCATGTAGCCTTCGCGGCCGCCCCAGAACACGTAGTTCTGACCGCCGAGTGCGATGGTGGCGTCGATGGCGTTCTTGATCTGGACGGCGGCACGAGCCACGGTGTCGAAGTCGGGGTTGGTGGCGGCGCCGTTCATGTAGCGGGCGTGGCCGAAGACGTTGGCAGTGCCCCAGAGGTTCTTGATGCCGGTGGCGGCCATCTTCTCCTTGAGGTAGGCAACGATCTCCTTCATGTTCTTCTCATACTCCTCGATGGAGTTGCCCTCGCTGACGAGGTCGACGTCGTGGAAGCAGAAATACTCGATGCCCATCTTGGTCATGAACTCGAAGCCTGCGTCGGCCTTCTGCTTGGCGATGGTGATGGCGTCGGGGCCTACGTTCCAAGGGAACGCTTTGGTGGTGCCGCCAAACTGGTCGCCACCCTCGGCGCAGAGGGTGTGCCACCATGCCATGGCAAACTTGAGCCATTCCTTCATGGGCTTGCCGAGGACCATCTTGTCGGCGTCGTAGTAGCGGTAGGCCATGGGATTCTTGGAGTCCTTGCCTTCAAATTTGATTTTCCCTATGCCGGGAAAGTATTCTTTCACTGCCATTGGTAATGAGATTTTATTGAGTTAATGAAATGTTGTTGTGTTGTCTTATTAATATATATGTGGTCAGGCCATGACTGCGGCGAGGCGCTCCTTCCAGAGGGCGTAGGCGTCGGCATAGGCGGCGCGGTCGGCCTCGACGGGCTCGATGACTTCGATCTTCTCGAGTGTGGCGAATGCCTCGTTGTTGTCGGCATAGATGCCGGCGCCGATGCCGGCACCCTTGGCTGCGCCGACGGATCCGTCGGTGTCGTAGAGCTCGATGGTGGCGCCGCTCACGCCGGCGAGGGTGTTGCGGAAGAGGGGGGAGAGGAACATGTTGGCGTGGCCGGCGTGGATCTTGGTGAGCTCCATGCCCATCTGTTCCATCACTTCCATGCCATACATGCAGGAGAAGGCGATGCCTTCCTGCTCGGCGCGGAGCAGGTGTGAGCGGTCGTGGGTGAGGAAGTTGATGCCGTGGATCGAGGCTCCGGTCTCGCGGTTGCGCAGGACGCGCTCGGCGCCGTTGCCGAAGGGAATGACGGAGACGCCGGCGGCTCCGATGGGGGCGCGTGAGGCGAGGTCGTTCATGTCGGGATAGGAGATGCCGTCGGGGGCCACTACGCGCTTGGACCACGAGTTGAGGATGCCGGTGCCGTTGATGCAGAGGAGGACGCCGAGACGGGGGTCGGCGGCGGTGTGATTGACGTGGGCAAAGGTGTTGACGCGGCTCTGGGGGTCGTAGTTGACCTCGCCGAGCACGCCGTAGACCACGCCCGAGGTGCCTGCGGTGGAGGCTACCTCGCCGGGGTTGAATACGTTGAGCGAGAGGGCGTTGTTGGGCTGGTCGCCGGCGCGGTAGCAGACGGGGATGCCGGGGGCGAGGCCGAGCTCGGCTGCGGCCTCGGGGGTGAGCTCGCCCTGATTGGCGAATGTGGGGACGATCTCGGGGAGGATGTCGGCGTCAAATCCCAGATAGTCGAGCAGGAAGGCGGCGGGGGCGTTCTTGCTGAAGTCCCAGAGCATCATCTCGGAGAGGCCTGAGACGGTGGTGCAGGCGCGTCCGGTCATGCGCATGGCGGCATAGTCGCCGGGGAGCATTATCTTGTGGATGCGTGCGAAGGTGTCGGGTTCGTTTTCCTTGACCCATGCCAGCTTGGTGGCGGTGAAGTTGCCGGGAGAGTTGAGCAGTGTGCTGAGGCAGGCCTGCTCGCCGAGGTCGGCGAAGGCGCGCTCGCCATAGGGGACTCCGCGCGAGTCGCACCATATGATGGCGGGGCGGAGGGGCTGCATGTCCTTGTCGACCATCACCAGACCGTGCATCTGATAGGAGATGCCGATGGCTGCGATGTCGCGGGGGTCGATGCCTGAGGTCTGCATCACTGATGCGGTGGCTGCCTTGAGGCAGTCCCACCACTGCTGGGGGCGCTGCTCGGCCCATCCGGGACGGAGGGCTATGATCTCGGCTTCGGTGCGGGGGTAGAAGTCGGAAGCTATGGTCTTGCCGGTCTCGGCGTTGACAAGACTCGCCTTGACCGACGAGCTGCCTATGTCATATCCTAAAAGGTACATGGTGGTGTGTATGGGGTGTGAGGAATGTGTTATCGTGAGGTGTTGTAAATCTTGCGGTCGAACTTGAAGTATCGAGCGGCGCGGTGGGCTACGCCTTTCTGATGCTCGTCGAGGGGGATGACGTATGGCATCTGGGCTATCTTCTTGTGGAAGTTGCGCACGTCGAGGCGGCGGTCGTAGATGATCTCGATGAGGAGGCGGAGCTGTGATGCGGTGAACTTCTTGGGCAGGAGGTCGAAGAGGATGGTGCGGTTGTTGTCGGCCTCGCGCCGGACGGCCTTGAGGGCCTCGGCTATAATAATATTGTGGTCGAAGGCGAGGGTGCCGACGGAGTCGACCGGCACCCACTCGGCGGCGTCGCGGTCGACGGCGCGCAGCAGGGTGGCGTCGAGCTTGACGATGGTGAAGTAGGCTATGGTGACGATGCTCTCGACGTGGGCTTGCTGGGCGCGCTCGAGCCAGTGGACGTCGCGGGGGTTGCGTGTGCGGTCCTTAGAGCCGAATGCCTTGAACTGGGTGAGCTTCACGTCCTTGAGGCCTGTGAGCTCGCGGAGCACGCGAGCGGCGGCCTGATCAAGATCCTCATCCTTATATATAAGGGAGCCGGGGAGCTTCATGTCGTTATACTCGCCGGTGTGGTCCTCGCCGCTGCGCTTGACGAGGAGCACCCTGAGATTGGCACCGTCGAATCCGATCACGACGCAGTCGACTGAGATGTGGTTGTTGGCTAAAGGAGACATTGGGGGTCTTGTGGTATGGTTTAAGGCGTGAGGACCGGGGCGGTGTGCGCCCGGCAGCTCCGTCAAGGAAAAAATTTTCACTGCAAATGTACAAATCTTTTTTTAAAACGACAAAATAAAAATGCAACAAAAGATGTGTTATAAAACATTAAACGTGAAAATTTTAGTTTTCCTATGCACTACGATATCCCGGGGTGTGTCCAAAATGCTGACAGCCAATATACCATGAATTTTAAATTATTTTTTATAAATTTGCCAAACAATTCATTATCGGTACATGTTATAAAGTCAAAAGGCCGACGACCCGCAGGGCGCAGCCGACTCACTACACGTTCAACGAATATTTATTAACCACAAACAACTGTTATGAAACGTATTTTACTTGCAGCCGCAGTAGTTGCCACAGGATCTATGGCAGCCATCAACGCCCAGAACACTATCGAGCGTCCCACATTCGGCGACAACTGGAGCATTGGTCTCGACGCCGGTGTGACCACTCCTCTCAAGGGTCACTCTTTCTTCCAGAATATGCGCGGTCAGTATGGCCTGCACATCGGCAAGCAGCTCACACCTGTGATCGGTGTAGGCGTCGAGGGTGCATGGGGTGTGAACACCACCTATAGCCGCACCGCATTTGACACTCAGTATGTAGGTCTCTACGGCACGGCCGACCTGATGAACCTGCTGGGTGGCTTCACCTGCAATCCCCGTCCCTTCACCATCGACGCTGTGGTCGGTGCCGGCTGGCTCCATGACTATGTGGTCGGCGACGGCGATGCCAACAACCTCGGTGCCAAGTTTGGCCTGAACTTCAACTTCAACGTTTGCAAGAACTTCAGCATATCGCTCAAGCCTTCGGTGCTCTACAACGTGACCGCCACTCCTACCAACGATGTTCATCTGGATGCCCGCAACGCCACATTCAACATGATGGTGGGCTTCAACTACAACTTCGGCCCCGGCTTCCAGTGCGCCACCTGTCCTCCCGATCTCAGCGCCGACCTCGCAGCCCTCAACGCTCAGGTCAATGCTCTCCGTGCCGATCTTGACGGTGCTTCGGCCGCTCTCGCCGCTTCGACTGCCGAGAATGCCGCTCTCGCCGCTCAGCTCGCCGACTGCCTCAACGCTCCCAAGTCTGTTAAGGTCGTTGCCGACACCACTCTCAACTCTGTCCGCTACGTATTCTACAAGATCGGCTCGAGCGTGATCACCGCCGATCAGCAGCCCAACATCGAGATGGTGGCCGCTTACCTCAAGAACCACCCCGAGAGCAAGGTGATCATCAAGGGTTATGCTTCGGCCGACGGTCCTGAGGATGTGAACATCCGTCTGGCTAACGCCCGTGCAGAGTCTGTGAAGACCGCTCTCGTTAAGCGCTACAAGATCAACCCCGACCGCATCCAGGCTGAGGGTCAGGGCATCGGTCACATGTTCTCTGAGGAGTCTTGGAACCGTGTAGCTATCTGCACTCTCGAGACCAACAAGTAATTTCGAGACCATAAGAGGGGTCTGATCCCCCTGCTCAAATCATAGACACTCTCCCCGCCGCTCCAAGAGCGACGGGGAGAGTCATTTTTTTTGTATGCCCGTCGCTGAAGCTCCGGGGCTTGGACAAAAAAGGGGGATGCGGGGGAGGAAAAGGAAGGATGGAAGGAGGAGGTGAGGAAAGGAAGGAGGGAAGAAGGGGGGGAAAGGGGAGGCAGGGAGAG
>CAZDWY010000109.1:0-4653 GCA_964509345.1 uncultured Alistipes sp.
TGCGACCACCTGGTCCCAAACCAGGTGCGCTACCGGACTGCGCTACGCCCCGAAAACTCCGGCTCTTAAGCTCTTTCGACCGGACAGTCGAACCGCGCTTGATTTCCAAAGCGGTGCAAAGTTACGCATAATTTCTGAAATAGCAAAGAAAGAAGAGAAGAAGTTGAGAAGTTAAGAAGTCAAGAAATGAAGGAAAAATACGTCGACAATAAAGAGGCTTCAATCTGAGCTGCTACTATCTCCTTTATTGACTTCTTGACTTCTCAACTTCTTTCCTACAACATCAAGCGCTGACACATGCAGGCGCCCAAGGGGGCGGAGCGATGTGTCAGCGCTTGTATAAAATTATCTTTAGCCGCGAAACTGCACGGGAGAAAACCCCGCTGCATATCCGCGTAGCGTGATAGCCTTATCTTTCCTGAATCCGCGAAACGCGGTTATGGAATTATTTCAGGAGATCCTTAACGGCTTCGTTGGGCACCATTTGTTCCTGGAAGGTGTAAGCTCCGGTTTTGGGAGACTTGACCATTTTGATCACCTTTGAGTAGGTGCGGCCTTCACCTTTCTGAAGAGATGCGACGGTTTTCTTTGCCATATCGAGTCAAAAAATATTATGCGGTTTCTTATTTGATTTCTTTGTGTACGGTCACCTTCTTGAGGATGGGGTTGTATTTCTTCAACTCCAGACGCTCGGTAGTGTTCTTGCGGTTCTTAGTGGTGATGTAGCGTGAAGTTCCGGGCATGCCACTTGCCTTGTGTTCGGTGCACTCGAGAATCACCTGCACGCGATTACCTTTTGCTTTCTTTGCCATTTTTCTTAGAAGTCTAATGTTTTGATTTCAGTGAGATAACCTTTCGCTGCGGCCTGCTTTAGAGCTGCGTCGAGACCCATTTTGTTGATGGTACGGAGACCGGCGTTGCTGAGGGTGAGGAGAATCCAGGTATCCTGCTCAACCCAGTAGAACTTGCGATTGAACAAGTTCACATTGAAGCGGCGCTTTGTATGGCGCTTTGAGTGCGATACGTTATTTCCTGTAATCGCTTTTTTGCCTGTGATCTGACAAATCTTTGACATGGCTGTTAATTATATTTTCTTGATTCTTGTTGTTGATTATCAGCACGATCCGATGGCCGCCATTCATTTCTCATATCGTCGGGGGCTGCATCACTGCCTCCGGCTTTTACCGAGGTGCCACGAATCAGAGTGCAAAGTAAGTGATTTTTCGCGACTTGACCAAATTTTTCAGTTTCATTTTCATCATTCTTCATTTTTCCGCACAATATAGGGTTAAGTTTGTTCCCCTTTTAGTAACTTAGCAGACCGCTTGATCAAAAGGCGGAATATATCTTATCATCCATATCCGATATGAACAAAGGATTCTTCAGAGTGGCGGCTGCCACAACTGCCGTCAGCCTCGCCGATCCCCATGAAAATGCCCGTGTCATCGAGGCGACAGCACGCATGTTGGCCGACAAGGGGGTGCGTGTGGCTGTTTTTCCCGAACTGTCGGTCACGGGCTACACCTGCGGCGACCTTTTCCATAACTCACTGTTGCTCGACAACGCGGAGGCAGCCCTCCGCAATCTTGCCGCCGCATCGGTGCAATTTCCATCGATCGCCATTATAGTGGGTGCTCCCCTGCGTACGGCGGCGCACAGGCTGCTCAACTGCGGCGTGGCAATCGCCGGGGGTGAAATAAAAGCTGTAGTTCCGAAAAGCTATATTCCCAATAATAACGAATTTTACGAGAAGCGCTGGTTCGACAGCGGCATAGGTGTAGACACCACTCTGATGGGGGCACCAGTCGCTCCGGGGATCCTGCTTGACTTCGGCAATGGAGTGACCGGAGCGATAGAGATCTGTGAGGATCTATGGACACCTGTCCCTCCCTCTACCCGCGCCGCAATGTGTGGCGCCCAGGTTATATTTAACCTTTCCGCCTCCGACGACCTTATCGGGAAATACGATTACCTGACAGGGCTCATCAGGCAGCAGTCGGCCCGCTGCATGGCTGCATATATATATTCATCGGCAGGATTCGGTGAATCGTCAACAGATCTGGTTTTCGACGGAAAAGCTATCATTGCAGAAAACGGCACTCTGCTATCTGCATCGCCGCGATGGAACCCGGAACCGGGATACGCGATCAGCGATATCGACATCGAGGCACTGAACCGCGACCGTATGCATACCACCTCTTTCCACGACTGCGCTGACATCGAACTAAGCGGCCCCGCACCGCAAAGAGTGAAGATCGACCTGGCTCCGGCACCAGCCGCCACCGCCGAAGAACTGATGCGCGCCATCGACCCTCACCCATTCGTACCATCGTCGGACAGCGCGATCGACGCCCGCGCCACCGAAATCATAAACATACAGACGGCTGCACTGGCACGCCGCCTGAGCGCCACACACTGCCACACACTGGTGATCGGGATATCCGGAGGACTCGATTCCACACTGGCGCTCCTTGTGGCAGTGAATGCTTTCGACCGCCTGGGGTTGCCACGCACAGGAATCATAGGCATCACAATGCCCGGCTTCGGCACCACCGGACGCACCCACACAAACGCCCTGCGATTGATGGAAGAACTCGGCGTGACCTCGCACGAGATACCCATTGCAAAAGCGGTGATGCAACATTTCGAGGATATCGGACAAGAGCCGGAAGTCCACGACGTAACCTACGAGAACTCGCAGGCACGCGAGCGCACCCAGATACTGATGGATGTCGCCAACCGCGAGGGGGGAATGGTTCTGGGAACCGGCGACCTCTCTGAACTCGCCCTCGGATGGGCCACCTACAACGGTGACCATATGTCGATGTATGGCATCAACGCTTCCATTCCCAAAACACTGGTTCAGTATCTGGTAAAATGGTTCGCCTCGCGCACCGACAATCCGGCGGTGGCACATACTCTCCACGACATAGTCGACACACCCATCTCACCCGAGCTCACACCCGCCGACAGCGAAGGGAACATAGCCCAGAAGACAGAGGATCTTGTGGGTCCTTACGAACTTCACGACTTCTTCCTATATTATATGCTCCGCTACGGTTTCTCGACCGAGCGCATAGAATTCCTCGCCCGAAAAGCATTCAAGGGGGTATACTCCGACGATACGATACGTCACTGGCTGCGCACATTCATGCGCCGCTTCTTCAACCAGCAGTTCAAACGCTCCTGTCTGCCCGACGGTCCTAAAGTAGGATCGGTGTGTCTGTCGCCGCGCGGCGACTGGCGGATGCCGTCTGATGCCACCTCCACTCCCTGGCAACCCCAGGTCTGATGTCATCAAGCTATCAGAGGGTGCGTCTTAGGATTTTCCGACACACCCTCTGATACTATTCCTTTGTATGTTTTGTCTGTGATTTCATTCCCTTGGAGGCTCCTGCGAGAAAAGACTACGCATGGCGGTATCAAGACGCGGATATATCGGAGCGAAATGATTGCCGGGCCCGGTGACGAAGTCTACCGCCACGCCATGCGAACGCAGAAAGTCGGCTATAGCTACTGTATCGGCATAAACCGATCCGAAAGCCCCACATGAACGCATTTCTCCCTTACCGAGAGACAGAAACACCTTCCCGTTTTTATTATCCACTGATTGCCGCTCCACCCATTCCACAAAACCGTCGTACCACATCGAACCCGATATAGAGCCTGCATCATCGAAAAGATCGCCTGAAAGCCAAGCCCACAGTGCGAAAAGTCCTGACATGGACACGCCCACTAAAGTGCGCCGCGGCTCCACCTGCAGGCCGACACATCTTTCCACTTCGGGCATCACCGCCTGCCGGAGTGCATAGAGAAACCTCCCTGCATCACCCATAAACGGAGCCGAACCAGACGGCACCCCCTCAGCCTGCCATGGACTGAGATCGTTGTTCCAATCCATACCGCTTATAACCACAACCGAACAGCCATACATCATGGCAGTCTGCTGCATCCACCCCTCGTCAAGCGGACTGTAAGAGAGTATATAGCATATCTCGGGGCGCGCGCCGCGCTCCACGTCACATCGTAGTCCGTTTATCTCAATAGTATTCATGGCTCATGTTTTCGCAGCCGTTTCCGACAGCCGTTATATAATAACAAACCGCTACGTCAGCTGAATGTTCACCACGGCAAGAGCCAAATCAGAGGAAAGAACGGGAGCGTCAGATCAACGGCGAGGAGAGCTGTCGCCATATTCGCGGAGGTAGAGCTCGCAGGCTTGCTTGAGCTCATCGTACCACTCGCTACCGAACCGCTCTATCAGGGGCTCACGCAAGAACTGATAGAGTCGGATCCCTTTCTTGCGTCCAAGCGCCTCAGCATCGCGGCATATCTTCCAGCGGTGGTAATTTACGGCTGTGAAAGTCGGATATTCCTTGATTCGGAGTGGATAAAGGGAGCAGGACACCGGCTTCTTCCAGTCAGTACGCCCCTCGCGGTAGGCTTTTTCGAGCGCACAGAGACACACGCCCCCTGGCGCATAGCATGTGAAGGCGCAGTTGCGCCCGTCGAGAATGGTTGTCACCAGATCGCCTTCAACATCGGTATATGCAACCCCATTGGCACGCACCTCCTCGATGGCGCGCGGCATCATGTCTGATTCAACTTCCGGGAGCACACGCTCTATCTCCTTGACCTCACTCTCGGTGACAG
>CAZDWY010000110.1:0-4475 GCA_964509345.1 uncultured Alistipes sp.
GAAAGCCATCCTCACGACGTAGCTATTACGAGCGAGGCTCCGAACTATAGTGCCTCAGCACGATAAACAGTATATCATCTGAACACTCCGCCCTATGGCTGATTACGATTGCCCATAGGGCGGATTTATATCATCACAAACCTGATTCATGACCTGAACGATAACCCTACAATAAACATCATGCCCATGTTTCGGTCCGGAAGATATTTTTCTTGGGCAGATTCATAATAAAAATAGAAATACAGCGTTTAGAGAGTGAAGCAAAACCGACATTTTTGCACTTCCTGCAGCCGGTGCTCTCTAAGATAGGACGGCCTCCGGTGCAGAAATTACGTGTAATTTATTCATATTAAATAACTCATGAAAAAAAGTATTCTGTCATTGGCTGTACTGATGGCATCGTCGGGAATGATGCTTGCCAAAAGCACATCCGATCCGGTATTGATGACAATAGCGGGCAAGCCTGTGACCCTCAGCGAATTTGAGTATCTTTATCACAAAAACAACAGCCAGCAGCTGGCTCCTCAGTCAATCGACAGCTACCTTGACATGTTTATTACCTACAAACAGAAGGTTGCCGATGCAGAAGCGGAAGGTATTGACAAAAGCGAGGCCTTTCAAAATGAATTCGATGGATACCGCCGCGAACTTGCCGCTCCTTATCTGCGTGCCCAGGAAGTCGAGGACAGCCTTATAGCTGCCCAATATGAGAGGATGAAAGAGGACATTGATGTCAGTCATATCATGCTTCCCAACCGCGGTCAAGGTATCGATCCGGAAGAGCAGAAAGTACGTCTTGATTCAATCCGTACCGCAATCTTAAATGGTGCAGACTTCGCAGATATGGCCCACAGATTTTCTGTTGACCGTTCCGCCACACGCAACGGTGGGCATATGGGATTTGTCAGTGCCGGACGCCTTCCCTATTCTTTTGAAGAAGTGGCATACAGTCTGCCGGTAGGAGGTCTTTCGGAAGTAATTTCAACACCTTTCGGATGGCATATCATCAAGCTCAACGGTCGTAGACCCGCACGTGGCATGGTTCTCGTAGAGCATATCCTTAAACTTACCCAGGGATTGAGCGAGGAAGAAGCTGCCGCAAAGAAAGCTCAGATAGATTCAATAGCAGTTCTCATAGCTAACGGTGCAGACTTTGAAGCACTCGCCACTGCTGAAAGTGAGGATCCCGGTTCAAAACGCAACGGAGGTAAACTCAACTGGTTCGGAACCGGTCAGATGGTTCCTGAATTCGAGACTGCCTCATTCGCTCTTAAAAACGGAGAGGTCTCAGACCCAATCAAAACTTCATATGGCTATCATATCATCAAGCGTCTCGACTGGAAAGATATAGCTCCTCTTGAGGAAGCAGCGCCAACGATAAAAAATGCCATGAATAATGATGAACGCGCACAGTTACCGGCAAAACGTAAACTGGAACAGCTGAAGAAAAAATTCAACTCACGCGTCAACACCAAGAATCTCGATGCAGTAAAAGCTGAGATCAGAGCTGCCGGAGGAATTGATTCAGCTCTCTATGCACAATTCATTACAAGAAACACACCTCTGGCTTCAACGTCCGACACTGAGATTACCCTCTCTGATGTAATGTCTGACATTAAATTGGCACAGGTACCCGATGCAGACAGCTACTGCGATTTGATCGAGAACCGTGTTAAGGCGGCTCTTGACGATGCCACTCTTGAACAGGAGCGTCAGAAACTTGCTACAGAAAACCCCGAATACCGCAATCTCCTCAATGAGTATCGTGACGGTATCCTTCTCTTTGAGGTCGCTGACCGTAAAGTATGGTCAAAAGCGAAACAGGATCAGGAAGGTCTGAACAAATATTTTGAGAATCACCGCGACAAATACCGCTGGGAGGCTCCAAAGTATAAAGGATACGTAGTCTTCGCAACTTCCGACTCTATTATGAATGCAGCCAAAGCATTCCTCGCACTCCAGAATATAGATAATGAAAACCTCGCTACCGAACTCCGCAATGAATTCGGAAAGGAAGTGAAGATTGAAAGAGTTATTGCAGCCAAAGGTGAAAACGCCATCACCGATTATCTTGGCTTCGGCGGTGAGATGCCTGAGCCTAAAGGTAAATGGAAATTCTACTTCGGCTACCGCGACCGTCTGATCGACGCTCCGGAAGATGCAGCTGATGTCCGCGGTGCTGTCACCGGCGATTACCAGACACAGCTTGAAGAAGAATGGATCGCCACTCTCAAGAAGAAATATCCCGCTAAAATCAAAAAGAATGTACTGAAAAAAGCCAAATAAAGCTGGTAAAAAAGAAAATACGCGCCCGGATCTGAGTGAAACAGATTTGGGCGCGTATTTTTTAGCGATAAAAATATATTCAATAAACAAACACGAGAGTTCCCCCGGCTACTATATCAGAATGGCGGAGCTGCATATCATCTAACTTTTTACAATTTAGCTGCACCGACTTCACTATATCGGATGGAGATTTGCGTCCTTTAGTCTTTATCACAAACTTTTTACCATTGGAAAGATTTAAGGTCACCTTATCGAATATCGGAGAGGCCAATTCATAAACATCGCTACCCACAAGCATGGGGTAAAAACCCACGGAACTGAAAACATACCACGCGCTCATAGCCCCGTCATCCTCGTCCATTTCAGGGCTGTAGCCTTCCGGATCATTCTTAAACGCACGTCCGACATATGGGGTCGGATACTCTCCCTGACCGCCATAAACATGGACCATCTGATCGTCAGTAAGCAAGCGTCTTACAATATCCTGTGTGCGATCCGGTGCTCCGAATCGGTTGAAAAGATAAGGAACATGAATATCAGGTTCATTCCCCTGATTATAAAGATTATTATCAAAGAAATAGCTTAGCTGGGAGCAAAGGCTGTCACGCCCCACCCATTCAATCATCTTATCGACATATTGCGGAGCCGCCCACCGGTATTGCCATCTTGATCCCTGATAGAGACCATTGTTGCGCATCACCTTATAGTCCGGTGTTATATTCATAAATTCATCTTTCCAGGTAATATCGAACACACTGTCGGCAACAGCATTATAGCGTTCCGCATCCTCGTTCTCACCGATTATTTCAGCAATCTGTGCAAGAGCCCACAGATCGTACACTGATTCTAATTTATGATCCGGGCTATCGAAAAACAGCTCGGAAGCCTCACCCTTCATTCCTTCATACCCCCGGCGAAGATCAAAATCAGTTATCCCTTTGCGCCACGCATCAAGCAGCAATATTACGGCATGCTCAGTGCGGACATTGATTGTAGGTTCATGTTGAGTAGACCAGTTCTTTTTACCGGTACGGTAAAGATTCACCAGCGACTGACACATATCGCTCATGCGCTCGGGATGTGTCACCACCAGCAAGGGAAATTTGGTTCGGAAAGTATCCCATAATGACCATGAGCCATAGACAGAACGCCCTTCAGCATCATATACCACATTATCTGTTCCGAGATATTTCCCATCTGGCGTTGTAACATCTGCCGGTGAAAGCATAGCTCTGTAAAGCGATGTATAGAAAATCACTTTGTCATCAGCAGATCCACCTTCCGGTTCAAATATCGAAAGGTGCGCATCCCAATCAGCAAGCGTAGCTGTGCGTACATCCTCAAAACTTTTGTCACTGACACTCTTCATCAATGTAGCGGCAGCTTCACCTGAAACCGGAGAAACCGCGATTCTCACTTCAACCGAATTATCTTTGACATCAGCAAAACCAAGAACCATTCGGTTCCCATCTCGTCCCGTTACTGTAAAAGGAGCCGATGAACTGAACTCGAACCACAACCGGTAATTCCCGTTGGAACAAACATTTTTTGAACTTAGCCACCCTGATATAACTCTGTCACTCAGACCTAAAACCTCTGCGTTTGCGCCTTCGATCAGCGAGGACGCGAAATCAACGGTCAACACAGGTTTCATATCATCCGGAAACGTATAACTTTCCAAAGCCACATTTCCGGTAGTAGTGAACGCACACATCACCTCATTATCAAGTTTAACACTATAATATCCCGGCACTGCTATTTCCGTATCTTTTAAAATCTTCAGATGTGCATCAGGCAAAGCCGGAAGGATATTAATATTTCCACCGCCACCGCTGCATCCCACACCCGACGGACGGTTGATAGAAATTCCACTGATATCAGTGATATAATAATCATATCCTGAATGCTGCCGCGGACGACTGTCTGGTCCGATACTCAACATTCCGAACGGAGCTGCGGCACACGGAGTAACCTGTCCGTTATCACCGGCTGTACCCATAAACAGATTAACAAAATCATGAGGGTTCTCTCCCACTCTGCTTTTCTGAGCGCCCCCACAGGTACTACCAGTCCCTGCGAATATGACCAAAAAGAGTGTTATCCCCGATATTTTTTTCATTCGTTTATACTTAAAAATTATTACTACTGTCCGCTAAACCATAAAGGCACTTGCCCAACCTCTTGAAAAA
>CAZDWY010000111.1:0-4433 GCA_964509345.1 uncultured Alistipes sp.
GCTGTGGTGTTCCTTAAAAAAATTCACAACTCAAAAAAGTTTAGATGACTTCAATAGAATTTAAATTGTGGTGGATATGTAATAGTCTCTAACGATTTTTGAGATGTTGGCTATTATTGCTACAGTTTCAGCTTCGTTGTATTGAGAATTGGATATAAATACGGCAATAGAATATGAGTATCCATTTTTGAGTTTTATATATCCGGTGTCATTTATTGCCATTAAACGACCGTCTGGTAATGTAAATCCTGTTCCAGTCTTGTGGATTATAGTATCACGTGTATTTGAAAACGGAGCAGGAAGCCGATCTTGACCAGTACTACACTGAGCCATGATTCGTTGAAGTTGCGTAGAGTATACGTCACTCAATTCGTTGTTAAATTGATTCATAAGTGAAGCCATTGCGAGTGGAGTAGAAGAATTCTGATAACATAAGGCGATACTATCATGGAGCTCAGTTTCAGTGTGACATATATTTATATCATAATAACCTAAGGAGTGAATGTAGTTGCGGACCACATGAGCTCCACCTAACCACTTTAACAGAATATCACTAGCATTATTATCGCTTAATTGTAGAGAGTATTTAAGCAGGTCTTCCAAGGTTATAGTAAATGTGCTCTTTTGATTATCGTATACCTTTATCATCGGACTATATGTATCAAAACGGATATCTGATGAATGTACCTCACACATTTCCGAAAAGGAAATTCCATCGCGTCGGCATTTATCTGCAACCGCTAATGCGATAGGGAATTTATATATACTCATCATTGGAAATAAAGAGTTCCCGTTTATTAGTATGGTGTCCGAAGTAGTTATAATCGCAACACCGATATCTGCATTTTTATCTTCAATGAATTTCGAGAGGCGTTCAGCGAGGGTATCGTTAGAGGTAAATGAACATGCGACTGTTACCGCAGCTATCATTATTAATATATGTCTTAACATTTATTATGTCAAATTTTACAATGTAAGCAATTGTTTGATAAATGGGTATAATCAGATAACTATACGATCGTTATCCAATGGGACATATATATTACCTGAAAAATACGTTTGCGCTTCCTGTATGTAAGCACCTTTCTTGTCGTATGTTTTGTCTTCAGAGTGATATAGTATCAGATTCTTTACATTGACTTTTTCCGCAGTTTCAGCTACATCTTTAACTGTTAGATGATGTTTTTCATACGGCTCAAATATATGTCTGTCAGTGTATCTGCAGAAGGCGCCACACATTACATAATCAACATCTTCAGCCAAGTGTGAATTATCTTTTGTAAGAGCCTCATCTCCAAGGGAAAGTAGACTTTTGCCGGATTGAAAAATCATCTTGAAACCAGTTTGCTTCACATTCTCAGAGTGAGTATCTACAAATGTTATATTTACATTTTCTATGACAATTCTATCACCATCCTTTATAACATGTAACTCCAAAATCTCCATAAGGTTATCAAAATATGATTTAAGAAATGTCAGGCTGCATATTTCCGTAATAGCAAATGCAGTATTATGATTGGCATATACATGTACTTTCCCGTTGAATTTTTGTTCTATGAATAAATTGACATATCTACGTAATAACCAAATTACACCAAAAATATGGTCGGTATGTGAATGAGTTATGAATATATGGCGAATATCACATACGTTAATATTAGCCTTGTTCAAGGCGGTAAATATTCCGTTTCCTCCTCCTCCATCAGTCAGCCACGTTATTTTTTCTGTTTTTATAATAAAGCATGTATTGTAGCTATGCGTCGGGAACGCACTTCCTGTGCCAAGCATTATTATTTCTGCAGTATCAGCGTGGGTGTCAGTAAAATCAGAAATCGTGTTCATATATGTATTAATGTTAATATGTGTTGCAAAGTTAGTCAAAAAACAATCTGCAATGAATAATTCGGGGAAATAGTTGTATATTTGTTGTATGAATGTTGAAACAGTGAGAGAATATTGTTTAGGGCTTCCTTTGGTTACTGAAGATATGGCTTTTGGTGAAGATAACTTGTTATTTCGTGTATGCGATAAAATTTTTGCATGTTTGGGGCTCGACGGGGAGGATTATCTGGCTCTAAAAAGTAGTCCTGAATATGCAATCGAACTTCGCGATCGATATGCAGATATAACTGCGGCTTGGCATTGGAATAAAAGGTATTGGAATCAGATGTGTTTACGCGGTTCATTGAGTGATGAATTATTAAAGCATTTAATTTGTCACAGTTATAGTGAGGTAGTGAAGAAACTCCCGGTTCGAGTAAAAAGATCGAACCCAGTTATTACGACAATCTCATAGTTGTTTTAGTATCAAAACGATAATGTAATTACTGATAATGTCGCCGTATTGTTTATTGGGGTTCACTGTACTTCGGTATAGGAATAGGGATGTAATAGTGATTATATAAGTGTGTTCACATACCTATCTTAGGTAAATTATTTTATTTGTTATAATTGAATCGGAAAACAATAGGTGATTTCAAGACGTTTCAATTAAGAGTGTTGACGATATTGAATATGCTCGCATCAACGCATCCAATATTACTATTTCATCAATCTGCTTATAATGTGGCTAATAAATGTCTTTCGGCAAAATCCGGCGTTAGCTGTGTTTCTGACAATCGGTGTTGGTTTTCTTATTGGTCGAATTAAATTCAAAGGTTTCTCCCTTGGAACGGTAACTTCTGTGCTTATTGTGGGTGTGGTTGTTGGTCAGATGAACATCAATGTCGGTGGTCCGCTTAAAACATTTTCCTTCATGCTGTTCCTTTTCTGTATTGGATATAGCGTAGGTCCGCAGTTTTTCAAGTCGATGAAAGGCGACGGTCTTAAGCAAGTACTCTTTGCTGTAGTTATGTGTGTGATGATTCTTGGAATGTCGTGGATCATGGCTTTGTGGCTTGGTCTTGACGCGGGGCAGGCCGCCGGTATGATGGCTGGTGCCTCAACAGCTTCACCGGTTGTCGGAGCGGCAGAGGACACCATCTCCTCGCTTCCTGCTTCGGAGGGGAGTATCAAGGTAATGGTTGATTCAATTCCAGTTTGTTACGCCATGACCTATATGTTTGGTACTCTCGGGGCTGTCTGGCTCATCGGTTATATTGGTCCCTGGATGATGGGTGGTATTGATAAAGTGAAACGTCTAACCCATGAGTATGAAAGTAGAATATCGCAGGGTAGTACCTTGGATGATCCTGCTTTTTTCGATGCATGCCGTCCGGTGGCATTTAGGGCTTTTAATGTGAATGGTTCGTGGATGGATACACCGCGCACTGTAGAGGAAATTCAGACACGATTCGAGGAGTTGGGGCGGCGTGTGCTGGTGGAACGTATAAAGGGCGGAGACGGCTCCGTGAGTGATGTATCGAAGGACACGATGGTACATACAGGTGATGTAATTGTACTTTCGGGGCGGAGGGAATTTATAGTTGGGGACAATACTTGGCTGGGTGATGAGGTTGCGGGAATAGGAATCCTGACCTTTCCAGTGGAGGATGTTGAAGTTACCATGAGTAAAGCGTATGCAGGAGTGACTGTATCCGAATTGGTAGTGAATGAGTTCATGTACGGTGTAGAGATAAAGCGTATACGTCGGGAGGGATGTGTTGTTTATATCTCAAAAGACATTAAGATTAATGCGGGCGATGTGCTTGAGCTCGTAGGTCGTAAGAAATATGTTGAAAGGGCATCGGTTAATCTTGGTTATGCCGACAAGCCTACGCTGGTGACAGATTTTGTATTCGTTGGTTTAGGCGTGCTTCTTGGTGGGTTGCTGGGGTGCTTGGCTGTAAAATTTGGAAGTGTGTCAGTGAGTTTGGGAACCAGCGGTGGCGCACTAGTAATGGGTCTTATTTTAGGGTGGTTACGATCAAAGCGCCCTGTTTACGGTGCTATTCCCAAAGCGTCTCTTTGGGTGTTCAATAACCTGGGGCTAAATCTTTACATCGCAGTGATAGGTATTGCATCCGGTCCAACGTTTGTAGATTCGTTTATGGCCGTAGGACCTAAAATCTTCATTGGAGGCTTGGTTGTAACAGTGGTGCCTTTATTAATCGGTCTATGGATGAGTTATAAAGTATTCAAATTCCATCCAGCGATTGCTTTGGGGTGTTGTGCTGGAGCACGTAAGACCACCGCTGGCCTGGGAGCTATTCAGGAGCGTCTTGGAAGCACAGTTCCTGCCATCGGTTATACAATTACCTACGCCGTTTCTAATACGGTATTGATAATATTTGGTATAGTATTAGTACTTGTGCTCAGTTGAGACCTCTGGTCGGAGTTCATAAATGAACATTATAGGCTCTGAAACAATTTTGAAAATCCTGGTAGCGCGTAAGCGTCTATATCCTCAGGCGTAGGCTATTTCACCCCAAAGAATATCTTTTCCAGACTAATTGTAAAATGGTAGGATGAACGAACTCATTTATTTCCTAATT
>CAZDWY010000112.1:0-4399 GCA_964509345.1 uncultured Alistipes sp.
TGAAAGCGGAGATCCGGGCCATCAAGCAAAGCGGCGACCTGAGCGCCATCCCGGACAGGATCAGCGACAAGAAAAAGCGGATCGCAGCCTATATGAAAGAGCACCCGGAGGTCACCAGCAAACGCCGCATCGCGAGAGAGGTGGGGGTGGGGAAGGACACGGTGAGGAGGTATTATGATGAGATTCGGAGTGAAGTGTGCCCCGGCAAGCATAATGATTAGAATTTAATGGGAAGCAATGTAAAAAGCATAGAATTAAAATGAGATCCTCTGAAGCATTAGCTTCAGAGGATTTTGAGCCCAAGTGTAATTAGATGACTAAATTATTATCACAAAATTAATGTATCCAAACCGTTACAAGTAGTATTTACACCATAAAATAAACATAATAAAATATTTTTGTTACTGAACGTTGCTCCTATGAGGCTAAGAGGCATTTTTACATGATGGCATCAATTTCACGGGTGTCAATAACCATTTCGATGTTCTCCGCACAAAAAAACTCCAACATAAGTGCAGCTTGATTACATTCTGCATTTAACTCAATCGCCGTTTGAAAGTTTTCTTTTGCCTTTTCTAAATCCTGCGCAGTTCCGGCCTCACTTAAGCGCAACTGACTGTTTCCTAGATTAAGATAGGCCAAATAGTATGTCTTGTCAAGTTTAATCACCTTTTCTAAGCAATCAATAGCGTCTTTATAGCGTTCCTGCGCATAATAGGCACACGCCAAGTTATTCAGTACAGCAGGAGTGGAGCAATATGCTAGCGCTGCTTCATAATAACCAATTGCCTCACGGTATTTCCCGATGTGATAAACGGCATCCCCATTTCTCTTTTGTACTTCACAATAATAATAATTAAGTTCATCTAATCGTTTTTGCGCCTGAATTTCATTGTATACATCATTCACACATTTATAGCATGTAATCACAAGTCTGTGTGGCTTGATATCCATAGGATTTAATGTGATTGCTGTATTTAACTCATCAATAGCCTCATCATACAATTTCAGCTGTTCTAAAATAATAGATAGATTGTAATGTGCAATACTATCCCGAGGATTTTCGCCTATGGCTTTCCGATAAAAACATTGACTATCATCAAGGTACTCGTAATTAAAATATATAATACCCAAATCGCAATAACAGTTCGGATTATCTGTGTAAGGCGCAAGTATTTTGTCCAGATTCTCTTTGTCCTTGATGATGCCCCTTTTTTTATCCACATCAGATTGGTATACCAGGAGCGCTACTCGATAGGTATCACAATCGTTCAATTTAATTGCTTCTTGCATATCACAACACGCTTGATCCACATCTTCTTTTCCCGAATAAACACAACGTGCTCTTTGTCGATAGTCCTCAGCTCTTGGATGCAATTTAATGGCTTTTGTGTAATATTCAATAGCCTCTACAAGCATCGACTTACCTATACTGTAGCAATTACCTTGAATGCTGAAACATTCGCTGCAATAGGGGAAAATAGCCAGAGATTGTGCTGCACAATGTAGTGCTTCATCATAGTTCTCCATATCGTAATACACTTTTGCCAAGTAAAGAAAGGCAATGTCAAATGACGTGTTGACATCTTGATCATAAGACACTGCTTTTTTTAATTTATCCACTGCCTGGTTTAGATTTCCATGGAAATAGTGGTAAATTCCCAAATAAATATAAGTGTTTGGATAAAATTCATTTTTGTTCTGGGCAATTGATAGATACTCCCATGCCTTTTGATATAACTGAGCATATAGATAGGCAGCTCCCATGTGCGAAAAGATTATCCCCGTATACTGATCCCCTTTATGCTTATTGCAGTTCAAGGCTTTATTAAGATCGCTGAGAATACTTTCAATAAAATCTGGCCGAGAGCTTGAAATAGTACGAATTGCTTGATCAGCCGACTTCAAATCCAAACAAACCTCTAACATCCTGAGTTTCACTTTCGCTCTGTACAAATAAAACTTTTCTGGCGAAATGCCTTTTGTCAGTAAGTCATCACAGCACGCCAATTCTTCTTTGTACTTATGCAATCCATGATAACAACACGCTTTCCTCCGCATTATATCAACAAATCGCTGCCTTTGTTTCATCTGCCTGACCGGTATGGCATCCAGTTTTGCCAGTGCGCCAGCAAAGTTGCCCAATAATATAAGCGCATCCGCATAGCTGATAAAAAATCTTGCCTCACCCGTTATGGTTCCCTTACATTTAAGCAGATAGTTAATAGCTTCCCTAGGGCGCTCATCTGCAATGCAACTATTTGCCCTCTTATACTCCGTTGATAGTGTTAGATCTAGACTTTTAGAGCAACCAGCGCACTGATCTCCTATACTTGCTGTGACCAAAAACTCTCTCTTTTTTGCTCTTGTCCTCGCATGCAAAAGAATTATTAAAAAAACCCCAATCACTACAATTAACATTGCAAACATGGGTTCCATAAACGCACAAAAGCCGATGATAGTAGCAGTTAAAACTACTACTACACAGAACTGCTTTATTCCCCCATATTCATCTAAAAACTCAATGAATCCAAATATGAGATCAAATAAACTTAAAAGAGTAATTACAGCCGTAAGTGCCGGATTATCTAACCATCTAGTCTGTAGCTGGTATAGAAAAGAAAAGAGTCCCATCAAATCCCTCAATTCTCAGTGTATTTAAAGATTTTAGTGTGAATATCACTTGATAATAAGCAAAACTGTCTTAGTCTCCTCTACATTCTTTGCACTCTTTCATTATACCTGATTATTCTTCTATGCTCAAGCTTTCACTATGAATTATACCATACTTTAACGTAAAAGCCAACACCTTGACTACTTTCAGCAAATTATTCGCTTATCTGTCATTATTGAAGAAGGTTTTTGCAGAAGTTGTTGACAGCTTTGGGCTACACGAGCAATTTGGGCAATACAGAGTGCATGGACTATGCGAAGCGCTGAATGTGTTCTATGGGCCATTCTACAATCGTATCTTAAAGGTAATGCGCACTAAGTGCACAGAAAAAACAAGTCCTAAGTTATGGAGAAATAGCCTCGGTTGTCCTGGGTGTTAGAGAAGTGTTAGAATGGGGTTGAAGCGGGTAATCCACAAAAAAGAAAAGCCACAGGCCCATAGAGCCCGAAGGCTTTTCACATGGGTTTGGGCACAAATCTTGATACAATCTGCCACCTATACATGGGTGGGGTGCAAAACCCTCTGGATCCTCTCATTACTGAGTTTCTGTTGCCATCCTTGCTGAAATAGTGTATGATAGGAGCGAGGCAATACCGATGCAGAGGATTATCAAAACGCCATACGCTGTAACCTGTGCGGGGACGTTATTGCGAAGTTTGGTATAACGATTCCATTTTTGCCCACCAAAAGGGAGGACGACCCATGCAATACCGTGCCACGACGACCCACCCCCAGCCCCTGTCTGCCTTGGGCTTTGGCTGTATGCGCTTTCCCCGCAAGCGCGGCACCATCGATGAAAAGGCCACCTTCCAGCTCCTGGATCGGGCGGTGGAGGCAGGGGTCAACTACTTTGACACCGCCTACATCTACCCCGGCAGCGAGGAGACCCTGGGCAAATTCCTGGACAGCCGGGGCTGCCGAAGGCAAGTACATATCGCCACCAAACTGCCCCACTACCTCATCAAAACCTCCGCCGACCTAGACAAGTATTTTGACCAGCAGCTCCGGCGGCTGCGCACCGACTATGTGGACTACTACCTGATGCATATGCTCCCCGGTCCGGAGACCTGGCAGCGGCTTCAGGGCTTGGGCGTGGAGAAGTGGCTGGCGGAGAAAAAGCGGACCGGCCAGATCAAGCAGGTGGGCTTTTCCTACCACGGCAACAGCGACATCTTCTGCCGTCTGCTGGACGTCTACCCCTGGGATTTTTGCCAGATCCAGTACAACTACTTTGACGAGCACTCCCAGGCGGGGCGGCGTGGTCTGGAATACGCCGCGGGCAAGGACCTGCCCGTCATCATCATGGAGCCTCTCCGGGGCGGACGGCTGGCGGCGGGCCTGCCCGAGGGGGCAAAGAAGCTGCTGGACAAGGCGGGAATCTCCCCGGCGGTGTTCTCCTTTCGCTGGCTGTGGGATCAGGCGGCGGTGACGGTGATCCTGTCGGGGATGAACAGCATGGAGGTCCTGGATGAGGACCTGGCCGCCGCTGACCAGGCCCAGCCGGGGTGCTTTTCCTCCGCCGAGCGGGAGTTGCTGGCCGACGTGATCGGCGAGCTAAACGCCAAGATCAAGGTGGGCTGTACGGGCTGTGGCTACTGCATGCCCTGCCCCAAGGGGGTGGACATTCCCGGCGCCTTTCACCGCTACAACCAGTATTACACCAGCGGGGCCTTTGTGGCCCTCAAGGAGTACTTCATGTGTACCGCGCTGCGCAAAGAGACCACC
>CAZDWY010000113.1:0-4222 GCA_964509345.1 uncultured Alistipes sp.
TTCAAGACCGAGGACACCATCCTCTACGCCGCCTGCTTCGACGCCAACGGCGGTCTCTTCGAGCCCCTTTTCACCGAGCAGGATGCCATCATCTCTGACTCGCTCAACCACGCCTCCATCATCGACGGCGTACGCCTCTGCAAGGCTAAGCGTTACCGCTATGCCAACGCTGACATGGAAGATCTCGAGCGTCAGCTCAAGGCCGCCGACGAGGCCGGCGCCCGCTACAAAATCATCGCCACCGACGGTGTCTTCTCAATGGACGGCAATGTCGCTCCGATGGATAAGATCTGCGAGCTCGCCGAGAAGTATGACGCCCTCGTGATGGTAGACGAGAGCCACTCTGCCGGCGTTGTCGGCCCGACAGGTCACGGTGTGGCCGAGCAGTTTGACTGCTACGGCAAGATCGACATCTTCACCGGCACTCTCGGCAAGGCCTTCGGCGGCGCCATGGGCGGTTTCACCACCGGTCCGAAAGAGATCATCGACATGCTTCGCCAGCGTTCACGTCCTTACCTGTTCTCCAACTCAGTGGCACCTTCGATCGTCGGCGCAAGCCTCGAGATGTTCAAGATGCTCAAGGAGAACGATGATCTCCACACAAAACTCATGGAGAACGTTGACTACTTCCGCTCAAAGATGCTCGAAGCCGGCTTCGACATCAAGCCGACTCAGTCAGCCATCTGTGCCGTGATGCTCTATGACGCGAAGCTCTCACAGGAGTTCGCTGCCGAGATGCAGAAAGAGGGCATCTACGTGACCGGTTTCTACTATCCCGTAGTACCGAAAGGCCAGGCCCGCATCCGTGTCCAGCTCTCAGCCGGCCACAACCGCGAGCAGCTTGACCGCGCCATAGCCGCCTTCATCAAGGTAGGCAAGAAGCTCGGCGTCATCAAATAAACACGGCCTAAGCCAACGACAGTGAGTGGTGTCTCAACCGCCCTAAATCAAGTTAATCCGACTAATCATACAGAAGAGGGTGTGCCTATTTTGACACACCCTCATGTACTATGCTCTTGAGCTTGCTATGCTTGAAGTCGTTGCGGCTACTTCAGACTTTTTAAAAATGGTTAGAGTCTTTCGGACTTCCAGTCGTCGATGCGTCGCTTCTCGGAAGAGAAGTTGATGCCGACGGCTATGACGGTCCGGTTATCTACTGACCAGGGAAGGTGGTATTCCTTTCTCTTTATCTGGGAGAGGGCCTCCTCGGCCGATCCATTATATTTCAGCTCTATGATATAGACGTAGTCTCGGGTACGCACGAGTATGTCGATGCGTCCGTCAGAGGTTCGGTATTCGGCATCAACACGGAGGCTTACGAGTTTGAAGACGATGTAGAGAGCGTTACGAACGTCCTTCTCAGACTCAATCCCCAGGTCGTACGGGAACCCGGCGAACAGCGACTGCAGGCGTTTCATCAACGCGTCCACATCACCTTTACTGAAGTCGGCAATAAGGTCTGTGACGTAGACCATCGAATCCTGACTATGGAGGTTGGCATAAAAAGGCAGAATATATTTGAAAAAACCTTCTGACACCTCCTCGTTAGGAAAACCGAGTTTTACGAGTCCAGACTCCTCATCAAAACTTTTAATTGTAAGGTATCCGGTCTGATAAAACAGCGCAATGGGATCCATATCGTCATACGACAGACCGGCCAGAGATGACTGGTCTTTCCACACATCTCCCATAGTCTGTAGGTCAACGTGTTTCTTTTTAAGTTGCTCGACAAGAAGAGTCGGGGTCCCGGATTCTATCCAGAAGTTTCTAAATGTCTTTTTAGCAAATGTATTGAGAAGGGAAAACGGATTGTAGATATCGGGAGATATTTCGGAGAAATGATAGCCGTCATATTTCCGTTTGAGTTCGGAAATTATCTCCTTCTTGCTTTTTTTTCGGAATTGTGCGAGAATGGCTATACCTTCCTGAAAATTGTCGAGCAATTCTTCTTCGGTGATCCCGCAAATGGCGCTGAAGTCAATATCAAACGAGATGTCTGATATGTTGTTTAGCCCGGAGAACACGCTGAGTTTTCCGAAACGGCTGACACCTGTAAGGAACACTAAGCGGATGTAGTCGGCCGAACTCTTGAAGTTGGAGTACAGTGCCGCCAGGGCCGAGCGGTAGTCCTCGAAGCGTTCCCGGTCGTGGAGGCTGTTCACCAGAGGCTTGTCGTACTCATCGACAAGTATCACCACGCTCTGGCCGGTCTTTTCGTAGGCCCTCTGAATCACATTTTGGAATCTGACTGAAAGGTTGTCGGATTCAGGTGTCACGCCATAATCTCTTTCCCACTTTAGCAATTGATTCCCGACTATCTCCTCGAACTCACCGTCCTTTCTGTAGTTTCCGGTATTCAGGTCAAGATAGAGGACGGGATGGGGTTCCCAATCCCAGTCTATCGAGTCGATATAAAGTCCCTTGAACAACTCGCGCTTGCCCTCAAAGAAACATTTGAGCGTCGAGAGGAAAAGACTCTTCCCGAAACGTCGCGGACGCCCGAGAAAGTAGTACTTTCCGCCTCTGTTAATCTGCTCAATATATTGGGTCTTATCAACATAGAGGAAGTTGCCCCTGCGCAATTGCTCAAAGGATTGTTCACCAACAGGATATTTTATTAGTGTGACCATGTCTGAAAGTTTGTTGAACAGGTGATAAAGTCGCTTGAGACTCGAAACCGGTTCGATAAGAAATCACAGATCTAAACGGACAAATGAAAGAATAATCTTCACCAGTTCCTCGTCAAAGCCATCGAAATCTTCGATAGTGAGGTAATGGTGAGAATATAAATTGGCGAGGCCGATGATAAGGAGACTATTGCGGTAATAATCTTCCAGGGCCATTGCCTCTTTGAAAAAATCACGTGCCATCTTGGTGATCTCCATGCTTTTGTCAAAGGCATTCTCACCATCCTTGACAGGACTTTCCAGCAGTTCTTTCACTTCGTTTTGCCACTCAACATGTCGATTTAGAATTCCACGCTTGAGGACTTCTCTGGCTACTTGTTTTTCTTGCTTTGATAATTCTCTCATAAGAACGATTGAAGATGATTGGTTTTAAATAATTGCGTCCCAGGTCTTTTCTAATGAAATCAATGGACTTCCTCATTGTGGAGGTTGGCAAAAGTTGGAACGATGAATTTAAAGAAACTGTCTGAAACCTCCTCATTTGGAAAGCCGAGTTGAGCCAACCAAAACTCTGAATTGAAACTCTTGATGGTCAAGTAGCCAGTCTGATATAAGAGTGCCACGGGGTCCACATTGTCAAATGTGAGGACAGAAAGATCGGATTCCGATCGCCAGACTCCGTCCAGAGATTGAACGTCAAGTTTCGTCTTCTTGAGTTGCTCGATGAGCAGAGTAGGAGTGCCGGACTCTATCCAGTAGTTTCCGAACTGCTCGTTGTTGAAGCAGCTCAACAGGGAGTTAGGATTATAGATGGCTGGAGACCTCTCGGAGAAACGATAACCGTCATATAGTTGTTTTAGTCGTGTTATAGCCTGCTCAGGAGAAAGACCCTCTTCATCCCCAAGAACGGAAATACCCTCTTGGAAGTAATCCAAAAGCTCTGATTCTGTGATCCCGCAAATGGCAGCATATTTTTTAGTAAGCGATATGTCCATGATGTTGTTGAGTCCGGAGAATACGCTCTGTTCTCTGAAACGGCTGACTCCTGTCAGAAAGACCAGTTGTATGTAGTCGGCCGAACTCTTGAAGTTCAAGTATAAGGAGGATAGGATAGCCTGGTTGTTATCGAAGCGTTCTTTATCGTTAAGACTGTGCACCAAAGGCTTCTCGTACTCATCGACAAGTATGACGACGCTCTTCCCGGTCTTTTCCGAGGCAGCCTTTATGACATTCTTGAATCGGATTGAAAGACTGTCTATCTGAGGCGAGACTGAGTATAACTTTTCCCATTTCCTCAATTGATTTTCAACAATAGCCTTCAATTCTCCATCCTTGGAATAGTCGCCAGGACTCAAGTCGAGATACAAGACAGGATAAGGTTCCCAATCCCAATCCACTGAATCGATATAGAGCCCCTTGAAAAGTTCGCGCTTGCCCTCAAAGAAGCATTTGAGAGTAGACAAGAAAAGGCTCTTCCCGAAACGTCGTGGCCTGCCGAGAAAGTAGCAGGGACCACTATACATAAGTTGCTCAATATATTGGGTCTTATCAACATAGAGGAAGTTGCCCCTGCGCAATTGCTCAAAGGATTGTTC
>CAZDWY010000114.1:0-4127 GCA_964509345.1 uncultured Alistipes sp.
CAGTAAACAAGGAATAAAGAATATTTTGCTAAAAGTTTGAGAATTCTTTGGTGGGGTGGAAAAATTTTTGTAATTTTGCGGCTGAAATGGTTGCTCTGCCGTCCAAGAGTGGAGGCATATAGGAGCATCAAAAGGGAATGAGGTGTGATTCCTCGACAGTACCCGCTGCTGTAATTCCCCGTTCTATGACGATGCAAATTCGTTATCGGACAAGGTTTTTCGCAACCTGCCACTGGTCACAATCCGACCGGGAAGGCGCGAAACAAACCGGGATAAGTCAGAAGACCTGCCATTCGCCATCAAATGAACGTGCCTGCGGGTCTATGGGCAGCTGTTTCCGGCTTTCGTAGCTGATGAGGGAGAGACTCCTTCACGGCATCATACGCAAAATCCAAAGCTAAAGCTATTTTACCCGTTCGCATGTAGGCATTTGCCCGTAGATTGCGCGAACGGGATTTTTATTTGCGTACTTCTAATAAACTTATATCAATATGCGAAAGCCACTTATCACTCTTGCTTGTGTTGCCGCACTCTTGCTCCCGGCAGCCTGCAGCTATGACGATTCTGATCTTTGGGATGCCGTAGACGGCATAGAGAATCGTGTTGAGAACCTTGAGAAAGCATCTGCTCAGGTCAACACTGACATCAAGACCCTCCAGTCCATTATCCGGGCCATGCAAAACAACATCTCCGTCACCGCCGTCACTTCGGGGACCTACGGCTACACCATCAGCTTCTCAGACGGCACTGAGGCTACAATCACCAACGGCACTGACGGAGTGTCGGCTCCGGAAATCTCCGTAGGGCGCGATGACGACGGCCACTACTATTGGACTTCGGGTGGCGAATGGCTCACTGTCGAAGGGGAGAAGATTCGCGCCACCGGTCTTGACGGTGCTGATGCCGTAGCTCCCCAGGTGAGAATCAATCCTTCTACCGGCGAATGGGAAATATCTACCGACTCCGGCTCTACGTGGACCTCTACCGGCGTATCGGCAAAAGGCCAGGCCGGCGCCAAAGGTGAAGATGGCGCAAAGGGAGATGATGGTGCGAAGGGCGAAGACGGCGTAAAAGGCGACCGTGGCGAGTCAATTTTCTCCGGTATTGATACCACCAATCCCGACTATGTGGAGTTTACCCTCGCAGACGGGAACAAGCTTCGCGTGCAGCGGTTTAATCCCAAAGCGCCTCTGTTTGCTATCAAAGATGCCGAAGGGATTCAGGTAATCCACTGCGGCGAGAGCAAATCATATCAGGTGGAGACCCAAAACATCGCTTCCCAGACCATCAGCAAGCCTGACGGTTGGCGTGCGTCCTTCGCCGACAATACCCTCACCGTCACCGCTCCGGTGGAGGATAATAAATATGCCGAACAGGAGGGTTCGATAGATATCACCGTTGTGTCTACTTCGGGTACGAGTATGATTGTGAGTCTTCGGGTGGCCACTTTCGAACGCCGTGTGCTCACATTTGAGGACGCAGATGCAAAATTTCCCTCCTACGATCTCACCTACTGCTCCAAAACCATCTCAACATGGTCCGATCTCATTGACGATAAGCAATATGGGGGTGTGATGCTCTATGGCTCAGATGGCTATGGAATGGATGACCCCTACACGTGGTACGACAAAGGAAACACCGAACTCAAACACTCCATGTCGTCGGCCTACAATATGTACTGCTATTGGAGCGGTGGACACGCAGTGTCGAATTATACGGGTACCGACTTAAGTCAGGGCGATTTCGGTCATCAGCTTATGGTGTATGGTACGTCGGGTCACAACGGGTCGGCCAATTTCGCCATACACTACGGCTATATGGATGGCTCGTCGTACAATATGACCGAATCTCTTCCCTCGCTCGAATTCGGCGATGGCTCCGAGCATGTGGTTGAGTCAATGTGGATTATGAATACGGTCTACGCGATGAACTGCTATGTGTCGGGCAATGGTCTGACAGCCAAAATCGGTCCTGACGATTGGGTCAAACTTGTGGCAACCGGTTACGACAAGGATGGTAAGAAGGTGGGCGAAGCCTCGTTCTACACCTGCAATGGTCCTGACAATATCGTGCGCGACTGGACCAAGTGGAATCTCTCCATCCTCGGCAAGGTGGCGAAGATAGAGTTTAATGTCACCGGGTCAAGCGACAACGGCTATGGCTTCAGTCAGCCGGCATACTTCGCTTACGATGATGTAACTGTTCTATTCTGAGGTCGATAATGAAGAAATCGCTCTTTTCATTTGTAGGCATCCTCGCGGCCGTTATGGCCGTGGGGATGCTTTTCTCATCGTGCAACAAGGATGAGATAGTGGCCACCGAAGCCGCTCCGAGGATTATACTTGACAGTGAGACAGCCGTCTATGAAGTCAAGGCCGGCCATGAACTGACCATAGCCCCGAAATATGAAAATGCCGAGGGGGGGAAATTCGTCTGGAAGGTTGATGATGTGGTGCTTTCCACTGAAGCCGTCTTGACCGCAGTGTGGGATGAAGCAGGGGAGTATTACGTTGAGCTCACGGTCACCGCTTCAGGCGGCACAGCCTCTGAAGAGATGCGCGTAGATGTTATAGAGCTCGCTATTCCCTTCATTTCGCTTCCTTTTGCAAGCGATGTTTTGCTCCTGCAGGTCGGCACCGATTATATGCTCACCCCCGAGATAGCCGCATCGTCCGATGATGACCCCGACCTCACCGTAGTATGGTCAATAGACGGCAAGACGGTTTCGTCAGACCGCACCCTGCATTTCCAAGCCGCTGATGCGGGAGATTATGCAGTGACTGTCAAAGCCACCAATTCCGATGGCTCTGATGAGCGGAGCTTTACAATTAAGGTAGTCACCGATATGCCGTTCACCCTCGAATTTCCCCGGCAGTCGTTTTTCAGCACCTCGACCGAACGATTCACCTTCCCCGGACGCCCCATAATGCTTCGACCGATAATCAGTGGCCTTGATGCAACCTCATTTGCCTGGACTGTAGATGGTCAGCAAGCCGATTGCGACAGCCGGATATTTACTTTCACTCCTGAGAAGCCCGGAGCATACGTGGTCAACATTACGGTAGATGGGTCAGCTACCGCCTCGGTGGTGGTGGAGTGTGTGGATGCTACTGAGGAATCTCGATGGCGTAAAGCCGGGTCGACGAGTCAGGCTTGTTGTGACAATGTTTATGAGTGGATTCCCGCCCCGGGACAGTTTATAGGCGAGACCCAGACCGGAGGAATGACAGGCGCAGAGACTACCCATGAGGCGGCCATAGCCTGGGCAAAGCGCCGTCTTGACAAGGCTCAATATGTGTCGCTCGGCGGTTTTGGCGGATATATCACGGTAGGATTTGACCATAGCATTCCCAACACCGAAACCGCCTACGATTTCGCTATCATGGCCAATGCTTTTTTCAATCTTTCCACGGGCGATGGAGGGTCCAACGAGCCTGGAATCGTTTATGTTAGCCAGGATGTGAACGGCAACGGTTTGCCTGACGATGAATGGTATGAGCTACGTGGCTCAGAGACCGGTAAGGCAGAGACGATTACGGACTATGCCGTCACCTACTTCCGTCCATCTGCACCGGGCATGAATGTGCAGTGGACCGATATGTTGGGCCAGACGGGCACTATCGACTATCTCTCTGCTTTCCACCGGCAAGACTACTACTATCCGGCATGGATAGAGGCGGACAGCTATACCCTACGTGGCACCCGATTGCAGGCCCGCACCGTGCAAAACAGTTCGACCGGTATGTGGGACAACAACTGCTTCGAATGGGGCTATGCCGACAATATGGGGAGCGATGTGCTCTCAAGCAACGATAGCGGCGGTGGCGAGGGACAGCGCAATGGTTTCCTGATAAAGAACGCTATGTATGCCGACGGCACCCATATCAATCTCCGCTACATCGACTTCATCCGCGTGCAGACCGGAGTCAACTCCAAAGCCGGCTGGCTTGGAGAAGTGTCGACGGAAGTGTTCGGATTCGAAGATCTCAGCCTCACAGCGAAATGAATACTAAGTCTACAGTGCAATCGCTCTTTTCTGCCGTCTTGTTCTATGCAGTCCTGTCATTGACAGGCTGCATGGAATGGGACTATGGCGATGAGGTGGAGGATTTTGACGCTACCGGTAC
>CAZDWY010000115.1:0-4117 GCA_964509345.1 uncultured Alistipes sp.
GTCGGTGGCGTCCTTGTCCTCGTCCTTGGGATAGTCGGAGTCCAGGAAGTCGGCGCCGAGCCCCCGAATGCTTCAACAAGCTTATTGCGAATCTTGGAGTAGATGGCGGTGTCGAGCAGGGGCACGGCAAGAGCCCATCGGATGGCCCGCTTGGTGATCATAGGAACTATCTGCTTGCGGTAGATCTTTTCGAGAATCAGCGGTACGCATATCACCAGATTAGGTCGCACCTTAGCCATGGCTCCGAGCAGCAGACGTGGTGTGGGTGTTTTGCCGAATACGGTGATGAAGGTGCCTACTGCCAGAGGTACCAGCATATCGAACGCACAGCCGTAGGCATGGGCAAGCGGAAGGAAGGCGAGCGCCCTCGAGCCTTCGAAATGGAGGCGCGACTGCACCCCGAACATCACGTTTCCGCAAATGTTGTCGTAGGTCAGCATCACCCCTTTTGAGAAGCCGGTGGTTCCGGATGTATAGTTGAGTATTGCGGTGGCATCTTTGTCGACTTTCGGATATATCACATCCTCGGGTGTGAACCCCTTGCGGTAGTTAGCCCGGAACCGACGCGTAAGATTGCGGATTACCCTTTCAACGGGCGATTCCCCCTCGGCTGTGCGCTCGGCAAGCACCTGGCGCGTCTCGAGCGAGATGGCTGCTTTGAGTTCGGGCATCCGCTCGAATTCGTATGTCTCCCATGCGCTCTGGTTCACGAACAACAGCCGCGCACCGCTGTGGTTGATGATATGCATGGCGTCGTGGGAGTTGAATTCCGCCAGGATCGGCACTATCGTGGCTCCATACGTTATGGTAGCCATGAAGCAGATGATCCATGTGGGTGAATTTTTCCCGAGCAGGGCTACCTTGTCGCCCGGCTGTATGCCGATCTGTCTGTAGAACAGATGTATGCGGGCAATGCGGCGAGCTACCTCTCCGTAGCTCATTATCTCTTCTGAACCGTATTCGGTGAGCGCAGGGAGCGCCCAGTTCTTGCGGAAACTTTGCTGATATATTTCCAGAATATCAGCTTTGTATGCGATATCTTCCATGTTGTTCGTTTGCATGTTACATCCATTATGGGAAGGAGCGGCGTAGTCCGCATCCTCTCAATATGTTTAAACGTCAGAAATAGTCCGTTTGTTCCTACGCAAAAAATGTGCAATAACCCAGTCGACCGTTTGCTATGGCTTTTCAACGGAATCTTATCTCAGTTCGCCCGCTGAAAGATGCGGATGGCATTGTTATACAGGGGGTATCTCTCATCATCAGTCTGTCCGATTGATGCGTCAAGTACAAGTGTCACCACCCGGCACTTTCCTGTATCGTTGGGTTTGACTTCCAGTAAAATGGAGTGCTCCTCCGGGTCAACAATAGCTTTGATCCAATCGTCAAGACCCAAATATGTGAAAAACTTGGGTTTCATGCAGAAACCTTTGTCGTCGATGCTCATAATTTCATTGTCAGGGAAAATCAGTCGCCCGTAAAAGTCGATTTTGCTTTTCCCGATCAGATCTCCTTTTCGAAGCCGTTTCTGATCATATCCGTAATTAAACAGTTCAAAAACATCTTCATCGTTATCTTTTCGGTAAATCAGAAAGTGACCGTCAGGCGCACGCATCAGCCAGTCTTCCGCTGTGGCGCAGTAAAACCTGGGGCAAGTCTCCTTATTATACTTAATCTCTTTTTTGCCACCTTTAGCGGGAAACGTCTGAAATATATCTTTCCGCTCGAATACCTTCCTGTTATTCGGAATAACTTCTCTCAACCCCTCTATCAGTATGATATCGGAAGGGGCTGCATGGTCCCGGATCTTTTTTATATCACGATTTTGCTTATATGTATGATATAAGTCCTTAGGATCGAACTCCCCGGTTTGCAGGGTTTGTTGTGGGAACGGCAACGAGTTCTCCTGATCGCGTGATGAGATATGGTAGACTGATGTATGGTGTTGGTCTGTAGTCGTTGCAGTAGTTTTTTGGTGCCCAGATGTTCTGCAACTACATAGAAAAACAACTGCCGACAAAACAGTAAAAAAAGGAATGACTCTGGAGGATGTGAAAAACTGCATCATAATTCTATCTCAGTTTGCCCGTTGAAAGATGCGGATAGCATTGTTGTATAAGGGGTATCTATCAAAAAGAGTTAAGTGGACCGATCCGTCAAGTACAAGTGTCACCACCCGACACTTTCCTGTATCGTTGGGTTTGAATTCCAGTAAAAAGGAGTGTTCCTCAGGGTCAACAATAGCTTTGATCCAATCGTCAAGACCTAGATATGTGAAAAACTTGGGTTTCATACAGAAACCTAAATCATCAATGCTCATGACTTCATTGTCTGGAAAAACCAAGCGTTCGTAAAAGCCGATTTTGCTTTTCCCGATTAAATCTCCTTTTTGAAGTCGGTTTGGGTCATATCCGTAATTAAACAGCTCAAAAACATCTTCATCATTATCATTTCGGGAAATCAGAAAGTGGCCGTCTGGCGCACGCATGAGCCAGTCTTCCGCTGTGGCGCAGTAAAACCTGGGGCAAGTCTCCTTATTATACTTAATCTCTTTTTTGCCACCTTTAGCGGGAAACGTCTGAAATATATCTTTACGCTCGAATACTTTCTTGTTTTTCGGGATAACACCCCCTCCGCCGTCTATCATAGGGTCTTTGGAGAGTGTAATCTGATCCCGGCTTTTTGTAGCATTGCAGCCGCATAACGTACATCCGGCAAAGATGGCAATAAATATATAAATCAGAGGTCTTTTCATTAAAGATTAATTTTCTGCAAGTTAAGGTAAAAAGCGCAATTAGGAATGAATATCAGCGTTAAATGTTGTTAAGGGCGGTAAAGAGGGTTGATTGCTTCATTTTGAGGCATATATGGTGGAGATTGGAAATGTCAGACAAAGAGTTGAGGCTGGTTGCGTAAACAACGGGAAATGTGTACTTTTGCAGGAATGAGGGGATAATGGGAGGTGAGAATACAATTAAGGGGCTGCCTGCGCGTTATTATATAATAGCGTGGCAACGCGGAATGTATAACCGGGAAAGATTATGGTAATGAATTACAATAGGATACGTCATATAATGCAGGAGGCGACCGCAAGGCGTTGCGCCCGATGGCTGATGGCTGCGGTATGCGTGGCTGTGATGGCTGCAGGTTTGTCGTCGTGCGGGGTGAAACTGTCTGTCGCCAACGAGCAGTTTGAGCGCGGCGAATATTTCGATGCCTCGAAAACCTACCGTAAGGTCTATAATAAGCTGACTAAACGCGAGCAGCGTCCGCAGCGAGGTGTGGTGGCATACCAGATGGGGCTATGTTACGACAAGCTGGGGATGAGCGCGCGGGCCTCGTCGGCGTTCGCCAATGCAATCCGCTATGAATATCCCGACAGCACAGCCATACTCCTGATGGCGAAAGCGCTTCAGGAGGAGGGAAAATATGCGCAGGCACAGAAGGCATATGAGGATTATCTCGCCCTCGACCCAGAAAACGCCATAGCCCGCAACGGGCTGGCAGGGTGCTCGTTCGCTATCGCCCAGAAAAGCAATCCTACGCGCTATGTGGTAAAGAACGCCAAGCTGTTCAACTCGCGTCGCGCCGATTTCTCGCCGATGTTCATCGACCCGGCGCAGGCCGATGTACTATACTTCACAACCACCACTGAAAAGGCCACCGGTACCAATAAGAGCGAGATCACCGGCATGAAGAAGAGCGACATATGGATGGCGAAACAGAATGAGAAAGGGGAATGGCAGCGCCCCGAGGGTGTGGAAGGTGAGCTTAACACAGAATTCGACGAGGGTATCATATCCTTTACTCCCGACGGGTCGACGATGTATCTGACCAAAGCCCGTCGCGAGCCAAATTCGCATACCGGTGTGGAGATCTTCACCTCGCAGCGTTCCGACGCCCAGTGGAGCGCTCCGGTGAAATATGAGATAACTTCCGACACAATTTCGAGCTACGGACATCCGGCGGTGTCGCCCGACGGTCAGTGGCTCTACTTCACATCCGACATGCCCGGCGGCTCAGGGGGTAAGGATATCTGGCGTGTGAATCTCAAGGAGCGTCAGGGCTCGCTCGAGAATCTCGGCGAGTTCATCAACACGCCTGGCGACGAGATGTT
>CAZDWY010000116.1:0-4080 GCA_964509345.1 uncultured Alistipes sp.
CCGTACTGAACACATGTTCTTCGAAGGAGATCGCATCAAGGCTGTCCGCGAGATGATTCTGGCATCGGACGAGGAAGGTCGTCGTCATGCTCTCGCTAAACTCCTTCCCATGCAGCGCGGCGACTTCGAAGGCATTTTCGAAGCCATGGACGGTTTCGGAGTTACCATCCGTCTCCTCGATCCCCCTCTGCATGAGTTTGTACCTCATCAGACCGCTACTCAGAAAGAACTCGCTGACGAAATGGGTATTACCCTCGCAGAAGTGAAAGCAAAAGTAGATTCTCTCGAGGAATTCAACCCGATGCTCGGTCACCGTGGTTGCCGTCTCGGTATCACATATCCTGAAATCACAGAGATGCAGACACGCGCCATTATTGAAGCAGCACTCGCTTGCAAGGCTCGTGGTATTGATGTTCATCCTGAAATCATGGTGCCCCTGGTAGGCTCCCTCAAAGAGCTCCAGAACCAGGCTGATGTAATCCACGCAACTGCCACCAAGGTATTTGAAGAAAAAGGCGCTTCAATCCATTACAAAGTTGGTACAATGATTGAAGTACCCCGCGCTGCTCTCACAGCAAACGAAATCGCTCAGGTAGCGGACTTCTTCAGCTTCGGAACCAATGACCTCACCCAGATGACCTTCGGCTTCTCTCGTGACGACGCTCCCAAGTTCCTCAAGTTCTATAAGGAACACGGCGTAATCAAGACAGATCCCTTTGAAGTACTTGACCAGGCAGGTGTTGGCCAGCTCGTTCGCATGGGCGTAGAAAAAGGCCGTGCCACAAATCCTGACCTCAAGGTAGGTATCTGCGGCGAACATGGCGGAGAACCCTCATCCGTAATCTTCTGCGCAAAACTCGGCATGAACTACGTCAGCTGCTCACCCTTCCGTGTGCCCATCGCCCGCGTAGCAGCGGCGCAGGCTGCAATAGAAGACTAATCCTTTAAAATAATGACTGAGGAATCGGGGCTTTTGTCCCATCCTCAGTCATTATTATATTATAAAATGACTGAAGAAATAGACAAACAAACAGGCGAGAAGTGGATAGTTCTCAACAAGGAGGAAATCATGATGGGTTTCCTGGCTCAATGTGTTGAAGCTCTTGCCGAGGCTGAAGGGTGTGACTATCGTGAGATGTTTAATCGTATGGAAGCTGCCGATATAACAGAGGGCTATATCCTAAAATATTACGAACCAATCCATACACAAAGTTGGGAACATATCGTTGAAGACTTACAACAATTACTTGCTAATTGTGAATCTAAATAACTATTGCAATGTATGATATTCTGACTGTGTTTCACGGCGGTACTGAAGAAATTGAATTTCCCTTGGTAGACGTTGGACGACCGAATCTTGATTTCGGTCCCGGTTTCTACGCCACTGATTTATTTCTGCAAGCAAAAGAATGGGCTGAAAATGTTGCAGCCCTTCGCTCTGCTAATCCAATAATTTCTGTTTACAATTTGCGCCAAAGAGATATTATTTCTTCATGCCGTCATAAAATCTTCAAAGAATACGATAAAGATTGGCTTGATTTCGTAGCCGGTAATCGTTTGGGTCAAGAATTGTGGAAAGGTTACGACTACATAGAAGGCGGTATAGCTAATGACAGGGTGGTTAACACTGTCCGACTTTATATGAATGGCATTATATCTTCTTATGACGCGCTTAACCGATTAAAATACTTTAAGCCAACAAATCAAATTTGCATCCTCAACCAAGATTTGCTCAATGAGTATCTAACATTTGATAAATCAATAAGACCGGACCATAATGAATGAAAAGGATAAGTTGATACATCAGATATTGACAGCCTCGCAGACCGGGACAATTGTATGCCGTATCGCACGACAATTGAATATCCCGACATACGAAGCGTTCCGACGCTTCTTCCTGAGCAAAACCTACGCTAACTTCCGTCAGCCCGGCTCCGCCCTTTCCTATTGTGGTGACCCGGCTATAGTTGAAGAATTTCTAAATGAGGATTGATAACATCAGTCATTCGCATCTTGCCGTCAGGTGCTTTTAGTTTCATCTGGTAACAATCTGTTACCACTTCACTGCCCTCCTTTTTTAGTTGTCCACGTCAATATGCATTGTAATGAATCTTGTCTGTGTTCCACTTGTCTTTGGGTGGAACGGGCTGGGAGGGATAACCGAATGCCATTACATTGAGAGGGGTAAGGTTTGCTGGCAGATTGAGGATGGCTCGGAGTGTTTCTTCCCTATCCTGCAGGGGGTATATTCCACACCATACTCCTCCAACCCCCAGGGCGTGCGCGGCAAGAAGCATGTTCTCTGAAGCGGCGGAACAGTCTTCCACCCAGAAACCTCCATCCGGGTAATCTCCACTGAAAAGATTATCCATATCTCCGCATACCACCACAGCAAAGCTGCAGTTCTCAACCATTTTGGTATACTCAAAGGCCGCGGATATTGAGTCTTTCAGATTCTGATCATTGATTACTATCAAATGCCACGGCTGCTGGTTTGCGGCTGTAGGAGCTGCCATTCCTGCTCGGAGAATTTTTTCAACAATACTGTCCGGCACCTCTTCTGATGTGTATGCGCGCACACTGGCACGTGTCATGATGCAATCAATCACTGCATCTGCCTCATTGATATCAGCTTCTTCTTTTGATGTTACAGTTGCAAGACGCACTGAAACGGCCACAAGTCCCAAGGCCAGTAACAGCATTATCCAATGATAACTTTTCATTTATCTCTTAAATTTAATCTTTTAAAATTCTTTTCCTTAACTCTAAATTTATCACGCTTGCTTTAAGAGGGAGCCCGTTGGACATACAAACCGACAGAACGGTCGGTTAATAAACAAGGATAGAAGCACAAACAGGACTCCGACTGTCATTATTATCCAGGACGCAGATTCAACTATGAATGCAGTGAATATTTCATAATCAATCCAGCTGGTGCCCCAGCCGATAAAGAGCAAAGTCAACAGAATAACCCACAGCAGCTGCCGGAGATTATCAAGCACCTTGATAAGTTTGGGAGACATTTTCCATTTCTTTTTCCCCACTTTCCCGGCAATATCCTGAAGTGATCCAAACGGGCATATCCATGAACAATAGTAATTAGGTTTATTGAACAGTGGATAAATCAGACCCACAATCAGAAGAATGAGTGTTATAAAGAAACTCAAAGTCATGCGTGGAGCTCCGGAAAAGAAATTGAGCATCATCCCGTAATCTATGAATGTTCCTGCCCAGAATCCCAGAACGGCCACATTAATCAACTGCTGTACAAGCCTGTAAGCTGGTTTCTTTATAAATAATGGAAGCACCGCTCCTGCAATTATTACAATCAAGGCTGCAATGGCAGCAATAGATACATGTCCGGAATTCTTGGCCTTGGCACCTTCAGCCAATGCCGCCCCTGCCCTCACATTGGCTATAAAAGCATTTGAGGAATAGGTTGCTCCGGTCACTGCGTCCACTTCCAGTGTCTGAGCTTCATCCAGCGTCTTTCCATTCCAGGCACGTGTCAGACCTCCGCTTTCAAGACGTCTGAAAAAGTTCGGTGTCTCAGAGTTTGTTAAAGCCACAATAGAATCTATTATACCATCCGTGACATAAATCTCAAGAGGCACCGGGCCGTTATAACCCAAGATATCCTTTCCCACTTCTGTGGTATTTATAATTTCCTGAGAGCCAATATAACTTATTGCACTTATGCTGTCCTGCCCTGCTTCAGAATCTGATTTACCGGTAAAGAATAAATCACCGGCATCTTTTCCAAAAAGTGAACCGTGATGAACCAATGCAAGCGCCGCAAGAATGCAGAAGACTGTTACGAAAGCTACCGCTCTGCCGGCCAAATTATTGGATTTTGCTTTAGTATCTTTTTTTATGGTACTCATTGTTTCTTTACTTTTAGTTGACAACATTAGTCGGGGTACCTTCAAGGAAATTAGCCACGTTGGCCACTGCAATTTCCATCAGCCTCTTACGCGCTTCAACAGTCGCCCACCCAAGATGAGGAGTAGTATAACAGTTGCGGGCGTACAGTAAAGGATTGTCAATGGTTGGCGGTTCACAGGAGAGAACGTCCAGACC
>CAZDWY010000117.1:0-3926 GCA_964509345.1 uncultured Alistipes sp.
GAGTCTCGTCCGCACCGCAGGAGAGAGAGGAGAATGAGTAATTGCAAGTCTTCGGACTTCGTTACTCATTCTTTTTTATACCCTTCCCCCACGACACACCATATCCTCCCGGCGACGAAACTATGCCCCGCTAATGGGTCCCGAGCCACGTAAAAATCTTCGTATATAGGGCGGTGCGGACCCGAGGTGCAGAAAGCACAAGATCATGCAAGCCGCCATAAACCTTCACACATGTTACATTCGGACCGAGCATGCACCCATATCGCCGGATATCGGCCGGATCAAGCACACCGTCCCCCTCATTATGCTCAGGTGTCCACTCCTTACCCTCCGCCTTCTTAGCGGAATACATCAGCAAAATAGGCACTTCTATCCGCGCCTTCCCATCGCGTAAGGCCTTCTGAGCCATATCTATCGCACGAACCCAGCCGGCAGTGACGTCGGGGGAATGCATCAGTTTCCAATCCGTGCGGTAATGCCACTCCCCGTGATAGTCAGCCAACAGACTCTCTGCATATGCCGTCGATCCGCTCTGCTTCACCGGAGTATTCGGAAAAATGCCACCCCACCATGCCACTATTGGCACAATCTTCTCCATCCACCCCAGATTCCAGTCGAGAAACGGGCTGTTCAATACCAGCGATTTTACATCAGGGCGATTATTTTTTGCCATGAAATAAGCTGAAATCAGCCCTCCGGTCGAATGTCCCATTAGCGTCACATCGTGAACTCCGCTGCGGCTTATCACCACCAGCGCTGAATCCAGATCAGGAAAATATTCATCAAGCGAACGGCACTCGAACATACGCTGTCCCTGCAGAATCGAACGCCCGTATTTCCTGAGGTCGACCGCATAGAAGTCATAGCCATGATCCACGAACTCGTTGCCCATCTCCCCCTGGAAGAAATAATCATTGAATCCATGAACATACAACACAGCCTTCCGGCTCTGAACCGTATCCAGAGCCAGCTTGCGGATTATTGTCGACACAACACGTCCCGAGTAATCGCTCCCCTGCTCCACACGGCGGCTCTCGTAGCCATCGCCGAGTATGTCGGGCTGCCAGTTGTTGCCCTGAGCCACCGAAACAAGCGATATAGCGGCGCAAGCCAGCGCCATCAACGTCTTTCTTATCCTTATCCTGTTCATAATGATGATGAATTAACAAAACTATTCAAAAACAAAACCCCTCCGGAGAGGGGTTTGTTTATTCATATCAAAGATTTTTTCAGGGAATCAGGTCTGCAAACTCCGACCCTGGAGCCACATGCACCGAACGGAAGCCGAGCCGCGACGCTTCCTCGCAGTTGGCGGCGGAATCATCGAAAAACACAGTATCTTCCGGCCGGATGCCGAATTTATCGCAGCAGAGCTGGAATATCGCCGGATCCGGCTTGCAGACACCTGCCTCGAACGAAGTCACCACCCCGTCGAAATAACTGTTCACGTCACCTCCCTCCTGAGCGAAAGCTTTCTTCAACGAGCTCTCCCACATAATCAGATTGGTATTGGAGATTACATAAAGCTTATGTCCCTGCTTGCGAAGCTCTTTGAGCGCATCCAGACGATGGCGTGGAATCCCTGTTATAAATGCATTGAACGCCTCGTCGATATGCGCGTCTGTCACCTCTTCCGATATATGGCTGCGGATAGCAGCACGGAACTCCTCGGGAGTTGCCTTCCCCTCTTCCAATCGGAGAAAGACACCCTTCTGACCATAATCGCCAAGATAATCGGCGATATCTTCAAAACCGAGCTTCTGGAAAGCCTCAATGCAATTTTCACGGCGGATATCCACTATCACCCCTCCAAGGTCAAACAGGTAATTCATAGAGTGCTATATTGTTTTTATAAACATTTTTACTTTACTTCCCACGTATCCCCGGCGAGAATCAGATCACGCAAAGATGTAAAACCCTTGCGGGCACGAACCTCGCTTACCTGGTGGCTTACCTCCTCGTCATATGCAGGAGCCGCCACATCGCGGATCACACCTATAGCCAGAGGCAACGAACGGCCATCCATCATGGCAAGCTGCTGATGCAGGAAATTAGACGGGGTGTGCGCATCATGAACGAGCACATCGTCGATCGTATAGCCATCCTTGCCGATCTCCACAGCCTTCAGCAGGAAGCCATCCTGAACCAGGCCGCGGTTATTATCCCTGCCGAACACCATCTTCTCGCCATGACGCAGATGGATAGTGCGGTCGGCACGCACCTCGCGGTCGGTTATTTCCGAATGTATGCCATTGTTGAATATCATGCAGTTCTGAAGCACCTCCACAACAGACGCTCCCTTATGGCGCGCTGCGGCAAGCATCACCTCCTGCGATATCGCAAGCTCGACATCTATCGCGCGGGCAAAGAAGTTGCCGCGTGCGCCAAACACGAGTTCTGCCGGAATGAAAGGATCCTCTGTCGTGCCGTATGGCGACGACTTCGATACAAAGCCACGGTCGCATGTCGGAGAATACTGCCCTTTTGTAAGACCATATATCTTATTGTTGAGAAGCAACATGTTTATATCCACATTGCGTCGGACGGCATGTATGAAATGATTTCCACCTATGGCAAGACCGTCGCCATCACCGGAAATCTGCCATACGGTCATCGACGGATTGGCAACCTTGAAGCCGGTGGCTACGGCGGCTCCACGCCCATGGATGGTGTGGAAACCATATGTATTCATATAATATGGCAAGCGCGACGAGCATCCGATACCTGAAATTACGGCTGTCATGTCAGGCGCCACGCCCAGAGCGGCCATGGCTTTATGAAGCGAATTGAGCACAGCGTGGTCACCACATCCGGCACACCAGCGTACCGGCTGATCGCTCTTGAAATCCTTTGGGGTAAACATATCTGATGGAATCTGTTATCAGTTCTTGTTTTTGATTCGGTCAACTATCTCTGATACCATGAACGGCTGTCCCTCGATCTTGTTGATACGCTCGATGCGCACATCGGGGAAACGGCTCTGGAGGTAATCTGCAAACTGCCCGGTATTCAGTTCCGCAACTACCACCCGCTTGAAGCGGCGCAGAATCTCACCTGTATTGGCAGGAAGCGGCTGGATATACCGGAACTGCGCCAGCGCCACGGGAATCCCCTCACGGTTCAGTTCCTCAGCGGCGGTATACAGATGGCCGAACGTTCCGCCCCACCCTACCAGAAGCGTCTCCGCCTGTGGCGAATCGCAAAGAACCTCCTGAAGAGGAATGTCGTTTGCGACCCGCGCAACCTTCTCGCGGCGCGTCTCGATCATGCGGGCATGGTTTGCCGGATCATTGGAGATGGCTCCGGTCTCAAAATTCTTCTCAAGCCCACCCAGACGGTGAGTGATACCATCCTCTGTGCCAGGCAGCGACCAGTAACGCGCCAGCGTCGCGTCGTCGCGCATATACGGCTGCCATTTATCGCGACACTCCTTTGGAATCAGAGGCACCTTTATCTCGGGATATTCATCAGCCTCAGGTATCCTCCATGCCGACGAACCGTTACCGATAAACGCATCCGACAGCAGGATAACCGGCGTCATATGCTCGATAGCTATGCGCGACGCCTCGAAAGCCATGTCGAAACACATGGTGGGGCTCGTTGCAGCGACAACAACCAGCGGACACTCTCCGTTTCGCCCGTACAGCGCCTGATTAAGATCCGTCTGCTCAGTCTTCGTAGGCAGGCCGGTAGAGGGACCGCCGCGCTGCACGTCGATAACTACCAGAGGCAACTCGGCCATGACAGCCAGTCCCAACGCCTCACCTTTGAGAGCCAGACCGGGACCCGATGTGGAAGTCACCCCGAGCGAGCCGGCGAACGACGCACCGATGGCCGAACATATCCCCGCAATCTCATCCTCCATCTGGCAGGCCTTCACCCCGAGATCCTTGCGCTTGGCAAGTTCATGGAGAATATCGGTTGCC
>CAZDWY010000118.1:0-3833 GCA_964509345.1 uncultured Alistipes sp.
GTGAAAAATAGTTTATAACTTGCGTCTGAAATTTTGTCGTCTTTTGTCTTGGGGCGGATTCGCGCCGCGTTGATTTTAACCACGTCGCCGCCGTTGCGCGTCTGCCTGTTCCACTTGCGGAAGGTGAGCGAGAACGTACCACCGGCGAGGCTTATCCGCTTCATCTGCTCGATAGCGTCGTAAAGGTCTATCGGCTGCGCTTCTGTTTTATCCACGGCCATACTATATCGGCGAAAAATACATATATCAGGTAAAGGAGAACCAGGCCCAGCAATCCGGGGCCGATGATGTTCTCTAAAGATATTGCGGTGTTAATTTCCTCCGTAGTTTCTTCCGTTTTCTCGTTGACGGAATCCACCGCGCCGGAACTCTCGGAGTGTCGCGTTGCATTGAGGCCATAAAACCAATTTTGCGCCTCCTTATCTCTTTTCGAGAGGGTCGAAACAATCGCCGAACGCGTCCAAGTAATTTTAATAGCTCGTCCGGCTGAATCGCGTTTAATCTCGACAGTTCCAGTTGCACCTGTTGAAACGCTTGTTGTGTCGCTCTCGCTGCCTCGCTCGTTTCCTCCGATGAGTACCGAATCGACCCGGGTACTATCTCGCCCAGTATAATGAAATTCGGTTCGGGTTTCTTCGACTGCCTTTCTATAACTTTTGCAACTTGTGAAAGAATAAGCGGTAAGAATAAGAACAACAAGGGCGAGAACGCCAAAAGGCTGACAAAAAATTTTATTTCCATGTTTCATATATGTGACTTATTGGGGTTGAGTGATTTCGTCGAGGCGTTCCTGAACATTGGCTTTGAACTTGTCGAGTTCGTTAGCGTAGTGGATAGAGATACCCAGAAGGGAAGCGACGAAAATACATACCGTTCCGAACGCGGTTAATACTGAACTATGGATTTCACCCTCCGGCGGTATGAATAAACCGATAAACAGAAGGGAGAGGCCGGCAATCATTACCACGATTGCCAAAATGTAGATTATAACCTCTTTGAAGGTCAATTTGTCGAACTCTTGTTTTAAGTGTTTCATCGTGATTCGTATTATTATGCTGCAAAGGTCTTATATATATCGCGCGTAACGAAGGACACGACAGGGAGCAACAAAAAACGCCCGTTTCACAACGGACGTTCCTTTCTTGGGTTGGGATAGTGTTTGCTTATGTGGTAAACCTAAATCAATCTTTTACCTTGGGGCTGTATATTATTCGGCTGTATCTGCTGTTTTGCTGTCGTTTGCAGCCTCCTCTTTCGTTGCTGCGTCGGAATCATCGTTCGCCATTGCCGAAATTATCGACATTGCGTTTTTGAGAAGGTTCGATATTTCGGTGATTTTGACACCAAAAGAATCTTCAAGCCCGGCACGTTTGGCGTGTTCTCTTGCCTCCTCGATAATGGGCAGTACGCGCTTGGTGTACTCGTAGGCGCGTAATAAATCGGCTGCCGTTTCCTTTGCCTCGTCGAGTTCGTCCGGGGCGGTGGTGAGGGTGATACCGTCGAAGGGGTCGACGGGTTCGTTGAGCTGTGCCGGAGTGCCGGCGATGTCGGCCATATCGGCGCGGAGGGCGTTCAGGGCGCGGAGCGTGTGCATTGCCTCGTTGTCACTCATACCGATTTCGTCGGAGTTGTTGAGTATGTAGTTAAACAGGCGGTCGAGGTGTAGGCGATAGAACTGGTAAGTTCCGCAGGGGTGTTGGAGTGCTTGGATTGCTTTTACAGCGTCGGGGGTGAGGTTGATATTATTTTCCATATCGGTAATTTTTGTTGTGGTTGTTGGTTTACCATTGCTTCAGGCCGAGGCGGTCTTGACGGAGGTCGCGGGCTGTCTGTCGCCACGCCCACGGGGTGAAGGCTGCAAGCCACACCTTAGCACCGTAGGCGATTGTGTGAGTGTCGTCGGTGCATACGCCCCACCACGACCATAGCGCGGCGATTACGCTTGCAAAGGTAAACAATTTTTCTGATGTAAGGTAAATAAGTCCTTTGATAAGGAGTTTTTTCACTCTTGGCTTGTAAGACAAAGCCGGAGCCGGTAACGCTGTAACTGTTTTCATTGTTGTGGACTGTTTAAGTGTTTGACGATTTTATTAGGCACAAAAAAGGCAGTAGCCTCTCCGTGTCGTCAAACAGTCCACGAAAACCGACGAAAGGGTCGTTTTACAAATGGTTGGAGAAGGCTACCGCCTAATATTTCGTATGTTATACCGGGTAAAAAAATAACCCGAAAGATTTCGAGCCACATCTGCGACCCTAACGACATTGTAGTCGTGAACTGTTGACAGCGCAAATTTCGGCAGAATATTGTGAACAAAAAAAAAAAAAGCGTTAATAAATGTTATTAACGAAAAGAAAAATATCTTAACATAACAACGCCGAAACCCGTAGGCTCCGGCGCATTATAAGGTGTAGAATGTCGGGGATTATTCGCGGTTCTTTTCGAGGTATCGCTGGGCAGCGGCGACAATAATCGCCAAACTCCACCAAAGGGCGGCGGAACTTAATCCGCCGACAACGTACAGCCAACCGATAACATTTTCAAATGATGAATCGGCCATGACTTTCAGCCCTAACAACGCTCCCGCTACTCCGGTAGCCAAAGCAAGTAATTTCAGTAAATCGGTGAACTTGGTTTGAGGCTCACCGGCTTTATTTTCTTCAGACATAATGGCGTAAGATTTTGAATATCTTCCGCCGGTTTCGGGAGTTTGACAGCACAAATTTACGGATTTTTCACGGTAATAGGGTGAAAAATTGGAGATTGCAACACAAAAAATGCGGTTTTTAGCGTAAAATTTTGCTCTACTTTTCGCCAAACAGCACTATATCAAGCAACTAAATGCGACCGAAACGAAAAAAACGATTTTCGACGCGCTCCGTAGGGCGGCCCGCTCTGACGGCCGAAAGTAATTACCACCCCTTACCGGGGGTGAAATGTGAGGTTTTGAACTGTTACGGCGTTATGAGAGGGCGCACACGACACCGCCCGGCGGCTGTGCTGTCGTCGGGCGGTAACATGGTCGGATAATAGTCGGTATGTAGGTCGGTCAGCCGTCGAACTTGTCGGCTACCCACTGCGCTGCCATTGCGTCGGCTCCTGTGTTGGAATCGGCGGCGGCTCGTGTTGCTGTCAACCAACGGCGGCGCATCATCAGGTACTTGAAAGCATCGGAAAAATTGGTCGATAACCTCGGCAATTTCTTCGCCTCCAGCTTCTCGGTTTTCTTCACCTTCGCCACTACCTTGACACTGCCCCGGTACTTTATCTCGGCTTTTGCTCCCTCAATACTTGATACCATTTCGGAACAGTTCAGCACATCAACCAGAAGGAGCGGTAATTTTTTATTCTCACCGCGCATAAGTTCGTGCATGAAATTATATTCGGCGTTCTGTGGAAGGTTGGCCTGTTTCCTTGATTTAAGGTTAACAGTCCAGCCGGTACGCCGCCCGTCGCCGTCCTTCTCGATAGCCTCTTTTATTTGCCGGGCATAGTCAACGCCCTGACGCTGGAGGTTATTACCTGAACGGTCGTAATAGAGGTTCAGCACCTTTGTAGGGTAATCGGCGAAAAAGTCGAGGAATTGGTCGGCCAGTTCACGAAACCAGCCGTCGGGTATCTCGTAGAAATTTTTATGCACACGGTAATATTTACCGTCCTCCTGTCCGATAACCAAAGAAAGCATATTACCGAAATCCATACCACCGTCGAGAGGCCGGGAGGGGTCGAGGTAACGGAGTTCGTTCCATGTGAACGCGGCTTCACCTGAATAAGTTCCGTCGGTGTACTTGTGTTTATCGCCAAACAGAACGTAAAACCTCGCGTCCTTGCGAAC
>CAZDWY010000119.1:0-3818 GCA_964509345.1 uncultured Alistipes sp.
GGTTCGAGGTAAGCATATACGCGAAGTTGAGAAGATTGCTCTGAAGAGAGAGAAGCTTGGTCTGGAAATTCTGAGTTGCCATAATAGATATATTTTAGAAAGTTATTTGTATTCGTTGATGTTTCTGTCTTGTCTATTTTTGTAACTGTTTTGTGATTATATTGCAAAGGTACGCACTTTTTTTGAACCTGCAAATTATTTTGCAACTTTTTTTGTAACAAATTTGTAAATTTTTTCGATAAAATTTGTAACATACGGATTACCAGACTATTGCAAAGTGTTAAAATTTTCATAGTTGTTACATATGGTGTAACATTCTCCCTGGGGTTATCGTATAAGTGCGTTTGTGGGCAGTGTGCAGAGGGATTTGAAGAGTGTGTTACAATGTGTGTGGTTTGTTGTAACACCTATGTTTCAACGATGCATTTTTCCATAGTAGCCCCAATTATATATAGGTATATGTAGGTGCGCGGGAGCTTATCGGCGTGTTATACGCTGGAGAACATGCATGATGCGCCGGGATGCAACTATCGGGCGCAACGCTTTGGCGCGGTCTGTCAGGCGCCGTTGCTCGCCGTAGGGAGTTGTATAGCGGCGCCGTGTGGTGGCTATGTTGTCAAGGAAGTCAGCCAGCATAGTGTCGAAGTCGGGGGATATCCCTTTGCGCAGGCGCGGCGCGTGGAGCATTGCGAGGTATGCCGCCGGATCGTTGTCGAGCCTCCGCACAGCGTCAAGAATCCCTTCGGGAGTATCATAGTCGGCGGCATTGATAAATGCGTCGGGGTTGAAATCGGTGGTTGCCGCGCGGCTACCCCAATAAACAGGGACAGTATAAGCCACCAGAGGCTCGAGAATCTTTTCGGTGACATATCCCTCCACCAGACTGTTCTCAAGCGCCAGATTGAATTTATAGCGGCTTATAAAGTCGATTTTATCGGGTACGCACCCTCCCGTATTGTTTCTGAAACTTCCTCCGTAGGCTATGGGACGATAGGACGCGATGAGGTCGGCGATCTGGATTCGGCGTGGATCGCAGTTTGTGGAATTGCGCATCACAAGCGAGCAGAAATCTCTGTCCAGTGCTGTGGTGTCGGTCAGCGCCGGCGGATTGCCGAGCTGGTCGTACTCGTAAAGCATATAAAGCGGATAGCGCAGATGGCGATCCCCGAGCTGCAGCGGGTAGAACGACATGGCATAGTCGCATTCATTGAAGTCGGGACAGTCGTTTTCCCCGGTGAAATATATTTTTATGCAATCGTATCCAAGATGGTTCCTGCCGCCGTTGTAGCAGGAATAGAAGAGGAGGTCGGGAGTCTCCTTGCTCCCGGCAGGGAGAACTGTCACACGGTGGTGTGCCGACAGAGCCGCGACAAACTTATTGTTACGGTGGTCGAACGCCGGCCAGAAGTCAACGAACTTTACTGTAATATCTTCTGATGCTGTCATAGCGCGTCTGCTGTTCGGTTTACGGAATGCAAATTTATGTTTTTAGGTTGGAAAATGCTAAATTTGCAAATGAATTTTAACAACGGCGAGTATGTTCGACAAAGCTGTCCATAAAGTGCGGTTCACCCTTTTCAGTGGAAAAAATTCCAAATGGAAGTATTATGGAGGGGCATACTTGCGGCGGTACGCGCCCCGCGGCCCGCTGCGTCGGCGGCTGCCGAAAGTTCTTGAGGAAGCGCGCCGGCGTCCGGATTACGCGTTGATGGAGCGTCGGCGCGACTATTACTGCCGTATGAAGTCGGGAGCTTCCGTTGGGGTGGGTGCGCCCTGTGCGGGAGATATCCGTGTGGAAGGGCAGAAGGTGTATGCGCTTGACACTATCCGCTACACACGGTGGTTTGATCCCTCGTTGCCGTTGCGTCTGCTTCCCGGCGATATAACCTATGTGCCGGAATATCCGTCGGTCACCAAATCGCGTCCGATTGCGGGCGACAATGCGAATTCAGTATTGCTTAATCTCGACCGTGTGCGTCATTTTATCTTTGTGAAGGACCGCGTCCCTTTCCGCGACAAGCTCGACAAGGCGCTTTTTCGTGGTAAAGTGGGTGCCAAGGAGCAGCGGATGCGGTTTATGGAGACCTATTTCGGTCATCCGATGGTTGATGCCGGCGATGTAAGCCGGCATTCACCCGGCGATCCGGAGTGGACATGTCGCAAGCTGACGCTTTCCGAGCAGTTGCGTCATAAGTTTATTCTTGCCATCGAGGGTAACGATGTGGCGAGTAATCTGAAGTGGATCATGTCGTCGAATTCAGTGGCAGTCATGCCCCGTCCTACGTATGAGTCGTGGTTCATGGAGGGCACGCTTGTGGGTGGGTACCATTATATAGAAGTGAAACCGGATTTTTCTGATCTTCCTCAGAAGTTACAATATTATATAGATCATCCTAATGAGGCGGAGGCTATAATAGAACACGCCCATGAGCATGTGGCTCAGTTTCTCGATCCCCGTCGTGAGGATCTGATAGCTCTGATGGTCCTGGAAAAGTATTTTGGTAATAGAGCGGGAGAGCAATAGAGCAGGAGCAAGATTACTGTGTTATATCGGACAAGCTCTGTACCGAAACAAGTAATCTTGCTCCTGCTCTATTGCTCTATTGTTCTTCAGCTCTTCTCCCCTATCAATCCCTGTTTCCGAAGAAGCGGAGGAGATAAAGGAAGAGGTTGATGAAGTCGAGGTAGAGGCTGAGGGCGCCAAGAGTTGCGAGGCGTCCGTTTGCCATTGTTGGGTCTGCTTCAGCCATCTGTTTGATCTGCTGGGTATCCCATGCGGTGATGCCTATGAAGATGAGCACTCCCAGACCGCTTACAATCCAGTCAAGAGTGGAGTTGGCCCAGAAGATATTGACCACACATAGGATGATCAGTCCGAACAGCGCCATATAGAGGATAGAGCCGAATCTGGCAAGGCTGCGGGTGGTGAAATATCCGTATACGCTCATAGCGCCGAACACTCCGGCGGTGATCACGAATGTCTTGAAAATCGATGGTAGCGAGTATGCCACGAAGATAAGAGACAGCGTCAGACCATTGACAATGGCGAACAGGAAGAAAAGCCCTGTTGCCATTCCGGAGCTCATGCGTCGCAGACCTGCCGAAATCCAGAGAACCAGACCGATCTCGGCGATGGCAAGCCCCCAGTAAAGCCAGCGGTTAGTGGCAAGATAGTAGAGGAAACTTTTGTCGGAATCGGCAGTAGCTGCGATGATCCACGAAGTGAGCGCCGTTACCAGCAGTCCGAGGAACATCTTCACATATACACTTTTCATTACGGCCGATACTTTGGCGTCGAGCGACTGCTGCGAGCCACCGCCATACTGACCTGACCATGAGTTGAGATTGTAGTTATTCATATCCTTTTTGTTGTTATCGTTTTTGCGGGAAAAATTGACAATCTCCCGTACTTAATAATAATATAAGACGGGAGAATGTTCATATGGTTTAATCTATGAGCCTGTTACATGCGCTCGGGCACACGGATGCCGAGCAGACCCATTCCGGTTGCCACCACGCGGGCAGTGGCGTCGCACAAGGCCAGACGCAGGGAGCGCACGGCGGTGTCCTCCTCCTTCAGTATCGAGTAGTCGTGGTAGAACTGGTTGTATTGCTTCACCAGCTCATATACATAGTTGGCAATGATGGCTGGCGAGTAGGTGCGTCCTGCCTCCTGAACCGTAGCCGGGAAGTCGGCCAGGGTCTGTATCAGGGCTATCTCCTTCTCGTTGGGCACTACTGCCGAGTAATCGGCTGTAGCCAGATTCTGTTCGGCGGCTTTGCGGAGAACCGAGCGGATGCGGGCGTAGGTATATTGA
>CAZDWY010000120.1:0-3744 GCA_964509345.1 uncultured Alistipes sp.
GGCGATCCTGTTTGCCTGCCTCATCTTCACATTGACTGCGCCTCTGTATATTTGGACGATTCTGTAAAAAAAGAAAATATTTACTCGCAAAGTCTCTGGACTTCTGCACGCTTTTTCGGTATTGTGTTGTGCTGAGAACGGAGGTGATTTTGTGAAAAGCTTACTGACAGATATGTACTATCAAAGAGTCCGGCTGAAGAACGACAGCGTGAAGCGTCAAAAAGAGCTATGTGAATTATCCGCACTGATCGAAAGAAATGAACAAGATCTGAAAGCTCGGCTGAACGACGAAGAACAGAAGCTGTTTGAGAAATATCTCGACTGCGTAAATGAACTGACTTCGCTTGAATACTGCAATGAATTCCTGACAGGATTCCGGCTCGGCGGTCGAATGATCATGGAAATCGTCTTTGGTGCGGATGATTCAGAGCTGCAAGATTAACAACACTGCTACAAAGCAAACGGCGAAAGCCGCTTGCTTTGTTTGGAATATACGGAGGTGATGACCTATTTTTGATTGGTTAGGAGATATATTTTCCGGCATAGGTGACGCCATCGGCAGTACCTTTGAATTTCTCGGAGAACAAATCTCCAATGTAATATGGAACACGATGCTCAAATGGTTCTATGAAACCATCTACAATGCCGTTGCCGACTTTTTCACTATGATGGGCAACATGGGAGCGGATATCTTTGACCTCGACTGGATTCAGGCGACCATCAAGCTGTTTACACTATTCGGATGGGCGCTCTTTGTCGCGGGCGTAGTTGTCGCCATATTCGATGTGGCGATTGAGTACCAGTGCGGTCGTGCAAATATCAAGACAACGGCAATCAATATTCTGAAAGGTTTCTTTGCCTGTTCGCTGATCGGCGTTGTGCCGATAGAACTGTACAAGTTCTGCATCAGTTTGCAAAACACCTTTTCCCATGATCTGTCGGCACTCTTCGCAGGAGGAAGAACGCTCGACCTTGCGGGAGAAAGTACAAGCGTATTGGAGGGTAGCTTTGCCGTATCGTTAGACATCAATTTGAATCTGTTTAACCTTTTGGCAATGATTGCTTTTGCCTATTGCGTGATCAAGATATTTTTTGCCAACATCAAGCGCGGTGGCATTCTACTGGTGCAGATGGCGGTGGGCGCACTGTATATGTTCAGCGTACCGAGAGGATATTCAGACGGCTTCAATCAATGGATGAAACAGGTTGCGGCAATTTGTCTGACCGCATTCATGCAGACAACGTTGCTGTTCCTGGGTTTGCTGACCTTTCCAGGCAATATGTTGTTGGGTCTCGGCGTTATGCTGTCGGCAAACGAGGTGCCGAGAATTGCACAGCAATTTGGACTTGACAGCTCGGTAAGAGTCAACATGATGAGTGTTGTTCACGCAACGACAACGGCAGTCAACCTGACGCGCTCTGTCGCAAGAGCAGCCGGAAAATAACGGGAGGACTTTCATGACACAGTATCTATACCCACAAAATCTGAAAGCCACAGCCAATCTGTGGCTGTGGGGACTGCGGGATTTTTGTATTCTCGGCATTGCCGCGCTGCTTTCCATTGTGGCGCTGGTACAGCTTCGGCTGATGATCCCCGCTGCCGCCACACTTTGTTATGGCTTTCTGACCATCCGACTGGATGATACCACCATACTGGATTTTATGAAATACGCCGTGCGGTACTTTATCAGTACACAGCAATACTTTGAGTGGAGGTGAACATTTTGTCAGTAAAAGAAAAACAACAGAAAAGGAAAAAAGGACGCTCGGTGCAGGATTTAATCGGAGTCAAGACCTTCACAAAATACGGGCTCGCTACCAACAAGGGCGAGCTTTTGTTTTATCTCGTCTCCCCGACCAATATCTCCGTTCTTTCCTATGTGAACATTGAGATTAAAATCCGCCATCTGATGATGGTACTGTCGGCAATTCCCGATATCGAGATTACTTGCACCGATTCCTCTGAGTGCTTTGACGATAACAAGGCATATCTGCACGACAGGCTCTCGGAAGAACCGAACCCGAAAGTACGGAAAATCATCAAAAAGGATATTGACTTTCTTGACCACATCCAAATGGAGATGGCGACCGCAAGGCAGTTTTTGTTTATCGCAAGGCTGAAAAATACAAAAGATAAGCAGACCTTTGATACAGCAAACCGAATCGAAAAAGTCATTTCCGAACAGGGATTCGAGGTGCAGCGAATGAAAAAAGCGGACATCAAACGCTTCCTCGCACTGTACTTTGAAGCCAGTATGAACGGAGAGCAGATTCCCGATGTTGACGGCGAGCAGTTCTACGAGGTAAACGATGACGAAGACTCGGAAAATTAGTCTTGCCATTCTCTCTGTTCTGATGTCGGTGATCCTTGCCCTATCCGGTTTTATGATTTATAAGGAGCTATCCGACCGGCAGAAAGAAAAAGAGGATTTCGCAGGACTTGCGGAGCTGGTGCAGATCGAACAGCCCGAACCGCCGCAGCCCGATGAACCAAGCGTACCCATAGGCGATGAGCCGGAACCTGCGCGCAGGCGTGACCTTGCGCCGCTGTTTGCGCAGAACGGTGACTGCATCGGTTGGATCTGTGTTCCCGACACGGCGATAGACTATCCGGTCATGCACACACCGAAAAATCCACAGAAATATCTGCGCAGAAATTTTTACGGTGAGTACAGCGTTTCAGGCGTTCCGTTCCTTGACGGCAGGTGCGGTATGGACAGCGACAACCTGATCATTTACGGTCACAATATGAGGAACAACACGATGTTCGGTTCACTCCCCAAATATATGGAGAACGTCTACCGGCAAGCGCATCCCGTTATCGAATTTGAAACGGAAGCAGGCTATGCGGAGTATACCGTGTTCGCCGTTGCAGCCGTCAAGAAATATGATGACTGGTACGGCTTCATCGATACTGCAGACCGCGAGGAATATGAAAAGCAGCTTGAAGCCATCCGAAACAAGGCACTGTACTGTTCAGACACGATACCCGAATACGGCTGTCAGCTTCTTACACTCTCTACCTGTTATAATTCCGAAAATGATGGCAGACTACTTGTCATCGCTGTAAAGACGCAATAACCACGAAAAAAAATCAGTCGTTTTGTAAAAGGCAGAACAATTTATTGACATATATCCTTTCTGCCTTTGCAAAACGGCAGAAGGAGGAAACATGCTGAAACGCAAACCAAAAGTTCTGACACCGGAACAGATGGAGGAAATCCGCACAAAGGATTTCTTTGACATGATCCTGCCCGGCACGGTCAAATTCCTGTCCGACCATTATATCCTCGGAGACAGCTACCGCTGCGTATGGGCAATCCGTGAATATCCGCCTACCACTGAGGAACAGGCCATTCTGTCCCAGCTTGCCGACCGCAGCGGCGTTACACTCCGAATCTACCACAGGCTGGTCGAGAGCATGGAACAGCGCAAGATTATCCAAAACGCCACCCGCCGCAATAAGCTGAAAAGCGGCGGCAACGATGTAAACGAAACCATTGAAGCCGAAGGCAACCTGCAGGATGTGGTAGAGCTGCTTGCCAATCTCCGAAAGAACCGCGAGCCGCTTTTGCACTGCTCGGTATTCATAGAATTAAAGGCACGAAACATGGATGCGCTGAAAGAGTTACAGAGCGAGATTTCAATGGAACTGACACGCTCCAAGATTTCAGTCGACCGTTTAACTTTACGGCAGAAAGAAGGATTCCTCTCTGTTCTGCCTGTGGGCGCAAATCAGTTCGG
>CAZDWY010000121.1:0-3701 GCA_964509345.1 uncultured Alistipes sp.
CGGTGTGGGGCTATTGTTTTATCCATGCAGAAAGGTAGACCAAGACCTGAATTACAGATAAAACAAGATACAATCCTCACACCTTTTTAATGTTCATTAGTTTCAATGGAGGATTAGAAACATTGATTTATTATTATGGCAAGAAAATCTTCTATTGCATCAGTAATCTCAGTCACGATCTTTTTCGGTGTAATTTCAATCGTAATTGTTGACCTATTATTCTATCTTGTATTTCCATCTGCTTGGTTTTTCTTATTGATGCCCTTTATTATGGGGTTTGGCATTAAGAAGTTTGCTAAATTTCCAAAAGAAAGATTAAATGACGAAGAAGAATTCGACAAGTTATCGAAACGAATGGGTATACTTTGTGGAGCAATTTGCTTGTTCGCTGTTTTAATCGGCATATTACCCATTTTGATTATTAGTGGTGAGCAAATTATCTTACACTTGCTTACAAACTTCGTTTTTTATCTGGTATGCGCGCTCAGTATATATTTCGGTTATACCAAAGGTATTGAGATTGTAACCGACGCGTATTATGACAGCGCTGAATAACCTGATGTTGATACCAATAAATGGAATAAATCTTCATTGCAATGAACGTTAGCCGAGAATCTTAAACAACTCAAAAGAGGTTTGATATTCCGCTACATAGGGTCAAGCTACGAAAAAGCTGCAGATGTAGTATTCTCTTCAGTAGTCGAATAAATTCTACAAAACGGCGGGCTGAAAATAGCGAGAGGCTGCTCGATGGAGCGGCCTCTCGGTTTGTGTGGCGGGGCTGGGTATACCCCCTTTCAGATATAGTTATCGAACAGTAGCACTTCAGCATGTCCCCTTTGTCGCTTTTTTACCCCATATCCACCCCACGATTGCCGGTTATTCTTGTATTTACCATATATCTTTCCTCCATTTTAATTATTAATAGTTTAACAATATCAGTCACGGAATATATTGTTCCGATAACGGAGAGCACCCCGTAAACGAGAACCACTCCCCAGAGGTCGATGGCAACACAAAAGGCCATACAAATTATACATGCTACTGCTCCCATAAAGTAGGGTCAGTCTATAAAACAAGTCATGAAAGGACATATCTGTCAGCAGATGTAGAAATCAGAACTATCTTTTGACTTCTCCCTGTATGTCTCATGACTTCCTTACCACAAATATAGAGAAAGAATTTGCGCTATCCAAATTTCCGAACACAATTTAGCTTCTTCAATATAAACGATGACCGCGGCGCAGGGGATTGCTGCGCCGCGGTAGATGGGATATATAGAGTTGTCAGATTATAGTATTAAATACATCGGATATAGTAATCAATATCCTCGGGTATATCAATTAATACATCGGGGTGAAGGGGGGAACGGGCTGGAGCATGGTAGTCTGGTCGCCGCATGCATTGAGCAGCTTGGAGGTGTCAATCTTCATGACTGAAGCTCCCGGACGGAGATCGCAGCGGTTGAGGTCTACGTAGTAAAACCCGTTGGATACGGCCAGGTCGAAGTAGTAGCGGAGGTCGCGCAGGTTGGAGAACGAACGCCACTGAGTCGACGACACGTTGGGTTCACCCTCCACGGTGTAAGTGTAGGGCACACAGCTGTTGAAGAGAACGGTACGGGCTATCGAAGCTCCGAGGTCGGCATCACCGGTCTTTTCAACGTGGGTCACAAAATATGTGGCACGCACACAACGGTCGGGACTCGACACCGTGCCGGGGAGCATGTTGCGGCCACCGATTTTCTCCCAATAGCTCACGATAGCCTGCATCTGAGGCCACGAAGGATCGTTGGTCATGGCATGCATGTCGGTAGTGCCTTCATAAATATTGATATCGCCATTATTAAATTCAACAACCGCCGAGTGACCCGTTGCATCGGTGACACCCCAGTGGAGAGCCGAAACGGTGCCGTCGTCGAAAGTAGCGCCCGAGAGCGAGAAATTATGCTCCTTGAGCACTGCGATGACCTCGTCAGTGGTAGCGTTCATATCCAGCAACCAGGCGGTAAACATTGCCAGCGACATCGGCGGACGGTTGATAGTATTGTCATTGTCATAGACAGTGCCTTTGCAGAAAAGGCCATTGATTGAAAGACCCTTCTCGTTCATACCCTCGGTGACACCGCCATCGTAGCCGACAGCATAAACTGCACCATACTTCGAGGTCCAGGTAACGGCGCCGGGACGGTCCGAACCCTGTTTCTCCATTCCTCGCGGGTATACATATACGTTAGTAGGGATAGGCGTCTTCCAGTCGAGCGAACGCCCTATGATATACAAGCTGTCGTTACCCTGATAGATAATACGGGTACAAGCATCAGCCGATTGCGACGATACGCCCGCCAAAACAGCGGCAGCCACAAATAATCCCTTGCTCACAAATTTCGATAAACGTGTCATAACTAATGTAAATTAATGCAACAATAAAACAGTTGCACAAGTTAATATTCTGATTGACTAAATAATCTTTAAATTCTGATTGACTAAATAATCTTTACGCTGTATTATTTAGAAACAAATACCAGGCGTAAAAACCGGATAAAAGCACAAAAAGTACCTTACCCAATTTAAAAATAAAACACTCCAAAACATCTCAAAGTTCACACATTGCAAAAAATCCCCATGGGAGCAAAAAATCCCCACGGTCCAAAGCCGTCCCATCCCCGTAAAAAAGCATCAAAACGAAGGTAAATCTAATTCACAGTAGCGAAAACCACTCTCTGCCGATGTCCCCGCGGGGCGGAGGCGTCCCGCCTCCGTTAAAAAACAGCGACACGCAGATAAATCTAAATCACAGTAGCGAGATCCATCACTCACTGACGATGCCCCGCGGGGCGGAGGCGTCCCGCCTCCGTTAAAAAAAACAGCGACACGCAGATAAATCTAAATCACAGTAACAAGATCCATCACTCACTGACGATGCCCCGCGGGGCGGAGGCGTCCCGCCTCCGTTCAATAAGCAAAGTAAAAAAATTCGGTAAGTTTCGTAACTACGAGATAACCTCAATGAATACCCCGCAATGAGGTGAAGCGTTTTCCTCGGCTGTCTGTCCCTGGTTGGTTGTGGCAGTGAGAAAGTAAATCTCCCTGTGTTAGGTGCAGGTGTTTCCGTGTGGGGTGCTACTGGGCTGAGACAAAATAATTGAGAAGAAAATAGTTGAGAACCTAATAGTGGAGAGGATAATAGTAGAGAGGATATTAGGTGTAAGTATTTTTTAAGTATATTATGTATTTAGTAAGTATATATAGTTGGCGAGAGGTTTGCACTGCGAAGCAGTGACTCTGTCTTTAACCTTGTATGGAGCGTAGCGACATGCGAGGAGACAATGTAATCTGTATCAAAGCACTGCGGAGCTGTGCCTCGGATAGTGCTGGCACAAAGCTCACTTTAACAACAACGTTTTCAGATTGACCCCATTTATGCTGTGTATTTTCATCATGCTTTTTGTACGGAGGCGAGACGCCTCCGCCCCGCGGGGGCAGCGTTTACGTGGTGGCTCGCGTAGCCGGGTGGCCGCAGTATTTTGAGTCAGAAGGTATGGAGTCAGATGGTATGGAGTCGATGGTCCTGCGGTAAGTCGGGGCGGAGGCGTCTCGCCTCCGTACTTTTCCCTGCTGTGGATTGCTCTAAAGGCAGGGATACAAAAAAAAGAAAGACGCTGCTTCGGAGCTTTTCGCTCTGTTGCGGCGTCTTTCTGT
>CAZDWY010000122.1:0-3408 GCA_964509345.1 uncultured Alistipes sp.
ACCGCTAACATTACAATAAACAGTAAGGGGATTCTATGAAATATTATTTTCATTTTATATTGAATTAAAATTTTCGCAAAGTTAAAAAAAACGGCATTGAATCGCAATTGCATCTGTTAATAAACATTAAATAATATTCTGACATACAATTATGATCAACTTTTTCTCCCTAAATCATATTCAAACGAAATAATCTTTTAGTAACGCACATTTCACTGATAAAAAAATTTCATCAACCATACAATGCATCTCCGTAGTCCACTGATATGACGAACGCAGGTATTACTATAGCATGGTGACGTGGGCGGGTTGCTCCTGAAAAAAAATATTCCGACACCGTTATGGCATCGGAATATATATCGCTTATCAAAAGCGCCGGCGGTCTATGATTACACGGATCCGAAAATTGCAAAAAGCGCTGAAAATGCGACCGCGGGGCAAACCGGCAGATCGCACATTATCGAACTTTATTCAGAGCTTTTGTACGGTCGTACAGAATCTCATCCATATGGTCTTTGGCCCATTGTATGAGTTGATTTATAATCGGGAACAGAGAATAAGACCGCGGGGTGAGACGGTATTCCACCCTTGGAGGAACTTCGGCGAATACCTGACGTTCTACAAACCCATCCGTTTCGAGTGTGCGTAAGGTTGTGACGAGCATTTTCTGTGATATGTCCTGAAGTTCCGACGACAGATCCTTGAATCGCATGGAACCGTTTCCGTTCAAGGTATACAGCACGAGCAGTGTCCACTTATCGCTTATGCGGTTGAGGATATTGCGTATCGGGCAATCAGGATACAGTTCGTTCTTATTGAAATTACGTTCCATATATTTGAACAGTACGAAACTACAGCTCAGGAATTGAGGGAAGTATCTTAACTCAATAGATTCACCCTCTTCTTATTTCTTTACAGACTTAGCAGCAGGCTCTTTTGATTTGGACTCAACAACAGTCGCGCGATATTTAATCTTGCCGAATGCGTCGACAATCTTTTTCTCGTCTGTCTTTTCGGCATCGTATACAACCGTCACTATCTGTTTTTCGCGGTCAGTGCGGATCTCCTTGACACCTTTTTCAAAACGGAGGTTCTTCTTTATCTTGTTCTCGCAGTTGCTGCATGTCATCTGAGGCTGGGTTGTGACCTGAAGTGTCTTCAGATCGGCTGCATTGCAAGCGAGCGCTCCCGTAAAAAGAAGGAATGTCAGAATCAGTTTTTTCATTTTATATTCGGTTTAAATATTTGTTTATTCCGTGAATTTATCATCTTCAGTCACATGTGCTGTCAGAGTCGTCCGAAATTAAAGCGCACTCCGATATATGCCATGGTTCCATGGATAGGTCCCCACACGGTTGTTGGGTCGAAGTAACTGCTCCAGGGATCTCTGCTCCATACCACTGGATTTTTCTGTTTGAAATTGGTAAGATTTTCACCTCCGGCATAAACAGAGAAATGTCGGAACCATCGCGTCACCTGCAGGTTAAGCTGCGGGAAAGCATTGAATCGCGGTCCCCAGCTGAGGCTCCCATCGGGCAGAGCATATGGCGCAGGGAGCCTGCCGCCCCCATTCATCTGGAATGTCACATCGAATTGCCACAGTTCCAGCGGGGTGGAATAAGAAGCTGTCAGGAGAGCTTTATATCGGCTCGTAAGAGGTTTTTCAAGAAGTTTGCCTCCATATGTCGACTTTACATCGTTGAGACGGTATGCTCCGGTAATGGAGAGCCCGAAGGCAGATTGCCACGTCAAATCGACCTGAAAGGTATGTGAATATGATTTGCCGTCAAGCCGGGCGATAGTAAGCATCCCGGGGTCAGTGTCATAATCCGCTATCATCTGCGATTTGAAATCTGTGTAGAAATACTCCGCGTTCACCAGGAATTTACTGGAGCCGATGTATAGGGTATAGTCAGCCGTCAGACCATAATTCCAGGCTTTTTCCTGGTGAATTTCCTCCACCACCATTGTTCTGCCCGAGGCAAGGAGATTATTATACTCAGCCCATGGGTGAACCGTGCGATATCCCTTTCCCACTGAAGCACGCAGGTTCAGATCCTCTACAGGAGAATATTTGATATTGAACCGCGGTGTGGCAAACCATTTGAACATGCTGCTGTAGTCGCCCCGCAGACCTGCCATGATGATCAGGCGGTCGGATAGGGTGAAAGTATATTGGGCATATACACCTGCCACGGCCTCACGCTCATTGATGATCCCAGGCTGCACATCGGGCTGATGCGTAAGCTTCAATCTCTGTCCCAGATAATCGTAATTGAAACTCATGCCTGCCGACAGATTGTGGCGGCTGCCAAGATCAGTTTCATACATGAGCTGGGCATATGCTCCCTTCTCGTTAACCCAATATCCTTTCCTTCCGAAAGTAGCATCCAGCCGATGCATGTTCAGGGTGCCTATGAAAGCGATATTACCGTTATTGTCAGGATCAACCACATAAGCATGTTTCATATATCCCTCATATCTGTGGGTGTCGAGATTTATCAGAAAGGGATCGGCAGGAGCGGAATGCACATTGTGGTTTGGGATCTGCCCTGCGCGACTTGTTTCATCTATCAGGGAGAGACCGCCATGGAAAATATACCTTCCGGTTCGCCATTGCCAACGATTGTTAAGGTTTACCTGACGGATATCAGGCATATCGGCGAAGCCGTCGTCATTGCCGTCGTGCACGCCATACCTATCCTCGAAATGAGCCATTAACTCTGTGCTCAACCCTTCCTTGATATGTATATTTCCCTCGGCGTTAAGCTCAAGTTTCATATCGGAATCGAAATAGGCGTTGGCTGTTACTCCCTCCTCATCCTGCGGTTTCAGGTACTCGATATTGATCTGTCCGGTAATGGACTCATATCCGTTTTTGACTGTGCTACTACCTTTCGACACTGAAATACTCTTCATCCAGGGCCCGGGCACGTATCTGAGACTATAAGGAGCAGCCGCACCCCGGAAAGCAGGCATCGACTCTGTCAGCATCTGGACATATGAACCGCTGAGCCCGAGAAGTTTTATCTGTCTGGCACCAGTCGCGGCGTCAGAGTAGGTCACATCTACCGAGGGGGAAGTCGTGAAGCTTTCGCCTAGATTACAACAAGCTGCCTTGAAAAGCTCCGACTGATTTATCAGCAGGCGATTCTCGACTCCGCTTAATTTCTGAATGCCGCTCCTCTTCTGAACAAACTCCACTTCATCCAATTCCTGAAACAACAGTGTGTCAGGTTCTTCACTGACAGCATAGCGGATTGATATGGTGTCAGGGACATTTACCGCTTCTACCCTTGTGAACGCATACAAATCCATGCTCCCTGTCAGCGCTATTCCATAAATGACCGCAATTACGGGGGCAGCACCAAACTTCCGTGGATAAACCATAGGCATGAGTAATAAAAA
>CAZDWY010000123.1:0-3173 GCA_964509345.1 uncultured Alistipes sp.
GAATAATCCAGCAGATTTACAGTCTGCCCCATTTGGCCACTCTGGTATTCGCCCTTGTTTCAATCATCGATTTCGAAGCCCTGAAGACATAACCTTGACCGGCATTGCGTCCGCCGATACGCCACTTCCGCGCCGGCAATTAAGCCCGTACGCTTTCGTCGACTCCGGCAGAAGAACCCGAGGTTAAAATCCCCGGCGACGAAATCCTGATTGATTTTTCCTGAGCCTCTTGTCGGATTCGAACCAACGACCCCGAGATTACAAATCACGTGCTCTGGCCAACTGAGCTAAAGAGGCAATTGTCAATTTTCGCTTGATTCGGGGCGTCGCCGGCTTTGCGGCAGGCGATTAAGCCTCAAATGCGGATGCAAAGTTACGAATATTTTTTAAACTACAAAAATTTTCCCGACTTTTTTCATCCAAAAATTATTCAGGCATGATAAAAACCGCTTATCGGCACACCGAATCCACCTCGATTAGCGCCTAATCTATTTTGATTATTGTGGAAATTCATTAACTTTGCACTCATTGAAAACAACGCAATCCGCCGTTGATTGCGACAAAAAACATCCGATTATGAACGCAAAAATCGCAGAACGCCTCGAAGCCATCCGCTCCGAGATGAAAAAGGCCGGCGTTTATGCCGCCATCATACCCCACGTCGATCCCCACCAGAGCGAATATATCGCCGACCACTGGCAGTGCCGCCGCTGGCTCAGCGGATTCACCGGCTCGGCCGGCGACCTTGTGATAACACCCGACAAGGCGCTCCTCTGGACCGACTCGCGCTATTTCCTGCAAGGCGCCCAGCAGATTGCCGACACCCCCTTCGAACTGATGAAGGACGGCCTGCCCGGAACCCCCTCCATAGCCCGCTGGCTGACCGACAACGTTCCCTCGGGACAGACAGTCGGCATCGACGGAATGCTCTTCTCCCACACCGGCGTCGAGAACCTCCGCAACGCCCTCCAGCGCCGCGCCATCCATCTGGCAACCAACTTCGACCCCATGGCCCGCATCTGGGCCGACCGCCCTGCCCTCCCGCAGGACAAAGTGATTGTCCACGACATAAAATACGCCGGAGTAACCGCAACCGACAAAATCGCGGCCGCTCTCGCCGAGGCAGCCTCGCAGGGCGCCGACTCGGTTCTGCTGACCGCGCTCGACGAAATTGCCTGGACGCTCAACATCCGCTCAACCGACGTTCCCTGCAACCCCGTCGCAACCTCGTTCCTCTACCTCTCGCCGAAAGGCTCACGGCTGTTCATCGACAGCGCCAAGCTGACGCCCGAAACCGAGGCATATCTCCGCGAGGCGGGAGTGACCGCAGCGCCCTACACCGACATCATCCCCTTCCTTTCGGGGCTGACCGAAGGATGCGTGCTCGTCGACGAAAGCCGCGTTGCCGAGAAACTCTACAACTCGATCCACTGCAACCGCATCGCCGGCAAATCGGTTATTGCGCTCGCCAAATCGCAGAAAAACGACGTTCAGATCGCCGGCGTGCATAACGCGATGGTACGCGACGGCGTGGCACTCGTAAAATCATTCATGGAAATCGAACGCCGCCTCGACGCCGGCGAGGAGCTGACCGAGATGGGCGTGGCCCGGATTCTGCGCGACTTCCGCTCGGCAAGCGACATGTTCTTCGACATCAGCTTCGAGACAATAGCCGGATATGGCCCCCACGGAGCAATCGTTCACTACGACCCGACCCCCGAAACCGATTCCGAAATCCATAAGGGTGGACTCCTGCTCGTAGATTCGGGCGCACAATATTTCGACGGAACAACCGACATAACCCGCACCGTGGCAACCGGCACTCCCACTGCCCAGGAGATGACCGACTTCACCCTCGTAATGAAAGGCCACATAGCCCTGGGAACCGCGATATTCCCCGAAGGAACCCGCGGCGCGCAGCTCGACGTGCTCGCACGCCAGTTCCTCTGGAAAAACGGATTGAGCTATCTCCACGGCACCGGCCACGGCGTAGGCCACTTCCTCAACGTTCACGAAGGACCCCAGAGCATCCGCCTCAACGACGTGCCCACACCGCTGATGCCCGGCATGATCACCTCCAACGAGCCGGGAGTCTACCGCGAAAACGTCCACGGCATCCGCTGCGAGAACCTCGTGCTGACCGTGCCCGCTTTCGAAACCGAGTTCGGCAAGTTCTACAAATTCGAAACCCTCACCCTCTTCCCCTTCGACCGCAAGCTGTTCGACCTCTCGATAATGACGGCCGACGAAATCGCCTGGGTCAACAACTACCACACAACCGTCTACAACCGCCTCGCTCCCGCGCTCGACACCGACGCCGAACGCCAGTGGCTCCGCAACGCAACATTACCCCTCTGACAATCATGGCACTGATAATTCCGCTCCGGGGAACAACCCCGCAAATCGGCAACAACTGCTTTCTTGCCGAAAACGCCACCATAGTGGGCGACGTAGTAATGGGCGACGACTGCTCGGTATGGTTCAACACCGTGCTCCGCGGCGACGTCAACTCAATCCGCATAGGCAACTGCGTCAACATACAGGACGGTTCGGTTCTTCACACCCTATATCAGAAATCGACAATCGAAATCGGCGACCACGTGTCGATAGGCCATAACGTAACGATCCACGGTGCCAAAATCCGCGACTACGCGCTCATAGGAATGGGTGCCGTTGTGATGGACGACGCCGAAGTGGGCGAAGGTGCGCTTGTAGCCGCCGGTTCGGTGGTGCTTTCGCGCACCAAAATCGGCCCCCACGAGCTATGGGGAGGCGCTCCGGCCAAGTTCATAAAGATGGTCGAGCCGGAGAAAGCGAAGGAGATGAACGTAAAGATAGCCCACAACTATCTGATGTATTCATCGTGGTACAGCCAGCCGCAGGACGGCGGCCGACCCGACGGAGCCGAATCCTGACCGGAACCGATTTTCACTCATTTCATAGAATTTCCTCACATTATTAATATAAAACTAAAATCTCAACCCATGGAATTACCCTTTGCCGAATCGTGGCGAATAAAGATGGTGGAACCCATACGCAAAAGCACACGCCAGGAGCGTGAGCAGTGGGTGAAGAACGCCCATTACAATCTTTTCCAACTCCCCGCCGAGCAGGTCTACATCGACTGCCTGACCGACTCGGGAACCGGCGCCATGAGCGACCGCCAGTGGGCC
>CAZDWY010000124.1:0-3104 GCA_964509345.1 uncultured Alistipes sp.
GTCTGCCTTACAAGCAGAGGGTCTGCGGTTCGAATCCGTAATCGCCCACAAAAATTTTTGAATTCCATTCATTTGTGCAGAAGGTTTATTCGTGAGAATAAACCTTCTGACATTTCTGTATATCCCCTTGCCGCTTTCCCAACTTATTATTATCTTTGCAACTGATAATATTTGATTACTTTCTATTGCAAAATGGACTCTTCTGATAATATGTTAGCAGTTCTTGACGGACTCCTCCTTCCCACTCCCGAAGAAATCTCACTCAAGATAGCCGGTGATTTCCGAAGGCGACGTATAGAACGCGGACTGACAAGAGAAGTCATGGCCCGGAAGTCGGGAGTGTCACTGGCAAGTCTGACCCGTTTCGAGCAGACGGGACAGATTTCCCTGATGCATTTAATCCGGCTTGCCCTCTCCATGGATTATCTGCATGAGATACGCGATATCTTCGCCAATCCCAAATACTCCACGATGGAGGAATTGCTTCAGATACGCAGAAACCGGAACAAGAAAAAAGCCCACACCCCAAAACCTCCCCACCATGACCCCCATTGACCGACTCCTCATAAAATTCCACAACCACAAGGTAGGCATCCTGTCACTCACTCCCGACGACCGGATGTGTGCCTTTGAATATGACAAGGAATGGTTGACTGACGGCTTCGCCATCTCCCCACTCGAACTGCCCCTGGAATCAGGAATATTCATAGCCAACCCGACTCCATTCAATGGAAACTTCGGCATATTCGAAGACAGTCTGCCCGATGGATATGGCCGATATCTGCTTCACAAGGCGTTGCTGCGGGAGGGGATCAATGATTCCGACTTATCGGCTCTTGACAGGCTGAGCATTGTCGGGAAAAATGGAATGGGGGCGCTTACCTTCGAGCCCGCTTCCGAGATCCCCACAGGGCTTGAGACATCTGATTTCGACCTCCTTCAGCAAAAGGCGCTTGAAGTGCTCGGGGAGCGACAGGAGAATGATGTGGATCTACTGCTTTTCAACAGTGGCAACAGCGGAGGGGCACGTCCCAAGGCAGTATTCTCGGATGCCCTGGGTCATTGGCTCGTAAAGTTCAGGCACACATATGATCCCAAAAATATCGGGAGACAGGAATATCTTTACAATGAGACCGCAAGGAAATGCGGAATTACAGTGCCTGATTTCAGACTGATCAACGACAAATATTTCGCATCACGACGGTTTGACATCTCCGACTCCGGAGACCGCATCCATACGGCCACGGCCGGTGGTCTGCTACGCATCTCACTTGGAAATCCCGTACTCGACTATAGCAATCTTCTCGCACTGACCGGCTACCTCACTCAGAATCCCACCGAAGTGGAGGAAATGTATAGGCGTATGATATTCAACTATCTCACCGACAACAAGGATGACCACTGCAAAAATTTCAGTTTCCTTATTACTCCAGACAATTCAGGAAAATGGGAATGGCATTTAGCACCCGCCTACGACCTGACACTGAATACAGCAGGGTATAACGGAGAACATGCCACCTCCGTCAACGGCACGGGTTATCCGACAATCGCAGATGCGCTTGAAGTAGGCCGGAGGGTCAAAATGACGGAAAATACCTGTCGTCAGATTATTCAGCAGGTGGAGGATAATTGCGGCGGATTGCTCCGCTATCGATTCAAATAACCGGTGGCCAAACCATACGTCACCTTTCATAAACAGATATACGGGATAGACAGAGAAGCCTCATACCACTGATTTTTTGTTTGGGCGGTGTAAAATATCACGGTTTTTGCGTAAATTTGCATTTTGATAGGGACGGAACCCTCTGACACTGACACGAGACACCACCTCCCCATCACCCCAATCAGACAAAAACCAATTCAAAATACAAGATATGAATCTCTTTGACAGAATCAGCGAAGACATCAAGAAGGCCATGCTCGCCCGCGAGAAAGTGCGCCTCGAAGCTCTCCGTGGTGTGAAAAAAGAGTTCCTCGAGGCCAAGACAGCCAAGGGGGCAAACGGTGAGCTCTCCGACGAGACAGCCACCAAAATCATGGTCAAGATGGTGAAACAGCGCAAGGAAAGCGCCAAGATCTACGAGGAAAATTCCCGCCCCGAACTTGCCGAGAATGAGCTCGCGGAGGCCGCCGTTATTGAAGAATATCTTCCCAAACAGCTCACCGACGAGGAGCTGACAGCTGAGATAAAAGGTATTATCGCCGAGACCGGCGCCACCTCCATGAAAGAGATGGGCAAGGTGATGGGCGTTGCCTCCAAGCGTCTCGCAGGGCGCGCCGAGGGCCGCGCCATCAACGCCAAAGTAAAGGAACTTCTCTCTTAATTTTGAATGTTGAATGTCGAATGTGGAATTCCAAATTCCACATTCCCCATTCCAAATTTCCCATTCCACATTCCACATTCCAAATTCCACATTCCAAATTATTCCCGATGTTAACACTCCAGACAATAAAGGCCGACCCCGATTTCGTCGTAAGACGTCTCGCCGTCAAAGGCTTCGACGGCAAGGCCGTCATCACTGAAATTCTTGAAATCGATGCCGAGCGCCGCCGGCTCCAGCAGCGTTGCGACTCCGACGCCTCCGAACTCAAAAAACTCGCCGCTTCAATCGGCGCTCACATGAAAGCCGGCGAGAAAGACCTCGCACAGCAGGCCAAAGACCGTGTGACCGAGATCAAGGGTGAGGCCAAAGGTCTTCAGGACCGTCTCGCCGACTGCGAGGAAAAGATGCTCCAGCTTCTGCTGACCGTGCCCAACCTCCCCTGCGACGCAGTGCCCGAGGGTCTCACGGCCGAAGACAACGTCGTTGAGAAGAGCGGCGGCAAGATGCCCGAGCTCCCCGAAGGCGCACTTCCCCACTGGGATCTCGCCAGGAAATACAACCTCATCGACTTCGAGCTCGGCGTGAAAGTGACCGGCGCCGGCTTCCCCTTCTATATCGGCAAGGGTGCGCGCTTGCAGAGGGCGCTCATCCAGTTCTTCCTCGACGAAGCCTGGAAAGCGGGATATGTGGAGGTCGAGCCCCCATTTGTGGTCAACGCAGCCTCAGGCTACGGCACAGGTCAGCTCCCCGACAAGGAGGGACAGATGTATCACGTCACAG
>CAZDWY010000125.1:0-3082 GCA_964509345.1 uncultured Alistipes sp.
GATTCAACTTCCGGGAGCACACGCTCTATCTCCTTGACCTCACTCTCGGTGACAGGCGCGCCGGCATCCCCCTCGATGCAGCAGGCACCCAGACATTTGCTCAGATCGCAGCAGAAAAACCGCTCGGCAAGATCGAGCGTAACAAGCGTATCCTTAATCTGAAGCATCATCCGTCAGGAGTTAGCGGGATTTACATGCACATCGAGCTGCGGGAAGGGGAAGTTTATGCCATATTTAGGTAGCTCGTTGTAGAACAGTTCGTTGTAATAGAAATATACATTCCAGTAGTCGGCGCTCTTCACCCAGGCACGCACCTGAAGATCAACACTCGATGCCCCGAGCTCATTGACAAGCACCGCAGGAGAATAGTCGGGCGCAGGCACTATAAGGGCTCCTTTTTCGTTCTTTTTCAGATTGAGAATCGCCTCCTCTGCCTCGGTGATTTTCTTACCGAATATGGAGCGGAACCATCCGGGTCGGGATGTCTGCACGGGTGCCGGTTCCTCCTTGGCAGTTTCAGCCGTAACCTCATCCACAGCTTCAGGTGTCTCTTTCCCATTCCCGTCAACAACCTGCATCTCAGGATTTGTCTCGTTGGTAAGAGGCATCACACGCTTATCCTCTTCAAAAAGCTTGAAGATTGCGTCGCGGGCAGCGTTCACATCGTCGCCATAGGAGATTGATACCGTCCACTGGACACGACGGTATGCCTCGCGGCTATAATTGTTTACACTCCCTGTGGAAAGTCCTCCGTTGGGAATGAGAATCGACTTGTTGTCGCCCGTGGTTATCACTGTGAAGAAAATCTGAATTTCCCTTACAGTTCCCGAATATCCCTGCGCCTCAATGAAATCGCCTATTTTATATGGCTTGAGAAGCAGAATCAGCACACCCCCGGCAAAATTCTGGAGCGTACCGCTCAGAGCCATACCGATGGCGACACCAGCGGAGGCGAACAGCGCGAGGAAAGAGGTTGTCTCGATTCCGAGTATTCCAATTACCGTCACTATCAATATGAAGTAGAGTACGATATTGATAAGGCTGAGAACAAAAGTTGCAAGCGACGGATCTATGCGGCGTGTAATGAATATAGACCGAACGAATCCATATATCTTCTTTATTATGAACCTTCCGACATAAAACACAAGAATTGCGATCGCCAGATTAATGGCGAAATTAACAGCCGAGTCTGCCAGACGGTGCAGAAAATCCTGCATCGAAAGGTTTTTCAGTTCCGACAGCCCGCCGGCTTTGTCGGCAGCCGCAGCCACTGTATCGGCAGGAGCAGCTTCCGGGAGCAGCGACTGAAGAAGGATCATTTTCTGAAGAAGCATAATGTGGATTATATATTACTATTTTATAATTCTGTTGTCAGTAATTCAGAAGAGCTGCGATGCTACATGCCCATACCAGTCGAGTGTATCGTAGTTGAATATCGCGGCACTCTCCGGTGTATCAAGTATGTATGTCGAAAGACCTGAATGGTTCTTCAACTCAACCTCTATACTTCTGCCCCACGCATCAGATCCGCCTTGCCATATGTAAGGGGTTGAGGCCTTGTATACTACGGCGGCATCGAGAGCCTGAAGCGCCCTGTCGACAGCTGCTTTCACCCGATCATCTCCATTCTCTCCCAGAGCCTCGAGATATTGACCGAGGTCGAAATAGTAGCAGTTATATCTGATAAATTTCTGAGGTTGATACCCGTCGGGGAGTGTAGGATGCATGGCATATACTTCCGCCACAGCCTCAGCGAGACGGTCAAGACATGAGGTTTCGATCACCGACATTGTGCATGTACGGCTCACTCCGACATAGCTGTCAAAATAGCTGAAGGTTGCATTGGCCGCTCCTTCCGTATCAGCTTCATCCTTCATAAGGTAGGGAAGTGTAAACTGATAAGGCATCCCCTCAGAGGGAAGTTCAGTGACAGAACCGACTATCCGCGAAGTTACGTTACGCAACTGATAGGCTACCTCAACTCCCGCCATGTGGCAGCAGTCAAAATATACGAAGTCGAAGTTGTAGGCGGAGAGCACATCTGCCAAAGTGGTGATGTTCATCGAATAATTCTTACCTCTGAATCTGTCTACGCCGAATGCACGCAGCGGAGACGAGGCGAAGGCCGCCTCTTCCTCCGGAGTCATCCCATTCTGCTCCCATCCGCTACCATGGCTCCACAGGATAAGACCATAACGCTTGGCATGTGCCTCGCGACGAAAATCTTCAATCACCCTGCGCATACGCGACGAACTGACGGCGCTCTCATCCTTGTCGTATGTTTTAAGCTCAACAAGACCGTCGGCAGTAACCTCCTTAAGCATCGGCTCCTTGTTCAAGCTGTGATGATATATTATAAGGCGATTGTCGCCGAGGGCACCCTCGCCGGCAGCGGTCAGCATCTCTTTTATGTCAGCATTATCGTAACCGGAAAGAGTATTGTTTGCAGCCATATACACCAGGACTGCACGCCCGATAGTGTCGTCTACGGGCTCCGGGTCATCATGGCGGTCACACGACGTGGTGGTTAGGAGAGCCACCGCCACCATCGTCAGAAATATCAAGAGAGAGTGTAGTTTCATAAATTGCAGTTTAATGTAATGGTTAACGAAAATATTGTCTGTAATATTGCAGCCATGTCATCGTTCCGCTCTGACCGGATTGTGAAGAAAATCGTCATATGCCAGGCGTATGCCGTCGGGCAGCTCCGTAATGTAAGTCCATCCCAATGCAGTGGCTTTGCTCACATCGAGAAGTTTACGTGGAGTTCCATTGGGGCGTGAGGTGTCCCATTTTATCTCCCCCTCAAATCCCACTACGGATGCGACAAGCTCGGTAAGCTCGCGGATCGACAGCTCCTTGCCGGTTCCGGCATTCACGGTTTCATTGCCGGAATAGTTGTTCATAAGAAACACGCACAGATTCGCCAGATCATCGACATACAGAAACTCGCGCAGCGGACTTCCATCGCCCCAGCATGTCACCTCCTTCAGCCCTTCCTCCTTTGCCTCGTGAAAACGGCGGATAAGCGCCGGAAGCACATGGCTATGCTCGGGGTGATAATTATCGTTGGGACCGTAGA
>CAZDWY010000126.1:0-3038 GCA_964509345.1 uncultured Alistipes sp.
AGCTGAAAGCCAAATGGTTGGGCGTTGAGAAACTCAAATATTGGGATAGAAACGCACCGCTTCCTTTCTGTGACGATCAGCATTACACATGGGATGAAAGCGTCCGGATTGTGTTGAACGCGTATAATGAGTTTTCTCCTAAATTATATGATATTGCGCGTAACTTTTTTGAAAATCCGTGGGTGGATGTTCCCCCGCGTGACGGTAAGAGAGGAGGGGCATTTGCCTCCGGACCGGTGAACAGTCGCCACCCGTATCTGTTTTTAAACTTTGTCGGCAAACAAAATGATGTGCTGACTCTGGCGCATGAACTCGGCCATGGCTGTCATATGATGACCAGACGTAAAAATGGCGATTTGAATGAAACAAGCCGGATGACGACCGAAGAAGTCGCCTCTGTGTTTGGAGAGATGATGACCTTCCAGTCATTATTGAAACAAACCAAAGATGATAAAGCGAAATTATGCCTGATAGCCGGAAAAGTCAGTGATATGATTAATACGGCGGTTCGGCAGATTGCGTTCCATTTCTTTGAAACCAGAGTGCATAATGAGCGCAGAGAAGGCGAGCTTTCAGCTGATCGCTTAGGGGAAATTTGGCTGGAAGAAATGCGTGCCGCACAAGGTCCGTATGTTGAAATGGGGGATGAAAATGCCCAAATCTGGTCACAGGTCGGTCACTTTTTCTTCCGTCCGTTTTATGTGTATTGTTATTCTTTTGCTGATTGCTTGGTCAATTCTTTGTATAAGGTATATCAAGACGGAACGGTTAATGATTTTCCTGACAAGTATTTGGATATGTTATCTAAAACGGCAATTACCGATTATGATAAACTCCTGAAACCGTTTGGATTGAATCCGAATGATCCTGCCTTTTGGAATAAAGGCTTAAGTCTGATATCTCATTATATTGATGAATTAGAGAAGTTAGATAAAAAAGTCTTCGGTAAATAACAAAAGAAACGCCCCTTGATTAAGGGGCGTTTCTTTTATGCTGTTGACTTAATCTCGCAGACTAATCAGAGTCGCGAGCCGCGGAATTATAACGCTTGTAGGCGTTTTGCGTCTGTTGTTTGACCTGATCCAGATAGTGTGCGGAGGCTTCAGACGAACCGTGATAGGCCAAAGAAAAATTCCGCACAATAAAACCGAAGGGGTTGAAAATTGCGTCTTCTTTTTTTGAAAACGGAATACGAATATAGGTGATTCGCATGGTTGCACGCCAGATGGTAGTTGTCGGCTTTTCATCTCCGGGCATAAAATCAAGCGTACGGAATTGAACTTGCCACAATCCGAGGGCGGCCGGCCTGATCCAGTCAATTTCAACATCTCGAATTAAAGATTTCTGACGAAACTGCATAATACTGTATGCAACGTCATTTTCGGTGAATTCGTTGAAAACACTTGGCGCGGAATACCAATAAACCGTTGAGCCGGGTCCCCAACGGGTAACCAATTCATCATAATCAGGACTAACCAGATAGCGCATCATAATATATTCGGTGATATGTTGCTCCGTAATTAAATCCGAGACGGGGAAGTCCACCTCAGCCGGTTGAACTTGCTCCAACATACTGAAATATTTATTGATTTGAAACAATTTGGGATAAACGGTGCGCTGAGGCAACAAAAGATATACCGTTGCCGCTAACATCATGTTAAGACAAATACTCATACAGGCAAAAATGACCAAAATTCTTGAGGTCCACAAATATCTGCGTTCGGGCATGGCGTTAACATGCACGCGCTCGGGATAAAAGCCGAGCTGATCAGGGCTTTGCTTTTCCTTATACTTAAAGACGGTATTAAAAATTTCTAACATCTTAAAAATTTAACCTCAAGTTAAGTCTCACTATGTATTTTATACATGAAAGTGGAATAAAATCAAATAAATACTGTTCAGATTCGAAATCTTGATATATTGATAATAACATAGAGAAGTATATAAAGGGTTTATGTTATGAAAAAATTTTTAGTATCGGTGATTGGCGCGTCGGCAATGCTGACTTCCTGCATGAAGACGGAAACCCTTACCGGTGACGGCGTTTCTCCGGCATATTACACGGATTGGGACAGAGCCGTGCGTGTCGATGTCGATATACAAAATATGTATGTCGGTACGCCTCAGAAAATTGAAAAGCCGATAGATATGTATATGGCTATGGCTTTGGCCTTGAAATATAACTATACCCGCCGCCTGATATCTTATCAGCAAAGTTTGATTGAAGCCGGAAAATCCCCGACGGATAAACTGAGCGAAATCGCCAGTCATGCCGGATATGATAATGCATCGGTCAATGATCGAATGAGCCCCGACTTGAAAGTGGCATGGAACGTGTTGGATATTTCCACCGTTTATTATCAAAATGTTGATCCGACCTATAAAAACGGTGTAGCAACCGAACAAAGCCGTAAGGTCATTCATAACATTTTGCAGGAAACCCGCAGTCTCTATTGGCAAACTTTGGCTGCACAAAAGTTGATTCCGACGATTGATGATATGACCGAGTATATGACGCTCGAAGTCGATGAAATGAATGCTAAAGCCAAAGAATTAGCCGAGCAGGGGAAATATCTGTCAACTGAAGAATTACAGTTGAAACGTGATTATATGGAAGCGGTAAAAAAAGCATCGGAATTGCGTCGCAAAATGGAAACGGCAGAAACCAGATTGGCAACTTTAATGGGGTTCCACCCTTCAACCGAATTTAAACTTGTCGGTTCCGAATATGGTAACTTTGAGCTTCCGGCCATGAAAAACGAACTGGCTCAACTGGAATGGTTGGCTTTGACAAACCGTCCCGAAATGCGGGCGCATGATTTATCAACGAATGTTGATGAATTAAAAATCGTCGTCAAAGGTTTTAAAGAACCGGAGATGAACAAATATAAAAACGATCCGAACTATTATAATCGTTTGTGGTCTAAACAGGCGCAACAAGTCGGAATGACGATAATTGAAGATGTCCGTAATCCTAAAATCAGCGAGTTGGAAGATTTACGCCGTCAACGGATGACAAACCTGATTATCTCTCAGGT
>CAZDWY010000127.1:0-2919 GCA_964509345.1 uncultured Alistipes sp.
GGGGGGGGGGGGGGGGGGGGGGCCCGAAGGAGGGGGGGGGGGGGGTTTTTTTTGGGGGGGGGGGGGTTGGGGGGGGGGCCCGGGGGGGGGGGGGGGGCTGACGGGGCTCGCCGTAGAAGTCGGTGGCTGTGTCGGGGTGGATGAGTGTGGGGTCGGCAAGGCCGCGGACGGGGGAGTCGGGGGAGAGGCGGTAGTCGAAGAGGTAGTCTTCGCGGACGGTGCCGTAGAGGGGGTCGGTGTCCCAGATACATGAGATGAAGTGGTCGTCGTCGTCGCCGCTGCTCTTGAATACGCATGAGCGGAAGGTGACTTGTGTGCCGGTGAGGTCGCCGATGTTCATCTCGGTGCCGAGGCCGTAGATGATGCTGTTGGTGATGTCGGCTCTGAGATAGGGGGCGTCGGCGCCGGGGACGGCGTTGTCGTCATCGGTGTGGTAGAACTGGATGGCGGGGCCGCGGAGGGCGGTGAAGAGGTAGTAGTTGGCAAAGGTGCAGTGGCTGGCGGTGACGTCGCCGCCGACGATGGCGTAGAGGCCTGAGCCGCCTTCGGCCACTTCGGTGCCGGCGAGGGTGATGTCGGCGTAGCGTGAGACGAGGGGGTAGTTGGCGGCGTTGCGCAGGCGGCAGTTGATGAACCGGGCCTGTGAGAGGGAGTCGGCCCAGACGCCGTTGACGGTGTTGCGCACGATGGTGTGGGAGAGGCGGTTGCCGCGGCTGCCGGGCATGAGGGTGATCCCTTCCCACTGGGATGCCATGAGGTCGAAGGAGATGCTTCCGACGACGTTGTCGGTGCGGTCGCCGGTCATGTTGACGGGGAGGTCGGGGGTGCCTTGGGAGATGAGGGTGCCGTAGACGCGGAGCTCGGCTTTGTCGTGGAAGTGGAGGGAGACTCCGGGGTCGAGGGTGAGGGTGGCGCCCTCGGCTATGACGAGGGAGTCGAAGATCTGATAGGGGTATTCGGCGGTCCAGCGCTCGGGGGTGGTGACGGTGTAGCCGCGCTTGCGCCGGACGTCCTGGCCGTCGGCCTTGAGCACGACGGAGCCTGTGATGCCGTTGGTGGTGAAGTCGAGATGGGCGAGCACCTCGGTGAGGGCGGGTGATGAGTTGGGGGGAAGGGTGGCCTCTACGAAGATGAATATGGAGTCGGAGGGGCGGATCTCGACGTTGGAGAACTCGCGTCCGGCAAATCCGTCGACGTTGATGCGGAAGGGTGCGGCGTCGCCTTCGCGCAGGGCTATGCGGGAGATGGAGATGATCTTGGAGTGGGGGTTGCGGACGGTGAATCGGGCTGTGGGTGTGGGCTGGTCGGTGAAGGTGACGCCGAGCGAGAGGGTGTCGACCGAGAAGGCGGGCTGTGCGGAGGGGGAGGTGGTGATGCCGTCTTCGATACAGGAGGTGAGCCCGGCGCACAGGAGGAGGGTGCCGAGCAGTAGGGAGAGTATGGTTTTCATGCTGATATATTCGTCTTTGGCTTATATATCAACGCGAGATGGGGTGTGATATTGTGTGTGGGGGGCGGATGGCGGGGTCAGGAGGCGCGCTTGATCTGCATAACTCCGGGATCGACGGGATGGTCGACGGGACGGGCTGCGGGACGGGGGGCTTCGGAGGGGGCTTCGGAGGGAGGGGCGTCTATGGCTTCGGAGGCTGTGGGGGCCTCGGGGGTGGCGGCGGGGTGGCCCAAGAGGGAGCGGACGAGGGTGTCGGCGGTGTGGAGGGAGAGGCCGCGGTAGATCTGACGGCCGAGGCTGTCGGCGATGATGTAGTAGGGTGTGCGGGGGACGGCGATGCGCGCGAGTGGGGAGGCGGCGGGGCCTGCGGCTACCCATGCCTGTGCCCAGCGGGCGGTGTCGCCGGCGATGGTGCCGCGCCATGTGGCTGAGTCGCGGGCGCAGGAGATCTCGAGTATCTGGAGACGGCGGGCGGGGAGGTCGCGACGCAGGGTGCGGAGGCGGCGGAGGATGGAGTCGGGCTTGCGGGTGTCGGTGAAGAGAAGGAGGGTGTATGACTGGTCTTGAGGGATGTAGAGCATGGTGGTGTCGCGGCCGATGGGGAGGGACATGCGCAGGAGGGGGCGGCGGGCTTCGGGATTGGACTGGCGGCCGACGGCGGCTGTCCATGAGGCGGTGAGGCCTGTGGGGCGGGCTTCGGGACGGATGAGGTTGAAGATGGAGTCGGCGCGGAGCTCGTGGCCGAATGTGCGGAAGTGTGTGACCATGAGGAGGGCTGAGGCCGGGGAGTCGCGGTGGGTGTCGACGAGGTCGCGGATGAGCTGGTTGACGGTGTCGTCGTCGCCGGCAAGGAGGATGAGGTCGTTGTCGGCGAGCCATGAGGCGTAGAGCTCCATGTCGGGGTGGCCTTGGACGCGGAGGGTCTCGAGGCCTTTGTCGAGGTCGAGGGTGACCTTGAGGCGCATGCCGTCGAGGACGATGGAGGAGAATAGGAGGCGGCCGTCGAGGGTGTAGAACTCGGCGAGGCGGGCTGTGGGGGCTTGGCCGGTGGCTGTGAAGCGGCCGTCGGTGGGGTGGAGCTGTGTGCGGGCGACGGTGTGGCCGTCGGTGGTGAGCATTTCGATGCCTTTGTTGCCGAGGCCTTGGATGTCGAATTGTATGGTGTAGCCGCTGTTTCCGCCGCATGCGACGAGAATGGGGAGGAGGAGGATGAGAAGAATCCGTAACATGGGGCAAAGATACGCAAAAATGGGGGATTTTCCTAAAGGGCACGACGGGGAAAACCCTCGCTGAAGCTCGGGGCCGGGACAAAAAAGGCTGACGCGCGCGGGGAGACGGGGGAGACCCTCGCTGAAGCTCGGGGCCGGGACAAAAAGGCTGGCGCGCGGGGGGAAGCGGGGGGAGACCCTCGCTGAAGCTCGGGGCCGGGACAAAAAGGCTGGCGCGCGAGGGGGAAGCGGGGAAGCGGG
>CAZDWY010000128.1:0-2901 GCA_964509345.1 uncultured Alistipes sp.
ACCAAAGTCAATACATGAAAAATCCCGCAGAACCGCGGGATTTATACTTAACGTTTCCATGCGGAATATGTAACACCCCAGTTTGTCAAAACCTTACCCCGCATTTCATTCAATCCTAAATAATTTGCTACCTGACCGACCATCTTTATGTCTTCATTCTTTTCTTGACCCGGCCGCTGGGTTTCTGTTCCAATCGAAAACTTCTCACGCATAAACCATCCTGCATCCGTTAAGCTGTCAAAGACCCACGGGGTACAGAAATTCATTCTGAATATCAATTCCAATCCCGCATCTTTTGCAACCTGATCCAACATATTAAAATCAGGGTATGATGCAATATGTCCCAATGCCATATTATTGGCCACATATTCATCAAAGAAATATTTTGGCGCCGGTCCATGCACCGTATCCATCACATTATGCAATTTGGCATTTAAGTTTTTTACATTCTTTGTTTTAAACGTATCCAACACGAAATTTATATTGGGTTTATAAGAGTCGCGCATCAAAGCATATATACCATCCCATTCTGGTGATAACGTATTAAATTCCTCTGGCTGAACTTTTGGAATATCTGAAACAATCAACAAACCGCCAGGATTTACACTATCTGCCAACTTGCGAACAATCTTTGATTGCAACGCATCACTTTTTACTCGATCTGCTTTATTTCCATCCATTTCAATCGCATGATGTAAACCACCATGTGAAATCACCATATCATATTTTCCAACAAAGTTTGAAAAATCTGGCTTTACCTGCATCAACGAAATATCTTTACCATTAAACTCGTCCATCATACCAACGCTGGCATCTGCAATCGTAAACGACGCGTTTAATTTTTCAGACAAAGAATTTGTAATAAATCCACTGCCACCGAATGTATCACATACGGTTTTCGGCAACTTATTTTGGTTCGCCAGAACATATAAGTACGGCAAAACATCCATCGCACGCGCATTTGGAAAAACTGACAAACATTGGTTATATCTTTTTGCCCGCAAATCAAAGTATTCCTGTTGTGTCATTACAAGTCCTCCGTCAAAAGCAATATTATAACACAATATTACATTTGTCAATATTTTTATGTTTGATAAATCCAAGAACGGCGTCTTGACCGTCCTCCCTAATCCTTAAACTCTTCGCCACCGCATGGCGTTATCGGGAAATGTATGAGGAGTGCGGGGATGTGGATAAAATTACAAATTCAGAACATGTAGCACCAAGGTTTGTTTATAAGCATCTGGCCCTTGCATACCTTAACCCCCAAATCATAAACCACTTACTGAGTGGCAAATGCACAATGTCAGTTCGAGATATACTAGACAAGGCTTCACAATCCTACAACTTATATGAACAAGAACGGCTATTTATTTGAAAATATATCGATCTCCGATAACGTAGTCAAAGAATTTGTATGAACTAAACATTTCGTATCTAAATGTTTAATATTTAACAGAATATATTGCTCGGAATTTGTTGCTTGCCATATTCTCTCCACTACCGCACCGTCATACCACAATGCAAAACATCCTAAAACAAACGCCACAAGAGCCAATCCGAATGTAATTTTACCATTAATCCACTTATAAACCATTTCCGTATCAAGTTTTTCTCGCTTTGCGTCTTTAAGTTCTTTTTTTGCTATAACACAATCAGATTTTAGCTCATTTAATCTAGCATCTACGGCTTCCTGTAACTGTTCCTTATTTTCAAAATGTTTCCCTTGAAAATCTTGGGGAAAAGTTTTAGCTAAGGCTTCATTTATGACTCTTTTAGCCCCAACAACCTTACTCTGTTCCGAATTGTATTCTGCTTCTAGCCGTTCTACTTCTTGATTATACATTTGTAAATGACGACGTAATTTGCCCCGGTTCAATCTATATTGAAACACCGCAATAAATGTTTGACCTACCAGAACAAACAAGCAAAATGCGACAAAAGATCTATAGTTTGTAGCTAAATCATAACCAAAAAAGTTAGGGTTTATCCCGAAACCAAATACTCCAATACAAAATACGCATAACAATAATAATGTACGCATACTAAACTTAGTATCCTTGGACAAATCAAAATCCTGATGAACTTTAATTACAGGATTTTTCAAGCGTACCCCTATTTCACTATTGTATCCAAATGAAACTCTGCGATCTTCAGTCATATAGCCAACCTCATTAGTCATATTATTGCACAAAATTATATAGTGTTTTAGGAACTAAATTCAAGTTATTGCCTCGTCAATTTTAGCCAACGTATGCGATGTCGTGGATTTTATCGGGATTTGGTGCGGTAGCAGGTATACATCGGTACCCACGTGCATAAAAAACGCCCGTTTCCGGAGCAAAAGAAACATCCCACGGGATTACCGTGGGATGTTCTATATTCGTGGCGGATGGGGAGGGATTGTAAATTCCCATCCGTCGCATTCGCGCCGTGATGGGCCCCTTTCGCTACGTAAGGTTCAAACTGCGTCGTCCCGACTTGTTTTCACCAACTGACGCCCCGAACCCCGACCGGGGGTTCTTATCCACCCATCGCAACAGAAAAATAAAACGCCCATTCGGGCGTTGTATTTTTCTGGCGGATGGGGAGGGATTCGAACCCCCGGTGGAGTTGCCCCCACGGTTGATTTCAAGTCAACTGCATTCGACCACTCTGCCACCCATCCGAAACTGTATGTCGGGATTTATCCGCGACCGTCCTATTCTATATTATTTTTCACGAAACGCAACTGTAAAATACCCAATGCCTAATTATCACTGTTGTGATAAATAACATCCAGGCCCTCTGATTCAGATATCGGTTCATATTGATTCAAATTATTTTCAAAATAATCTGCGTCTATGGATAATTCCTGATTTTGCGAACTGCGGCGCAACGCTCGTGTTTTTGCAACATCAA
>CAZDWY010000129.1:0-2764 GCA_964509345.1 uncultured Alistipes sp.
CGTCGTCGCGGTTCGAGGTAAGCATATACGCGAAGTTGAGAAGATTGCTCTGAAGGGAGAGAAGTCTGGTCTGGAAATCATTGGAACTCATAACTGGTAGTTTTATTGTTTATTTAAAGTTTTCTTGTTTTAGTTTTGTAACCGCTTTGTGATTACACTGCAAAGATACGGACTATTTTTGAATCTCCAAATTTTTTCACAACATTTTTCGCACTTTTTTGAAACAAATTTTTCACATTATTTTTATATCACTGTTTTTCAGATATTTATAGCGATAACTATTTTACATAGTTGTTACATTAACATTACCACCCCGCAATACCAAACACCCGTACCCTATTATCACAATCTACTTTAGACCATTGTTACGCCTACCTCGCCTGTTACATTCGTTACACAAAAAACCAAGACACAAATAACATTTATGTTACAAAATATATTCATTGCTGAACGGCATTGACCTTCATTTACCCATAATTCGCCCTTAATTATATAACGCTACAAAGATATCCACAACATCTTCTACTTGTGGGATATTCAAATTATGGTTAAATTTGCATAAGTTATCCACACAACCAAAATATATCAAAAATGAACAAACTGCTACAGGGATTCTATCTCGGAGCCACCCTCATGCTCGCAATCCCTACCGGCGCATCAGCCGCCACAACCCTACTGAAGTCGCCAGACGGACATCTGACATTAGAGATCAACACCACCGATTCGATCAGCTATTCGGTAACAAAAGATGGCGAACGGATAATCGAAAACATCACCATATCCCTTACTCCGGATGGAGCCACACGACCGATGGGCGAAAAACCCCGACTCAAAAAAACAAAAAAGGCTACCGTTGATGAAATTATAACGCCAGCAGTACCATTCAAACATTCCACAATCAATAATCGCTACAATAGCGCTACCCTGCAATTCGACGGAGGTTTCGCCGTAGAATTCCGCGCTTTCGACAACGGCGTTGCTCACCGCTTCATCACCGATGGGAAAGGGGATATAGACATTCTGAATGAGAAATATGCTGTAACACCATCGGGAAACACCACCGCCCATCTACAGCTTCCAGGCGGATTCAAAACCGCCTACGAGGAACCGTATTCACACATGAGCATCGGCGACTGGAAAAACACCGGAAGAATGGCAACACTTCCCGCCCTTTTCGAACGACCGGACGGAACACTCATGTTATTCTCGGAAAGCGACCTGACCGACTACCCATGCATGTTCCTGACAAGCCAAGGAGATGACACATTCACCTCAACTTTCCCTCACGCTCCTGTCAAATTCGGTGAAGACGGCGACCGCAGCCTTAAAATACTCGAAGAGGCGCCTTACATCGCCCGCACATCCCGCAACCGCACTTACCCATGGCGTTACATAGCCATCGGAGCTCCGACCGACATCATGGAACAGACACTGACCTGCCAGCTCGCGCCTGAGAGTGCCATAAGCGACACTTCATGGATCAAGCCTGGCACTGCAAGCTGGGAATGGTGGAATGGCGCCACCCCTTACGGTGAAGATGTCGACTTCGAATCCGGCTTCAACATGAACACATATAAATATTTCATTGATTTCGCATCCCGTTACGGTATACCATATATAATAATGGACGAAGGATGGGCGATGGACACCCGCGACCCATACACCCCTAACCCAGAAGTCAACGTACATGAAATTGTCGAATACGGCAAGCAGAAAGGCGTAGGCGTGTTCCTTTGGCTGACATGGCTGACCGTTGAAAACAATTTCGACCTATTCAAAACCCTATCCGACTGGGGAGTGGCAGGTCTGAAAATAGACTTCATGGATCGAAGCGACCAATGGATGGTTGATTTCTACGAAAGAGTTTGCGCCGAAGCTGCCCGCAACAACCTTCTTGTCGATATGCACGGAGCTTTCAAACCCGCTGGACTGGAGTATAAGTACCCGAATCTCCTATCATACGAAGGAGTCCGCGGAATGGAACAGATGGGAGGTTGTGTGCCCGACAACACACTCTATCTTCCCTTGATGCGTAACGCAGTCGGTCCGATGGACTACACTCCCGGCGCAATGATCAGCATGCAGCCCGAGTGTTACCGATCCGAGCGTCCAAATTCAGCCTCCATAGGCACACGAGCCTACCAGATGGCGCTCTTCGTGCTTTTCGAGACCGGAATACAGATGCTTGCCGACAATCCGACCCTCTACTATCGCAACCCGGAATGCACAGACTTCATCACATCCGTACCAGTTACATGGGATGAGACCAGAGCCCTGGAAGCAAAAACCGGAGAATACGTAATTGTGGCAAAACGCAAAGGAGACAAATGGTTTATCGGCGCTATCACCAATGGGAAAGAACGTCACCGTGAATTTAACATTCCCCTCGACTTCCTCACTCCTGACACAGATTACACCCTCACTTCATTTGAAGATGGTGTCAACGCACACCGCCAGGCAATGGATTACCGCAAGAAAAACGCCATGGTAACCTCCGCCACCACTTATCCCATAAAACTCGCCCGCAACGGAGGATTCGCAGCAGTTATCACACCGGCGAAATAAATCCAGCAGGCAATTACAAAAACAGAAAGCCCGATGACATCTTGCTTCAGTCATCGGGCTTTTTTGCGCATCAGCGCGATATTATTTCCCAGTTATAAGTTTTCGGGAGAGAGTTTTGACGGCTATTGGATCAATCAGCAATTATTTTTGGCACATCCATATGCATCAGCGAAGATCCCCAATTACTAATTAATAATTG
>CAZDWY010000130.1:0-2718 GCA_964509345.1 uncultured Alistipes sp.
AGTAGGCGATGTTGGTGTCGCCGCGCAGGAACCACAGCAATTCGTGGATCACCCCCTTGAGAAAGACTTTTTTGGTCGTCAGCAGCGGGAACCCCTGCTGCAGGTCGAAACGCATCTGGTGGCCGAAGACGCTTTTCGTGCCGGTGCCCGTGCGGTCGCCGCGGACGACGCCTTCGTTTCGGATGCGGCGCAGCAGATCGAGGTATTGTTTCATGGCTCGAATCGTTTGAGGGTCAGTTCGCCGGCATCGTCGAGTACGGCGTAGGACGGGGCCGTTTCCCAGCATCCGAGGTGGACGGTATGCAGGGCCCCGTCGCGGAAGTCGCGGGCGAAATGGACGTGCCCGAAAACAAAATGGTCGACCTTATGTTCGGCGGCATACTCCCGGGCGTAGGCGATCAGCGGTTCGGTCATCGCTTCGACGGGCGCCCTCTCGGCATGATTCGACTTGCGCGACCGGCCGCTCCACCAGCGTCCGAAGCGGACGAAGAGGTCGGGATGGACCGCCCACGAGAAGAACCGTCGCAGCACCCGCGAGCGGAATACGCGGTTGAGGAACTTCAAGACCGGCTGCCCGTCGATCTGCATGTTGTCGCCGTGGGCGATGAAAAGCCGCCTGCCGTGGAGTTCGACGACCTGCGGCGAGGTATAAATCTCTATGCCGCATTCGCGGGCGAGGCAGTCGCCCGTCCACATGTCGTGGTTGCCCGTGAGCAGGACGATCCGTATGCCGCGGTCGGTCAGTTCGGCCAGTTTGCCCAAGATGCGGACATAGCCCGCGGGGATGACGCGCCGGTACTCGAACCAGAAGTCGAAGATGTCGCCCACCAGAAAGATCGCTTCGGCGTCGCCGCTCACGGCATCGAGCCACGCCGCGAACCGGCGTTCGACGGCCCGGGCCGTCGCCGGATCGCCGCTGCCGAGGTGGACGTCGGATGCGAAATAGACGGCCATGGGACTATCGTGTCAGCTCGTCGAGCTTCTGCTCGAGGCTTTTGCCGTAGATATCCTTGGCGACGAGGTTGCCGCTCTTGTCGATGAGGAAGTTGGCGGGCAGCTTCTGCACGTTGTAGAGCCCGAGCGCTTGGGAGGAGCGCCCGCGCAGGTCGCTGACTGAAATCCATGGCAGGCGCTGTTCCTGCACTGCCGTGATCCACGCCGCTTTCGAGGTGTCGATGGCTACCTGATAGACCTCGAACGAGGTGGGAGCGTCGGCATATTTGCGGTAGACCTCTTTCAGCTCGGCGTTGAGCGTGTTGCTGTTGCCCAGTTCGGCCGACCAGAAGTCGAGCAACACGACCTTGCCGGTGAGCGACGAGAGCCGGATTTTCTTGCCATAGATGTCGTGGAGCTCCAGATCGGGGTAGCCGGTCTCGGAGACCTTGGACGTGAGGCTTATGCGGGCGTCCATGCGTGCGATCTCGCCTAAGAGGGGTTGCAGGTAAGGCGACTCGGGATAACGCTTTTCGATGGCGTCGGCTACGGTGCGGAAATAGACCACGTCGCTGTCGCCGTTGAAGAGGTAGGTGTCGCCCGGCAGCCGCTGGTAGAGAGCGTAGACGGCGGCCAGCGACGACTTGTGTTCGATGATGAAGCGCAGCTGCTCGCGGCGGATGCGGAAATATTCGGCCGTATACTCCTTGCTCAGCGCCTTGCGCTCCTCCTCGGAGAGCCCCTTTTTGGCGAACCGGGCGGCGATGGCGTCGAGCTTCCGCGCTCCGGCGACGTAGGCTTGGTAGAACTGCCTCAGCAGCTCCGTCTCCTCGGAGCCCTCGACGGTGTAGTTGCGGACGACACTGCCGACGGCGTTGACCGTCAGGCGGTCGCCGCCGGCGATGAGCAGCGGAATGCGTTCGCCGTTGTGGATGAGGTTGTAGAGTGCGGGCGTAGCGGCAAGATCGGCGAGACGGAACCGGTAGTCGCCCTGCGGGCCGAGCACGGCCGAATCGATGACGGTCTGGGCCAGCGGCGTGACCTGTTCGAGGTAGACGGTCCGGGTTTCGCTGCCTGCGAAGCGTCCCGATAGGGTGGCTTTCGAGGAGCGGCAGCCGCTCGCCAGCAGGGCGGCGGCGAAGCATGCGCAAAGCGTGGATTTGTTCATGACGCTGAATTTGGCTTCAACAAAGATAGGAAAAGTAGGGTGCACTGCCAAATTTATTTGGCTGCGGCCGCTCCGAGGCGCCCGGTGCGCATCCCGGCAGAGGGCGAATCTGGCGGCGGGGACTATTTCTGCGGGCGGCGGCGCGCTCCGCCCTTTTTCTGGAATCCGCGGCCGTGCTGGGCTCCGTGCTGCTGGCTGCGTCCCCGCTGCTGGCGCTGCGGTCCGCTTTTCGGGGGACGTGCCGAAAAGTGCTGTTTGTAGTCGCTTCGGAGATTATTCAGGGCCTCTTCGTCGATTCTCACGGCACCTGCGGACATCTGTTTGAGGTCCTTTATGATTACTTCGTTGTTGGGGTGTTCTTGGTTGTACTCGTAGCTTTTGGCACGCATGAAACGCGCTAGCCGGTCGACGGCTTGGGCTGCGGCGGCGGGGTCGTGCACGTCGCCCAGCTTGCGGAGCATCTGACCGACGTACTTGCCGTAGTGTTTGTGGGTCAGACGGCTCTGGGTGTAGGCCATCCGCTTGGGCGGAGCGGTGAGCTCCTGCCGCGACGGCCGGGGGTAGGGCGAATCGACATCGAGCTGGAAATCAGACATGATGAACATGTGGTCCCACAG
>CAZDWY010000131.1:0-2651 GCA_964509345.1 uncultured Alistipes sp.
CTTATATGGCCATTCCCTTCCATAAGCGTAAAAATCTCGTTTTAACGATCGGGCCATCTTTTTACGCGCGAAGTTACGGTCAAGCTTATTTTTATCTTTACAAATAACTATGCCTCCGCTGTCATGATTTGTCTTTAAGACAAACTGATCGGGCAGTGCATCAAAATCAATGTCCTCAGCCCGATCCCAAACCCCAAGAGTTGGTATTATATATTGCTCTCCAATCCGCTCTGCAACCCACTTTTTCGCTTCAACTTTATCTACCATAACGGTATATTCCGGGTTACGGTCGTTGATTTTGAGCCATTGCAGTTTTTCGTTGAATGTCTTTGGATTTTTTATATTTAGTTGTTTACCTATATAAAGATAATATATTAGCTTTAAATATATCGTGTCCGGTAGAAAAACGCCTAAATGAACTAAAGCTATTATTAATAATCTCCTTGGGTCACGCAGTAGTTTTGACATTCGTTTAATCATAATTCAAAATAGTTGCGGAACCAGGCGGCAGTACGGTTGATGCCGTCCTGGAGGGAATGAAGCCAGTGGCGGCCTTACCTATAACTTTACCTATAAAAATGTATGGATGGAATGGGGCGGCAATTCGCCGAATTAATTTATTGACCGGTGAAATGTGAAATGAGTTCGCAGGAAAATACTGCGGATATTATCGCTGATATTATCACCGACAGGATCCATAACACCGGTGTAAGCCAGCGGCGACGGGTGAATCTTGCCCGAGCCCATTTTACTTTCTCGCTTATGCTGATTATTGAATCGTTTATCTCAGTGTATAGATTAAACGATTCCTGAAATTTCGCCAAAGAGAGGTTTATATCGGTTGCCTCAGCCTGTTTTGCCTCCTGTACAATCTTTGCAGCCTCTACTTTCTTACGGGAGTAGGCTGGGTAAAATGTGCCATTGTCAATGACAGTGAGGTCGATGTTGCGGGTCTGCTGTTCAAAGAGTTCAATCTTCTGATAGAGAATCACATTGAGACATTTGAAACAGTCGAGTGTAAGTCTGATAATATGGCGCCGGGCCCGATCGATCTGCTCGTTGATATACTTCTGAGTGGGATTACCATAATAGCAGCGGGCTATGTGATCGTTGAACGCTCGGATTTCGTTGAAAAGCGGCAGGGGAATCTTCTCCGAAAGAGCTTCGATCTGCGCTATGAGAGGTTTTATAACCTCGCAATAGGTGCTGTAACAATCCGCTATGCTCTGTTGCTGCGCCTGGGTCATGGTCTGATTTTTTCCAACCGGGCATCTACCTCCTTGGCGGTGAAGAACCTATGCAACATGAGATAGACAGATCCGCGCGGTTGCAATCCACCTATCGAGACTGCTTCTTCAAGGGGTGTGTTGGTGCGTCGCTCAATGGTATCTTCGATAACACTTATATCACTTCCGGATATAGCTGAAGCATCAAGACCGGTGGCGACCTTGATAGCATCTTTTGTTGCTTTGTTAAGGAAGAAGTTCAACATGTGCGCAAAGTTAAGTTATTTATTTCAGAATAACAATTTTATCGCAGATTTTGTCGCTATGCGAGTTTATTATAGTTGCGGAACCAGGCGGCGGTGCGGTTAATGCCCTCCTGGAGGGGGGTGGAGGGAGTGAAGCCGGTGGCGGCAGCAAGAGCGGAGGAATCGGCGTAGGTCTGATATACGTCGCCCGGCTGCATGGGAAGGAATTCCTTGCGGGCCACGCGTCCGGAAGCGCGCTCGATACACTCTATGTAGTCCATCAGGCGGGTCGGAGTCTGGTTGCCTATGTTGTAGATACTCGAAGGGATATCCCCTCCGGGAATGACTGATATTATACGCGTTATCCCTTCAATTATATCATCTATATAGGTGAAGTCGCGAAGCATATCGCCGTTGTTGAACACCTTTATGGGACGGTCGTGGAAAATGGCATCCATGAAGAGGAAAGGCGACATGTCGGGGCGCCCCCAGGGACCGTAGACGGTGAAGAAACGCAGACCAGTGGTCGGGAGGGCGTAGAGTTTGCTGTACACATTGGCCATCAGTTCGTTGCTCTTCTTGGTGGCGGCATAGACCGACATCTGATTGTCAACCCGGTCTGTCTCCTCAAAGGGGGTTTTGGTGTTGCCGCCGTAAACGGACGATGAGGATGCGTAAACCAGATGACCAACATTATTGAGGCGGCATGCTTCAAGGACGTTCAGAAAACCCACGATGTTGCTCTCGATATAGGCATATGGATTTTCAATCGAATAGCGCACACCTGCCTGCGCGGCGAGGTTGACAACTACATCGAACCGTTCGTGGGCGAAAAGCGCATCGAGGCGCGGCTTGTCACACAGGTCTATGCGGCAGAAGCGGTAGCCTGGGTAGCGTGTGCTCTGCACTTCACGTCCCTGCACAATCTCACGTTCGGCGATTCCGCTCTCCTCAAGCCGGGCATATTTAAGACTGACCGGATAGTAGTCGTTGATATTGTCGATCCCGAAAACAGTCTCTCCCTTTGCGCACAAATCCTGCACGAGGTGGAAACCGATGAATCCGGCAGCGCCGGTTACCAGTATTTTCATTAATTGACGGTAATATTCAGTCCTTGTTGAAGATGTCGCGGGTGTAGACGCGGCAGGCGACGTCGGCCAGGTCGGGGTGGGTGCGGTTG
>CAZDWY010000132.1:0-830 GCA_964509345.1 uncultured Alistipes sp.
ATGATACGCTGAACTTTTTAGACCGACCGGTTACATTAAAAGAAGGAACAGGATACGACGGCCAGTTGCAAGTGCCGAACTCTGTCGTCGTCTGCCGCAGCAAACAATGCGCCGCCGCCAAATTGTCCATGTCTCGGGAATATATATATAACAGCCTTCTGCACCTGTTTGATAACAACAATCACAAAACAGCTCTGATTTGCGCTGCCAACCCCGGAAGCCATACATGTACGGAAACATTTATTACCATGCCGATCACCGTCGGTATCACACCGGCTTATGCTTATATTGACGCCGTTAAAATCACGGATGTTTCTGTCGGAGGCAATAATACAAAACTCGGTCTGATTCTGAATTATAACATTACTTACAACGGCCAGACTCCGACTTGCGTTCCGGCCAAAAGCATAATGTATGTTAAAAATATTAATAACATCATTCTTGAAGACGCCGGTTATAACTGCAAGATGACGGCAATCGGCCAAACCACGATAAAAACACTATTCGCTATTGATTACATTGATTTGGACTACGGATTTATCGGCGGTTACTATTCTATCGGCCTATCAGGACCGGCTTATGGCGGCGGCTCGGGCTATATGATTATGAGATTACCCAAAGATGCCTACCCGTTAGCACCGGAACTTCGCCAACCGGAAAAAAACAACCGCAACGTCAGCTCCTTAATTAACGGAACGGCTGTCACACCGATAACGGAAGAAGAAAAAATTGAAGTGAACACAAATGTTCAAATCTTCCCCATCCACAAAAATTAAGCAACTTCGATAAATAAAAAATCCCGTGCTCCTAAACCACGGGATTTTTTATTC
>CAZDWY010000132.1:930-2520 GCA_964509345.1 uncultured Alistipes sp.
TGATACGCCCTGACAAAATAAATTTGATAAACACCCCTGCTACGACGTTCTTTGTGAGCGCCATGTACACTTAGCTACATAAGCGAGCAAAGACAAATATGAAAGGCGTTTTGCAAATTTACCATAAAGACTGGAGAATGAGACTGATACGCCCTGACAAAATAAATTTGATAAACACCCCTGCTACGACGTTCTTTGTAAGCGCCATGTACACTTAGCTACATAAGCGAGCAAAGAACAAGTATGAGGGGTGTTTTGCAAATTTACCCGTATGTAAAATATTGAGGCGCCTCATATACAACAATCTTCTCAATCTTGGCAAACTTCAGGGTCTGCTGTCCGTGAGAGATAACACCGGAGGAGTCCGGCAACTGTCCGTAACGAGTCTGATATTCTTGCAAATCACGAAAACTCATGAATAATCCGTTATTGAAGGTTACATTCCAACCGTAATTGGAAATGCCGACATTAACATGGATGATTTTGCAGGCCTCTGTTCCGGTAAATTCTGTTGAAGGCGTTTTGGCATCAAATTCAAAACAATCATCGGCCAAACTTCCGCTGTACCAACGTGCAGTACGGGAATGCTCGCGCTCCAAATCTCGACGCGTTTTAGCTTCTGACGGAATGAGAACGGAACGCACATCACTGAAATAAAGCTTTGCAGCTTTCGGTCCGGTTAATAATCCGGACACAGGCTTGTTAAAACGCAACATTTTTCCGGCTTTGTCATCTAATGAAATGTTGACAAAGTCTTTAATAATTAACTTGGAATTATTGGCAATATTACCATAAATATAGTGACCGCGAACTTTAGTAAATTCTTCAGTTGGCGCCATAAAGTTATAGCGTTCTTCATTAAATAATTCCAATTTGGTTTTACCGCTCTTCAGAATTTTTGCAAATCTGACGATATTATCAGGTTTGGGAACAACCAACTCACTCTCCGCCGGATTGAGGCGCAACCGATAATCATCAAAAATAATCAAGCTCCAATCAGCCAACTCATGCCGGGCAAAATCAACATCTTCCAAAACCAAATGATATAGTTTTTCATCTGCCTGAAAACTTTGGAAACCGCCGGTCTTGCTAAAAGAATAAGCGGCCTGATGCCAAACATCGTCATTATCAGAGATTGAAGAGACGATAACAGCAACCGGAAACTCTTCCGTTTGTTGAAATTCAGAAACTGCTTTTTCAACACGAGGTTGGGAAGAAGACACCGGTGGAGTCATCACCACATCAGGCTCATCTTCTATTCCGAGGACAGTAACTTCATCCTCAACGGCTGTTTTTATCTTTTTTTCCTTCTCAGGTTGTTGATAATCCTCTGTCGGAACTTCTTCTGAAACATCTAAGTGCACATCATCTTCCAAAATCGACGCATCAACCAACACCTGTTCGCCCGTGTCAACTTCTGCAGAAGTTTCTTCCGGAAATTCCTCTATCGGAGAAACATCTCCTTCCTCCGATACTATTTCCATATCATCAACAGCTGAATAAGTTTCCTCAACAAATTCCTCAGCAGAAGTATTTGGCTCTGGCTCTGGCTCTGGCTCTGGCTCTGGCTCTGGCTCTGGCTCTGGCTCT
>CAZDWY010000133.1:0-2500 GCA_964509345.1 uncultured Alistipes sp.
GCCTCTGGAAGTAAAAAGTATGGTCTTCAATAAAAAACTGCGCAAAAACAACGTGAATTTAGGAGAAGAAGATGAAGTTTTGTTTGACAATGATTCCATTAAAAAGCCAATCCTAGCCCTTTTCATTCTCCTACATTGAACTTTTTTAGGTCAATTTCTCCCAAATGGAAGGCCTCTATTCGAAAGCTTTAGAAATGGCCAATTTAATCAAAGAGGAGGAAGTCATTAGACTTTATTCGATAATGGGAATCATCAGCTTTTTGGCTTCGAAACAAGCCAAAAAATCATTGGTGTAGAGATTGTACGCGAAGCTGTGAAAAATGCCAAAGAAAACCAAAGATGCAACCATATTGAAAATGCCGAGTTTGTCGGCATGGAGCAGACTTTGTGGGCTAAAATAAAAACCAGTTGATGTAGTCTTCATCGTTCCTCTAAGAAATGAGTTCTCTAAGGAAATAGGTGTGATTTAAAGGCTAAACGTATTGTCTACATCTCTTGCCATCCAAGACCTTTAGTGTGAGATATAAAACTCTTTGAAGACCATAATCAATTGTTGACATCTTTAGCCAAATAACGAAAATGTATGATCTTGATAGTACTATTAAGGTATGATGAGTAAACGCTTTCAAAAAAACAGCTAGAACTTTCTAAAAATACAAGGAATTCTAGCCGTTTTAAATTTAAATCTGAGGTTCTTACGCATATTTTATAGGTCGGTTGGAAATTAAATCTTAAAAGGATAAGGTCAAGAATAAGAAATATTCTCCTTCCATTGGATCTTAGCTTCTCATGATCTTATTCTCAAAAATCCCTTGCCTTTTCTTTTAAGTCCATAGGTAAAGTATTTTTCCTTTTAAATAGACTAAAAATCTTTGTTTTAAAATTGATTGTTAAGGAGTTAGAAGGATTAAATGACAAATTATTCAAGGTATCTCTTTAGGATTTTAACCTCACCCATAAAATCAGCGTAAGAACCCAAGAAAAGGATCTAGTCTATAAGAATAAAAGAGAGATTCTTGAACCAAAAAATGAAGATTGAGACTTATAATGGAACCCTTTTAGTAGGATGGATGCGTCATCAAATGATGATGTACTTGAAAATATAAAAAATACATAAGAAACAAAGAATTCAAATAAAGATATAAAAATAAAAGCATAGGCCGAAGCTATTTCTGGTCTTTCTATATGCTTTTCATTCGACAAAAAGAAAAGCCCTATTTTTTGTGAACAGAGTTTTTAAAAAGGATTATTCAAATAGATTAGTATGTGTTCCTATATCTTATAAGATAAGATGATTTGGTTTTATGTCTATTCTGTAGATAAGCAACCAATCTGGTTTAATATGAAGATCTCTTCTAATTGGGGCAGTTCCTTGTAAGCGATGATCTCGGTAAGCTGTAGGAAGTGATTTTTGTTCTGATAAAAGTTTAATGACTCTATCTAAAAGGCTTAGGTCTGCGCCTCTTTTCTTCATACGTTTATGGCCTTTTTTTGTAATCTGCCGTAAAGATAATATCTAGCATTCTTCATCATCTTCAGTATCAAGCCAAGCATTCATTTCTTCTATTGTTTTAAAGCAAGGTAATTCATCAAGATGAGCGTCCGCATATAAAATTGCCGCTTGGACTTCAGGCTTTAATTGATAGAAGCTTTCTTCAGGGGCTAAATCAAAAGGAATCTTGTTTTCTTCAATTAAACGACTAATAGAAATGTTGATATAGCCGTTTAAATCAAGTCCATACGCTTTGCAGATTTGGGAGGCTACTCTTTCAATTTCTGGGTCTATTGTGATTGTCATATTCTTTTACATCCTTTCTTCTATTTCTTGTATCATTTCTTTTTTGTATTTGAAGTAAGTATTATGGTTTAAAGAAATTCAATAATTCTCTATCTTTTAGGGCCCACTAAAAGCTTCAGCAAGATGCTTTATCTTTGGTTTGGCTTCAAAGGCTCCTTTATACTCTTGTCTTTTCATTTTTTCCAATATCTTCTCAGCCTAGAGCTACGTGGATCTTGTCACTTATAACCTCTACATTTCCAGCTAAAAACACTGCTCTATAGAAGTCATCCCATACGTTTAAACCTAAATTTTTTATCTTTCATTTTAGTCTTATCCATATTAAACTTAGTCTTTTTTATATGGAAAGCATGCTTTGAGAGCGGTTAGTGGTAGGAAAAAGCAATGGCTCCTGTTCCGATTCAAGAAGTTTTTGAATCATTTTTTGAGCAGTATTTGCAATACGCTCTAAAGACTGTTCGAAAAACTCGGCATCTTGTTTCCAGCGAGCAATGTAGGAAAAGCTGTATTGGCTACAATCAATTCCTAAAGCTTGGCAAACGACATAGCTTACCGATTCCGCTTCAATTTCCCGTAAGTCTTGACGATCCAATAAAAAGACTTCATAAGAAGTGAGCGTTTCTAAAGAAAAATTATGCAACAAAGCGTGAGCGCATTCGTGAATGAGGGTTTTAAAGGCGTGACGTTCTTCAAGATCTTGGT